>NC_021287.1:2410728-3013410 GCF_000402035.1 Caballeronia insecticola
GCGGATCAGCGCGGCGACGAACCAGCCCAACAGCAGCGGCGACAGATGCGCCTGCGATGCGGTCGCCACGATCTGCTGCGAAATGCCGCTGTCGCGCAGCACTTGCCCGAAGCCGCCGCCCGCGCCGACGATCAGCGTGATGCCCGCGATCGGCGCAAGACACTCGCCGCAGAACTTCTGAATCTGATCGCGGTTGAAGCCGCGCTTCGCGCCGAAGGTCCAGAAGCTGACCAGCACAGCGATCAGAAGCGCCATATCCGACTGGCCGATGAAGCGCAGCAAATCATTGGGCAGCGTCTTCGGCGTGAAGACCAGATCCGCCCAGCTGCCGACGAGCATCAGGATCACCGGCAGCAAAATGGTGAACAGCGTGATGCCGAAGCTCGGCAACTCGCGCTTCACCGCGGTGTCGCCGTGTTTTTCGGTGAACTGGTCGGCGAGCGCGTTGGTATCCGGCAGCTTGATGTATTTGCTGATCAGAAGCGCAAACAACGGACCCGCGACGATTGCCGTCGGCACGCCGACGATCAGCCCGTAAGCGATCGTCTTGCCGATATCCGCGTGATACTGCTGCACCGCGAGCAGCGCGGCCGGGTGCGGCGGAATCAGGCCGTGCACGACCGAGAGGCCCGCGACCATCGGCAGGCCGATCAGCAGCAGCGACTTGCCGGTGCGCTTGGCGACGTTGAACGCGATCGGAATCAACAGCACGAAGCCGACTTCGAAGAACACCGGCAAGCCGACGATGATCGCGACGACCATCATCGCCCAGTGAATGTTCTTCTCGCCGAACAGATTGATCAGCGTATTGGCGATGCGCTCGGCGCCGCCGGATTCGGCCATCATCTTGCCGAGCATCGTGCCGAGACCCACGACCACGGCAATGTGGCCGAGCGTATTGCCGTTGCCGGTTTCGAACGATTTGACGATCTTGTCCATCGGCATGCCGACCGCAAGCGCGAGCAGCACGGACACGATCATGAGGACGAGGAATGGATAGACTTTATAGCGTGCGATCATCAGGATCAAAACCGCGATCGCGATCACCGCGTAGAGCAGCAACATGCTCCCGTGGACGGCTGGCATGACGCCTCCTTTCATAACGTTGAGGTTGTTTTTCTGCGCTATGGATGCGTTTGCCGTCGCTGCACTGCACACCTCGGCAATGTCCGGCAAGCGCGCACATGGCGCTGGGCCACAGAATTTTACTTGTAAGCGGGGCGTTTGGCGGGGAAGACGCTGCTCTTTGGCGTCTTTATGTGTGTCCGGCGGCGATCCTGCGGGAAAACTCAGGATTACCAAACTTCCGGATAAGTGATAGGCGCGCACCGGGCGCGCCTGTCGGGTACACGCTTAATTCGCTGACTTCGTTTTATTTATGCGGCGCGAGTTCGCTCGCGGCGCGCGCGAGGCGCGTGACTTCTTCCCAGTTTTGCGCGGCGAGCGCGGCCTTCGGCGTTAGCCACGAGCCGCCCACGCACACCACGTTCGGTTGCGCGAGAAAGCTCGGCGCGGTTTCGGCCGTGATGCCGCCCGTCGGGCAAATCTTGAGGTTCGGGAAGGGGCCGTGGAATGCTTGCAGCATCGGGATGCCGCCGGCCTGCTGCGCCGGGAAAAACTTGACGATCTCGTAGCCCAGTTCCATCGCGGCGATGATGTCGGACGGCGTCATCACGCCCGGCAGAAGCGGCAATCCCGCGTCCTGGGCGGCCTTGTGCATGTCTTTCGTGAGACCCGGCGACACGCCGAACTGCGCGCCCGCCTTCTTCGCCTGCGCGCAATGCTCGGGCTTCGTGATCGTGCCCACGCCGACGACGATATCGTCCGCGAGCTGGCTTGCGCGCTCGATCGCGGCGATGCCCGCCGCCGTGCGCAGCGTGATTTCGAGCACTTTCACGCCGCCGGCGTGCAGCGCGCGCGAGACGTGCTCGCCCTGTTCCACCGAATCGAAAGCCAGCACCGGGATCACCGGTCCCAGACGCACGATTTCGCTTACCGTTTTCATTTGATGCGACTCCTGGTTTTTGTGCGGCGCCCGCTGCATAGGCGGGTCTGTCCGCGGGTTTCTCTCAGGTTCCCGGCGCCGGGTTGCTCATTGATGCGTGGCGTGCGCCTTGTTCAGCGCCGATGCCGCAGCGCGCGCGTTGTCGCGCAATGGATTGCGCTCCCGCGCGGACCCGCCGTGCGCGCTCGAACCGTGGCCGTCCGGCGCGCCGACCAGCGGACCGAACACCGACGCGCCCTCTTCCGCCGGCAGCGCCGCGCTGCGGAACACGCCGAACAGTTCGCGGCCGAAGCCGACTTCGTTGTCCGCCTGACGCAGCGGCGCCTCGACTTCCCGCGCCGCCCACTCGTTCACGTCGATCTCGATATCGAGCACGCCCGCGGGCGCGTCGATCACCAGCATGTCGCCGGTGCGGACCTTGCCGAGCGGCCCGTGCAGCAGCGCTTCGGGCGATACGTGAATGACGGCCGGCACCTTGCCCGACGCGCCCGACATGCGGCCATCGGTGACGAGCGCCACATGAAAGCCCTGATCCTGCAACACGCCGAGCAGCGGCGTCAACCGATGCAGTTCCGGCATGCCGTTCGCCCGCGCGCCCTGAAAGCGCACCACGGCGACGAAATCGCGCTTCAGTTCGCCCTTGTCGAACGCTTCCTGCACTTCTTCCTGCGAATTGAAGACGATGGCCGGCGCCTTCACCACGCGATGCTCAGGCGCGACCGCCGAAATCTTGATGACGCCGCGCCCGAGCTTGCCCTGCATGAGACGCAGGCCGCCGTCCGGTTGGAACGGCACGCCGATGCCGCGCAGCACCTTGTCGTCGTGACTTTCGGCGGCGCCGTCGACCCATTGCAGCTTGCCGTCGATTAGCTTCGGTTCCTTCGTGTAATGCGACAGACCAAAGCCTGCAACCGTCTGCACATCTTCGTGCAGCAGCCCGCCTTCGAGCAGATTGCGCACGAGGAACGCGACGCCGCCCGCCGCGTGGAAATGGTTCACGTCGGCCTTGCCATTCGGGTAGATCTTCGCGAGCAGCGGCACCACTTGCGAGAGTTCGTCGAAGTCGTTCCAGTCGATGATGACGCCCGCCGCCCGCGCGATCGCCACGAGATGCAGCGTGTGATTGGTCGAGCCGCCGGTCGCGAGCAACGCGACGATGCCGTTGACGATCGCCTTTTCGTCGACGACGCGGCCGATCGGCGTGTAGTTGCCGCGCTCGTGCGTCAGGTCCAGCACGCGGCGCGCGGCCTCGGCGGTGAGCGCGTCGCGCAGCGGCGTGTGCGGATGCACGAACGCCGAACTGGGCAGATGCAGGCCCATCACTTCCATCAGCATCTGGTTGCTGTTGGCCGTGCCGTAGAACGTGCAGGTGCCGTGGCCGTGATAGGCGGCCGCTTCCGCTTCGAGCAGCGCGCTGCGGTCGCACTTGCCGGTCGCGAACTCCTGGCGCACCTTCGCCTTGTCGTCGTTGGTGAGGCCGCTCGTCATCGGGCCGGCGGGCACGAAAATGGTCGGCAGATGCCCGAACTGCAACGCGCCGATCGCCAGGCCCGGCACGATCTTGTCGCAGACGCCGAGACACAGCGCGGCGTCGAACATGTTGTGCGTGAGGGCGACCGCCGTGCTCATCGCGATCACTTCGCGCGAAAACAGCGACAGTTCCATGCCCGCGTTGCCCTGCGTGATGCCGTCGCACATGGCGGGCACGCCGCCCGCGAACTGCGCGATGCCGCCGTGCTCGCGCGCCGCCTGCTTGATGATGTCCGGAAAGCTTTTGTACGGCGCGTGCGCGGACAGCATTTCGTTATACGACGACACAATGCCGACATTCGGCTCGCGCACCGCCTTGATCGCGAATTTTTCCTGGCCTTCGAGACCGGCGAAGCCATGCGCGAGATTCGCGCACGACAGTGCGCCGCGCGCGGGGAACATGCCTTGCGCAGCGTCGATGCGCGCGAGATAGGCCGCACGCGTCGGCTTGCTGCGCTCGATGATGCGGTCGGTGACTTTTTTGAGTTGCGAATGCGGGGAAACCATCGATGCTCCTTCGTCTCACTCCCGGCGCGCCTGCCGTCGAGCTTTGGGTTTTGAATCGCGAGGAACGGCGGATTGGGTCTTTGTAGTGTCTGTGTGCCGATGTCCGGAATATTAGTAGAAAAACTACACGAAGACAACGCGCTTTTCCGGCACAATCGTTAAGCGATCGCTTATCTCTGTGCCTTTTCTGGAGCGCATCTCAGGGAAATCCCTGAGATTCTTCGTCGAAAATATGTAGTATTTGTACAAGACCGATCATCGGCTATAGTCGCAGGCAATTTTCAGCATAGGCGAGATTTCCGATGTTGCTGTCCCAAGTCGAAGCGATGCGCGAACAGTTGCGCCCCTCGGAGCGCAAGCTGGCCGATTACGTGCTCGAAGCGCCGCGCGAAGTGCTCGATCTGTCGATGACCGATTTCGCCGCGCGCGCGGGCGTCAGCCAGCCGACTATCGCGCGTTTCTGTCAGGCGCTAGGTTTCTCGGGATTTCGCGAGTTCAAGATACGCCTCGCTCAAAGCGTAGCAGCCGACGTTCCCACGGTTTATCGCGACGTGCGCAGCGACGAGCCCGCCGCCGGCGTCGCGGCGAAGGTGCTGGACCGGACCATCGGCGCGCTGATTCAGGTGCGCAATAGTCTTTCGTCGGACAGCGTGGCGGCGGCGATCGCACTGCTGGCGCAGGCGCGGCGCATCGAGTTTTACGGCGCGGGCGGCTCGGGTATCGCCGCGCTCGACATGCAGCACAAGTTCTTCAAGCTGGGCGTGCCGTCGGTCGCCTATTCCGATCCGCATACGTACACGACTTCCGCCGCGCTGCTGGGCGACGGCGATGTCGTCGTCGCGATCTCGAACACGGGCCGCACGCGCGACATTCTGGACGCGTGCAAATCGGCGCTGCACGGCGGCGCGAAGGTCATCGCGATCACGCACGGCAACTCGCCGCTCGCGCGCATGGCGACGGTCGGACTCTTCGCCAACGTCGATGAAGACACGGATATTTTTTCGCCGATGACGTCACGCGTTTCGCATCTCGCGATCGGCGACATTCTGGCGGTGGGCCTTGCGCTCGCGCGCGGGCCGGAACTGGCGGAGAAGCTCGCCGAAGCGAAAGACGTGCTGGAGAGCCGGCGCGTGGGCACGTGAGCCGCGCGCGCGGCCCACGCTAAAAACGCTAAAAACTCAGAATGGCTTGATGACGACGAGCAGCGTCGCGCCGAGCAACCCGAGCACGGGCAATTCGTTGAACATGCGGTACCATTTGTCCGAGCGCGTGTTTTCGCCGCGCTGGAAGGTATGCAGCAGGCGCCCGCAATACGCGTGATACACGATGATCAGCGCGACGATCGTGAGCTTTGCGTGCAGCCAGCCCTGCCCCGCGCCGATCCCGACGACGAGCCACAGCCACAACCCGCAGGCGAGCGCCGGCACCGCGATGAACGTCATGAAGCGAAACAACTTGCGCGCCATCAGCAACAGGCGCGCGGTGGCGGCGGCGTCCGTTTCCATCGCGAGGTTCACGAAAATGCGCGGCAGATAAAAAAGCCCCGCGAACCACGAAGCCACCAGCACGATATGCAGCGATTTGATCCAGAGCATCGTTCTTGTCGTTCGGGCGTGCTTGTTGGTGGAATTGTTGCGGAAAGGATGAGCGGGATTACCGGCGCACTTCCCCGCGGCCGAGCACGACGTATTTCAGCGACGTCAGCCCGTCCAGCCCGACCGGGCCGCGCGCGTGCAGCTTGTCGTTCGAAATGCCGATTTCTGCGCCCAGCCCGAACTCGAAGCCATCGGCGAAACGCGTCGACGCGTTGACCATCACGCTCGCCGAATCGACTTCGCGCAGGAAACGCATCGCGCGGTCGTGGTCTTCGGTGACGATCGCGTCGGTGTGATGCGAGCCGTAGGTGTTGATATGGTCGATGGCTTCGTCGAGACCGCCGACGACCTTGATCGACAGAATCGGCGCGAGATATTCCGTGCTCCAGTCTTCCTCGGTCGCGTCCACGAGCGAGCCGATCCGCGCCGCTTCCAGCACGGCGCGCGCTTCGGCGTCGACGCGCAGTTCGACCTCCTTCGCCTGATACGCGCGCGCGAGCGGCGGCAGCGCCTCGCCCGCAATGCCGCGCGCGACGAGCAGCGTTTCCATCGTGTTGCAGGTGCCGTAACGATGCGTCTTCGCGTTGTCGCAAATGGCCGCCGCCTTGCCGAGATCCGCGCGATCGTCCACGTAGACGTGGCAGATGCCGTCCAGATGCTTGATCATCGGCACGCGGGATTCTTCCATCAGCCGCGCGATCAGGCTCTTGCCGCCGCGCGGCACGATCACGTCGACGAATTCGGTCATCGTGATGAGCTTGCCGACCGCCGCGCGATCCGCCGTCTCGACGACCTGCACGGCGTCCTGCGGCAAACCGGCTGCCGCAAGCCCGATGCCGATCAGCTTCGCGAGCGCCGTGTTGCATTCGAGCGCTTCGGAGCCGCCGCGCAGAATGGTTGCGTTGCCGGATTTGAGACAAAGCGCGGCGGCGTCGATGGTCACGTTCGGCCGCGATTCGTAGATGATGCCGATCACGCCGAGCGGCACGCGCATTTGTCCGACCTGAATGCCGCTCGGGCGAAACTTGAGCCCGCTGATTTCGCCGATCGGATCGGCGAGGCCGGCGACCTGGCGCAGGCCTTCGACCATCGTGTCGAGCGCCTTCTCCGAGAGCGTCAGGCGGTCGATGAACGCGGCGTCGTGGCCTTTTTCGCGCGCCCGGGCGAGATCGCGCGCGTTCGCCTGCTTGAGCGCCTCGCGCTCGCGTTCGATGGCGTCGGCCACCGCCAGCAGCGCCGCGTTCTTCGCAGCCGTGGACGCCCGCGCCATCGCGCGCGACGCCGTGCGGGCGCGGCGGCCGAGGTCGGTCATGTATTGATCGATGTTCATCGTCAGTCTCGTTTCGTGAGCGGAGGCGCGCAGCAAGGCGCCTCGGAGGCACAGAATCACATTTTAAGCGGTTGTGCGCGCGGCAACAGCGCACGACGAAGGCGGCCTAGCGACGCGGCCGTGGCGCCGATGCCGGTTTGCCGCCTGCGACCGCCATCGCCAGTTCGAACATGCCGGCCCACGGATCGGGCGGCGGCTCGCTGCCGCGCTTGCCCGTGCTGCCGGACAAACCCTTGACCTGACGATCGAGCCGCGCCGCCAGCGACAGCGCGCGTTCCAGCGCTTCGTCGGTCACGCGTGCGAGCGCCGGGCCGATCAGCCGTTCGCGCGGCCCCCACACGCGGTTCTCGCGCATGAGCGTGGCAAGCGGCTTGCCCGACGCGACGCCGCGCTTGATGCGCAACAGCGTGCGCACTTCCTCGACGAGCGCCCACAGCACGAGCACGGCGGCCTCGCCTTCGCCCTTCAGGCCGTCGAGCATGCGCGCGAGGCGCCCGATATCGCCGGTGAGCATCGCTTCGTTGAGCTTGAACACGTCGTAGCGCGCGACATTGAGCACGGCGTCGTGGATCTGCTCGAAGGTGAGCACGCCTTCGGGATACAAAAGCCCGAGCTTCTGGATTTCCTGATGCGCGGCCAGCAGATTGCCTTCCACCCGTTCTGCCACGAATGCGAGCGCGCGCCGCCCTTCTTCGCCCGGCGCCACGCGCTGGCCTTGTTGCGCGAGCCGCTGACCGACCCACATCGGCAATTGCGCGCGCTCGACCGGATCGATCTTCAGCGCGACGCCCGCGCCGAGCAACGCCGAAAACCACGCGGATTTCTGCGTTGCGGCGTCCAGACGCGGCAGCGTGACGAGCGTCACGACATCGGGATTGTCGGCGCCGGCGAGCGTCTTCAGCGCGTCTGCGCCTTCCTTGCCGGGCTTGCCGGTGGGAATGCGCAACTCGATCAGCTGACGGTCGCCGAACAGCGACATCGACTGCGTCGCCCCGATGAGCGCGCTCCAGTCGAAGCCGCGCTCGACCGTGAACACGGAGCGGTCCGTAAAACCGCTCGCGCGCGCGGTGGCCCGGATGCGGTCGCACGCTTCCTGCGCGAGCAGATGCTCGTCGCCGTAGACGACGTACAGACCCTTCAGGCCTTTCGCGAGATGCGCATCGAGCGCGTCGAGCTTCAGTTGCATGAGCGAGCGCCGCGGACGATCAGAGCGGCGGCGTCGGCAGCGGCGCGCGCGGCGCGACGCCCGGCGTCTGCTCGCCCGGCGCCGGATGCAGCGAACGCACGACCGCCAGACGGCGCGTCAGCTGATCGACGGCGTCGTTGCGCATGTCGTTGTAGAGGAGCGTCGCTTCCTGCCCTTTGGCGAGCGTGTACTGGTCGCTGTAGGTCATCGCGCGATTCAGCGCAATCACGCTCGGCGGGATCAGCAGCGTGCCGTCGGCGCCATACAGCGAGTAGCTCAGGTTGTAGATGAGCTCATATTCCTGCACCACGCCCTGCGAATTCAGGCTGAGCGTGCTGAGACCCGTGCCTTCCGACAGATTGAGCGTTGCGTCCGGCTTCTCGAACGGCTTGACGATGACCGTGTCGCTGCCGCCCTGCACCAGGCGCTCGAGACGCGCGACCATCTGCGGCGCGCCGCCCGTGATCGCCAGCCGCTTGAACGCGTAGTCCTGCTGTCCGCGCAACTGGAAGCCGCATGCGGACAGCGCGGCCGCGCCGCCCAAGAGCGCGAGAAACGAACGCCTGCTTACGCCTTTTTCGACGGCTTTCCCGGTCACATCGACTCCCTTGGCTTTGCGCATCAAACGACCACGTTCACGAGACGGCCCGGCACCACGATCACCTTCTTCGGCGCGCGGCCTTCCGCAAACTTCTCGAACATTTCATGCGCGACCGCCGCTTTCTCGATAGCTTCGCGCGATGCGTCCTTCGCCACCGTCAGCGCGCCGCGCACTTTGCCGTTCACTTGCAGCACGAGTTCGATCTCCGCCTGTTCGAGCGCGGCTTCGTCGACCTTGGGCCAGGGCGCGTCGAGCAGCGGACCGAAGCTGGCGTCGTAACCGAGTTCCGACCACAACTGGAACGTGACGTGCGGCACCACCGGATACAGCACGCGCAACAGCACGCTGAAGGTTTCGTTGAGCACGCCGTCGCCCGCGCTCTTCGCGCCGTCGAGCGCGTTGAGCATCTTCATGGCGGCGGACACGACCGTGTTGTACTGCAGACGGCCGTAGTCGAAATCGGCCTGCTTGAGCACGGTGTAAATTTCGCGGCGCAGCGCTTTGTCGGCGTCGCCGAGCGTCGATGCGTCGAGCTTGCCGTGCTGGCGCAGCACGTGTGCATTGTCGTGCGCGAAGTGCCACACGCGGCGCAGGAAGCGGCTCGCGCCTTCCACGCCCGCGCCCGACCATTCGAGCGACTGCTCCGGCGGCGCGGCGAACATCACGAACAGACGCGCGGTGTCCGCGCCGTACTGGTCGATCAGCGTCTGCGGATCGACGCCGTTGTTCTTCGACTTCGACATCTTCTCGACGCCGCCGAGCACGACCGGCTGGCCGTCGGCGATGTGCGTCGCGCCCGTCGGACGGCCCTTGTCGTCGTGCGCCACGGTGACTTCGAGCGGGTTGTACCAGGTCTTCTTGCCCGACGCGTCTTCGCGATAGAACGTCTCGTTCAGCACCATGCCCTGCGTGAGCAGGTTCTTCGCCGGTTCGCCGAACTTGACGAGGCCCATGTCGCGCATGACCTTCGTCCAGAAGCGCGAATACAACAGGTGAAGAATCGCGTGTTCGATCCCGCCGATGTACTGATCCATCGGCATCCAGTAGTCGGTGCGCTCATCGACCATGGTCTTGGCGTCCGGCGCGCTGTAGCGCGAGAAGTACCAGGACGAATCGACGAAGGTGTCCATGGTGTCGGTTTCGCGCTTCGCCGCCGCGCCGCACTTCGGGCACGCGCAGTTGAGGAACGCTTCCGACTTTGCGAGCGGATTGCCCGTGCCGTCCGGCACGAGGTCTTCCGGCAGCACGACAGGCAGATCCTTCTCGGGCACCGGCACGTCGCCGCAGCTCGGGCAGTGGATGATCGGGATCGGCGTGCCCCAATAGCGCTGACGCGAAATGCCCCAGTCGCGCAGACGCCAGGTGATCTGCTTGTCGCCGAAGCCTTTCGCCTTGAGATCCGCGGCGATGGCTTCGATCGCCTCTTCGGTGGTGAGGCCGTCGTACTTGCCGCTGTTGATGAGGCGGCCGGCGGTCTTGTCGCCGTACCACTCTTCCCACGCGTCCGTCGAATAGGTCTTGCCCTCGACCGCGATCACCTGATTGATCGGCAAATCGTATTTCTTCGCGAACGCGAAGTCGCGTTCGTCATGCGACGGCACGCCCATCACCGCGCCTTCGCCGTAGGACATCAGCACGTAATTGCCGACCCACACTTCGACCTGCGCGCCCGTCAGCGGATGCGTGACGAAGAAGCCCGTGGGCATGCCCTTCTTTTCCATCGTGGCGACATCCGCTTCCGCGACGCCGCCGCGCTTGCATTCCTCGATGAACGCCTGAAGGTCCGCGTTATCGCGCGCGAGACGCGTGGCGAGCGGATGCTCCGCCGCGACCGCCGCGAACGTGACGCCCATGATGGTGTCGGCCCGCGTGGTGAACACGCGCAGCAGCTTCGCTTCGCCGTCGATCTCATACGGGAAGCCGAAATTCACGCCGAAGCTCTTGCCGATCCAGTTCTGCTGCATGATCTTGACGCGCTCGGGCCAGCCGAGGCCTTCGAGATCGTCGAGCAGTTGATCGGCGTAGTCGGTGATGCGCAGGTAGTACATCGGGATTTCGCGCTTTTCGACGAGCGCGCCCGAGCGCCAGCCGCGCCCGTCGATGACCTGTTCGTTGGCGAGCACGGTCTGATCGACCGGATCCCAGTTCACCGTGCCCGTCTTTTTGTACGCGATGCCCTTTTCCAGCATCTTCAGAAACAGCCACTGGTTCCACTTGTAGTACTCGGGCGAGCAGGTGGCGACTTCGCGCGACCAGTCGATGGCGAGGCCCATGGACTGCATCTGCTTCTTCATGTACGCGATGTTGTCGTACGTCCACTTTGCCGGCGGCACGTTGTTCGCCATGGCCGCGTTCTCGGCGGGCATGCCGAACGCGTCCCAGCCCATCGGCATGAGCGTGTTGTGACCGTTCATGCGCAGATAACGGTACATCACGTCGTTGATGGTGTAGTTGCGCACGTGACCCATGTGCAGCTTGCCCGACGGATACGGCAGCATCGAGACGCAATAGAACTTGGGCTTGGCCGACGTCTCGGTCGTCCGGTAGACGTCGTTCGCGCGCCAGTTGCTCTGCGCGGCGGATTCGACGTCGGCGGGTACGTATTTATCGTGCATGGTGTGGTGGCTTTACGCTAATGCTGGGAACGGACCTCGGGACCTGCCGCGTGCGCTTCGGCTTCGCCGCCTGGCTTGAAACGGGGCTGGCGCTACGTCGGATTCTGGCCTGCTGGCGGCGCTCTGCGTGCCAGACGGACAAAAACGGGCAAATCGCGATTATACCGTTCGATGCGCCGCCGCTGGCGCGCAGACCGGTTCTGGCGCGGGGTTCGGCGCGGGGCTCAGTGCGGGGTTCAGTGCGCGGGCGTATTCGCCGGCGGCCGCACAGGCTGCGTGACGAAGCCGATGCGCGCGAGCCCTGCCTGCTGCGCGGCGCCCATCACCTGCGCGATGACGTCATAACGCGTCCCGGCCGACGCCCGCAGGTGCAGCTCAGGCGGTTGCGCGGTTTTGCCGGCGTCGGCGAAACGCGTGCGCATCTGCTCGAAACTGACGGGCGTATCGTTCCAGAAAAGCTTGCCGGCGTCGTCGATGGACAGCGTGACGGTTTGCGGCGTCTCGCGCGCGGGTTGCGACGCGACCTTCGGCAAATCGAGCCGGATCGCGTGCGTGAAGAGCGGCGCCGTGATGATGAAGATGACGAGCAGCACCAGCATGACGTCGATGAGCGGCGTCATGTTGATGTCCGCCATGGGCTGGCTGTTGGGCTTGTTTTCGAGTCCGCCGAAGGCCATTGCGGGGCTCCTAGTTGCCTTTGCCACACACGAACGCATGCAGATCGTGCGCGAAGCCGTCCAGCTCCTCCGAAACCTGCCGCACATAGCGCCCGAGCACGTTATAGGCAAGCACCGCCGGAATCGCGACGACCAGCCCGAACGCCGTCATGATGAGCGCCTCGCCGACCGGCCCCGCGACGTTCTCGATCATCGCCTGCCCGCTCGACGCGATGCTGCCGAGCGCGTGATAAATGCCCCAGACAGTGCCGAGCAAGCCGACGAACGGCGCGGTCGCGCCCACCGATGCGAGCAGCACTTGGCCGAACTCGAGCCGCCGCTGCGACTTCAGCAGCGCCTGCCGAAGCGCCCGCAAGACGCGCTCGCTGCGCTCCACTTGCGCCAGCAACGCGCCCGGCATTTCCGCCTGCGACGCGCGCCACGCGGCCTCGGCGAGCGGCAGGAACACGCGCTCGCGATCCGTGCGCCGCAACGCGCCGATGCCGTCCGTCAGACTCGCCGCCTGCCAGAAGTGCTGCAATGCGCGCGGCCCCTGCCATTTGGCGCGCGCGAGAATCCACGCCTTCACGAGCAGGAAACACCAGCTCGCGAGCGACATCGCCAGCAGCAAGCCGGCGACGGCGTGCGTGACGGCGTCGCCGGATTGCAAATAATGGATGACGCCAGTTTCCGCCATGGTCACGAGCCGGGATCAGCGCAGGCCGAGCACGTCCTGCATATCGAAGAAGCCCCGCTCGTGGCCTTCGAGGAAACGTACGGCGCGCAGCGCGCCCTGAGCGTAGGAGAGACGGCTTGCGGATTTGTGCGTGATCTCGATGCGCTCGCCGATGCCCGCGAACAACACCGTGTGATCGCCGACGATATCGCCGCCGCGGATCGCCGAAAAGCCGATGGTCGACGGATCGCGCTCGCCCGTCACGCCTTCGCGCGCGTACACGGCGCAGTCCTTCAGATCGCGCCCGAGCGCCTTGGCGATCACTTCGCCCATGCCGAGCGCCGTGCCCGACGGCGCATCGACCTTGTGACGGTGATGCGCCTCGATGATCTCGATGTCGTAACCCTGCGAGAAATGCTTCGCCGCGAATTCGAGCAGCTTCATCGTGACATTCACGCCGACGCTCATGTTCGGCGCGAACACCACGCCGATCTTCTCGCCTGCCTTCTTCAACTGCGCTTTCTGCTCGTCGGAGAAACCGGTCGTGCCGATGATCATCCTCACGTTATGTCGCAGCGCCGCGTCGAGATGCGCGAGCGTGCCTTCGGGTCGCGTGAAGTCGATCAGATAATCGGCGTCGGCGAACACGCGCTCGATGTCGTCGGTCAGCAAAACGCCCGTGGTCTTGCCGAGAAACGCGCCCGCGTCCTGGCCGAGTTGCGGCACGCCGGGCCGGTCGAGCGCGCCCGTGAGTTGCGCGTCCGGATCAGAGAGAACGGTTTCGATCAGCATCCGGCCCATGCGGCCCGATGCGCCGGCGATGGCGATCTTCATGGCAGTCTCGTGTCGAACCGCGCAACCCGCACGCGATGGATTTTGCAAATTGAAATGCAGCAGGAAGCCGCGCACGGCGCGCGGCTTCCCGGGAGGGCCGGATTACTGCGGCATGGTGAACTGCGCCTGACCGCCCGCGTTCGGCGGCGTAGGCGACGTGCTCGCCGGTCCCACCGCGCTGCTGTCCGGAATGTTGATCTGCTGCGGCTTGCGCTGAAGCTGGATCTGGGAGTTGCTGCCGCCCGCGCCCGCCGAACCCGGCGCACCGCCCGCACTTTGCGGCGCGCTGCTGTACGTCGACGAACGCTGGCGGCCCGTGGGCATATCGACCTGCGCCGTCGCGCGATTGGCGGCCTGCGCGGCTTCCTGATTGGCGTCACCCGCGAACGCCGCCGCCGTGTTCGGCTGCGTGGACGGTTCGCCGGACGGAGCGGTCACTGCAACCGTCGATGCCGCCGGCACCGATGCCGCCGTGGGCGCCGCTGCGGTCTTCGCGACCTTGACGCCCTTGTCGCCGTCGATCTCGGCGAGCAATTCCAGGTTCGACGGCAGATTCTCGCCGCCCGACCAGCTCACCACACGATCGCTCGCGAAGTTCACGACGAAATCACGCTGCTGAACCACGGAAGTGGACCCGCGCTTGAAATAGAACACGTAGTCCCAGCGGTCCGCGTGGAACATGTCGGTCAGAAGCGGCGTGCCGAGGATCTGTCTCACCTGATCGCGCGACATGCCGACCTGCATCTGCGCGGCCGCTTCCGCCGAAACGAAGTTGCCTTGCACAACCGTGATCCGATACGGCGTGATGCTTTGTGCAATTTTCTGTGTGACGCTGTCGTACGCCGAGCAGCCGGCGAGTAATGCGGCCAAAGTTGCTGCGATCACGATTCCCCGCATGCGACGGCTCTCCCTGCTATTCGATAAAGATTTTGAAAACATTTCACCTTTCACGCGAGATGCCCGGAGGCCGCGCTCCATTCGTCCGGTTCCGCCTGAGACGGTACAGGATGTCGGGAATCGGAAAAACACATTACTATGACAACCTTGAATTGTACTCTAGGGATGCCTAGCCATGACCAATCCCTCCGATCTCAAAAATATCGGACTCAAGGCGACGCTGCCCCGCCTCAAGATCCTCGAAATTTTTCAGCATAGTCCGGTGCGCCATCTGACTGCCGAAGACGTGTATCGAAGCCTGCTCAACGAAGAGCTCGATATCGGTCTCGCGACGGTTTATCGCGTGCTCACGCAGTTCGAGCAGGCCGGTCTGCTGTCGCGGAGCAATTTCGAATCGGGCAAGGCGGTCTTCGAGCTCAACGAGGGTTCGCACCACGATCACCTCGTGTGTCTCGACTGCGGGCGCGTCGAAGAGTTCTTCGATGCCGAGATCGAACGCCGCCAGCAATCGATCGCGAAGGAACGCGGTTTCAAGCTCCACGAGCATGCGCTTGCGCTGTACGGCACATGCACGAAGGAAAACTGCCCGCATCGGAAGCACTGAGCGGCGCGCCGGCTTCCGGCGCGTTGACGTAAAAACCGCCGTCCATCGGCTCGATGGACGGCGGTTTCGTTTCGCCCCTACGTTTTGCGGTTTGCGTCTGCGATCGATTCGCAGTCGCATTCGCTTTTACGTGCTGAATGATGAAACTAGGCAGCGCGCGCCGCGGCTTCGATCAACGTATAGGTTTCGGGCAGCGCGATCTCGTCGCAGTTCGGCTGATCGCCGCCACGGTCCACGACGATGAAATCGCCCTCTCGGTCGAGCACGATGAGCGGGTGATGCCACACGCCGCGCGCATAGTTCACGCCTTGCCAGCCGCGCGCATGAAACGCGCGCAGGCCCGCCGCGTCGAACTCGCCCGCCGGCGCGACCACCACGAGATAGCGCACCTGCGCAAGCGGCACGAACGCCTGACTGCCGAGCGGATGCCGCTCCATCATCGAGATCGCGACGGGCTGCGGACGCGGCTGTCCGCGAAACACGTTGATGAGCGGCCGCCCGCCGCTCTCGAAACCGATATCGACGTTCGCCAGATCGTGGAAGCGTTCAGTCGTGCCCGCGTTGATCGGAAAGTGGCGCGCGCCTTCGAGTTCGATGACATCCCCGAACGGCGCGAACGCTTCGCGCGTGAGCGGCTCCAGCGTGAGCGTCTTCATTCGAGTTCACCGAAAATGCGCAGCCGCGATACGCCGCCATCCGGAAAAATGTTGAAGCGCACGTGCGTGACGGGCCCGAGCGCCGCGATCTCCTTCTCGAAGCGATGCACGTTGTCCATCGCGAGCTTTTGCTCGTCGAGCAGCACTGGCCAGAACATCGCCTGCGTGACGAGCGAGTCGTCCGTCCCGCCGGTGACGCGCGCCGCTTGCAGCGAACAGCGGTCCGGAAAATTGCCCTTGAAGTGCGCGGTATCGACTTCGATCGCGCGGATCACGCCCGGCGCGGCCAGCGCGACAATCGCCCAGTCGTTGCCGGGCTCGCGGCGGCGGCGCGTCTCCCAGCCGTCGCCCATGTTCACGCCGCGCCCGGGCATCAGCATTTGCGAAGCTGGCCCGAAATGCTGATTGTTCGCCGCGACGAGATACGCGCCGTTTTCGATCGCGGCCAGATCCAGCAGCGTGCCGCGCTCGACGCGCGAAAAATCCGTCTTCGGCTGGCCGTAGACACGCAGCCGCGCGATGCCGCCATCCGGATAGATATTCACACGCAGATGCGTGTAGGCGCGCCCGTCCGCGATCTCGAGATAGTGATGATGATTGCCCTTGAGCGTCGTCGCCGGGACGATCTCGCGCCAGTCGCCGTCTTCCTGCGGATTGGCGCTGGCGCTGTAGCACGCCTCGATCGACGCGGCCGGCGGAAAGTTGCCGGTGAAGTGACTCGTATCGATGTCGATGCCGTGAATCACGCCCGCGCGCGCCAACTTGACGATGCAGTAGTCGTAGCCCGTCGTGCGCTTGCGGCGCGTCTCCCAGCCGTCCATCCACTTGCCGTGTTCGTCGTATTTGCCGGGGATGAACACTGCGGGCTGAGGCTCCAGCATGCGTTCCTTCGGCGCGAAGAATTCGTCGGTCGCGAAGAGCGCCTGCGCGCCGAGACGCGGGTCCGCCAGGTTCATGTAGCGGCGCGCGAAGGCGGGAGCGTCTGCGTCGAGAATCGGGTTGGCCATATCAGTTTCCTTCGGTTTCTCTCAGTTGCGATGATGTTCGTACCGGCTTCAGACCGGTTCAGAGTGCATGCGCGGGTTCGTGGCCGTGCGCGTGTTCCGGCGCGGCCGGCACGAAGCGGTATTCGGCGTCCTGGTCGAGCACGCGCTGGGCGCGCGCCCGGTCGATGTCCTTCTCCCACACCGCCACGACCACCGTCGCCACGCAGTTGCCGATCAGATTGGTGACGGCACGCGCGATGCCGACGAACCAGTCGACCGGCAGAATCAGCACGAGGCCGAGCACGGGAATGGCGGGAATGGCGGAGAGCGTCGCGGCGAGAATCACGATCGCCGAGCCGGGAATGCCGTGCGCGCCCTTCGACGTCACCAGCGACACCAGCACGACGACGATCAGGTCATGCAGCGACAGCGGCGTATTGGTCGCCTGCGCGATGAAAATCACCGCGAGCGTCAGATAGATCGAGAAGCCGTCGAGGTTGAACGAATAGCCGGTCGGGATCACGAGACCGACGGTCGAATCCTTGATGCCCATCCATTCGAGCTTGCGCATGATCTGCGGCAACACAGCATCCGACGACGCCGTGCCGAGCACGATCGACAGTTCCTCGCGCAGATAGCGCACGAGCTTGAAGATGGAGAAGCCCGCGAGCCGCATCACCACCGCCAGCACGACGAACACGAACAGGAAGCAGCTTGCGTAGAACACCATGACGAGCAGGCCGAGCTGCTTGAGCGACGCGACGCCGTACTGGCCGGTCGTGAACGCGATGGCGCCGAGCACGCCGAGCGGCGCGAGCTTGATGATGAACGACATGATGCGGAAGAACACCGTCGACAGTTCGTCGATGAACAGCGTCACGCGCTGCGCCTTGTTGCCGAGCATCGAGAGCGCCGAACCGAACAGCACGGCAAAGACGAGTACTTGCAGGATGTCGCCCTTCGCGAAGGCGTCGATGGCGGTGTCGGGAATGATCTTCAGCAGAAAGCCTGCGGTGTCCTTGAGGCTCTTCGCGTGCTCCGTGTAGGTGGTGAGCGACGCCGCATTGAGCGTATGCAGGTCGATGTTCATGCCGACGCCCGGGCGCGTCACCCACGCCAGAATCGCGCCGATCACGAGCGCGAGCGTCGTCATGATCTCGAAGTAGATCACCGCCTTCAGCCCGACGCGCCCGACCTTCTTCAGATCGCCCGCGCTCGCCATGCCGCTCACGACCACGCAGAAGACGATCGGCCCGATCACCATCTTGATGAGCTTCAGAAAGCCGTCGCCCAGCGGCCGCAACGACTGGCCGAATTGCGGAAAGAGCGCGCCCACCACCACGCCGATGACCAACGCGATCATTACCCTGCCGAACAGCGAATTCAGAAATCTCGACACGACCGTCTCCTGGTTTAATGTCTCAGAATCGGAGCAACTGTTCCGACTGGTCGGACCAGTGCTGTGATGGGGAATATTAGAAAGCCGATATAGGCCCGTCAAGCACGCTTTCGTAGCGGTTTACCCTGTTTATAACGGGCATGGAAACGCAGGCGCACAAAAGCGCACGCACGTCTGGCCGGCGCGCGCATACAATGGCGGTCAGACCGGCCAATACAGTTTTCTTCCTATGAAAAACGTCCCGCACACCGTGACCGACGCTGCGATCGCGACCATTCGCGAGCGCATCGAATCGAGCGTGTATCCGGTCGGGAGCCTGCTGCCGGCGCAGCGGCAGTTATCGGAAGAACTGGCGATCAGCCGGGCTTCGCTGCGCGAGGCGCTCTCGACACTCGAAGCGCTCGGATTGCTGCACATCCGGCCCGGCAAGGGCGTGTACGTCAACAGCGCGCAGGCGAGCAACGCGCATCCGTGGCGTTTCGACGATCAGGCGTCGCTGCCCGACACCTATCAGATGCGGTTCGCGCTGGAAGGCTTCGTTGCGCGGCTGGCGGCGCACTCCATCGGCGATTCCGATATCGACTGGCTCGACGACAACCTCGAATCGCTCAGGGGCGCGCTCGAAGAAGCGGAACTGGATGAGGCGGCGCAGCTCGATTTCGCGTTTCACATGCGCATCGTGAGTCTTGCGGGCAATGCGGCCATCGAATCGATCCTGCGCGGCAGCGCCGAGATCATGAAGGAGAGTCAGCGTCTGCCGTTCTATCGGCGCGAACTGGTGCTGTCGACCTATCACGAGCACGCGGTCATTATCGAAGCGCTCAAGGCGCGGGACGGCGAGAAGGCCGGCATGGCGATCGAGCGGCACATCGTCAATGCGGCGCAGCGCGCGGGCGTGCATTTCCCGGTGCCCGGCAAGCCGTGAACGCACGCGGCACTTCTTTTGATGTTGCGGGTCTCAGCAAGGGCCGCGCGTGATGGAGGTTTCTATCCGCTTGCGCTGCCCTGCAATTCGCGAACATCAAGAGGAGCAGCGTCGATGGACATGCAACAACTCGTTTCAGAATTTCTCTCGTCGGAACACGGCGCGCAGGCCACGCAGGCGCTGACCGATCAGGGCTTCAGTCCCGAAGATAGTCAGCAGATGCTCGGTACCGCGGCGGAAACCGCGCACGCGCACGCCGAAGAACAGAGCCAGGGCTTGCTCGGCAATCAGCCCGGCAAGAGTTTTTTCGCGGCGTTCGCTGCCGGGCTCGTACGCGGTGACGGTTTTCTGAAATCGATGGAGGAAGGTGGCGAAGGCGTTCTCACGGGGCGCATCGCCGAATCGATCGCCGCGCGCATGGGGATGGATCCCGGCACGGCATCCACGGTTGCGGCGGCCGCGACGCCCTATGTCGTCGCGTTTCTGCGGGAAAAGCTCGCATAGCGCAGCGCAAGGCTGAAGCACCAAAAACAAAGCCGCTCCGAAGAGCGGCTTTGTCATTTCAGCGGTTGAAGCTCGTCTTGCCTTAACTTCGCCTTTACTTAGCCTTACTTGGCGTTAGCCAGCGCCACGGCCGTATCCAGCATGCGGTTCGAGAAGCCCCACTCGTTGTCGTACCAGCTCGACACCTTCACGAGACGGCCCGACACCTTGGTCAGCGTCGAATCGAACGTCGACGAAGCCGGGTTGTGGTTGAAGTCGATCGACACCAGCGGCGCGTCGTTGTAGCCCAGGATGCCCTTCAGCGCGCCTTCCGACGCTTCCTTCATGATCTTGTTGACTTCTTCGACCGTCGTGTCGCGCGCGGCGATGAACGAGAGATCGACAACCGACACGTTGATCGTCGGGACGCGGATTGCGTAGCCATCGAGCTTGCCGTTCAGTTCCGGCAGCACGAGACCGACTGCGGAAGCGGCGCCCGTCTTCGTCGGGATCTGGCTGTGCGTGGCCGAGCGCGCGCGGCGGAGGTCTTCGTGATACACGTCGGTCAGAACCTGATCGTTCGTGTATGCATGGATCGTGGTCATCAGACCGTTCACCAGGCCGATCTTGTCGTTCAGCGGCTTGACGAGCGGCGCCAGGCAGTTCGTCGTGCACGATGCGTTCGAGATGACCGTGTCCGACGCCTTCAGCACGTGATGGTTCACGCCATACACGACGGTCGCATCCACGTCCTTGCCGCCGGGCGCCGAGATGATGACCTTCTTCGCGCCACCCTTGATGTGCGCGCTCGCCTTTTCCTTCGTCGTGAAGAAGCCCGTGCACTCCAGCACCACGTCGACCTTCAGTTCGCCCCACGGCAGTTCGGCCGGGTTGCGGTTCGCCAGCACGCGGATCTTGTCGCCATTGACGACGAGGTAATCGCCGTCCACCGACACTTCGCCGGGGAACTTGCCGTGCGCCGTGTCGTACTGCGTCAGGTGCGCGTTGGTCTTGGCATCGCCGAGATCGTTGATGGCGACGATCTCGATGTCGTGCTTCTTGCCGTTTTCATAGAAGGCGCGCAGCGTGTTGCGGCCGATCCGGCCGTAGCCGTTGATTGCAACGCGAATCGTCATGGTCTATCTCCTTGGCTTAAAAATACCTTCCTCGCTGACGCGACAACCTCACGCGGCCAGCACGGACTTCGCGGTCTTGACGATGTTCTCGACCGTGAAGCCGAAGTGCTTGAACAGCGCGCCCGCCGGGGCCGACTCGCCGAACGTGTCGATGCCGACCACGCCGCCTTCCAGGCCCACGTACTTGCGCCAGAAATCCGTCACGCCCGCCTCGATCGCCACGCGCGCCACGCCCTTGGGCAGCACGCGCTCGCGGTATTCGGCGTCTTGCTTGTCGAAGACATTGGTACAGGGCATCGACACGACGCGCGCGCCGATGCCTTCCTTCGCCAGCGCCTCGACGGCTTCCATCGCGAGTTGCACTTCCGAGCCGGTCGCGATGAGGATGATCTTGCGCGCGGGGATGTCGTCATTCCAGTCGCGCAGCACGTAGCCGCCCTTCGCGATGTTCGCAATCTGGATGTCGTTGCGCGACGAGAATTGCAGGTTCTGGCGGCTGAAAATCAGCGTCGACGGACCGTGATGCGCGATCGCATGCGTCCACGCCACGGCCGTTTCGACGGTATCCGCCGGCCGCCACGTTTGCAGATTCGGGATCAGGCGCAGGCTCGAGACGTGCTCGATCGACTGGTGCGTCGGGCCGTCTTCACCGAGACCGATGGAATCGTGCGTGAACACGAAGATCGAACGCGACTTCATCAGCGCCGCGACGCGCAGTGCGTTGCGGCTGTAGTCCGAGAACGTGAGGAACGTGCCGCCGAACGGGCGATAGCCGCCATGCAACGCCAGGCCGTTGATGGCCGCGCTCATGCCGAACTCGCGCACGCCGTAGTTGATGTGATTGCCCCACTGGATGCCCGCGTGATCCGGATTCGCGTTTTCCGCGTCTCCCGCAGCACGCACCGGTTTGGAAGCCTTCCAGTTGGTGAGGTTCGAGCCGGTCAGATCGGCCGAACCGCCGAGCAGTTCCGGCAGCGCGGCAGCCAGCCCTTCGAGCGTATTCTGCGATGCCTTGCGCGATGCGATCGTTTCGGCTTTCTGGTTCGCGTCTTCGATGATCTTCGCGACGTTCTCGGCCCAGTTCGCGGGCAACTCGCCGTTCATGCGGCGCGTGAATTCGGCGGCTTCGTTGCCGTATTTGGCGCGGTAGGCGTCGAACCCTTTGTTCCATTCGGCTTCGGCGTGCGTGCCCTGCTCCTTCGCGTCCCACGCCGCATAGACTTCCTGCGGAATCTCGAACGGACCGAACTTCCAGCCGATCGCCTCGCGCGTCGCGGCAATTTCCTTGTCGCCGAGCGGCGCGCCGTGCGCATCGTGGCCGCCCGCCTTCGTGGGCGCGCCCTTGCCGATGACCGTGCGGCAGCAGATCAGCGTCGGCTTGTCCGACTTCTTCGCCGCGGCAATGGCGGCATCGACCGCTTCGACGTCATGGCCGTTCACCGCGCGGATCACGTTCCAGCCGTAGGCTTCGAAGCGCTTCGGCGTGTCGTCGTGGAACCAGTGCTCGACGTGGCCGTCGATCGAAATGCCGTTGTCGTCGTACAGCGCGATCAGCTTGTTGAGCTTGAGCGTGCCGGCAAGCGAGCAGGCTTCGTGCGAGATGCCTTCCATCAGGCAGCCGTCGCCCAGGAACACGTACGTGTAGTGATCGACGATCTTCGCGTCCGCGCGATTGAACTCGGCGGCGAGCAGCGCTTCGGCGAGCGCCATGCCGACCGCGTTGCCGACGCCCTGGCCGAGCGGACCGGTCGTCGTCTCGACGCCCGGCGTCATGCCGACTTCGGGGTGCCCCGGCGTCTTCGAATGCAGTTGGCGGAAGTTCTTGAGTTCGCTCATCGGCAGGTCATAGCCGGTGAGGTGCAGCAACGAATACAGCAGCATCGAACCATGGCCGTTCGACAGAACGAAACGGTCACGGTCGAACCAGTGCGGATTCGTGGGATTGTGCTTCAGATGGCGAGACCACAGCGCGACGCCGATTTCCGCCATGCCCATTGGCATGCCGGGGTGGCCGGAGTTGGCTTGTTGAACGGCGTCCATGGCAAGCGCGCGGATTGCGTTGGCCATGAGGGCGGTCTGGCTGGAGGTCGGGGTCGTCATGTCGAGTCTGGGCAGGTCCTGAAATGATCCGCAGTGCTTCTCACGCAGTACTTCTCACTCGCGCCGGACCCGCGGGACACAACGTTTTCAGGACCGGAACGACGAGAAACGACGAGGATCGGGAGGCCGTCATTCTATCAGACCGGTCCGATCGCCACGCGTGCTTCAGGGCGCCGACCCGGTGCGGGGCCGCGTCCCGGCCGCGCGGGCATGTTCCGTGCAAAACACCGGTGACAGTACACGATTGCGCGCACCGGCGACGGACGTTCATCCGGCAAAATCCGTCCGCGCCCGTCTGGTTGCTCGCGTGGTTCCGATCCGCGCAATTCGTTCCGGCCGATTGATCGTACGGCTTCATGGCAGAATGTTCGTCAATGCGCAGCAAGAAGGCTTCAAGGAGTGCTTTCGATGACCGACCCCCGCCCGGCCGATGTTCCCTGGCTGACTCCCTACCTCACCGTGCGCGATGCGCGCGTGAGCATCGCGTTCTATGAAAAAGCGCTCGGTTTCGCGGTGCGCGACAGCGTGAACGACGACGGCTTGATCATCCACGTCGAGATGACGTATCGCGGCCAGTTGATCGTCATGTTCGCGCCCGAAGGCGCCTACGGTTCGCAGGCGCGTACGCCGAAGAGCGCGGGACTCACGGCGCCGCAGTCGTTCTATCTGTATGTCGACGATGTCGATGCGGCGTTTCGTCAGGCGCTCGCCGTTGGCGCGAAGGGACTCATCGAGCCGCAGGATCAGTTCTGGGGCGACCGCTTCGCGCAGTTCGAGGATCCGGACGGCTATCGCTGGGCCATCGCACGGCATCTGAACTGACACGCGCTGACCCGAGCCGAAACGCTGCTGTATCGCCGCCAGGCATCCACCCTATCCGCGGACCCGAGTCCGCGATCGACCTCAATGCCACGTTTTCATGTTGACGGCCCGCTGTCCGTGGGTCAAACCCTCCCGCTCCCCGACGATGTCGTGCGCCATGTGCACGTCCTGCGCCTGCAGACCGGCGATGCGATCACGCTCTTCGATGGCGCCGGCGGCGAATATCACGGCACGCTCGTCGACATCGCCCGACGTGCGGCGACGGCGCGCATCGACGAACACAGCGACCGCGAGGCCGAGCCGCCCTATCGCGTGACGGTGGCGCAGGGCGTCGCCGGTGGCGACAAGATGGACTGGCTCATCGAGAAGGCGGTGGAACTGGGCGTGGCGGGCATCGTGCCGATCACCGCCGAGCGCGGCGTCGTGCGGCTGGCCGGTGAGCGGGCGCTGCGGCGTCAGGCGCACTGGCAGGCGCTCACGCGTGCGGCGTGCGAGCAGTGCGGACGCAACCGCGTGCCCGAGATCGCCCCGCCGCGCGACCTCGACGCGTGGCTCGCCGACCTGCCTGACGTCGACGGCGAATTGCGCCTGCTGCTCTCGCCGCGCGCCGACATGACCTTCGCCACGCTGCCCGCCGATCCGCCGAGTGGCCCGGTCACGCTGCTGATCGGACCTGAGGCGGGTTTCTCGCCTGCGGAGGAAGAAGCGATCGTCGCGGCCGGCTTTTCGGCGTTGGGCCTTGGTCCGCGCGTGCTGCGCACGGAAACGGCGGGTGTCGCGGTGCTCGCGGCGCTGGCTGCACGCTGGGGCGGCTGGTGATATTCCGGTGCCGCAAAAACGAGAACAGCCCGACGGTCGGTCGGGCTGCATGTGACTTGAAAAGCGATAGAGCGGGCGCGCAGACGCCCGGCGCTCAGACGAACGAGTAGAACACGCGGAACGCCACGCGCCGTTCCGCCCAGAATTCGGCGGCGTCGCGGAAGACGTCGAGCAGCACCTCGCGACCTTCCTTGTCGAACTTTTGCGCGATCGGCAGTTGCTCCAGCACGATCACAAATCCCGGCTGCGACCCTGCCTTGTGGACCAGATCGGTGAGCGAATCGTAGAGCGCGTCGTAATTCTTGCCGAAATGCTTCGGAAACAGGAACGACGTGGCGATGGTCTCGAGCACTTCCTGCTTGCTCTGCGCATGGCCGAGATAAGCATAGAGGAAGTGCTGGCCGAGGCGATTGGCTTCGTCGGCGAGATCCTGCACGCGGAACGCGCGAATCGACTGAACGATGTTCGGCCGAACCGTGGCGAACATCGATTCCGTATCCTCGTGCGAATGGGACTCTTCAGGCCTTGTTTCGTCGTCGGGTCTGGTGTCGTGTTCTGTCATGCGTAGCCGCAGTACTCGCTGAAACAGGTTGCCATCGCCGGTGGCGAAAAGATCGTTCGCGACGCTGTGGTCGTGCGCGTAGATGTTGTCGCTCATGCCGTTAATCCCGTGGTTAGTCCGCAATGCGTTTGAAACTGGCGTAATGGTCGTCCGTGTAGTAGCACTCGCCGATCTGCCTGCGCGGCCCGCCGCATATGATCCGGCGCGCGCCGCGGTCCCTCGAGCGAGGTGTAGCAACGGTGTATTCGTGGTAATAGCCGCGCGCTTGCCGCGGAAGCAGACGTTCGCGATTGCCGAATACGACGCCGTCCTTCTCGTAAGGGAAAGGGCCGCCCGCTTCGATCAGCCGCAAGGTCGCGACCGCCTGTCTGGGCAATTGCGCCAACTGGATGATGGCGAACCCATCCTCGGATTGCGCGCGCGACGCAGCCGGCTGCCGTGCCTGCTCTTGCTCGACCGCTTCCGCCGGTCGCGCCGGTGCCTGACTCGCGGATGCGACCGGTTCCTGGAGTCCCCGCGACTCGTCCTTGCCGCATCCGCCCAGAACGACGCTCAAGCCGAGGCTCAAGCCAAGGATGCAGGAGAAAGCCCACGCGCGCTTCACGAAACGATTATCCCCGCGTTGAACCGAGATCCGACGACCATTAAAGGTGTAAGGGTATCGCTAATAAGACAGCGAATCAATGTTCGACGGGAAATCGGCAAATTTTTCCCGAAATGTACAGCGTGACTGCGTCGCATGGGAAAGCCGCGACATTTAGTCCTAAACTGAGTGAAATTTAAACCAAATAAGCTAATAATCTTTTCCCGCGGGATTGGGAAACGGAAATCAAGTTGCCTCGCTTGTTGAAGATTCCACGGCAGTGCGCTCTGCCGACAAGTCCTGTACTTCTGGCGAACGGACGTCCCCTCTTTTCGCCTCGGCGTGCCGCAGATTTGCGGCACGCCCTTTTTTTGGACGCGCGGAGGGTTTGCTTCACCGTCGCTGATGCCGTCGCTTCTGAAATGCCCTCCAGCGTGCGTCGCCGAGTTAAGAACCCGCGACTTGCGCGCCGCGTTTGTTGCCAACTTTGACATTGATGGCTCCCGCGCGCGGGATAAACTCGTTTACCTATGTCGGATCGACGAGGAAATATCCGTCCTCGGGCGCTCCATGTTTGCCTCGTGCGCAACGCGCCTCATACCGAACACAACGATCCCTTGCCACCCTGACGACGTTTAGGGTCGCCTCTCCGAACGCCCAATGAACGAGCCGATTCCTCGCGCGGCAGCCACGATCCTCGACGCCTTCCAGACCTTTCTGGGCCATGCCCTGAGCGCGCAACAGCAAGACGATCAGCGCGCGCGCGACATCTGGATGCAGGCTGCGAATTATTTGTCGCCGACGGATAGCGCGTCTGTCTGCACGCTGCTTACGCGGCTCGCCGGTGAACGGCGCACCACCGACGCCGAGCGCATTGCGCGCACGCTGCTGGCGCTCGAACCGCACAGTGCGCCGGCGCACTTCAATCTGGGGCTGGCGCTTCAGTATGCGAATCGCCACGCCGACGCCGTGACGCCCTATCGTGCGGCGCTCGCGCTCGATCCGGATCTGCACAGCCTGCGCAACAATCTTGCCGCCGCGCTGCTGGACAGGAATCCGGCTTCGGGCGAAGCAGCGGCATTGCTCGAAGCCGCGCTCGAACTCACTCCGAACGATGCGAACTGTTGGGTCAATCTTGGCAAAGTACGTCTGGCAAGATTCGATCTCGACGGCGCGCTCGAAGCCAGCGAGCACGCGGTCAAGCTCGCACCCCAGGATTCCGTCGCGATCAGCAGCCACGGTCAAAGGCTGCGCGAAGCGCAAAGATGGGACGATGCCGAGCGCTGTGCGACGGCGGCACTTCAACTTGCTCCGGGCAATGCGGCGTATCGGTCGAATCTGGGAATGCTTCATCTCTTGCGCGGCAACTACGCTGATGGCTGGCCGGAGCACGAAGCGCGATGGGAAGGCTCAAAAGAACTGGCGAGCAGGCGCCCCGCGTTTCCCGGCCCGACCTGGCAAGGCCAGCCGCTGCAAGGAAAGACGCTCCTGCTCTGGGGCGAGCAAGGCATGGGTGATCTGTTGCAGTTTTGCCGTTATGTGCCCTTGCTTGCTGATCGCGTGCATCGCGAGGGTGGGCGGCTCGTGTGGAATTCGTTCCCACAGATGGGCTGGCTGCTCGGCCGCACGCTTGCTCGACATGCGGATGAATTCACGCTCGGCGGTGGCGTCGACGTGCTACCGAAATTCGACTATGAAATTTCGATGGTGACGCTGCCGCTGGTTTTCGATACCCGCGAGAACACCATTCCGGCCAATGTGCCCTATCTACAAGCCGAGCCGAAAGCCGTCGACGCATGGCGTGATCGTCTTAGCAAGGAAAAGCGTCTCAAGGTCGGTTTGACGTGGACTGGCAGCCGCACACATCAGCGCAATCCATTTCGTCGGGTCGGACTCGAACGCTACGAAGCGCATTTCCGCGACCTCGACAATGTCGCGTTCTATTCGCTCCAGCCCGATGCAGGCGCCGAAGTCGCGGCGGCGCGCTCCGCGGGCATGGACATCGCCGATTACACGGGCGAGTTCAAAAATTTCGACGATACGGCCGCGTTCATCAACGCGCTCGATCTGGTGATTACGGTGTGCACGTCGGTTGCGCATCTGAGTGGCGCGTTGGGACAGCGCACCTGGGTGTTGCTCGACGTCAATCCGCATTGGGTGTGGTTGCTCGATCGCACCGACAGCCCGTGGTATCCGACTGCCACGCTGTACCGGCAAAAACGGTTCGCGGATTGGGCGCCCGTTTTCGATGAGCTCAAGACCGATCTCAAGGCTCTTTCGGTCGCGCGGATCCCGAATTGAGAAGAGCCCGACGCCTCACGGCGTCGGGCTCCTTGTCATCGCAAATTAAAGCGTTCGAATCAGTTGTTACTGATCGAGCGCGCGAATTTCGACGCCGTTCGTGTTGATTTCGATGCGTCGGTTCTGCGCGCGTCCGGCAACCGTGGCATTGGTAGCCACCGGCGACGCAGGACCGAAGCCATGCACTTCGTACTGTTCGGCACGCAGACCATGCGACGTCAGATAGTTCTGAGTCGAAACGGCACGCGCTTGGGACAGGCGTTGGTTACAGCTGCGAACCGTTCACGGCATCCGTCGAGGTCGACGAGAGACGTCCTGCGGCGACGTTGGTGATCGTGCGCTCATTGCCCGCCGAGCCGATGCTGAGCGTACCGACCGGCGAACTACCCGCGAACGAGTAGTTCGTACCGGCGATAGTCGCGCCCGCGGTACCCACGGCGGCCGACGAGATCGAGTTCGAACCCAACGCGATGTCGTTTGCGTTGTTCGCAACCGCACCCGTACCGATCGCAACCGAATCCACGCCCGTTGCCGTCGAATCTACACCCGTGCTGTTCGCATGGAAGTACTTCGTGCCCGTCGCATACCCACGTTGGTCAACTGAGAGTAGTTAACCGCGTCGGTCGCGTTCACGCCGGCCGCAAGATTGATGATCGATTGCGAACTCATGTCAACGAAATTCAGCATCCTGATTCCGTTCACAGCTTTCAGCTCCACCATGCCGTTTGTGTAGCCGGTGACGCGCGCGGTACTGTTGCTAAAACCTTGGCCGCCATTGGGATCAGCCGCGTTGTTAAGCGAGAACGCTTGCCCGGACTGACAAAGCATATTACCCACCGCACTGGTGGCGTACCCGATGCCTGTGCCGTTAACACCGATGCCAGGTGGGCACAACTGAAGACCACCATAGCCGAGGTTCGAAGTAGCCGCAAATGCGCCGTTCGAAAGTGCTAGCGCCCCTCCGCCCGCACCGAATGCCGCCAAGAGCAGAACCGTGGATCTCGCGGACTTGCCCTTCCCGCGCCCCTTCGCTTCCTCCGAAGCGGCTACCCACGTTCCCGTTGATTCATTCCAAACGGAACGGTAAGTCTTGTTCATCGTTAATCCTTAAAACAGAAAAAACTCTAAAAATTTACGCAGATGCGCAACTTGTAAATCGATGTCGCAGACCATTCTTCTAGCGCGCGAAGGAACGACAACAAGCCTGACTGGCCAGTGTCATTTCGTTTGCTATGAATTCCTAAATATTAGATCGCAGACAATCCGGCCCTCACTCAGACGATATATGTGGGAAAAGCATACCTACATATCAAGAGTCCTAAATGTCCTTCTACCTGAAGAACATTATTGATAGCGCGGACGCCGAATATCGGGCTAAAAATATCGCAGCGCGATGGTTGCGACAATCAGCAGAAATTTAAATAGGAATAGGACGAAATTCGTGGGCGGATGGCATGCAAATGTCAATGCGTAACGCATTTCATTGAAAACTATCTTCGCTCTCGAGAATAGCCCGCTATGGACTTCTTACTATTTACGTCGAGCACGGTTGGACCGGCGCGTCCTCGAGCGAACATCGCCTTGCGCTGTTGTGGAGCGTACCCATTCGCCATACATCGAGCGAAACGCCGTTTCGATCCCGCGAGCGAAGCGCGCGCCATCCATCAGCGGCGAAGACTCCATTCTCGTGCGCAGTTCAGACCGAATACGCCGCAAGCGAGGCAGATCATTCGACAATTGCACCGTTTTCGTGACAAAGGACTCATCTGAATCCCCTGCCAACTCCGACAACCCTAAGTTCGACAAAAGCGCGTAGCCGGCGCGTGCTGCTGGTGTCTCGCCTACCATGGTGGCAACGGGTACGCCCATCCAGAGCGCGTCGAGGCTCGTGGTGTGACCGTTATACGGGAAAGTGTCGAGCACGATGTCGATGTGCTGATACCTGTTCAGGTAGCGCTCTCGCGGCTGATAATCAACGAAATTGAGCCGCTCGGGAGCGATACCCCACGCCGCGAAGTGCGCAACGACGGCTTCGCGCGCCTCTCCATGACTCACCAGTAACAAGAGCGTCGACCCTTCAACCCGTGCCATCACCTGTGCCCAGAGGTCGAACGTGCGATTCGTAAGCTTGCACGGATTGTTCAAACAGCCGAAAGTAATGTGCCCGGCGCTATCGGCGGGCAACGGGCTAACTTCGTGAACTTGGGTCAGCGGGTCGTAGCACCAGAACGTGTCCGGAAGGCGAATGGATTGCTCGCTATACCGATTGTCCGCCTCGGGGGAACCCGGCGGATCAATCCACGGATCTGTTAGCCGATAACCAATGGCGTTACTGCCAGTCGTGCCTGGATAAGCCAACCACGCCACTTGCACTGGCGCCGGACGGTGCGCGAACATCATCTGGCGACCGTTCGCCATGTGCATAGTCAGATCGACGAGAACGTCGATGCGGTCTTCCTTGATCTGCTTCGCGAGTTTGTCGTCGCTCAGTGTGTGAACATCACGCCATACATCAGCCAGTGGCTGGATCTCCCGCGTCGCGTGGTCAGGCTTTGCGACGCTGGCGTAGCAATAGATCTCGAAAGCTTCGTGATCGTGGTTGCGTAACAGCGGCAACGTAAATAACGTCTGACAGTGGTGGCGAAAATCCGGCGAGACATAGCCGATGCGCAGCCGGCGCGAAAGACTGCGCTCATTCTCATACTTCATCGGCCCAGTGGCGTACGGCGCTTCGAAACGCGCGGCAAAGCGCTTGCTCTCTTCCAGCACTTCAAGCCCCGTCGAACTGACGAACGTAAGCGCATACGCCAGATTCGAATGACCAACCAGACAGTCCGGGTCAAGTTCGGAGGCACGTCGGTAGCAGTCCAATGCCTCCGAAATATCGCCCGAGTTCTTTGCGAGCAAAGCGTTACCGAGACCTATGTGAGCCGGCGTCCAGCGCGGCTTCAATTCGACAGCGCGCCGATGGAACTTCTCAGACTCGTCGTGCCTGCGCAAAGACTTGAGCAGCAAGCCCAGGTTATATACGGCGGCCCAATGACTTGGATCGACCTCGAGCACGGAGCGGAGGTGACGTTCTCCTTCGTCGAGACGCCCGACGTCGATCAAAAGACTGCCGAGGTTTACGTGCGCGGGCACGAACTCGGGGTCCAGTTCCAAGGCGCGGCGCAGAACCGACTCGGCCTCTTCGAAATGCTTGCGCTCCGCGAGCAGTGCGCCAAGGGTGCTTGCATCGCCCAAGTTGTTGGGAGACAAGGCTACAGATCGCCGAAATTCCTCGATTGCCTCTTCGGCACGCCCGAGACGCGACAACAAGTTGGCCAGCCCTTCACTCGCACCGGCAAATTCAGGGTCGACGGACAGCGCGAAGCGCAGAGTCGCCTCCGCTTCCTCAAAACGCCTTCTTTCGACCAAAAGCAAGCCGAGATTGCACGACGCCTCCGGAAACCTGGGCGTGATTTCCAGCGCGCGACGAAATGCCGCCTCGGCTTCATCGCTCGAGCCGCGTTCCGCGAGTACCGCGCCGAGGCTGTTATGCGCCTCCGCCCATGCCGGACGCAGTTCGGCGGCACGGCGAAGTTCGACTTCAGCCTCGGCCGAGCGGCCCACACGCGCGAGTAGCTTGCCAAGGTTGAAGCGAATATCGGCCGCGTCGGGCTTCAACTCGATCACCCGGCGATATGCCGCTTCGGCATCGCCGAATTTCCGTTGTTCGTCGAAGACGCGCGCCAGGTTGAGGTGCGCATGGAAGAGCCTCGGCTCAAGCGCGATTGCTCGCCGCAGAACGATTTCCGCTTCCTCATAACGCTTCTGCGCTTTCAGCGCCAGCCCCAGATCCGCTTGGCCCTGCGCGCTCGCGTCACTCGAAAGCGAGACCTTGATCAGTGACTCGGCCTTGACAGGATCGCCGCCCAGCAGATGTATCACCCCCAGAAGGTGATTTGCTCCGGAATGCGCCGGCGCCTGCCTCAGAATCTCGTCGCAGCGCGCCGCAGCGTGCGCGCTGTTACCGGCGCGAAAACTCGCCAGAGCGGATTCAAAAGGGTCGGCCTTAGCCTGTACGGTCATCTGCACTGTCCTGCTTCCTCTATCGATGTGGATTGGGCGGCCGCTTCACGGGCCCGAGCGCCAGCGCAACGCAAGTCGCATCGGCAAATGCAATGGTAGGAAGCAGAATCTGTCACCGCTATGGAAGTAGTCCTAATTTGATGCCTAGAAAGCAACATTTTCTGAGAAAACCGGGATTTCTCAGGATGCCTTCATACTGTTAAAAGTCCGGCTCGCATCCCACCCCGTTCTTTTACAAAATGACGATGCAAAAAAAGCGCGGCGGAAAAATCCGCCGCGCTCTTTACTTCGCAACCCGAATCAGAGTCGGGGAGGCATCTTACCGTGCCGCCGACGCATCCGCCACTAGCAGCGCCGTCATATTGACAATACGTCGCACTGTTGCCGATGCGGTGAGCACATGCACCGGCTGCGCCGCGCCAAGCAAGATCGGCCCGATGGCAATGTTGTTGCCCGCCGCCGTCTTCAGCAGGTTGTACGAAATATTGGCAGCATCGATGTTCGGCAGAATTAACAAATTGGCATCGCCCTCGAGCGTCGATTCGGGCAGCACGTCCTTGCGCAGACGAGCATCGAGCGCGACGTCGCCGTGCATTTCGCCATCGACTTCGAGATCGGGCGCGCGCTCCTTGAGGATTGCGAGCACGTCGCGCATCTTCTGGGCGCTCGGCGCGTGGCTCGTGCCGAAGTTCGAGTGCGACAAAAGCGCAATCTTCGGCATGATGCCGAAACGCTTCACCTCTTCGGCGGCCATGATCGTGATTTCGGCGAGCTGCTCGGGCGTCGGGTCCACGTTCACGTGCGTATCGACGATGAAAATCTGCCGGCCCGGCAGCACCAGCGCGTTCATCGCCGCGTACACCTTCTGACCTTCCTTCTTGCCGATCACCTGGTCGATGAAGTGCAAATGGCGATGCGTCGTGCTCACCGTGCCGCAGATCATGCCGTCCGCTTCGCCCTTCTTGACGAGCATCGCGCCGATCAGCGTCGTGCGGCGGCGCATTTCGAGCTTGGCCATCTGCTCGCTGATGCCCTTGCGCGCCATCATCTTGTAGTACGTCTGCCAGAAGTCGCGGTAACGCTCGTCGTGATCCGTGTCAACCACCGAGAAGTCGGTGCCCGGAGTGAGACGCAGCCCGAACTTCTGGATGCGCTGCTCGATCACCGCCGGCCGGCCGATGAGAATCGGCCGCGCGATCTTTTCATCGACGGCGATCTGCACCGCGCGCAGCACGCGCTCTTCCTCGCCCTCGGCAAACACGATGCGCTTCTTCTCCGGCTCAACGCTGCGCGCGAGCTGGAACACGGGCTTCATCGTGGTGCCGCTGTGATAGACGAATTGTTGCAAGTGCTGCTCGTAGGCATCCATGTCCTCGATCGGACGCGTGGCCACGCCGCAGTCCATCGCGGCCTTCGCCACGGCCGGCGCGATCTTCACGATGAGACGCGGATCGAACGGCTTCGGAATCAGATACTCCGGACCGAACGACAGATCCTGAATGCCATATGCCGTCGCGACGATATCGCTCTGTTCCTGACGCGCCAGTTCCGCGATCGCGTTCACGGCCGCGATTTCCATTTCCTTCGTGATGACGGTCGCGCCCACGTCCAGCGCGCCGCGGAAGATAAACGGAAAGCACAGAACGTTGTTGACCTGATTCGGGTAATCGGTGCGGCCCGTCGCGAGCACGGCGTCCGGGCGCACTTCGAGCGCCAGTTCCGGCAGGATTTCCGGCGTCGGGTTGGCGAGCGCGAGAATCAGCGGCTTCGCGGCCATCTGCTTGACCATGTCCTGCTTGAGCACGCCGCCCGCCGACAGTCCGAGGAACACGTCCGCCCCTTCCATCACTTCGGCGAGCGTGCGGGCGCTGGTTTCGCGAGCGAACAGTTCCTTGTCCGGGTCCATGAGTTCGACGCGGCCCTTGTAGACCACGCCGGCCAAGTCCGTCACGAAGATGTTCTCGCGCTTCATGCCGAGATCGACCAGCAGATTCAGGCACGCGAGTGCCGCCGCGCCTGCGCCCGACGCGACGAGCTTCACTTCGCCGATGTCCTTGCCGACCACCTTGAGACCGTTGGTGACCGCCGCCGCGACGACAATGGCCGTGCCGTGCTGATCGTCGTGGAAGACGGGAATCTTCATGCGCTTGCGGCATTCGCGCTCGACGATAAAGCAGTCCGGCGCCTTGATGTCTTCCAGATTGATGCCGCCGAACGTAGGTTCGAGCGCGGCGATCACATCGACCAGTTTGTGCGGATCGCTTTCGTTCAACTCGATATCGAACACGTCGATGCCGGCGAACTTCTTGAAGAGCACCGCTTTGCCTTCCATCACCGGCTTGGACGCGAGCGGACCGATGTTGCCCAGGCCGAGCACCGCCGTGCCGTTCGACACGACGCCCACGAGATTGCTGCGCGCGGTGAAGCGCGCGGCGTTCAGCGGATCCTCGACGATCGCTTCACATGCGAACGCGACGCCCGGCGAGTAGGCGAGCGCGAGGTCGCGCTGGTTGATCATCTGCTTGGTCGGCGCGATCGCGATCTTCCCCGGCGTGGGGAATTCGTGATAATCGAGCGCGGCTTCGCGCAATTTCGTATTGGCGTCAGTCGTCATAAGGCGGGCTAGCAGTGCGGGAATTAGAATGGAAGTTCGAACGCATTGTAGCGCCATTCAGAGGCAGTTTCGGACCGCGGCCCATGCATTTCGGCTACAGGTGCCGTGACTGGAAAACGCCTGATCGCGTGCTGGAGCAAGGCTCGCGGCGCATCGTCCGGTTTTTTCGAGATACGCGGCGGGTGCATTCGACTGTTTGGCCGGGTAGTTTCCCTGACATCTTGCAGCGCACAAAAACATCACCTTTCGCCGACGATGCTTTCCGAGTTTTCACTGATCGACCGTTATTTTGCCCGCCGCGCGACGGCGCCCGCACCGCGTCATGACGACGAAGCCGCGCGGCCGCTCGGCATCGGCGACGACTGCGCACTCATCGCGCCGCCCGCCGGGCATCAGCTCGCCATCTCGACGGACATGCTGGTCGCCGGCCGCCACTTCTTCCCCGATGTCGATCCTTACGCGCTCGGGCACAAAGCGCTCGCGGTGAATCTGTCGGATCTCGCCGCGATGGGCGCGAAGCCGCACGCGTTCACGCTGGCGCTCGCGCTTCCTGACGTCGACGAAGCCTGGCTCTCCGCATTCAGCGACGGCCTCTTCGCGCTCGCCGAACGCCACGACTGCGCGCTCGTCGGCGGCGATACGACGGGCGGGCCGCTCAATCTCTGCATCACCGTTTTCGGCGATGTGCCGCACGGCGCCGCCCTGCGCCGCGATGCCGCAGAGCCCGGCGACGACATCTGGGTCTCCGGCGCGCTCGGCGACGCACGCGCGGGCCTCGGCGCGCTTCGCGGCGAATGGCGCGCGCCCGATGACGCCACCGCCGCCAACTGGAAGCACGCGCTCGAGCGGCCCGAACCGCGCGTGGCGCTGGGCCTTGCGCTGCGCGGCGTCGCGCACGCGGCGCTCGATCTCTCCGATGGCCTCGCCGGCGACCTCATGCACATCCTGAGGCGCTCGGGCGTGAGCGCCGCCGTCGATGCCGACGCCGTGCCATGCTCCGACGCCGTCCGCGCGCTGCCCGGCACCGCGCGCCGCCAGTGCACGCTCGCCGGCGGCGACGATTACGAACTGTGCTTCACCGCGCCGCCCGCGGCACGCGACGCGCTCGCCGATATTGCGATGCGCGTGAAAGTGCCGCTGACCCGCATCGGTACAATCGAATCCACGGGTGCGCCGCGCATCGCCTGGCGCGATGCCTCGGGCGCCCCGCTCTCTTTGACGTTGCAAGGCTTCGACCACTTTCATGCAGACTGACCCGACCCTTACGGGCGAACCGGAACAACCGCGGGAACAACCACGCGCCGCGCCGCGCCGTGCAAGCGCGCGCTTCATGCTCACGCATCCGCTCCATATTCTTTCGCTCGGCTTCGGCAGCGGGCTCGCCCCGTTCGCGCCCGGCACTTTCGGCACGCTGTTCGCGTGGCTGTCGTTCGTCGTGTTCAATCCGCATCTGACGGTCGCCGAATGGGGCGCGCTGATCGTCGTCGGTTTCGTCGCCGGATGCTGGTTCACCGGCTTCACCGCGAAGAAAATGGGCATCGCGGACCCGTCGCCGGTCGTGTGGGACGAGATCGTCGCGTTCTGGCTCGTGCTGCTGCTCGTCACGCCCGCGACCTTTACCGGCCAGTTGTGGGCGTTCATCGTGTTCCGCTTCTTCGATATGGTGAAGCCGCCGCCCATCCGCTATTTCGACCGCCATTTGAAAGGTGGTTTCGGCATCATGTTCGACGATCTCGTCGCGGCATTTTTCACGCTGCTCGTCATTGCGCTGTGGCGCATGACCGTCTGACCTTTTCCTTCCATCGAGAGCACTGCCATGTCAACCGACACCGTCGTTCACCAACTTGCGATTCGCGTCGGCAACAAGCTGCGCGACGAACGGCTGATGCTCGCCACGGCCGAATCGTGCACGGGCGGCATGGTCGCGGCCGCGATCACGGATATTTCCGGCAGCAGCGCGTGGTTCGAGCGCGGCTTCGTCACCTATTCGAATCTGGCGAAGACGGAAATGATCGGCGTGCCTGCCACGCTCATCGAGCAGCACGGCGCGGTGAGCGAGCCGGTCGCGAAAGCCATGGCCGAAGGCGCGCTGCGCAACAGCCGCGCGCAGGTGTCGGTGTCGATCACGGGCGTCGCGGGCCCCGCCGGCGGCAGCGAGGCGAAGCCGGTGGGCACCGTGTGTATCGGCTGGAGCAACCGGCTGCATACCGGCGTCGAGACGCAACTGTTCAAGGGCGACCGCGAACAGGTGCGCACGCAGGCAGCGGCGCATGCGCTGCGCAAATTGCTGGAATTTCTGGAGCAGCGCGAGCGGTGAGCCCGCGCTGGTTACCGCATCAACGATACTGATTGATCGAATCGCGCGTCTTCTGCGCGGCAGCGGCGGCGGCCTGGGCGTAATCGTCGTCCTTGCCCGCGTAGATGATCGCGCGCGACGAGTTGATCAGCATGCCCGCGCCGTTCGCGGTGCGCCCGGCGCGCACGGTCGCCTCGACATCGCCGCCTTGCGCGCCGATGCCCGGAATCAGCAACGGCATATCCCCGACGATACCGCGCACCGTTTCGATTTCCTTCGGAAACGTCGCGCCGACCACGAGCCCGAGTTGCCCGCTCGCGTTCCACTTCTGCGCCGCGAGTTGTGCGACGACCTGATACAGCGGCTTGCCGTCGGTCGTCAGGAATTGCAGATCCGAGCCGCCCGGGTTCGACGTGCGGCACAGCACGATCACGCCGCGGCCTTCATGCGCGAGATACGGCTCGATCGAATCGAAGCCCATGTACGGGTTGACCGTCACCGCGTCGGCTTGATAGCGCTCGAACGCTTCCTTCGCGTATTGCTCGGCGGTGCTGCCGATATCGCCGCGCTTCGCGTCGAGAATCACCGGCAAGCCCGGATACGTCTCGTGGATGTGCGCGATCAGCGCCTCCAGTTGATCTTCGGCGCGGTGCGCCGCGAAGTACGCGATCTGCGGCTTGAATGACGACGCATACGGCGCGGTCGCATCGACGATGGTCTTGCAGAACTCGAAGATCGCGTCCGCCCGGCCGTTGAGCGCGCCGGGAAATTTCGACGGCTCCGGGTCGAGGCCGACGCACAGCAGCGATTGAGTGCGCGACCACCCGGCGTTGAGGGTCTGGATGAAGGACATGGGGAAGTCAGTATGAAAACGTCGATGGCACGCATTTTAACGTGCGCGGCATCGTGTCCTTCGCCGGGTTCTTCGCTGCCGCTTTTGCCGGGTCAACGCGATGCGCTTCTCGCGCGCGCCTTCGCGCCCGCCCGCGTACGCGGCCTGCCCCGCCGCGCCGCTTCACCCGTACGCTCGACGGTGAAGCGAAACTCGCGCGACAGGCGCTCGCCCGGCGCGAGCACGGTCATGCCGTGCGCTTCGCCGCCGCCGGGCAGATTCACCGCGTTGATCGGATGATCGACCGGTTCGAAGCAGAAGAAATCTTCGCCGGGTGGCGCATAGAGCACGTAGTAATCGGTATCGGCGGCGATGGTGAGCGACAGGCGCCGCTTCGGCCACAGCACGCTCGTGCGTCCGCTCCAGCCGGTGAACGCGTTGTTGACCATTTCGGCGGGCATCGGATACGCGACGCCGAACTGCCACGCGGGCGGCGCCGGCACATGCTTGACCGGCAACCAGTCGTCGCCGCAGAGCCACACGCCGCCTGCCGCCGCCGATAACTCCGTGTCCGCCTCGCGCATCAGAAACGGATGCAGCCCGAGGCCGAACGGCAGCGCTTCGTCGCCGGTGTTTTGCACGTCGAGCGTGACGACCAGCGTCGCGTCATCGAGCGCGTAGGTCTGCGCGGCGCTATAGGAATACGGCTTGCCGTCACTGCGATCGAGCCCGAGACGCACGCGCCCCGCCGCTTCCTCTTCCACCTGCCACGCGCCAAGCCAGCCGTCGCCGTGCAGCGGCAGTGCTTCGTCGGCACGATTGCGCGGCACATCGACCGCGCGCCCGGAAAACTCGAAGCGCCCATCGCCGATGCGGTTCGAATACGGCAGAAGCGGAAAGCACGCGAGTTGTTCGGGATCCGTGCCGGGACCGGGCTCCACGCACGGACGGAAGATCGGCACGAGCGCGCCTTCGTGACGCCAGTCGAAGCGCGTGATGCCGCCGCCCAGCGACGGCGCGAGTTCGAGCCGCAGATGCGCGTTCGCAAGCGTGATGCAGCCGTCGGCGTTGGTGCCGCCCATCGCGACCACGGCCGTCGCAGGACCGGGACGGATCGGCGGTTCGGTCGCGGCAGCGAGTCGCGAGCGGCGGGCGCTCGCCTGAGCCTGGGAGGTCGATGCAGGATTCGGTCTTTGCTCTGTGCGCGCAACAGTCATGACTCGTGCTCCATCGAGAGGCGAAAAACCCGGCGCGGCCGGGACGGGTCGGGCGGCACGTCATCGCGCGCCGCCTCGAAACTTTTTTCTCAAGCCTTGCCCGCGAACACCGCTTCGGCGACGCCGCGCACGCCGGGCATCGCGACGAACACGCCGCCCGCGTGAGTATCGCTTTGCACCGCCCGATCGTCGAGGCCGATGCGCGCGCTCGTCACATACAGCGTGCCGAAATCCGGCCCGCCGAACGCGACGCAACTCGGCTGCGCGGTCGGCACGTCGATGCGCGCGCTCTCGCGGCCATCGGGCGCATAGCACACCACGCGCGCGCCGCCCCACTGCGCGTTCCACAAACCGCCTTGCGCATCGACGATCGAGCCGTCGGGCACGCCGGTCGCGTCCGTCAGTTCGACGAACACGCGATCGCGCGCGAAGCTCGGGTAATCGCACACGCGAATCTGGCGCGTCGGCGAATCGCAGTAATACATGGTCGCGCCGTCCGGGCTGAAGCCGATGCTGTTCGAGATCGCGCACGCCCCGAGCGGCAGCCGTTCGAGCGACAGATCGCCGTTCAGCCGATAAAACCCGCCGACGGGCTGCGCGTCTTCCACGTCATGCTTCGTGCCGAACACGAAGCGCCCTTCGCGGTCGCAGCGGCCGTCGTTCAGGCGCGTGGGCAGATCGGGCTCGACTTCCGTGATGGTTTCGATTTCGCCCGTCGCGATCTCGTAAAATGCCAGCCGCGACGCGAGGCCGAGCAGCAGGAAACGCGCATCGGCGCAGGGCGAAAAGCAGGCAAGCCGCTCGGGCATCGGAAACGATGCGCTCTTGCCGTCGCGCGGATCGTAGCGCCAGAGCGCCTTGCCTTCGATATCGGTCCACCAGAACCGGCCGCTCGCGGCGCACCATGTCGCGCCTTCGCCGAGCGAGCACTGGCTGTCGACCAGAAGCCGTGCGCGCGTCGAGTCCGTCATGCCCAGCCTCCGTCCACCACGATGTCCTGCGCGGTCAGCATGCTGCTGTCGTCGGACGCGAGGAACAGCGCCGCGCGCGCGAGATGCGCGGGCAGCAGTTCGCCGTCGATGCACTGGCCCTGCTTGATCGCTTCGCGGCCGGCGTCGTCGAGCCACAGGCGCTTTTGCTTTTCGGTCATCACCCAGCCTGGCACGAGCGTGTTCACGCGAATCTTGAACTTGCCGAGATCGCGCGCGAGGCCGCGCGTCATGCCCTGCACGGCCGATTTCGCCGTCGTGTAGACGGGAAAGTTGCCTTGCTTGAGCATCCAGCTGATCGAGCCGAGATTCACGATCGAGCCGCCGCCGAGTTGCTTCATGTCTTCGATCACGGCCTGCGCCGCGAAGAACTGATGACGGATATTGACCGCGATGCCCGCATCGTAGGACTCGGGCGTGACGTCGGCGATCGCGTGGCGCTTGTCGTTGGCCGCGTTGTTCACGAGCACGCCGATCGGGCCGAGGGCGCTTCGCACATCGGCGATGCCCTGGCGCAGAGCGTCGATATCGGTGAGGTCGACGTTGAGGAACATCGGGCGGTGCTTGCCCGGCGGCAGGTCCGCGCCGAGGCGGTCGGCGAGCGCTTCACCGGCATTGGTGTCGATGTCGAAGAAGGCGACTTTCGCGCCCTGATCGAAGAAGTGCTCGACGAAGCCCTCGCCGATGCCGGTCGCGCCGCCGGTGATCAGCACGGTCTTGCCTGCCAGGCTGGGGTAAGTTGCGAGTTTCTTGTCGATGGTTGGCATGGTTGTGTCTTTGTCTGTCTTCGTCTTTGTCTTTGTCAGTCTGGTTTGGGCTTTTCGTGGAATTCTGTTTTCGCGTCGGTCTATTTGCACTGCCCCTGTGCGGGGCGGCAGTCACTTTCTTTGCTGCTGCAAAGAAAGTAACCAAAGAAACAGCTTCTCCCATCCAAAGTACTTCACGCCGGCCCCGGCACAGGCAAAGAGCCCTTGGCACGGCAGTAGCAAGTGCCCCCGTAAGTCGCCGGGGCCTGGATCGCGGACCACCGGACATCGCGCCGCTTAACGGACTGGCACAGCACAAAATGGCTCCGGCCCGCTTCGCGGCCGACGGGTCAATCGGGTCGGCCCGCGCTTCTTTGCTAACGCATCCCTGAAACGTCTAGCGAGTCAAACCGTGCGCGATCCAAGCCCGGTAAGACCTACGAGCGCACTTGCTGCTGCCGTGCCACAAGCTATTCGCCTGCGAAGTACTCTAGACGGGGAGAGCTGTTTCTTTGCCTACTTTCTTTGCAGCAGCAAAGAAAGTAGGTGCCGCCCCGCACAGGGGCAGTGCTAATAGACCGACGCGAACTCAGGGTCTCACGAAGGCCAACGCGCACCACCCCAACAAAACCCCATCAGTCCCGCGAACCGCGATTCTTCAACTGATCGAGCAACACGGCTGCAAGCAGAATCGCGCCACGCACGAGGTACTGATAGAACGCATCGATATTGAGCAGATTCATCACGTTCTCGACGGTGCCCATGATCAGCACGCCGATCACGACGCCGGAGATCGTCGCCCGTCCGCCCAGTAGCGAAACGCCGCCCAGCACGCACGCCGAAATCACGTTCAGCTCGAAGCCCTGAGCCGCATTCGGCTGCCCCGACGTGATCCGCGACGCCAGAATGACACCCGCCAGCGCCGTCACCGCGCCCTGAATCAGGAAGATCCATACGCGCGTGCGCTCGACATTGATGCCCGCGAGCCGCGACGCTTCAGGATTGCCGCCGATCGCGAGCGTGTTGCGCCCGTACACCGTCTGGTTGAGCAATACGCCAAAAACGATGAAACACGCAAGCGTGACCCAGATAGGCAGGGAAATCCCCAGCGTCGACAAACTGCCGAGCGCGATGAACGTATCCGACGACACGCCGACCGCCTGCCCGTGCGACACGATAAAGCCGAGGCCGCGCACGATTTCCATCGTCGCGAGCGTGGTGATCAGCGCGTTGATGCGCAGATAGGCGATCACCGCGCCGTTCACGAAGCCGATCACCGCGCCCGCCGCCACGGCAGCGACGATTGCGATCGCGGTGTTGTCGGTCGCGTTGAGCACCATCGCGCACAGCACGCCCGCGAAGGCGATTGTCGAGCCGACCGACAGGTCGAAGTCGCGCGAGGCGAGACAGAACATCATCGTGCACGCCACCATGCCGATCTGCGAGATCGACAGCGCGAGGCCCAGCATGTTCTCGATCGAGAAGAAGTGATCGACGGTCAGCGACATCGTCAGGAACATCACGACGAAAATCACGATCAGGCTGTACTCCGTGATCTGCTGCCACCACCTCTGTTTGTCGTTCTTTTGCGGGATCAGCGTATTCGCGACCTTTTCAGTCGCCTGCCCCACGATGTTTTCTCTTGCTTCCATGATTCGCTCCTCTTGTCCTGATATCGCTTTCATGCCGCCTGCGCGACGGTGTCCGACTGCGGCAGCGCGAGACTCAGCACCGCCTGTTCGTTCGCCTTCTCGCGCGGCAGTTCGCCCGCGATCCGCCCCTGCCGCATCACGATGATCCGGTCGGACACGCCGAGCACTTCCGGCAATTCCGACGAAATCATCACGATCGCGCAGCCGCGCTCGGCCAGCTGATAAATCACGTTATAGATTTCGTGCTTCGCGCCGACGTCGATGCCGCGCGTCGGTTCATCCAGAATCACGACCTTCAGATCCGGCTCCGCGAGCCAGCGCGACAGAATCGCCTTCTGCTGATTCCCGCCCGAAAGAAAACGGATGCGCTGCTTGCGGCTCGGCGTCTTGATCTTGAGCAACTGGATGAAGCGGTCGGCTGTCTGCGCTTCCTTCTTGCGATCGAGAAACAGCCCGCCGCGCAGATAGTGACGACGGCACGAGATGTTGATGTTCTCCGCGACCGTCGCAATCGCGACGATGCCCTCTTCCTTGCGATCCTCCGGACACAGCACGATGCCGTGCCGGATCGCTTCGCCCGTGCTGCGTACGCGAATGTCCTTGCCGTCGAGCGCGATCGTGCCGCCCTTCTTTTTGTCCGCGCCGTACACGAGATGCATCAGTTCGCTGCGGCCCGCGCCGACCAGCCCGAAGAACCCGACGATCTCGCCGCGCTTCACCTCGAAACTCACCGGCGCGCTCAGCGCTTCGCCCTGCACGTTGTTCACGGCGAAGCGCGTTTCGCCCAGCGGACGCGCACGATAGTTATAAATGTCGCTGATTTCGCGGCCGACCATCTCCTGCACGAGCGTGTCGCGCGGCACGTCGGCGAGCGCGAGATGCGACGCGATCTTGCGTCCGTCGCGGAAAATCGTGCAGGCGTCGCACAGTTCGTAAATCTCGTCCATACGATGCGAGATGTAGATCAGCGCGCGGTTGTCCGCCTTCAGATCGCGCACCAGCTTGAACAGCACTTCGGTCTCGCGATGCGACAGCGACGAAGTCGGCTCGTCGAGCGCGATCACGCGCGCATTGCGCAAGAGCGCCTTGCAGATCTCGACCATCTGCCGCTGCGCAATGGAAAGCTTGCGCAGCTTCGCGTTCGGATCGAGATCGACGCCCATCGCCGCGAGCCGCTCGCGCACGTGCGCTTTCGCCGCGCGCTTGTCGACCCAGCCGAGCCGGTTCGGCAACGCGCCGAGCAGCAGATTCTCGGCCACGGTCAGGTCCGGCACGTACTGCAATTCCTGATGAATCACCGCGATGCCCGACGCGATCGAAGCCGCCGCGCTCGCGAAATGCACTTCGTTTTCGTCGATGAGCACGCGCCCCGAATCGGGCTGATACTCGCCGCCGAGAATCTTGAGCAAGGTCGATTTACCCGCGCCGTTCTCGCCCATCAGGCCGTGAACTTCGCCGGCGTTGACGTCGAACGACACGCCGTCGAGCGCGCGCACGCCTGGAAACACCTTGCCGATATTGTCAAAACGCAGCGTCGCTGACACATCGCCTCCTTATGCTTCGAACGGACCGCGCACGCGGCGCGGCCCGTTCTCGTTCAACCGATCAGTTCGATATCAGTTCGATGCCAGGCCCATCTGCTGACGCACCGACGCCACGTTTTCACGCGTCGCCAGCATGCCGCTCGTGAGCGTAAGTGCCGGCGGTGCCTTGCCGTCCTTGATCCACGCGTACATCAGTTCCGAGGTTTCCTCGCCGTGGCGCTTCGGGCTGATGATCACGGTGCCGAAGAAGCCCGTCGGATTCGGCTTCTTGAACTCGTTCAACGCCGAGTCCGAACCGCCAATGCCGATGCCGATCATGTTGTCCGCCTTGAAGCCGCGGCCTTCCGCGGCGCGCACCGCGCCGAGCACGCCTTCGTCGTTGAGCGCGTAGGCGACCCAGTGCTTGAATTGGGGGTTCTTGGTGAGCGCGATGTTGGCCGCGTTGAACGCGTTCTCGGTGTCGGTCTTCGCTTGCGGCGCCATGACGATGTTCGCCTTCGGGAAGCCGGCGGCGACGAGCGCGTCGGTCGCGCCGGCCGTGCGGTCGTGCGCGGTCGGCAACTGTTCGTAGGTCACGTCGATCGCGCCGACGTCCTTCATGTCCCAGCCGCGCTTCTTGATCTCGGCGGCAATGCCGTCGCCCACCTGCTTGCCGATGTTGTACGCCGAGATGCCCATGTGCGGCACGGCTTCGATCGGCTTGCCCGAACCGTCGACGAGACGGTCGTCCACCGTCATCATCTTGAGCTTGTCGGCTTTCGCCTTCGCGACGATGCCCGGTCCGAGCTTGACGTCAGGCGTGCAGATGATGAAGCCCTGCGCCTTTTGCGCGGCCAGGTTGTCGATGGCGCTCATCACCTTTTCGCCCGACGGCGCACCGATCTTCACGAGCGTGAAGCCCTTTTCCTTCGCGGCCATTTCGGCGAACTTCCATTCGTCCTGGAACCACGGTTCTTCCGGCTGCTTCACGAGGAAGCCGATCTTGACCTCGTCGGCGGCCTGCGCGACGGGTGCCGCGATCATGGACGCGCTCGTGGCCGTGGCCGCGGCGATCAGCGTGAGGAACAGTCTGCGTTTCATCTTTTGTCTCCCGACTTTTTCCGTTATCTCAAAGATGCCCGCATGCGGGCGCTACGAAGGTGTGTGGCCGCGTGTTGTTGTCGTGATGTCGCACCGCGGCCCGTGCGTCATTCTTTCGGTGGTTCGTTGTTCAGTCGTGCTTCAGTCGTGCTTCAGTCGTGATAGAGCGCGGAGCGCCCGCCATCGACCGTGATACAGCTCGCGTTGATGAACGGCGCCTCGTCCGATGCGAGGAACACCGCCGTCATCGCGACTTCGTGCGGCTGGCCGATACGCTTCATCGGCTGCAAATCGAGCGTCGCCTGACGCGCGGCCTTGGGATCGGCTTGCGAATCCCACCAGTCGAGCGTCAATTGCGTTTCGATGTAACCCGGCGCGATCGCATTCACGCGCACGTTGTTCGGCGCGTATTCGATGCCGAGCGCGCGCGTCAAGCCGATCACGCCGTGCTTCGCCACCGGATACGGAAAACAGCCCGGAATGATCTTGAACGCGTGCGTCGACGCGATGTTCACGATGCTGCCCCGCTCCCGCGCGACCATGCCCGGAAGCACGGCGCGGCAGCCGTTCCACACGCCATCGAGATCGACGGCGAAACAGCGGCGCCAGTCGTCGTCGGTCATCGTGAGCGGATCGCAGAACACGTTGATGCCCGCGTTGTTGACGAGCACGTCGATCTGGCCGAACTTCGCTTCGGCCTGCGCGACCGCATCCTTCACCGACGCGCTTTGCGTGACGTCCGTCCGAATCGCCGTCACGCTGTCCGAGCCGGTCTGCGCGGCAATGCGTTCGGCCGTCGCCCGCGCCGTGTCGATGTCGAGTTCCGCCAGCGCCACCGCCGCGCCTTCGCGGGCAAACGCCAGCGCGATTGCCGCGCCGATGCCGCGTCCCGCGCCGGTGATCATCGTCACTTTGCCGGCGAGGCGGTTCATTGCGCTTCGCCTCGCGCGATTGCGAGTCCGTCGATGAAAGCGCGTGCCTGCCGTGCGGTCGTCGCGGCGTCCTGATCCGGCTTGTACAGCGCCGAGCCGAGCCCGAAGCCGTTCGCGCCCGCCTTGAGGAACGGCTCCATGTTGTCCGGCGCGATGCCGCCAACCGGCACGAGCGGCACTTCCTTCGCGATCACCGCGCGCCACGCCTTCGTCACCGTCGGGCCGAGCTGCTCGGCGGGGAACATTTTCAGCACGTCCGCGCCGGCCTTGAGCGCGAGAAACGCTTCGTTCGGCGTCGCCACGCCCGGCGCGCACGCGAGGCCTTGCGCCTTCGCGGCGCGAATGACATCGGCGTCGCTGTGCGGCATCACGATCAGTTCGCCGCCCGCCGCCTTCACGCTGTCGACGTAACTCGGATGCAGCACCGTTCCCGCCCCGACAATCGCATCGGCGGGCAGCGCCTGCCGGATCGCCGCGATGCTGTCGAACGGCTGCGGCGAATTCAGCGGTACCTCGATGATGCGAAAGCCCGCTTCATACAGTGCGCGGCCGTGATCGGCGGCATCCGCGGGCGTTACGCCGCGCAGAATCGCGATCAGCGGACAAGCGGCGAACGCCTTCGCGAGACCGCCGTGCATGCCATACGGCGCGGGCAGATTGATGGGAGGCTGCATGTTCGTCACTCCTTCTCAGGCCGCGCGCACGGGCGCGCTGACGAGCCCGGCAAGCGCGGCGATTCGGTAAAGGCCACGCTCGGTCGCGTGCGCGACGGTGGCGGCATCGGTGCAGCCGAAGCGTGCGAGCGCGGCGCGATAGCGGTCGCAGAGCGCATCGTTGCCGATCAGACGCAGCGTCCTTCCGGCAAGCGACGACTGATCGCGCGCGAGCACTTCGTTCAAGCCGCGCAATTCATGGCCGATCAGAAGCCCCGACAGATAATCCGCCTGCTGCTCCGCCGACAGCTGACCGGTGAGGCCGAGCGTGCGCGTGCTGAAGATCGTCGCGAGCAGGCCGGGATGACCGGCGTCGCGCGCCGTATCGACGCCGCGCACGAATGCCTGTTCGTCGTGCGTCGCGCTCGGATGCATGGTGCGGCCGAGAATCGTGTGATCGCGCAGCGCGCCGAAGGTCTCGCCCGTCATGAACGTGTAGAAACGCTCGATGCGGTCATTGCCGACAAACGCCCATTTCGCGTGCGTGCCCGGCAAGCCGATCAGCGCGCCGTCCGCTTCGTTGAGCGCCGCGTCGCTTGCGAGCGCGCCGAAGATCTGCGTTTCTTCGCCGCGCATCACGTTGGGCAGCACGCCTTTTTCCAGCACGCCCGGCACGACATGCACAATGCCGCCGCGCGCTGTCTTCACCTTGACGATGCCCGCGACGAGCGCCGCCGCGCCCGCCGGCGTGTCCACATACGGCGCTTCCACCCAGCCTTGCGCGCTGCCGACCATGCCCGCCGCGATCACCGGCAGGCGCGCGGTACGCGGCGCTTGCGAGTCGAACATGCCGAGCCAGTCGCCGCAGGTTTCCTCGAAAGCCTGATCGAAGCCGCCCGCAGGCAAATTCATGATGCCCGCCGACGACGCGCGCGTGTCGAGCGCCACGCCGTCGTCGCCGAGCAGATACGCGCGCAGCGACGTCGTGCCCCAGTCGAGCGCGATGAGCGCGGGCGTCGAAGCAGATGCGCTCATCGCTTGATCCTGCGCGAAGGCTGCGGCGCGCGCCAGCCGAGTTCCTCGGAGATCGAGCGCGCCTCGCGCTGCACGACGGGAATCAGTTCTTCCATGCGCTCGTGCGGCATGTAGGGAATCGTGCTCGCCACCGAGAGCGCCGCGACGATCGCGCCCGACGCGTCGCGCACGGGCGCCGCGACGCAGCGGATCGAGGCCTCGTTCTCTTCGAGATCGAAGGTGAAGCCGCCTTGAGAATAACGTGTCATGCGTTGCAGAAAGGTGTCGAAGTCGGGGCGGTTGTCGGGCTTGAAACTCGTATTGGCGAGCGCGCGATGCGACGCTTCGAGCAGCCGCTTCCACGCGTTCGCTTCGAGGTCGAGCATCATCGCCTTGCCGATTCCCGTCGACGCGAGCGGCATGCGATGCCCGACGCGCGAGCGCATTTCGAGTCCGCGCGTGCCGGGAATCTTGTCGATGTAGAGCACGTCGTCGCCGTCGCGCACGCCGAGGTGGATGGTGTCGTGCGTGTGCTCGGCGAGCGCCTGCAGATGCGGACGCGCGACCGCCGTGAGCGGCATTTGCTCCAGCGCGATCGTGCCCAGTTCGATGAGCTTCGGCCCGAGCAGATAACCGCCCTGCACCTGGCGCAGATAGCGCGCCTGCACGAGCGAGCTGACGAGCCGGTGCGTCGTGCTGCGCGTCGTGCCGAGCGCGGCGCCGAACGAACGCAGATCGCGCGCGCCGTTCGCGGCGGCTTCGAGGATCGCCAAGCCGCGCAGTAGCGTCTGCGTGCCGGCCTGCTGCGGCGTGATATCGACGAGCGCACTTGGCAGCGCGATCGCATCGGGATCGGGCGCGTGCTTCGTGCCGTGCGCGCCATTGCTCTTCGGGCGCGGGCCGGCCGCGTGCGCGGATTGCGCCGATGCGTCGGCTTCGGGATTCTGGAATTTGGTCATGGCGGGTGTCCCGTCGATCACGATGCGCGTCGGGCCGTGCGTGCAAGCGCCGGCGCGCCGGCGTGTGAATCGTGCGAACGGTGCAGTGCGACCCGCGAGCGCGGGCGAGCGATCGAATGCATGACGTGTCTCCGTGTGTTTTTGTCGCGTGCGCGAGAGCCTTTTGCGGCCCTTCCGATATGCGCACACGTGTGCCGTTCAAGCGTTGGTCGGATTGTAGTTCCGCCTCTCAAAATTATTCAATATGTGATCGCACTGTTCACATAATGGGAGGAAAGCTGACGATCGAAAGCCTTTAGGCAACAAAAAAGCCCTGAATAATCAGGGCTTTATCGTGTTTATCAGGCGCCAGCTAAATTTCATTGCGGCAACTCGGCGGCGCCCATCCGGCGCGCGATCACGCCCGCTCGCTGCGACAGATACGGCGCGTTGCGGTGATCGTCGAAATACTTGGGACGCGGCAGCATGACGGCGAGACGCGCGCTTTGCCACGCAGTCAGCTTCGCCGCCGAAGTCTTGTAGTAATAGCGCGCCGCCGCTTCCGCGCCGTACACGCCGTTACCCCACTCGACCGAGTTGAGATAGATCTCGAAGATGCGTTCCTTGGTCCACCAGAACTCGAGCATCCACGTGATGACGAGCTCCTCCGCCTTGCGCACGTAGCTCTTCTCGCGCGACAGAAAGAGATTACGCGCCAGTTGCTGCGAGATGGTCGATCCGCCCGCAACGATCTTCCCGCGCGACTTGTTCTTCTCCCACGCCTGAAGGATCGCGTCGGTTTCGTAACCGTTGTTGTTGACGAAGTTCGCATCCTCGGACGCGATGATCGCGCGCTTCAGGTTGCGCGAAATCTGCTCGTACGGCACCCACGTCCGCTGCAACTCGATGCCGGGATGCGTCTTCGCGAGCGTCCATGCGTCCGAACGCATGAAGGCCGTCGCGCCCGGATTGACGACGGTCCAGATGTCGATCTGCGCGAAGAAATAAAGCTGCGTTGCGATGAACGCGATGCCCAGCACCGATACGCCGTAAGCGATCCAGCGCGCCGGACCGAGCCGCACCGCGCGGCGAACACGCGGCGCATCGGGCGGCCGCGCACGGCTGGGTGCGGGCGCGGTCGTCATCAGACGTGAGCGGCGAGCGTCCGGCGCAGTTCGCGCAGCACCGCGCCGCCGTCCGGGCGCACGCCGCGCCAGATGAAGAACGATTCGGCGGCCTGCTCGACCAGCATGCCGAGACCGTCCGCCGCGCGCGCGCCGAGCTTCGCCGCGTGCTGCATGAAGACGGTCGGCTGCGCGCCGTACATCATGTCGTAGGCGAGCGTGCCCGCGCCGAATGCGCGGTCGTCGCAATCGGGCAACGCGGCGTCGAGGCTGCCGGCGGTCGCGTTGATGACCACGTCGTAACGTTCGGCCGCGGCGCTCTCCGCGCCGCCGCCCGCGAAGCGCACGCCGCTTTCGGCTGCGTTCGACGCGAACTGATCGACGAGCTGAAGCGCCTTCGCCGCCGTGCGATTGACGATCGTGAGCGCCGCCGGCGCGCGGTCGAAGACCGGCAGCACGACGCCGCGCGCCGCGCCGCCCGCGCCGAGCAGCAGGATGCGCGCGCCCTTGAGACTCACGCCGAGATTCGCTTCGATGTCGCGCACGAGCCCGACGCCGTCGGTGTTGTCGCCGCGCACGCCGTCCGGCCCGAACGACAGCGTGTTCACCGCGCCCGCCGCCGCCGCGCGCGGCGAAAGCGAGTCGGCGAGCGCGTGGGCTTCGAGCTTGAACGGCACGGTGACGTTCATGCCGCGCCCGCCCGCCGCGATGAAGCGCTCCACTTCGCGCGTGAAGCCGTCGAGCGGACCGAGAATGCGGCCGTATTCGATGGCCTCGCCAGTCTGTTCGGCGAACTTCGCGTGAATCCACGGCGACTTGCTGTGCTCGACCGGATTGCCGATCACCGCGTACTGGTCTTTCTGGCTCATGATCCGGTCGGCTCCGTCGATTCCTCTGCGCCGCCTGCGGCTTCCGGCGGCGTTTCATCGGCTTGCGTCGATGCTTCCGCCTGCGCCTCCGCTTCGCTTTCCGCCGAAAGATCGTCGCTCTCGATGATGTCCTCGTCGACTTCGTCTTCCTCGGCCGGCGCGGCGGACGGCGCATCGATCACATGCAGCAGACGGCACGACGCTTCGACCGTCAGTTCGTCGATCGACACCACTTCCAGCATCACGCGCGTGCCGCGCGCATGCACGCCGAGACCCGGCACGTGCAGGATCAGCGGAATTTCTTCCAGTCGCACGAGATCGTCCTTGATCACCGACGCCGCCACCTGCTTGCGGTTTTCCTGCTTGAGCCAGCGCAGGCACCAGAAATATTCCATGCGGCGCTGATGATCGGCGTAGGCGCTATAGGTATCGTCGAAACCCTGCACGACGGCGAAGAGATCCGCGTCCTTCGGCTTGAACGGCGCGGCCAGCTTCGCCGTGACGCCATGCTGCACGCACGCGAGCAACTGCCACTGATTGACGAGATCGACATAGCGGCGCAGCGGCGAGGTGCTCCATGCATACTGCGCGACGCCCAGGCCTTCGTGCGGCGCGGGTGTGGTCTGCATGCGCGTGCGCTTCGGTCCGGGACCGCCGAAACCGCGCTGCGAGCGATAGATGCCCGGCACGCCATGATCGTTGAGGAACGCGCCCCACGACGAGTTCGCGAGAATCGCCAGTTCGGCGACGATCAGATCGAGCGGCGAGCCGCGACGGCGCGGCGTGATCGTGATGTGCTCGCCATCGACATAGAAGTTGAAGTCGTTGTTGCGCTGCACTTCGCGCTTGAGACCGAAGCTCGCGCGCATCTGTTGGCGCTTCTCGAACAGCGCCTGCGCGATCGGCCACAACACGGCGATGTCCGCCTTGTGCGGATAGTCGCCCGTGCCCGCGGCGAGGCTTTCCTCGGTGACGTGTTCGTCGAGATGGTTGTGGCGCAGATTGCTCTTCACGAACACGCGTTCGGCACGCGTTTCCGTCGCGACGATTTCCTGTGTCTCGCGATTCACGATGATGTACAGCGAAAGCGCCGGACGCAGCCCGCCTTCGCCGAGCGTAAATACCTCGACGACGTTGTCGGGCAGCATCGTGATCTTGTCGCCCGGCATGTAGACGGTGGACAGGCGCCCGCGCGCGATCGCGTCGATGGCGTCGCCGCGTGCAATGCCGAGCGCCGGCGCCGCGATGTGGATGCCCACGCGCACGCGGCCGTCGGCGAGATGCTGGACGGAAAACGCGTCGTCGATTTCGGTGGTGGTGACGTCGTCGATGGAAAACGCTTCGACATCTGCCTCGGGCAGATCGTCGGGAATCGCTCCCGGCTGCACCGACGGAAAACCGACGCCGTGCGGAAAATGTTCCGACAGAAAGCGCGCTTCGTGCAACGCGCGCGGCGACGCAATGCCGCCGCATTCGAGCATCAGCCGCGCCTGCGAAATGCCGCGCGCGGCGGCCGCTGCTTCGAGCGCCTTGTATTCGATGGTGTTCTTGTCGGGCTTCGTGATCAGGCCGATGGCCTTGTCCTTCAGCGCGTCGGGCAACTTGCCCGCCTTCAGGTCTTCTTCGTAGCCCGCCTGCACCAGCGCCTGCTGACGCTTGCGTTCGAGCCCGGCCAGCGCCATCTGCAACTGTTCCTGCGGCGCGCGCTGATACTGCCCGCGCCCCTTGCGGCGGAAATAGACCGGCGCGCCATGCATGCGCAGAACGAGCGCGGCGCGTTCGGCAGCGCCGAATTTATCGCCGAAATAATCGGCGCCGAGCGCGGCGAACGGGAATTCGTCCTCGGGCGCGCATTCCCACAGGAAATCGAGATCGATTCCCTGCGCGATGGCGTCGGCCTCCTGCATCAGGTCGCCGGCGGCGGGCCTGTCGAATTCGATCAGCACGTCCTTCGCGCGCACCTTCGCGCGGCGCCCGCCCGGCAACTCGACCTGGAACGCGTCGCCCTGTTTGGACAGCACCGCGCCGGCCTTGAAACTACCCGATTCCTCGAAGAAAACGTTCACTCAGTACTCTCGTAAGACGGTGAACCGGTCGCGCTCATGTGCGAGCGGCGCGCCGGTGGTTGAATTGGCTGGACGCCGGCTCAGGCCGCTGCCGGCGCGACTCGTGGAGGAGGCGCCTGATCGCAGAAGGCGAGCACGTCGGCGAGATGGGCCGGGAAGTCGCTGATCGCGTGATCGCCGCCCTGGATCAGCGTGGTGCGCACGCCGGGATAGTGGTCGAGCATCGTGCGGTAATCGAGCACTTCGTCGCCCGTCGCCGCGATCAGATAGTAGCGCTCGGGCCGCGTGACAGACGCAACCGCGAGCGCGCGCAACTCGTCGAGATGACGCGGCAGCACGGTGATGCTGCCGCCGCCGTGCCACAAGGGCTGGTCGCCCAGATACTTGCTCAGATCGCGCTGCGGCACCACGGCGGGATTGAGCAGAACGGCGCGCCAGCCGTGTTTCTCCGCGAGATAGGTCGCGTAATAGCCGCCGAGCGAACTGCCGACGACGGTCACATCGCTCGTGTTCTCGCCCGCCGCGAGCGATTCCGCCAGCGTGACGGCGTCGAACGGAGAGACCGGCAACGCCGGGCACTGCCATTGGCCGAGCCGCCCGAGTTCGGCGAGCCGCGCGTGCATCACGCGCGCCTTGAACGACTGGGGAGACGAGCGAAAGCCGTGCAGATAGAGAATCACGCATGTCCTCCTGCGCCACGCGCCGAGAGCGCGTCGAGCAGTTTCTGGTGGACGCCGCCGAAGCCGCCGTTGCTCATCACGAGCACGTGGTCGCCGGGACGCGCGGCCGCCGCGACCGCCTTCACCAAGGGTTCGATTTCGTTGAATGCCTGCGCCTTGGCACCGAGCGGCGCCAGTGCTTCGGCCAGATCCCAGCCGAGCTTGTCGCGGCCTTCGCGCGCGCCGTAGCCGAACACCAGGTCCGCATCCGCGAGGCTCGCGGGCAACTGCGCCTTCATCGTGCCGAGCTTCATGGTGTTCGAGCGCGGCTCCAGCACGGCGAGAATGCGCGCCTGGCCGACGCGCGTGCGCAGGCCGGCGACGGTCGTATCGATCGCGGTCGGATGATGCGCGAAGTCGTCATAGACGGTGACGCGGTCCACGCTGCCCTTCACTTCCATGCGCCGCTTGACGTTGCGAAAATCCGCGAGCGACTTCGCCGACTGCGCCGCCGGCACGCCCACGGAGCGCGCCGCCGCGATTGCCGCGAGCGCATTCATGCGATTGTGCTCGCCCTGCACCTGCCAGTCGACGACGCCCTGACGCACGCCCTCCCAGTACACGGCAAATTGCTGATCGACGGGCGCGCCTTCGGTAACGGGCAGCGCCTGCCAGCCGCCTTCGACGCCGAAGCGCTCGACGCCCGACCAGCAGCCGCGCGTGAGCACGCGCTCGAGCGCCGCTTCGCGCCCGTTCGTGACAATGCGCCCGACGCCCGGCACCGTGCGCACGAGATGATGAAATTGCGTTTCGATGGCGGCGAGATCAGGAAAGATATCGGCGTGATCGAATTCGAGATTGTTGAGCACTGCCGTGCGCGGCCGATAGTGGACGAACTTCGAGCGCTTGTCGAAGAAGGCGGTGTCGTACTCGTCCGCCTCGATCACGAAGAAGCTCGACTCCGTCAGCCGCGCCGAGATGCCGAAGTTGAGCGGCACCCCGCCGATCAGAAAGCCCGGGTTCATGCCCGCGTCTTCGAGCAGCCAGGCGAGCATCGAGCTCGTCGTGGTCTTGCCGTGCGTGCCCGCCACCGCGAGCACCCATTTGCCCGCCAGCACATGTTCGCCGAGCCACTGCGGACCGGAGGTGTAAGGCAGGCCGCGATCGAGGATCGCTTCCATCAATGGATTGCCGCGCGTCACCACATTGCCGATGACGAACAGATCCGGCTCGAGCGCAAGTTGCTCGACGCCATAGCCTTCGATCAGCTCGATGCCCTGAGCTTCGAGTTGCGTGCTCATCGGCGGATAAACGCCCGCGTCGCAACCGGTGACCTTGTGGCCCGCTTCGCGCGCCAGCACGGCGAGACCGCCCATGAAGGTGCCGCAGATGCCGAGGATGTGGATGTGCATAGCTGTGTCGCGCCGCGCGGGCGATCAAATGCGGAAAACAGGAAACGGCGCCTTCGGACAAACCCGTGCAGGAAAGCGCCTGGAGGCGCATATTGTAACCGAGCACGCCAGGCGCTTTGACGTCCGAGGCGGCGCACGGCCCGGCCGCCGAAAAGGCGGCCTGACGTTATCTAGTATCATTTCGGGATGGCTCGCAAATCACATTTCGATCCGCAGCGCGTGCGCGAGGAAATCGCGATCGCCGCCGCCAGAATGATCGCCGAAGAAGGGCTCGACTACGCCACGGCGAAGCGCAAGGCTGCGCGGCAGGTGGTCGGCGAAAGCAAAATCGGCGGAGAGTTCCTGCCCGATAACGATCAGATCGAAGAAGAAATCCGCGAATATCAGGCGATTTTCCAGAGCGACAGCCAGCCGGCCATGCTGCGCCGGATGCGCGAAACCGCGCTCGAATGGATGGAGCGCCTGAAGCCCTTCGATCCCTATCTGACGGGCGCGGTACTCAACGGTACGGCGGGCGAACACTCGGACATTCATCTGCAATGCTTCTGCGACAACCCCAAGGAAGTCGCGATCTATCTGCTCAATGCCAACATACAGTACGACGTGTCGGAGACGCGGCATTTCGCCGGGCGCGGCTATGTCGAGACGTTGAGCTTTCTGCATCGCGCGCGCGGTGAAGAGCCGATGGGCGTGCATATCGCGCTCTATGACACCAACGATCTGCGCGGCGCCGTGCGTGCCGATGGCCGCGGCCGTCTCGCCCGCGCGAACGCGGCGGCAGTGCGCGCGCTGCTCGATCATCCCGACTCGCCGCCGCTCGAAATCGGCGGCTGACACTTCTTCCGGACGCTCATGAACACTTCACGCATTTTGGCGGCGCTCGTGGTGGCGGTCGCCGCGACGATCGGCGGCTTCTACGCGGGCCATTTCTTCACCGACAGCAACACCGTGGCCGCAACGCCGTCCGGCGCGAGTGCAGGCAATGCGGTCGATCAATTATGGAAGGCGACGCCGCCGGGCGCCGAGGGCACGTCGCAGCCGCTCGCCGCGTTCAAGGGGCGGCCGGTCGTCGTGAACTTCTGGGCGTCGTGGTGCGGGCCGTGCGTGAAGGAAATGCCGACGCTCTCCGCCATGCAGCGCGACTACGAGAAGAAAGGCGTCACCTTCATCGGACTGGGCGTCGATAGCGAAAAGAACGTGAACGACTTCCTCAAGAAAGTGCCGGTCGGCTATCCGGTCTACGTGACCGGATTCGGCGGCGCGGATCTTGCGCGCAGTTTCGGTAACAATGCGGGCGGCTTGCCGTTCACGGTTGTAATCGACTCGAAAGGCGCCATTCGTTCGACAAAATTGGGGGAAGTGGACCCCGCCGAGTTGAAGCACACGCTCGACAACCTCTAAAAACCCGCTGCTTTCGAGTTGGGAAATACGTCAAGTAAGCTGCGAGTTAAAGTCTATTACAGCGATCTTGCTGGAAATTCGCAGCGCTTAGCCTGAACGGGCTGTAAGATGTCCCGTACTTTAGGAACCGTCTGTAGCGTAAAACTAGACAAAATTCTCTAAAAGGCGCTAAAGTGCGCCGAATTCCGCACAACCCGAAGCGACGATGACTACTCTGCCGGTGCCGCATGGCTACCTTGCCGTCGATTCCGCCACCCGCACAGGTGCCGGAGGCCGTGCGGCATCCGGAGTGGTCATGTGTTCAGGACCCGGACGCGCGCCTCAGCTTCAAAGCGACCACGCCGGCTCGTTCGATGAGAACGTCCCGCGCGTGCCGATCGATGTTGCCGCCGTGCTTGCGGTGGGCGCCGCGCGCGGTTGAGCAGTCAGAACACCCACAAATCAAGTCAAGCGCCGGGCAATCCCGGACTCCAAGTATTGAAAGGGGAATTTTCGATGGACCTTCGTAAACTCAAAACGCTGATCGACCTCGTCTCGGAATCCGGCATCTCGGAGCTGGAAGTGACGGAAGGCGAAGGCAAGGTTCGCATCGTCAAGAACGCCGCGCCCGTCTACATGCAGGCGCCGCAGCAGTACGCGCCGCAAATGCAGGCGCCCGCGCCGCAACCGTTCGCCGCCGCAGGCGAATCGGGTGCGCCGGCCGCCGCCGCGCCTGCCGCCGCCGCGCAGCAGGGCCATGTCGTGACCTCGCCGATGGTCGGCTCCTTCTACCGCGCGCCGTCGCCGGGTGCGGATCCGTTCGTGCAGGTCGGCGATACGGTCAAGGAAGGCCAGACCATCTGCATCATCGAAGCAATGAAGCTCTTGAACGAAATCGAATCGGACAAGGCCGGCGTCGTGAAGGAAATCCTCGTCGAGAACGGCCAGGCAGTCGAATACGGCCAGCCGCTCTTCGTGATCGGCGACTGACGCGCCCGCGTGCCGGATGCGCTGCCATCGTCGTCGTTCGTGCATTGAACGCGCGCGTTTTGCGCCCGCTGTCCGGCTTGACGCCATTCGCGCGCATGTAGCGCGCGCCGCCGACTGGATCCCCGAGGGCCGCTCGCGCGAGCCCGTTGATGAGCCGACCCACTATGTTTGAAAAAATTCTCATTGCGAACCGCGGCGAAATCGCGCTTCGCATCCAGCGCGCTTGCCGCGAGCTGGGCGTCAAGACCGTCGTGGTCTATTCGGAAGCCGACAAGGAAGCCAAGTACGTCAAGCTCGCCGATGAAGCCGTCTGCATCGGACCGGCGCCGTCCAATCTCTCCTATCTGAACATGCCGGCGCTCATCAGCGCGGCCGAAGTCACCGACGCCGAAGCCATCCACCCCGGCTACGGCTTCCTCTCCGAAAACGCGGACTTCGCCGAGCGCGTCGAGCAATCGGGTTTCACGTTCATCGGTCCGCGCCCTGAAACCATCCGCATGATGGGCGACAAGGTCACCGCCAAGCAGACGATGATCAAGACCGGCGTGCCGTGCGTGCCGGGTTCGGAAGGCGCGTTGCCGGAAGATCCGAAAGAGATCGTGAAGATTGCGCGCGCGGTCGGCTATCCGGTCATCATTAAGGCGGCGGGCGGCGGCGGCGGGCGCGGCATGCGCGTGGTGCATACGGAAGCGGCGCTCGTCAACGCGGTCAACATGACGCGCGAGGAAGCGGGACGCGCCTTCGGCAACCCGCAGGTGTACATGGAGAAGTTTCTCGAGAATCCGCGCCACATCGAGATTCAGGTGCTGTCGGATTCGTTCCGCAACGCAATCTGGCTCGGCGAGCGCGACTGTTCGATGCAGCGCCGTCACCAGAAGGTGATCGAGGAAGCGCCGGCGCCGGGCATCGCGCGCCGGCTGATCGAGCGTATCGGCGACCGCTGCGCCGACGCATGCAAGAAGATGGGCTATCTCGGCGCGGGCACGTTCGAATTCCTGTACGAGAACAACGAGTTCTACTTCATCGAGATGAACACGCGCGTGCAGGTGGAGCATCCGGTGACGGAACTCATCACCGGCGTGGATATCGTGCAGGAGCAGATCCGCATCGCTGCCGGCGAGAAGCTCGCGTTTCGCCAGAAGGACATCCAGTTCCGCGGCCACGCGATCGAATGCCGCGTCAACGCGGAAGATCCGTTCAAGTTCACGCCGTCGCCGGGACGCATCACGTCGTGGCATACGCCGGGCGGCCCCGGCATCCGCGTCGATTCGCACGCCTACAACGGCTATTTCGTCCCGCCGAACTACGATTCGATGATCGGCAAGCTCATCGCGTACGGCGCGACGCGCGAACAGGCGATCAACCGTATGCGCATCGCGCTGTCGGAGATGGTCGTGGAAGGCATCTCGACCAACATTCCGCTGCATCGCGAGTTGATGATCGACGCGAAGTTCGTCGAAGGCGGCACGAGCATTCACTATCTCGAGAACAAGCTGGCCGCGCGTCAGGCGGCCGTGGCGGAAGAGTCGTGAAAGGCGGACGAGCATGAGCTACCGGGAACTGATCGCCGAGCTGGACCGCGAGCACGCGGAGGCGCTGTCGGATGCGCTGCTTGAAGTGGGCGCGCTGTCGGTGTCCGTCGAAGATGCCGATGCCGATACGCCCGACGAGCAGCCGCTCTTCGGCGAACCGGGACTCGTGCCCGAGACGAGCGCGTGGAGGCGCTCGCGCGTCGTCGCACTGCTGGCCGAAGACGCCGAACCGGCTGTGCTGCTGGCGGCCGCCGCCAACGACATCGGTCTGAAAAAAACGCCAACGTTTACGGTGCGCAATGTCGAGGAACAGGACTGGGTGCGTCTGACGCAAGCTCAGTTCGAGCCGATTTCGATCGGCGAGCGCATCTGGGTCGTGCCGTCGTGGCACGACGCACCCGACCCCGACGCGCTCGTGCTCGAACTTGATCCGGGTCTCGCGTTCGGGACCGGCAGCCATCCGACCACGCGCCTGTGCATGGAATGGCTGGAACAGTCGGTCAAGCCGGGACAGTCGCTGCTCGACTACGGTTGCGGCTCCGGCATTCTCGCGATCCTCGCGAAGAAGTGCGGCGCCGATCCGGTTTATGGCATCGACATCGATCCGCAGGCGGTCGAGTCCGCGCGTCAAAACAGCACGCGCAATCGCGCCGACGTCACCTACGGATTGCCCGATGAATGTCCCGCCGGCGAGTTCGATATCGTCGTCGCGAATATTCTCTCGAATCCGCTCAAGCTGATGGCGTCGATGCTCGCCTCGAAGGTGAAGCCGGGCGGCAGGATCGCGCTTTCCGGCGTGCTCGCTCGGCAAGCCGAGGAAGTTGCGGCGGCTTATGCGAACTGGATCGACATCGGCGTCTGGCGCGAACACGAAGGCTGGGTCTGCCTTGCGGGAACGCGGCGCGAAAGTCATTAAAATAGCGCCATCGTCCACAAACCGGCCTTCGGGCCATCGGCACTTCTCATATGGCGCTGGCCACCCGCTGCCCTCACTGCGAAACCGTCTTCAAGCTCGACCCGCACCTGCTCGCGCCGCATGACGGCCGCGTGCGCTGCGGGCATTGCCAGGAAGTCTTCGACGCCGCGCATCATCGCTTCGAATTGCCCGAGGACACGGTCGCGCCGGGCGAGGCGCAGCATGCCGCCATCATCGACGACGAAGCGGCCGTCGGTCCATCGACACATGCTTCCGCTTCCGCTGCCGCCGACGCGCCCGATGCGCGTTCGCTGACGCCGCGCACGCTCGATCTCGGCACGAAGCAGGCCGAGGTGCCACCCTCGCCTCTTGCGCCGCCGCCTGTCGAGGCTCACCCCGACGACGACTCCGACCGGACCGTCTACGCCGGCGCACCCACCGCGCCTGCTTTCGCGGGTGCCTCCACGCACGCGCACGCAAGCCCGCCGCGCACGGAGACCGCGCCTCCCGCGCAGGCCGCGGCGGCGAACGAGCCGTCCGCCGAGCCAGCGGAACCGGCGCGTGTGAAGCAGTTCATTCGCGTGGGCACGCCGCCGTCCAATCTGCCGACGCATGCGCAGTCGCGCGCGGATGTTCCGCCCGTCGAGCCGCCCGCGCCGCCTGCGTCCTTCGATCCGCTCACCGATCGTGCCGAGCCGTTCATCGGCCCGGTGCACACGCCGCACGACACGACACCCGAGGCGCCCGCCGCGCGCCCCGCGCCTGCGCCCGAACCCGCCGCCGCGTCCGCGTGGCGCGACGACGCCGAGCCCGGCTTCGGCGGCCGGCCGCCCGGCGGCGCGCATCCGGCCAGCGCCAACGAAGCGTTTCCGGTCACGCGCGAAACGCGCGCGTCCGCGCCGGTAGCGGCGGCCAAAGGCGGGAGCCGGGGCAAGCGTATCACGGGGATCATCGTCGCGGTGTTGCTGGCGCTGCTGCTCGTCGTACAGCTCGCCTGGTGGCAGCGCGAAACGGTGATGGTCTACGTTCCCGGCTCGCAGGCCCTCTATACACAAGCGTGCGACGCGCTCGGCTGCACGATCTCGCCGCCGCGCGCCATCGACGGACTGCAGATCGAAAGCTCCGGCCTGCGCCAGGTCGACGGTCCGCACAAGCTCGAACTGAAGCTGTCGCTGCGCAATCGCCTGGATGTGGCACTCGCCTATCCCGCGCTCGAACTCACGCTGCTCGACGACAAGAACAATGTCGCGATTCGCCGGGTGCTTTGGCCGCAGGATTACGCGCGACCGGGTACGATATTCGCCATCGGCCTTCCGCCGCAAAGCGCGCAACCGGTTGTCGTCCGGCTCGATACGGGCGATACGGTCGCCGCGAACTACCGGGTTCAGGTCTTCTACCCATGATCGCGGACGGGCACGCGAACTACGCCCGTGCCCTGTTCCATACGACGCGCGTCACGGCCCTCGCGGCCCGGTCACGCGCGATATTCCCGTCAGCATCTGACACTCTCTGGAGCGCAACATGAGTCAAGTTACCCTCGGCGGCAATCCCATCGACGTAAGCGGCACGTTCCCGGCCAAGGGCCAGCAGGCGCCCGAGTTCTCGCTCGTCGGCACGGATCTCGGCGACGTCAAGCTCGCGGGTTTCGCCGGCAAGCGCAAGGTGCTGAACATCGTGCCGAGCCTCGACACGCCGACCTGCGCCACTTCCACTCGCAAGTTCAACGAAGCCGCGGCCAAGCTCGACAACACCGTGGTCGTGGTGGTCTCGGGCGATCTGCCGTTCGCGGCGAAGCGCTTCTGCACGACCGAAGGCATCGAAAACGTGGTTACGGCTTCGACCTTCCGCGGCCACGAGTTCGCGCAGGCTTATGGCGTCGACGTGACGAGCGGTCCGCTCAAGGGCCTGACGGCGCGTGCGGTCGTCGTGCTCGACGAGAACAACAAGGTGCTGCACTCGGAACTCGTTCCGGAAATCAAGGAAGAACCGAATTACGATGCAGCGCTCGCCGCGCTGAAGTAAGGCAGTTCGGGCCGCGCGGTCTGCGGCCCGCATACGAGGCGCGTTGCAACGCTGGGCCGTCGCGCCGCGCCTCGTATGCGCTTTCCCTTTTTTGCCGGCTCCTAACGATAAGGACGTTCGCCTTGGCTACGCTCATCTGCGGCTCGCTCGCCTACGACAACATCATGACTTTCCAGGGCCGCTTCGGCGACCACATCCTGCCGGACCAGGTGCACATGCTGAACATCAGCTTCCTGGTCCCGACGATGCGGCGCAACTTCGGCGGCTGCGCGGGCAACATCGCCTACGCGCTGAAGCTGCTCGGCGGCGACGCGAAGATCATGGCCACGCTCGGCGAGGCGGACGCGCAGCTCTACATCGACCGGCTCGACGCGCTCGGTTTGTCGAAGGAATACGTGCGCGTGCTGCCCGACCAGCACTCGGCGCAATGCTTCATCACCACCGATCTCGCGAACAATCAGATCACGGCGTTTCACCCCGGCGCGATGATGGACTCGCACCTGAACCGCGCCGACGAAGCGCGCGGTATCACGCTCGGCATCGTTGCACCGGATGGCGCCCAGGGCATGCGCGAGCACGCCGACGGCTTCGCGCGGGCGGGCGTGCCGTTCGTGTTCGATCCGGGTCAGGGACTGCCGATTCTGGAGAATGTAGAGCTTCGTCGCATGATTGAACTTGCCACTTACGTGGCGGTCAACGATTACGAAGCCAAGTTATTGAGCAACAAGACCGGATGGTCGATCGAAGACATCATGAGCCGCGTAAAGGCTCTCGTGATTACGCGCGGGGAGCACGGCGCACAGATCTATCATGAAGACGGCGTGCTGGAAGTGCCGGCGGTTCAGGCGCGGCAGGTGGTCGACCCCACCGGTTGCGGCGACGCATTCCGCGGCGGCCTCCTTTACGGCATCGAAAACGAGCTTGGCTGGGAAAAGACGGGGCGTCTCGCGAGCCTGATGGGCGCATTGAAGATCGAACATCAGGGGCCGCAAACCTACGCGCCGACGCGCGCCGACATTGAAGAGCGTTACCAGCAGGCATTTGGAAGCAGCCTGTCGTGATTGATTTGGAGTCTGAGTATGAAAACGGTTAGTCGTATCGTGCTGGCAGCGGCGCTCGTCGGTTCAGTGGCGATGACAGGCTGTGCCTACAACAGCAGTTCGCCCGACGTCTACACGGCGTCACAGGCGCAGCGCGAGGAAACGGTCCGCATGGCCACGGTCGAAAGCGTGCGTGGCGTGAAGATCAGTTCGAACAATGGTCAGCCGACCGGCCTCGGCGCCATCGGCGGCGGCGCGCTGGGCGGCGTTGCGGCGGCAAGCGCGATCGGCGGCGGTAACGGTTCGATCATCGCGGGCATCATCGGCGGCCTGGCGGGCGCGGTCGCGGGCAACGCGGTCGAGAACAATGTCTCGACGAAGAACGGGCTGGAAATCACCGTGCGTCTCGACAACGGCGATCTCCGCGCGATCACGCAAACCGCCAACGGCGAAGTGTTCCAGGCGGGCGAGCGCGTGCGTCTGCTGTCGAGCGGCGGCGTGACGCGCGTCACGCACTGAGGCATTCAGCGGAAGAATAGGCGTGGCGTCGCAAGGCGCACGTCTGTTCCGACACGAAGCGCATGCATCGAAAGATGCATGCGCTTTTTCTTTGCGCGCTCGCACCGACAGTCGATGCGCGCACGCATGAAATTCGTTCGCCGAAACGAAAAACCCGCCGTCGGGTTGCCCTGGCGGCGGGTTCAGGCCGGGTAGCCTTACCCGGACTTAAGACACAACACGTTGTGCCCGATGGTTGCTTACCGCGAGAACTTACGGACGGCTGCCCGTCGGGAACGGCCATGCCGCTGCCGGGTTCAACGCCGTCTTGACCGCAGCAGCCGGTGCCGGAGCGGGCGCCGATACGGTCGTTGCCGTCGTTGCAGCTGCCGTGGTCTTCTTTGCAGCAGCGGCCTTCTTGGCCGGAGCCTTCTTCGCGGGGGCCTTCTTCGCAACAGGCGCAGGCGCTACAGCAGCAGGCGCAGCGGCTGCGGGTTGCGCAGCAGCCTTTTTCGCGGGTGCCTTCTTCGCAGGGGCCTTTTTCGCAGGCGCTTTCTTGGCAGCAGCCTTCTTCGCTGCGGCCTTCTTCGCAGGCGCCTTCTTCGCGGCAGCCTTCTTAGCAGGCGCCTTCTTGGCAGCGGCCTTCTTCGCAGGCGCCTTCTTGGCTGCAACCTTCTTCGTCGCTACCTTCTTGGCGGCGACTTTCTTCGCTGCAGCCTTCTTCGCCGGCGCCTTCTTGGCCGCGACCTTCTTCGCTGCAACCTTCTTCGCCGCTACTTTCTTCGTTGCGACTTTCTTGGTTGCGACTTTCTTCGCTGCGGCCTTCTTCGCCGGCGCCTTCTTGGCCGCGACCTTCTTAGCCGCAACCTTCTTCACAGCAACCTTCTTCGCTGCGACCTTCTTTGCCGGAGCGGCCTTCTTGGCGGTAACTTTCTTCGCTGCAGCCTTTTTCGCTGCGGGTTTTTTCTTGGCAACTGCCATGGTTTTTCTCCTTCAGGTTTTCAGATGAGAGTCAGTTCAAACTACACCCTTCGTCAAAACCCGCTTCCCACGCGTCGCTTCTCAGGGCGCACGCTACGAAGCGGATTATTCATCGGCGTACGCTGATCCCACCTGCTTACGCTAATGAATACGGCAAGGCGCGCCGTGCCCCGAGGCACCGCGCGCCAAATAGAGTCGGTACCGCGCGTTCGCGGCACCGGCCATCGCTTGATCGAGCCAGCGAGCTTGTCGCCGGCATTTTCCGGGGGGAAGTTTGCCCATCCCATTGAAGGGATCGCAAAACGCCTGTCTTCGATTCGGGCCACTCGGCCCGCCAAGTCAGTAGGCGCACTTTGCATCAGGCGACCGTTCTCCTAAACCTTGTCGATCAGGCGCGCGTGAGCGACACGCAGCTGCCCGACCGTTCCATCGATTTCGTCTGCAACACGTCCTGGATTTTTATTATTCCCAGGTCAGCGCGCCGCCGGTTTGATACTCAATCACGCGTGTCTCGAAGAAGTTGCGTTCCTTCTTCAAGTCGATCATTTCGCTCATCCACGGGAACGGGTTTTCCTCGTTCGGGAAGAGCGGGTCGAGGCCGATCTGCTGGCAACGACGGTTGCAGATGAAGCGCAAGTAGCTCTTGAACATCGACGCATTCAGGCCGAGCACCCCGCGCGGCATGGTGTCTTCAGCGTAGCGATATTCAAGCTCCACTGCCTCCTTGAAGAGCTCGCGGATCTCAGCCTTGAATTCGGCGGTCCACAGTTGCGGCTCTTCCAGCTTGATCTGGTTGATGAGGTCGATGCCGAAGTTGCAGTGCATCGACTCGTCGCGGAGGATGTACTGATACTGCTCCGCCGCGCCCGTCATCTTGTTCTGGCGGCCCAGCGCCAGAATTTGCGTGAAGCCCACATAGAAGAACAGCCCTTCCATGATGCAGGCGAACACGATCAACGACTTTAGCAATTTCTGGTCCGCTTCCAGCGTGCCGGTCGTGAAGGCCGGGTCGGTCAGCGTCTGGATGAACGGGATGAGGAACTCATCCTTGTCGCGGATCGACTTGACCTCGTGGTACGCATTGAAGATCTCGCCCTCGTCGAAGCCCAGCGATTCAACGATGTACTGGTACGCATGCGTGTGGATCGCCTCTTCGAAGGCCTGGCGCAGCAGGAACTGGCGGCACTCCGGAGCGGTGATGTGACGATACGTGCCGAGCACGATGTTGTTCGCGGCGAGCGAGTCGGCGGTGACGAAGAAGCCGAGATTGCGCTTGACGATGCGGCGCTCGTCCTCGGTCAGACCGTTCGGGTCTTTCCACAGGGCGATGTCGCGCGACATGTTCACTTCCTGCGGCATCCAGTGATTCGCGCAGCCGGCGAGGTACTTCTCCCACGCCCACTTGTACTTGAACGGGACCAGCTGATTGACGTCGGTCTTGCCGTTGATGATGCGCTTGTCCGCGACGTTGACGCGCGCTTCGCTCGACGCGGCGATGACGCCGGCCGAAGGATTCGCGGCGGCGGGCGGAACGAAGCCATCGGAGAAGATGTTGTTCGCGGCTGCGACTTGATGGGCAGCTTGATGAGCGTGTGCAGCTTGCGCCGCACCCTGCGTACCGAAAGTCGTGCCTTGAGCGTTACGCAACGTGTTCTGTTGCGGAGCGCTCGAGGGAGCTACGGCAGTGGTCTCGTCATCCCAGTTGAGCATAAATTCTCACCATCAATTTAGATCGGTTTGTACCATCTTTTCATGAGCGATAAAAGAGTTTGCTCATGAAAATTCTCGTTTTCTTGCGATTTAGATTCGACGTTGCTACCTGCATACAACACTTGGCTCATCGCTTCGTGTTCGAAGCCTGAAGCGACATGCATGGAAACGTGTGTGAAGCGGTCCTCATCGAGTGACTTCGAAGGCTTCGCGATGTGCTTCGATCGCGCTTCGAATGTTCTCGGATTACGCTGCGGGCAAATTTCATCGATGCCCTGAAACCCTTGCCGCACAAGGCTTCGCGGCCGACGTGCGTGATGCGGATGAAGCCGTGAAGCGAAGCCGCGAAGTGACGCGATGCGAAAGCGGTCTGCTTCGCGGCGAAGATCGCGCCGATGTTGCGCGCTCGATCTTCGATGTCTCGAAGCGTGACTTGCTTCGTCTGTCGATCGATGTCTCTCGACGACACGCGATGCGATGCAAAACATGTGTCGCGATGCGCTCAACTCACGTTCGACTCACGTTCGACTCACGCAACGATTTGCAACCTTCGCTCACGCTCTTCGACTGCATTCGATGCGTGTGGTCCGGCGCGCTTTGCATCGCTCGAAACATGCGCTCGCGGAGTCTGCAACCGAACGTTGCAAGCTGCTGCGTGCTTCGAATTCGTTGCCGAAGTTTAGCATTCGACGCTCCATATTTCCACAATATATAGTGCTTGCAATTCTTCTCGACACAACCTATAGCGCGCGAACACAACACCCGATCTCACCGCAAAACACCGGCGCGAGCCTCAGCGCCCTCGCAGCGGATCGAGCAGCGAGCGCAGGTTGTTGTGGTCGATCTCATGCATCAGCGCAAGCAGCGCGCCGAGCTTGCCTGGAGGAAAACCCTCACGCGCGAACCACGCGAGATAGTGACCGGGCAGATCGGCGATGAGCCGGTCCTTGTACTTGCCGTAGGGCATCGTCTGCGTGACAAGACGTTGCAGATCTTGCGGGTCCATCGCTTCCTCACTCTCTCGCTCGTCGTTCAATGTTCTTCGCACCGCACTGCATGCCGCAAACCTTCAGCGATTGCTCCATATCGGTGCCATAATCGCCGCTCTTGCCGCCAAGAGTCGATCGCGAATCACCATGCCGCTTGTCGCCAAAGCTTTCATTGCCCCTCTCATCGTCGCGTGCGCGATGTTCATGGAAAGCGTGGACGCCAACGTCATCGTCACCGCGATTCCTGAAATGGCGCGCGCCTTCGGCCGCGATCCCGTTACGTTGAAAGTCGCCGTCACGAGTTACGTGCTCGGGCTCGGCGTCTTCATTCCGATCTGCGGCTGGGTCGCCGACCGCTTCGGCGCACGCGTCGTGTTCCGCACGGCCATCGGCATCTTCGTCGTCGGCTCGCTGCTGTGCGCGGCGTCGACATCGCTCGGTCCCTTCACCGTCGCGCGTTTCATCCAGGGCGTCGGCGGCGCGATGATGGTCCCGGTCGGGCGCATCATCATCTTCCGCTCGGTGCGCCGCTCGGAGTTCATTCGCGCGATGAACTATCTCTCCGTGCCCGCCATGCTCGGACCCGCCGTCGGGCCGCTGCTCGGCGGCTTCATCACGACTTACCTGCACTGGCGCCTGATCTTCTTCATCAACATTCCGATCGGCATCGCCGGGATCTGGCTGACCAACCGCTATATCGCCAATTCGCACGAGGAGCATCCGGGCCGGCTCGACTGGTTCGGCTTCTTCCTCTCCGCGAGCGCCGGCGTGCTGCTGTTGCTCGGGCTCTCGCTCGTCGGCGGCGAGCTGATTCCGCAAGGCTCGGCCTACGCGATGTGCGTCGCCGGCGCGCTGATGGTCGCGCTCTACTGCGTGCACGCACGCCGCGCCGAGAAACCGCTGCTCGACCTGCGCTTCTTCCGCGTGCCGACTTTCCAGGCGAGCGTGCTCGGCGGTTCGATGTTTCGCATCGGCCTGGGCGCGGTGCCCTTCCTTCTGCCGCTCGCGCTGCAGGAAGGACTCGGCATGACGGCGTTCAAGTCCGGCGCGATCACCTGTGCGTCAGCATTCGGCGGCATGTTCATGCGCTCGCTCGCCTCGCGCGTGCTGCGCCGCTTCGGCTTCCGGCAGACGCTGTTCTACAACGCGGCGCTGTCGGGTATCGCCATTGCGGCGTGCGGCACGTTCTTTCCCGGCACGCCGACCTGGGTGATCTGGACTGTCGTGCTGCTCGGCGGCTTCTTCCCGGCGTTGCAGTTCACGAGTCTCAACTCGCTTGCGTATGCCGAAATCGAAACGCGCGATGTCGGTCGCGCGACCAGCCTCGCGAGCTTCGTGCAACAAGTGTCGCTCGGTCTCGGTGTGACGGTTGCCGGCATCACGCTCGAGCTTTCGCAGTATCTGAACGGCCACGCGAGCGTGCAATGGTCGGACTTCTGGCCTTCGTTCGTCGTAGTCGGCCTGTTCTCGTTCATCTCGATGCCGATCACCGCGCGTCTCGCGCACGACGCCGGAACCGAAATTTCACGCGGCACGCGCGGCTGAAACCCGCGCCGCAAAACAAACGGGCCGGCACCGGAGCGTGACGCTTGCTCCGATGCCGGCCCGCCGGACCGGCTCGATCCTCTCAGGCGCCGCTTACTGGCACGCCTCGCACTCGTCGAAGCCCGCATCGCCCGGACGCATCATGCAGACGGGACCGTCCGCTTCCGGCGCTGCTTCGACCGCGGGCGCGCTCTGCGCTGCCGCTGCCGTCGCCGCTGCTGCTGCATTGAAGCCCTGCGAGCCCGCCGACGACGCACCGCCCGTCACGCCGCCGCCGTAGCCGCCCTGCGCACCCGATGCGCCGTTCCCGCCATTGCCCGAGGGCACCGCGTTCAGTGCGCCGTGCGCGACCGTCGACTTCTCGACGTGCGTCGCCGCCATCGTGCGGAGGTAGTAGGTCGTCTTGAGGCCGCGAATCCACGCGAGCTTGTAGACCTCGTCGAGCTTCTTGCCCGACGCGCCCGCCATGTAGATGTTCAGCGACTGCGCCTGATCGATCCACTTCTGACGGCGCGATGCCGCTTCGACCAGCCACTTCGGATCCACTTCGAACGCGGTCGCGTAGATCGCGCGGAGGTCGGCCGGAATGCGGTCGATGCGCGAGAGCGTGCCGTCGAAGTACTTCAGATCCGACACCATCACTTCGTCCCACAGACCGCGCGTCTTCAAATCGCGCACGAGGTAGTCGTTGACGACCGTGAATTCGCCCGACAGATTCGACTTCACGTACAGGTTCTGGAAGGTCGGCTCGATGCACGCCGACACGCCGATGATGTTGGAGATCGTCGCCGTCGGCGCAATCGCCACGCAGTTCGAATTGCGCATGCCCCAGGTCGAGATGCGCGAGCGCAGTTCGGCCCAGTCCATCGACTCGGACGTGTCCACTTCGACATAACCGCCGCGCGCGTCGGCCAGGAGCTTCAGCGAATCCTGCGGAAGAATGCCGCGATCCCACAGCGAGCCGCGATACGTTGCGTAACGGCCGCGCTCTTCCGCCAGTTCCGTCGACGCGTAGTACGCGTAGTAGCAAACGGCTTCCATCGAGCGATCCGCGAACTCGACCGCTTCGCCCGACGCATACGGCGTGCGCAGCAGGTGCAGGCAGTCCTGGAAGCCCATGATGCCCATGCCGACCGGACGATGCTTCAGGTTCGAGTTACGCGCCTTCGGCACCGCGTAATAGTTGATGTCGATGACGTTGTCCAGCATGCGCATCGCAACGCTGATAGTGCGCTTGAGCTTCGCGTGATCCAGCGCGAAGGTGCCGTCGGCCTGCTTCACCATGTGCGCGACGAGGTTCACCGAGCCGAGATTGCACACGGCGATTTCCGTGTCGCTCGTGTTCAGCGTGATTTCCGTGCACAGGTTCGACGAATGCACGACACCCACGTGCTGTTGCGGCGAGCGCACATTGCACGGATCCTTGAACGTGATCCACGGATGGCCGGTCTCGAACAGCATGCCCAGCATCTTGCGCCACAGTTGCGCCGCCGGCAGCTTCTTGAACAGCTTGATCTCGCCGCGCGCGGCTTTCTCTTCGTAAGCCGTGTACGCCTTCTCGAAGTCCGCGCCGAACAGGTCGTGCAGGTCCGGGCAGGTGGACGGCGAGAACAGCGTCCAGTCGCCGCCTTCCATCACGCGCTTCATGAACAGGTCGGGAATCCAGTTCGCCGTGTTCATGTCGTGGGTGCGGCGGCGGTCGTCGCCGGTGTTCTTGCGCAGTTCGAGGAATTCTTCGATGTCGAGGTGCCACGACTCCAGGTACGCGCAGACCGCGCCCTTGCGCTTGCCGCCCTGATTCACGGCGACCGCGGTGTCGTTCACGACCTTCAGGAACGGCACGACGCCTTGCGACTTGCCGTTCGTGCCCTTGATGTGCGAACCGAGCGCGCGCACGCGCGTCCAGTCGTTGCCGAGGCCGCCCGCGAACTTCGAGAGCAGCGCGTTTTCCTTGAGCGCCTCGTAGATGCCGTCGAGGTCGTCGGCGACGGTCGTCAGATAGCACGACGACAATTGCGAGCGATGCGTACCCGAGTTGAACAGCGTCGGCGTCGACGACATGAAATCGAACGACGACAGCACGTTGTAGAACTCGATGGCGCGCGCTTCGCGGTCGATTTCGTTGAGCGACAGGCCCATCGCGACGCGCATGAAGAACGCCTGCGGCAGTTCGATGCGCGTGCCGTCGACGTGCAGGAAGTAGCGGTCGTACAGCGTCTGCAGGCCGAGATAGCCGAATTGCAGGTCGCGGTTCGCGTCCAGCGCGGCGCCCAGGCGCTTCAGGTCGAACTGTTGCAGTTTGTCATCCAGCAGGCCGGCTTCGATGCCGCGCTTGATGAACTGCGGGAAGTATTCGGCATAGCGCTCGCCCATTTCGGCTTGCGTCACTTCGCCTTCGAGAATTTCGCGGCGGATCGTGTGCAGCAGGATGCGGGCGGTGACCTGGCTGTACGCCGGGTCCTTTTCGATCATCGTGCGCGCGGCGAGGATGGCCGAGTCGTAGACCTGCGACATCGGCACGCCGTCGTACAGGTTCTTCACCGTTTCGGCGACGATCGGATCGGCGGAGACGGCATCGCCCAGATTCGAGCAGGCGGACACGATCAGCGCCTTGAGCGCGCCGAGATCGAGCGGATGCGAGACGCCGTTGTCCGTCACGTTGATGACGCCTTCGGGCGACTGCGCGTTCGGCGCCTGCGAGCGCTCTTGCGTGCGTTGCTGCGTGCGCTTCTCGCGATACAGCACGTAGGCGCGCGCGACGTTGTGCTCGCCGCCGCGCATCAGCGCGAGTTCGACCTGATCCTGAATGTCTTCGATATGAAACGTGCCGCCATGCGGACGGCTGCGCACGAGCGCGCGCACGACGGCCTGCGTCAGTTGCTCGACCTGCTCGCGCACGCGCGCGGAGGCGGCGCCCTGACCGCCGTTCACGGCGATGAACGCCTTCGTCACCGCGATGGCGATTTTCGAAGGCTCGAACGACACCACGCTTCCGTTGCGACGGATGACCTTGTAGTCGGCATACGTCGTGTTCGGCGCGAGCGCCGGGGCGCCTGCGGACTGCGCACCGCCGGTCGGCAGTGCGGATGCGCCTTCGAAGGAAGTCGTGGCGTTCTCGGTGGTTTGCATGTGCAAAACTCCTGGTGTTCGAATGGTGCGGATGTTCCGCGGATTTATCACTTATGCCGCGCGCGTCGCGAGACGCGTGAACCTCGCGCGGTATTTTGGCGGTCAAGCGGGCTGTGAATGCAGCAGGCTCGGAATTCGAATCGCGGCGCTTTCGGCCCGCACTCTTATTGGCGTCTCATGCGGTGCCCGCGTTGGCGCACGGTGTCGGTCGACGCAACTCGCATTCACTTGCATGCTTCTTCACGGTGCTGCTCGCTGGCGCTCGATGCACTCGGGGTCTCTGTCCTGAACCGCGGAAACCCTCTCGCACACCGCCCCGGGCCAGCCAAACTTCTTCTACGCCGGAAAGCGGGCGGCGCCGGCTCGTGTGAGCGGGCGCCGCCTCAACAACACAAGATCTAGTGCAAAGTACGTCTGTCGGCACCAAGTATAGTGGGCATCCGCGCAGTCTCAAAAACTTTTTTCTGCGTGCTCAGGGTTGACTTTTCTCACTTCAAGCGCGGCAAGGCACAGCGCGTAACGTCGCTGCGCTGCAGCGACAAAAACCATACGCGATGCTCGGATGTTGGGTTCAGTCGCCGGACTGGAATGGGAAATACGACGGCGGCAGTGCGCTGTCGTGACGCAGGCGCGGCCAGTCGAAATGTGGGCCGGGATCGGTTTTGCGGCCGGGCGCGATGTCCGAATGACCGGCGAGCGCATCGATCGGATAGCGCTTCACGATCATGCGCACGAGCGCGGCGAGCGCCTCGTACTGCGCGTTCTCGAACGGCACGCGATCGCTGCCTTCGAGCTCGATGCCGATCGAGAAATCGTTGCAGCGCTCGCGTCCGCAGAACGCGGAGACGCCGGCGTGCCACGCGCGTTCATCGCAGGAGACGAATTGCTCGATGGCGCCGTCGCGGCGAATCACGAAATGCGCCGACACGCGCATGCCGCGCAGATGATCGAAGTACGGATGCGCGTCGTGGTCGAGCCGGTTGAGGAAGAAATCGGCGATGGAGTTCGTCGTGAAGTCGTCGGGCGGCAAACTGATGTTATGCACGACGATGAGCGTCGGCACCGCGTTGTCCGGCCGCGCCTCGAAATTCGGCGACGGCAGGCGCTGCGCGCTCGTGAGCCAGCCTTGCGCGTCGATATGCGGCTCGCGCTTCGACGGAATGTGTGGCGTGTTCATCGTGCGTCGCGGCCGGTGGGACGGTTCGCGTGACGGCGCGCGTGATCGGCGCAGCAGAAGCGCTCGCCCGCCACCACGATCGACTCGCTGCGCGGCGTGTGCACGCCGCATTGCACGCAGCGGATGAGCGGATCGGCGAGTTGCGGCGTGGCTTCAGCGGCTGCGCCGTTGCCACCGCCGTTGGCCGTGCGCGCGCGGCGTGTGCCGCCGTTGCCCGCGGTTGCGCTGCCCGCCTGGGCGTCGCCCTGCTGCGCGCGCTCATTCGCGCGGCGCAGCTTCTTCAGAAGCCACTGGCTCAGAAAGAACAGAACGATCAGGAAGAAGAAATTTCGCATCGATTCGAAAGCCGGATAAGAACGCGCTCGTTCGTTCGGACGATCCTCAGACGACCGCGCGGTGCAGCAACACTTCGAACACGAAGCGGCTGCCGACATACGCAAGCAGCAGCGCAGCGAACGAGGCCAGCACCCAGCGCAGCGCAGCGCGCCCGCGCCAGCCGGAAATGCGCCGCGCGGTCAACAGCGCGCCGAACATCAGCCAAGAGAGGAACGCGAAGACGGTCTTGTGATCGAGGCGCAGCGCGCGATCGACCAGTTGCTCGTTGAACGCGATGCCCGAGACCAGCGTAAGCGTGAGCAGCACGAAGCCTGCCGCGATCAGACGGAACAGCAGCTTTTCGAGCGTGAGGAGCGGCGGCAAGGTGTCGAGCCAGCTTGCGAGCCAGCCCTGGCCGTCATGCCGCGTCGAGAGGCCGCGCATGCGTTGCAGGCGGCGTTCCAGCATCAGCATGAGCACGGCGTGGAGCGCGGCAATCGCGAAGAGTCCGTACGCGATGTTCGCGATCAGGAAATGCAGCTTGAACATCGGCGCGGCGGAATACGACAGCACGCGCACGCCGCCGAACAAGAGCGGCAGCAACGAGGCGATGCACGCGAGCGGCAGCACGAGCAGGCGCAAGCCGTCGAGCGGGAAGAAGAAACTCTCGATCCAGTAGATGCCCGCGCCGAGCCAGAACATCGCGGAGAGCGCGAACGCGAAGCCGAAGATCATCGCGTTCTGGGGAAAGATCGTGGTGTGCAGCAGAACGCCGTGCACGAGCAACGCTATTAATAATAGAGCACGTCCGACGCCGCTCATGCCGGACGCCTTCGATGTGGCTACAGGCGCCGGTGCTACCGTTCCGAAGCCCGTCGAAGGCATGCCCGCCAGCGCCGGCCCGACAGCCGTATGGCGATGCGCGCGCCAGCCCGCCACGGCGAGTCCGCCGTAGAGAAGCGCAGTGAGGGCATACAGTACAATATCCATTGTTCGAAGTTTACACTAGGCCCTTGACTCGCGACGGTTTCCCCCTTGCGCCAACGCGGGGCGGCACGCAAGCCGGCGCATGAAATCGCAGTGAAAAAGGGCCGCATTCTCTACAGATTCCCCCATGCTCGATAACCTCACTCAACGGATGGCGCGCGTCGTCAAGACGCTGCGCGGCGAGGCCCGGCTCACCGAGGCCAACACGCAGGAGATGCTGCGCGAAGTGCGTCTCGCGCTGCTCGAAGCGGACGTGGCGCTGCCGGTCGTGCGCGAGTTCATCGCGAAGGTGAAGGAAAAGGCGCTCGGCGAGGAAGTGCTCTCGAGCCTGTCGCCGGGGCAGGCGCTCGTCGGCGTCGTGCAGCGCGAACTGACGGCCGTCATCGGCGGCGATTACGAAGGCAAGGCGGTCGAACTCGATCTCGCCGTCACGCCGCCCGCCGTCATCCTGATGGCCGGTCTGCAGGGCGCGGGCAAGACGACCACCACCGGCAAGCTCGCCAAACTGCTGCGCGAGAAGCACAAGAAGAAGGTGCTGACGGTATCCGTCGACGTGTACCGCCCCGCCGCCATCCGCCAGTTGCAGACGGTGACCGAGCAGGTCGGCGCGGATTTCTTCCCGTCGGAGCCGGATCAGAAGCCCGCGGACATCGCGCGCGCCGCGATCGACTGGGCGAAGCGTCATTACCACGACGTCGTGATCGTCGATACCGCCGGCCGTCTCGGCATCGACGAAGCGATGATGAACGAGATCAGCGAACTCCACGCGCTGCTCAAGCCCGCTGAAACGCTGTTCGTCGTCGATGCCATGCTCGGCCAGGACGCCGTGAACACCGCGAAGGCGTTCAACGACGCGCTGCCGCTCACCGGCGTCGTGCTCACCAAGCTCGACGGCGACTCGCGCGGCGGCGCGGCGCTCTCGGTGCGCCACGTCACCGGCAAGCCGATCAAGTTCGTCGGCGTCGCGGAAAAGCTGGACGGTCTCGAAGTCTTCCACCCGGATCGCATGGCGAACCGGATTCTCGGCATGGGCGACATTCTCGCGCTCGTCGAGGAAGCGCAGCGCGGCGTCGACACGCAGGCCGCGCAGAAGCTCGCCGACAAGGTCAAGAAAGGCGGCGACTTCGACCTGAACGACTTCAAGGCGCAGCTCTCGCAAATGAAAAAGATGGGCGGCCTGTCCTCGCTGATGGACAAGCTGCCCGCGCAGTTCCAGCAGGCGGCGCAAGGCGCGGACATGAACAACGCCGAGAAGCAGATGCGCCGCATGGAGGGCATCATCAACTCGATGACGCTTGCCGAGCGTGCCAAGCCCGAACTCATCAAGGCCGCGCGCAAACGGCGCATCGCGGCGGGCGCGGGCGTGCACGTGCAGGAAGTGAATCGCATGCTGAATCAATACGAGCAGATGCGCGGCATGATGAAGAAGCTCAAAGGCGGGAACATGCAGAAAATGATGCGCGGCATGAAGGGCATGCTTCCGGGCATGCGCTGAGCCGCATTCGGTCGAACCCGCGCTCCGTCCACTTACGGCGGAAAGCGCGGGTTTATCATATGGCGCACACCGCCGTTTTTTTCCACACTAAGAAGTCAGCCTCTCCCCCGCTTTCCCTATGAATCGCGACGAAGCCCTCCATATTTTCAGCCACTCCGAAGAAATCGTGACGGCTGACGAAGTCAACGCATCGATCGGCAAGATGGCTGCGGCCATCAAGACGGCGACGCAAAACGACTTCCCGCTCGTGCTCTCGGTCATGGGAGGCGCGGCTGTGTTCACCGGCATGCTGCTGCCGCATCTGGATTTCCCGCTCGAGTTCGATTACATCCATCTGACGCGCTATCGCAACGCCATCAAGGGCGGCAGCGAGATGCAATGGCGCGTGGCGCCGGCGGAATCGGTGAAGGATCGCGTGGTGCTCGTGCTGGACGACATCCTCGACGAAGGCGAAACAATGGCCGCGATTCGCGACCGCATCATGGCAATGGGCGCGAAGTCGTTTCTGTCGGCGGTGCTGTGCGAGAAGATCATCCCGAAAGCGAAACCGCTGCGTCCCGATTTCTGCGGATTCGAAGTGCCGGACCGGTATGTGTTCGGCTGCGGAATGGATGCGAAGGGTTACTGGCGCAATCTGCCGACGATCCGGGCGCTGACCGAAGGCGCGTGAGCCGTGAGCGTGACAGCCTGAGCGTTCCACTCCGGCGAAGCGATAAAAAAAGCGGCCTCGGCCGCTTTTTTCACAACTGATGCACGAAAGTGCGTATGCCTGTGAGCATCATTTCGACGGAAATCGCGACGAGCACAAGCCCCATCAGGCGCTCGAACGCCGTCACCGCGCGCTCGCCGAGCCACTGCTGAATCTTCTCCGCGAGGAGAAGCACGATCGCGCAGACGACCATCGTGACCGTGAGCGCGCCGATCCACTCGAACATCTTGCCCGGCGCCTGCGAGGTCAGCAGCATCACCGTCGCCAACGCCGAAGGCCCGGCCAGCGCCGGAATCGCGAGCGGCACGATGAGCGGCTCGCCGCCGCGCGAGTCGCCGCCCATCGGACCGTCGGGATGCGGGAAGATCATGCGCAGCGCGATCAGAAACAGCACGATGCCGCCCGCGATGCGCAATGACACGTCGGTGAGATTCATCGCGCGCAGGAAGCGATCGCCCGCCAGCATGAACACCAGCAGGATCACGAACGCGATCGCCACTTCCCGCAACACGACCACGCGCCGCCGCTCTTTCGCGACGCCGCGCAGCGCGTTGATGAAGATCGGAATGTTGCCGAGCGGATCGGTGATCAGGAGCAGCAGGATCGTCGCCGACAGGAAGTTGTACTGCATTACTTCCCGAGCGCCGCCCGCACCTTGCCCGTCACGATATCCGCCGCTTCCTCGACCGCCAGCAGCGTGGCTTCGGCGTCGCGGCGGCCCTGGTATTCGAGCTTGCCTTCCTTCAGCCCGCGATCGCCGATCACCACGCGATGCGGCACGCCGATCAGTTCCCAGTCCGCGAACATCACGCCCGGACGCTCGCCGCGATCGTCGAGGATCACGTCGATGCCCGCCGCCTGCAAGCTCGCGTAGAGCTTGTCGGCCTGCTCGCGCACGGCGTCGCTGCGGTCGTAGCCCATCGGGCAGATCACGACTTCGAACGGCGCAATGGCTTCCGGCCAGATGATGCCGCGTTCGTCGAAATTCTGTTCGATCGCAGCGCCCAGCACGCGCGTGATGCCGACGCCGTAGCAGCCCATCAGCATCGGCGCGGGTTTGCCGTTTTCGTCGAGGAACGTTGCGCCCATCGAATCGGAGTACTTCGTGCCGAGCTGGAACACGTGGCCCACTTCAATGCCGCGGCAGATTTCGAGCGTGCCTTTGCCGTCCGGCGAAGGATCGCCCGCGACCACATTGCGGATGTCCGCCACTTCCGGCTCGGGCAGATCGCGGCCCCAGTTCACGCCGGTCGTGTGGAAATCGACCTCGTTCGTGCCGACGACGAAATCGCTCATGTTCGCGACCGTGCGGTCCGCGATCACGCGCACGGGCTTCTTCGTGCCGATCGGGCCGAGATAGCCCGGCGGCGTGCCGAACCATTCGACGATCTCGGCTTCGGTCGCGAAACGGTAGCCCTTCAGGCCCGGCAACTTGCCGGTCTTGATGTCGTTGAGCGAATGATCGCCGCGCAGCATCAGCAGCCAGATGGTCGGCTCGGCGCCTTCGTTGTCGGTGGCGAGGATGATCGACTTGATCGTGCGTTCGAGCGGAATGTTCAGGAGCTGCGCGACCGCCTCGCATTTCGCGGCGCCCGGCGTCGGCGTCTTCTTCAGTTCCTCGGTGGGCGCGGCGCGCTTGGCGATGAGCGGCAACGCATCGGCGGCTTCGACGTTCGCCGCGAAATCCGAGTCCGGGCAATACGCGATGTCGTCCTCGCCCGTCTCGGCGATCACGTGGAATTCATGCGAGCCGCTGCCGCCGATCGAACCGTTGTCCGCCGCGACCGCGCGGAACTTCAGGCCGATGCGCGTGAAGATGCGCACGTAGGCGTCGTACATCTTGCGGTACGACTCGGCGAGGCCGGCTGCGTCCTTATCGAACGAATACGCGTCCTTCATGATGAACTCGCGGCCACGCATCACGCCGAAGCGCGGGCGGATTTCGTCGCGGAACTTCGTCTGGATCTGGTAGAAGTTCACCGGCAACTGGCGATAGCTCTTGATCTCGCGGCGCGCGATGTCGGTTACGACTTCCTCGTGCGTCGGGCCCATCACGAAATCGCGTTCGTGGCGGTCCTTGAAACGCAGCAGTTCCGGGCCGTACTGCTCCCAGCGGCCCGATTCCTGCCACAGTTCGGCGGGCTGCACGGCCGGCATCAGCAGTTCGAGCGCGCCCGCGCGGTTCATCTCTTCACGCACGATGGCTTCGACCTTGCGAATGGAACGCAGGCCGATCGGCATGTAATCGTAGATGCCGCCCGCGACGCGGCGAATTATGCCGGCACGCATCATCAGCTTGTGGCTGACGATCTCGGCGTCGGCGGGAGCTTCCTTCAGGGTGCCGATGAAGAAACGGGATGCTTTCATTCAATTTTTCCAAAAGCGGCGCACGCCGCGATGCTCGGGTGAGCGCCTAAGCAGGCGAAACGGGGGTGAACGACGGACACGGCCGACGGCTTCGCATAGGGCCAGAGTCGAGGCCGGAGTCGGCATTGACTTCGGCCGGCGAAAGAAGATTTTGCCGCCTTCGCGGCTGTCTGGCAAAGCGTGTTGAGCCCGGACGGGAAATCATGCCCTGAATTGGGGTTCGTGCCGGTGCGCCGAGTCCGTTAACTGTTTATAATCAAAGCAATTTTAAAGGATTCGAAGGTGGTTGTATGCTGGATCGTGAAGGCTTTCGCCCGAACGTCGGCATCATCCTCTTGAACGCGCGCAACGAAGTGTTTTGGGGTAAGCGACTGCGTGAACATTCCTGGCAGTTTCCGCAAGGGGGCATCAAATATGGTGAGACCCCTGTGCAAGCGATGTATCGGGAGTTACACGAAGAAACCGGCCTGCTTCCGGAACACGTAAAAGTTTTGGGTCGCACGCGCGACTGGCTGCGTTATGAGGTGCCGGACAAGTTCATCAAGCGTGAGGTGCGTGGACATTATCGCGGTCAGAAACAGATCTGGTTTCTGCTGCGTATGGTGGGGCGCGATTGTGACATCTGCCTGCGCGCGACGGACCATCCGGAATTCGATGCCTGGCGCTGGAACGAGTATTGGGTACCGCTCGATGCGGTCATCGAGTTCAAGCGCGACGTTTATCAACTGGCTCTCAACGAGCTATCCCGGTTCGTGCGGCGAACCAACTCCCGCGGCGAACGCGGCGAGCGAGCCGCGCATCATGGGCCACGCTATCCACGCGTGATCCAGACGCTGACGATCGAAGCGCCTTCTGTCACTGCCTCCGGCACGGCAGTTCAGGCAGAATGCACGGTCAGCGAAGAAGTGCAGGTGATCGTGCATCATCGTTCACCGTGTGACTGACCTGGTCCGTCCCGCGCACTTCTTTGGCACTCAGCACGATATGGAACAATGGCACGGCGAAACACTCGCCGTGCCATTTCGTATCGTTCGTCTTTTTTGTCTTTGTCGCCGGGCGGGCACCCGAAGCCCCGCGCGCAAGTTTCCTGGAAGACCCAATTGAAAGTGAATGCCTCACTCGCGCTAATCGCGGTATCTGCGGCGGCACTGGCCGCGCTCGCCGGCTGCTCCAGTTCCAAAGCGCCGTCGAATCAGGATGACGGCGTCTTCACCTATCTGCTCGACCGCAAGACGACGTGGACCGAAGACAAGATCGAAACGCTGCCGCCGCTGCCGCAGGCGTCGAACCTGCTGCCCTTCAACGTCTCGCAGAACACGCCGCTCAATTTTGCCGTCGATAAAACGTCGCTCACCGTCGGCAACGACGGCGTCGTTCGTTATGTGGTCGTCGTGACGAGCCCGGCGGGCGCGCGCAACGTCAACTACGAAGGCATTCGTTGCGACACCTACGAATGGCGCCGCTACGCCAGCATCAACGACGAGCAGAACGGCTGGGATCAGGGCGCCGCGTTCGATTTCAAGCGGATCGAAAACGGCGAGCTGAACGCGTATCAGGCGGCGCTCTATCAGGATTATTTCTGCACGAGCAAGCTGCCCGTGGGCACCGCCAAGACGATCGTGAACAACATCCAGTACAAGCGCACGCAAACTTTGATCAACACGCACTAATGCGGCGTTGGCGTTTGCCGTAAAAAAAGCCCGTCGACCTTGCGGCTCGGCGGGCTTGTTTTTTTATTCCGCGCTCAGACGAGCACGAGATTGTCGCGATGAATCAGCTCCGGCTCCAGCATGTAGCCGAGCACGCTTTCGATCTCGCCGCTCGGACGCCGATGAATCAGCCGCGCCTCGGAACTGCTGTAGTTCGTGATGCCGCGCGCGACTTCCTGCCCCTGATCGTTGACGCAGGCGATGACCTCGCCGCGGCCGAACGCACCCTTCACATCGATTACGCCGATCGGCAGCAGACTCTTGCCGTCGGCGGTGAGCTTGTTCACCGCGCCGTTGTCGATGACCACATGCCCGCGCACCTGCAGATGATCCGCCATCCATTGCTTGCGCGCCGCGATTCTCGCCGTGCGCGCGATGAGTTGCGTGCCGATCATTTCGCCCGACGCGAGACGCGTCAGCACGTCGGCCTCGCGGCCGCTCGCGATCACCGTGTTCGCGCCGCTGTGCGCCGCGCGCTTCGCCGCGAGAATCTTGGTCAGCATGCCGCCGCGGCCAAGACTCGAACCCGCGCCGCCCGCCATTTGTTCGAGTTCGGGCGTGCCGGCGTCGGCCTGCTCGACGAGTGTTGCGGCCGGGTCCTTGCGCGGATCGGCGGTGAACAGCCCGCGCTGATCGGTCAGGATGACGAGCGCATCGCCTTCGATCAGATTTGCCACGAGCGCGCCGAGCGTGTCGTTGTCGCCGAACTTGATTTCGTCGGTAATGACCGTGTCGTTCTCGTTGATGATCGGCACCGCGCCCAGACGCAGCAACGTGAGCAGCGTGGAGCGCGCGTTGAGATAGCGCTCGCGATCGGCGAGATCGGCGTGCGTCAGCAGAATCTGCGCGGTGCGGATGCCGTGCGCGCCGAAGCTGCTTTCATAGACCTGCGCGAGGCCCATCTGGCCGACCGCCGCCGCGGCCTGCAATTCGTCGATCTCTTTTGGACGCTTGGTCCAGCCGAGCCGGTGAATGCCTTCCGCGATCGCGCCCGAACTCACGAGCACGACTTCCTTGCCTTGCTCGCGCAGCGCCGCAATCTGCGACGCCCAGCGACCGATGGCTGCATGATCGAGCCCGCGCCCGTCGTTGGTGACGAGACTGGACCCCACTTTCACTACGATTCGCTTCGCAGCGGCGATGACCGAACGCATCGTGCGCTTTCTCCTCGGGTGTCGCGGCCCGTTTCAGCGGGTCGCTTCGTTACTCGTCTTTTTGGCCGGCTGCATCGTCGCGAAAGCGCACGTCGGCGGCGAGATCTTCCGCTTCCGCTGCGCGCGATGCGTCCGAGTGCGCCGAAATGTAATCGAACACGGCGTAGCAGAGCGCTTCGCAACCCTGCCCCGTCAGCGCCGAAATCTCGAAGACCGGACCGTCCCACTCGAAACGCTCGACGAAATCTTGCACGCGCGCCTCGCGCTCGTCTTCCGGCACCATGTCGAGCTTGTTCAGCACGAGCCAGCGCGGCTTGTCGTAGAGCGACTCGTCGTACTTGCGCAGTTCGTTCACGATCGCGCGCGCTTCCGCGACCGGATCGACGTTTTCGTCGAACGGCGCCATGTCGACGAGATGCAGCAGCACGCCGGTGCGCTGCAAGTGCCGCAGAAAGCGATGCCCGAGGCCCGCCCCTTCCGCCGCGCCTTCGATCAGGCCCGGAATGTCGGCGATCACGAAGCTCTTGCTCGGCCCGACGCGCACCACGCCGAGATTCGGCGCGAGCGTCGTGAACGGGTAATCGGCGATCTTCGGCCGCGCGTTCGACACCGACGAAATGAACGTGGATTTCCCCGCGTTCGGCATGCCGAGCAGGCCGACGTCGGCGAGCACTTTCAGTTCGAGCCGCAACATGCGGCGCTCGCCCGGCTTGCCTTCGGTCTTCTGACGCGGCGCGCGGTTCGTGCTCGACTTGAAATGCAGGTTGCCGAGGCCGCCCGAGCCGCCCTGGGCGATCAGCACTTGCTGGTTGTGCTCGGTCAGATCGGCGATCAGCTCGCCCGTTTCCTGATCCGTGATGATGGTGCCGACCGGCATGCGCAACGTGATGTCGTCGCCGCCCTTGCCGTAGCAGTCGGCGCCGCGGCCGTTTTCGCCGTTGCGCGCCTGATGCTTTTTCGCGAACCGGTAGTCGATCAGCGTGTTGATGTTGCGGTCAGCGACCGCGTAGACGCTGCCGCCGCGGCCGCCGTCGCCGCCGTCCGGCCCGCCGAACGGGACGAACTTTTCGCGGCGCATCGACGCGCTGCCATCTCCTCCGTCGCCGGCGATGACTTCGATCCTCGCTTCGTCAATGAACTTCATGCGTTGCTCCGTCCCGTGTATTTACAGCTATTTTGCCGTGACCCGACGATACGGGTCACCGATATTCCTGGATTCTCCGCCGATGCGCCGCTTCTGCAATTGTGGCGCACCAACGAAAAAGGCCCCGCGAACTTCGCGGGGCCTTTCTTCGGTCCTGAAGCCCGTGCAGTGAACTTACGCTGCTGCCGGGACGACGACGACCATGTGCTTCTTGGCAGCGCCCTTGGTCACGAACTTGACGTGACCGTCAGCGAGTGCGAACAGCGTGTGATCCTTGCCGATGCCGACATTTTCACCCGGGTGCATACGCGTGCCGCGCTGGCGAACGATGATGCCGCCTGCGTTGATTGCCTGGCCGCCATAAACCTTCACGCCGAGGCGTTTCGATTCTGAGTCGCGGCCATTGCGGGAAGACCCGCCTGCTTTTTTGTGTGCCATGTGTTTAGCTCCTTAACCGATTGCTGTGCTGAACGTTAGGCGTTGATCGCGTCGATGCGCAGTTCGGTGTAGTTCTGGCGATGGCCAGCGTGCTTTTGGTAGTGCTTCCGGCGACGCATCTTGAAGATGGTCACTTTGGCATGACGACCTTGGGAAACCACGGTAGCCTTGACGGAAGCCCCACTGACCAGCGGCGTACCGAACTTAATCGATTCGCCTTCGCCTACTGCGAGAACCTGGTCGAGCGTGATTTCAGCGTCAATGTCTGCCGGTATCTGTTCTACTTTCAATTTTTCGCCAACGGCAACCTTATACTGCTTGCCGCCGGTTTTTATGACCGCGTACATTGAGAACCTCACTCAGAATTCATTTTTCCACGCACCACGCGGGGAAAACACGCGATTATACATAGGGTTACGCGCGACGTCAAAGTGCCGCGGCGTTTGCCGCGCGCGGGGGCGGACGGCGGCGTGATCGCCTCGCGAAATTCGCCGACGGGAGCCCAATTCCACACCCGATCGGCACCGAATCGACACGCTATCGGCACCGAATCGACACCCGGAGCACCCGGCGTATGTCGGATTCGCCTTATAATCCGCCGGTTACTCTACTTGCCGATCATGTCGTCCACCGCCACTTCCCCTCCCAACGCCGCCGCACTGCTCGCCCCGATTGCCGAGGACATGCAGCAGGTCAATCGCGTCATCCGGCAGCGCCTGGCATCAGAAGTGATGCTCATCAACCAGATTTCCGAGTACATCATCGGCGCGGGCGGCAAGCGGCTGCGTCCGGCGTTGCTGCTCCTGGTTTCGGGCGCGCTGGGCGACACGACCGGCCATCGGCATGAACTGGCGGCTGTCGTCGAGTTCATCCACACGGCGACGCTTCTGCACGACGACGTCGTGGACGAATCCGACCTGCGCCGCGGCCGCAAGACGGCGAATGCGCTGTTCGGCAACGCGGCGAGCGTGCTGGTCGGCGATTTCCTGTACTCGCGCTCGTTCGAAATGATGGTGAGCGTCGGCAAGATGCGCGTGATGGAGATTCTGTCGGTCGCGACCAACATCATCTCCGAAGGCGAAGTGCTGCAGTTGCTCAACATGCACGACCCGGATGTCGACGAAGCGCGCTACATGCAGGTGATCCGCTACAAGACGGCGAAGCTGTTCGAAGCGGCCGCGCAGTTGGGCGCGGTGCTCTCCGGAGCGGACGCGCGCACCGAGGCGGCGGCGGCCGAGTTCGGCCGGCGCATCGGCACGGCGTTCCAGATCATGGACGACTGGCTCGACTACACCGGCACGCCCGAATCGATGGGCAAGAACGCCGGCGACGACCTGCGCGAAGGCAAGCCCACGCTGCCGCTGATCTATCTGATGGAACACGGTACGCCGGAGCAGGCGGCGCTCGCACGCGAGGCGATCGAGCAAGGCGGCACCGACCGCTTCGACACGATCTTCCACGCAATCACCACCTCCGGCGCGCTCGATCACACGCTGGAATGCGCGCGCAAGGAAGCTCAGGCCGCGGCGAATGCGATTTCTTCGTTTCCCGATTCCATTTTCAAAGAAAGCCTGCTAGAATTATGTTCTTACTCGACGTCGAGACAGTCTTAAACGAGACTGAAGCGGCGTAAGAGTCCAGATGTAACCAAGTCATTGGTACAAATTCGGGGTGTAGCTTAGCCTGGTAGAGCGCTACGTTCGGGACGTAGAGGCCGGAGGTTCGAATCCTCTCACCCCGACCAGAATTATCGAAACCCGCATGGTCCGCCATGCGGGTTTTTTGTTTTCCGCAGTTCTGCGGCTGCGCGTTGGCCGTCCGGCCTACGGCCAGTTGCAAACCCGTCTGCTATATTCCCTCCCATCTCCGCCCCTACCAATCATCGCGTGGACAACCTTCCCTTATGGGCGCAAATTTGCGCCATTTTTCTGCTTCTGATTCTCTCCGGTTTCTTTTCCATCTCCGAAACGTCGATGATGGCGCTCAACCGCCATCGTCTGAAATTTCTGGCGAGTCAGGGATCGCTGCGCGCCCGCACAACGCAGCGCCTGCTCGGCAAAACCGATCAATTGCTCTCCGTCATCCTGATCGGCAACAACCTGATCAACACGATCATCCCGGTCCTCACCACGTCGATCGCGCTGCGCACCTTCGGTCACAACAACCTCGTCCTCTCCATCACAACGGGCGTTATCGCGTTTCTGATCATCGTGTTCGCGGAAATTGCGCCGAAAATCGTCGGCGCGACTTATCCGGAGAAGGTGGCGCTGCCCGCGAGCCTCGTGCTTGCGCCGCTCATGCGCATCGGCCGGCCGCTGATCTGGTTCGTGAATCTCTTCGCCAACGCAATTCTCGCGGCGTTGCACATCAATACAAAGAACAAGCGCGATCAGCGCATTTCGCCGGAAGAACTGCGCACTATCGTGCTCGAAACCGGCAGCTTCATGCCGACCAAGCACCGCAGCATCCTGCTCAATCTGTTCGATCTCGAAAACATCACCGTCGATGACGTGATGATCCCGCGCCGCCGAATCGAAGCGCTCGATTTCGACGCGCCGTTCGAGCAGATCCTGCATCAGCTCGAGACTTGCTATCACAACAAGCTCGTCGTGTATCAGGGCGATATCGACCGCGTGCTCGGCATCCTGCACGTGCGCAAGACGCTCTCTGCGCTGCATAACCAGGAACTCGAGCGCGACACGCTGCGCGAACTGCTCGCCGAGCCTTATTTCGTGCCGGCCGGCACGCCGGTCTTCCAGCAACTGCAGTATTTTCAGGAGAGCGGGCATCGCATTGCGATCGTGGTCGACGAGTACGGCGAATTGCAGGGGCTCATGACGCCCGAGGACATCATCGAGGAACTGATCGGCGAATTCACGACGACGATCCCGCGCGGCGCCGGTTCGCGCGGTGGCTGGGACGACAACGGTGAATGCATCGTGGCGGGCAGCATGCCGCTGCGCGAACTGAACCGCTGGCTGCATCTGACGCTGCCCACCGACGGCCCGAAGACGCTCAACGGCCTGATTCTAGAAACGCTCGAAGACATTCCGGACGGCGACGTGTCGGTGCGCATCGCCGACGTGACCTTCGAAGTCATGCGCAGCGACGATCAGGCGATCCGCACCGTGAAGATTTTCCGCCCGTCCGCGCCGGCGAAACGCGCGCTGCGTTAGCCATTCGGCCGACTGGGCGTCGCCGGCGGTCGGCGGGATGATCGGATCTTCCCGACTCCCGCAGCCCGACGCCCATGATTTCTCCCTCCCGCGACGCCTTCGACTCTTTCACGCGCGACCCTTCGTCCGATCACGAAGCGCCCGCCGTCTCGCTCCTCACCGACATCCTGCGCGAAGCCGCCGAGCGCGGCGCGTCGGATATTCACGTCGAACCCGCCGAGCACGACTGGCGCATCCGCATGCGCGTCGATGGCGTGCTGCATGCGTCGAGGCGTCCGCCGCCGCATTTGCGCGATGCCTTCGTCACGCGCATCAAGGTGCTGGCGCGCATGGACATTGCCGAGCGGCGGGTACCGCAGGACGGCAGGCTGCGTCTTAAGCTGCCGGGCGGACGAGCGGGCGACTATCGCGTCAACTCGCTGCCGACGCTGTTCGGCGAGAAGCTCGTCCTGCGACGGCTCGACACGCTCCCGCCCGATCTGTCGCTTGCCGCGCTCGGCCTCGACGACGCTCAGGGCCGCGTCGTCGAATCGGCGATACGCGCGCCGCATGGTCTCGTTCTCGTGACGGGACCGACCGGAAGCGGCAAAACGCTGTCGCTCTACTGCTTCTTGCAGATGTTGAATGCCGAAGCGCGCAACGTGTGCTCGGTGGAAGACCCCGTCGAGATCCAGCTCGCGGGCATCAATCAGGTGAGCGTGCGCGAGAAAGCCGGCCTGACTTTCGCGGTGGCGCTGCGCGCGTTCATGCGCCAGGATCCGGACATCATCATGGTCGGAGAAATTCGCGATGCCGAAACCGCGGACGTCGCCGTGAAGGCCGCGCAAACCGGCCATCTCGTGCTCTCGACGCTCCACACGAACGACGCCCCCGCCGCGATTGCGCGACTCATCGATATTGGCGTGGCGCCGTATAACCTCGCGTCGGCGTTGCGTCTCGTCACGGCACAGCGGCTTGTGCGCAAGCTGTGCGAGCACTGCCGCGCGCCATCGGCGCTGCCGTTCGGCGACGGCTTTCATCCGTTCGAGCCGCGCGGCTGTCCGGCGTGTCATGGCATTGGCTATCGGGGGCGCGTCGGCGTGCATCAACTGATGCCGGTGTCGGACGAGTTGCGCGAACTGATCGTCACACGCGCCGCCACACATGCCATTGCGCGCGCGGCGCAGGCGCAAGGCATGCCCGCGCTGCGCGATGCGGCCTTGGAGCGCGTGCGGGCGGGCGTGACGAGCGTCGCGGAAGCGGCCGAAGCCACGGAGAGCGAATGATGCGCGCCGCCACGCCGGAGTCATCGACGTCATCAGACTCGCGCTTCGCCTGGCGCGGTATGAGCGCCGACGGCAAAGAAAAGCACGGCCGGATCATCGCCGCCGATGCCGCGTCGGTGCGCGCAACGCTGCGGCGCGAAGGCGTGATCGTCGTAAGTCTCGATGCGCTCGGCGCCGCGCCGCCGCCGAAAGCCACAGCCGCCGACATCACGCTTTTCACGCGCCAGCTCGCGAGCCTTCTGCGGGCGGGCCTGCCGCTCGCGGGCGCGCTCGAGCTGATTGCTGGCAGCACGGCGCGTGGCGGTCTGCCGCGCATCGTGCGCGCGCTCGCCCGCGATATCACGCGCGGCGCGACGTTTTCAGCGGCGCTCGCGCATCATCCGGCGGCGTTCGGCGCGCTCTATTGCCAGCTCGTTTCGGTCGGCGAAGTGGCGGGCGCGCTGCCGACGGTGCTCGCGCGTCTCGCAGACGATCGCGAGCGCGGCGCCGCCCAGCGTGCCAAGCTGCGCGCCGCGCTGGCCTATCCGGTCATGGTGCTGCTGCTGTCGCTCGCGATCACAGCGGGCTTGCTGATCGGCGTCGTGCCGACCTTCAAGACGATCTTCGACGGCTTCGGTGCAGCGCTCCCCGCGCCCACGCGTTTCGTGCTCGCGTTGTCCGACGGCGTCGCGCGCTTCGGCGTGCCGTGCGCGGCGGCGTGCGCGTGCGCGGTCGTCGTCGCATGGAGATGGATGAAGCGTTCGCCCGACGCGCGCGCCAAAGCGGATCGCATCGCGCTGCGGCTGCCGCTCGCGGGGACGCTCTTGCGCTCGCTCGCGGTCGCGCGCTGGAGCCGCGCATTGGGCACGCTGTTGTCGGCCGGCACGCCGCTTTCGGACGCCTTCGACTCGCTCACGCACGCGACCGGCAACCGCGTTTTCGACGATGCGACCATCGAGATCGCGGCACGTCTGCGCAATGGCGAGCGTCTCGCCGCCGCGATGCGCGCGCTCGGCTGCTTTCCGCAAGACGTCGTGCAGCCGGTCGCGGTCGCCGAAGAATCCGGCTCGCTAGACGCGATGCTCCTCGATCTCGCCACGCTCGCCGATCGTCAGGTGGACGAGCGCATCGGCGGATTCGCGAGTCTGTGCGAGCCGATCGTCATCGTGGTGCTGGGCGCGCTCGTCGGCGGGCTCGTCATCGCGATGTATCTTCCCATCATTCAGCTCGGCAACGTGGTGTAGCATCGCGGGCCAAAGCCACCGTCAGACCATCATGCAGCCTTCGTTCGCCCCATCCGCCGCGCACTTCGCGAACCGCTATCTAACGGACTTCGCGGCGCTTCCCATCGCCGTGCAATACGGGTTCGCCATCGTGTTCGGCCTCGTGATCGGCAGCTTTCTGACCGTGGTCGTGCATCGTCTGCCGGTGATGCTCGAACGCGCGTGGCGTTCCGAAGTGGAAGCGGCCACGCCCGACGCACTCGATACGCCAAAGCCCGCCGCCGATTCCTATCCCGAGCGCTTCAATCTCGCAGTGCCGCGCAGCGCCTGCCCGCATTGCAAGCACGTGCTGCGCGCGTGGGAGAACATTCCGGTCTTGAGCTATCTCGCGTTGCGCGGGCGCTGCTCGGCGTGCGGCGCGCACGTAAGCGCACGCTATCCTCTGACGGAACTCGCGACGGGCGCGCTCGCCGCGCTGTCGCTCTACGCATATGGTCCGGGCTGGGCCGCGCTCGCCGCGTTCGGCCTGTGTGCGACCTTGCTGGCCGCGGCGCTGATCGACTACGACACGCGTTATTTACCCGACATACTGACGTTACCGCTGCTCTGGGCGGGCCTCATCGTCAATTTCGGCGAAGGCGGATTCGCGACGCTGCACGATGCGGTGACCGGCGCGATCGCCGGCTATCTGTTCCTGTGGTGCGTGTACTGGCTCTTCAAGCTCGTGCGCGGCGTGGAAGGCATGGGCTACGGCGACTTCAAGTTGCTCGCCGCCATCGGCGCGTGGCTCGGCTGGGCGGCGCTCGCGCAAGTCGTGCTGATCGCGGCGGTCACGGGCGCGGTGTTCGGCATCGTCGCGACGTGGCGCAAACGCATGCGCTTCGAAGAACCGCTGCCGTTCGGGCCGTTTCTGGCGGCGGGCGGCGCGCTCACCCTGTTCGTCGGCACGCCGCTATACGCATTGTTCGGATGATCGAAGGGAGCAACGGATGTTCAGCATTGGTCTCACCGGCGGAATCGGCAGCGGCAAGAGCACGGTCGCGAATCTGTTCGCGTCGCGCGGGGTGCCGCTGATCGACACGGACCTGATCGCGCATCGCATCACCGCGCCGGGCGGCGTCGCGATGCCGCTCATCGCCCGCGAATTCGGCGCGGACTTCGTGGCGCCGGACGGTTCGCTCGACCGCGCGAAAATGCGCACGCTCGTATTCGCCGACGACACCGCTAAAGCGCGCCTCGAAGGCATCGTGCATCCGCTGATCCGGGCCGAAACGGAACGCCAGCGGCTTGCGGCTGGGGGCGCCTATCACATCGTCGTGGTGCCGTTGCTGGTGGAGTCGGGTGAATGGTCGACGCGCGTGTCGCGCGTGCTCGTCGTGGATTGTCCGGTCGAGACGCAGATCACGCGCGTCATGCGCCGCAACGGCTTCGCGCGCGAACAGGTGCTTGCGATCATTGCGAAGCAGGCCACGCGGGAAGCGCGCCTGGCCGCCGCCGACGACATCGTTCTCAACGACGAATCCGCCACGCTCGATACATTGGCCCGGCATGTCGATGCGCTGCATGAGCGCTATCTCGCGCTGGCAGCGGCGTGACTTCCGCGTAAGCGCCTGAGTTGCCGAAATCGCCCGAAAGTTCCCGTTTTTCCACGAAAAGACGTGGACTGCAAACCGATTTTGCCCCGATTTGCTAGGGTGAGGATGCGGCATTAGAATGTGCTCACTTCCGCTATGGAAGCAACCGACCCACGCCGAGGCGAGCGCGCTTGATCCTTTACGAGTATCCCTTCAACGAGCGCATCCGGACGCTGCTGCGACTCGAGGACCTGTTCGAGCGCTTCACGTTCTTTCTGACGCAGGAAGACGCGCGAGAGCATCACGTCGCGCTCACGACGCTCTTTGAGATTGCGGAAGTCGCCGGCCGTACGGATCTCAAGGCCGATCTCATGAAGGAACTGGAGCGGCAGCGGCAGACGCTTGCGCCGTTTCGCGGCAATCCGGGGATCGAACAGGAAGCGCTCGAAGCTGTGCTCGGCGAGATCGAACAAACGCTGACAGGCCTCACCGAGATGCACGGCAAAACCGGTCAGCATCTCGCCGACAACGAATGGCTCGCGAGCATTCGCAGCCGCACGATCATTCCCGGCGGAACGTGCAAATTCGATCTGCCGTCGTATTACGCGTGGCAGCAGTTGCCGGTGGAGGAGCGTCGTCAGGACATCGCCAAATGGGTCATGCCGATGCTCGCGCTGCGCGACGCTGCCGCCATCGTCCTGCGGCTCGCGCGTGAATCCGGCCAGGCGTCGAAAGTCATGGCGATGCAGGGCAGCTATCAGCAGATGCTCTCGGGCCGCACGTATCAGCTGATGCAGGTGCGGGTTTCGCCCGACACGCGCATCATTCCGGAAGCGAGCGCGAACAAATACATGCTGTGGGTGCGTTTCACGGTGCAGGACGGCGATCTGAAGCCGCGCGCAGTCGATGTGGACGTGCCCTTTCATCTGACGCTTTGCAGCCTTTGAACCGAAGCGGCCGGCCCCATATGGATCGGATATCCATCAACGCCGGCGCATATTGTCCCGCCTCACCGTTATGACCACTGTCGTCAAATGCCCCACCTGCAGCAAGGAAGTCCGCTGGGTTCCTGAAAACCGCTTTCGCCCGTTCTGCTCCGAGCGCTGCAAGCAGATCGATCTGGGCGCCTGGGCCACGGAAAAATACAAGATCGCGGGCAATTCGCAGGAAACGCCGCCGGACGAAGACCAGCACGGCGGCCTTAACTGAACGCGTTCTGAACGCGTTTTTTTAGCCTTTCGCGTGACTGCGTAACTATTCGCGCTCTTCCTCTTCGAGCCATTCAAGCACCGGAATGGCCGCCGGCAAGAGCGGCGCGACTTCCACAGGCAAGGTCTGCCACGCGATCGCCTGCCCTTCGCGCCCGAGCGGCGCGCCCCGCCACTCCGTCACCTTGCAGAAAAACAGACGCACGTACGCGTGCGGATAGTCGTGTTCGAGCGTACGCCAAAGCTGGCACGCAATGACGTCGATGCCCAGTTCCTCGTGCAGTTCCCGTCCGAGCGCCGCCTCGATGCTCTCGCCCGGCTCCAGCTTGCCGCCCGGAAATTCCCAATAGCCTTCGTACGGCTTGCCTTCCGGGCGCTGCGCGAGCAGATAGCGCCCGTCAGGCTGCACCATCACGCCGACGGCCACTTCCGTCACCTTGCGGCCGTCGGGCGCGCGTTCCGTTCTATCGTCGGGCGCGGCGCTCATTGCCTGCGTCCCGACCAGTCGCGCGCAAATTGCCACGCCACGCGGCCCGAGCGCGAGCCGCGTTCGAGCGCCCACACGAGTGCATCGCCGCGGGCGCTTTCGACCGTGGCGTCGTCGCAGCCGAAGTGTTTCAGCCAGTGACCGACGATCGTCAGATAGTCGTCCTGCTTGAACGGATAGAAGCTGACCCAAAGGCCGAAACGCTCGGACAGCGAGATTTTCTCTTCGACCACTTCGCCCGGATGAATCTCGCCGTCGGACGTGTGCTTGTACGTCTCGTTGTCGCTCATGTACTCGGGCAACAGATGACGGCGGTTCGACGTCGCGTAGATCAGCACGTTGTCCGACTGCGCCGCGACCGAGCCGTCGAGCGCGACCTTCAGCGCCTTGTAGCCCGATTCGCCCTCTTCGAACGAGAGATCGTCGCAGAAAACGATAAAGCGCTCCGGCCGCGCCGAAATCAGATCGACGATGTCGCCGAGATCGTGCAGATCGTCCTTGTCGACTTCGATGAGCCGCAGTCCGTCCTTCGCATACGCGTTCAGGCACGCCTTGATCAGCGACGACTTGCCCGTGCCGCGCGCGCCCGTCAACAGCACGTTGTTCGCGGGCAGCTTCTTCACGAACTGCAGCGTGTTCTGCTGGATCAGGCTTTTTTGCCGGTCGATGTTCTGCAGATCGTCGAGCGAGATATCGGAGATGGCCGTCACCGGCTGCAGAAAGCCGCGACCCTGACGCGTGCGCCAGCGAAACGCGACCGCGGATTCCCAGGCGATATCCGGCGCCGCGGGCGGCAGCATGCCTTCGATGCGCGCGAGCACTGCTTCGGCGCGCGTGAGAAATTGTTCGAGTTTGTCCATGTTCGTGTCGTGGCGCGCCGCCCGCTCAGGAGCGATAGTCCGCGTTGATGCTCACGTAGTCGTGCGAGAGATCGCAGGTCCAGATGGTCGCCGCCGCATTGCCGCGGCCGAGCAGCACGCGAATCGCGATCTCGCTCTTCTTCATCACGCGCTGGCCGTCTTCCTCTTTGTACTCGGGATTGCGTCCGCCCGCTTTCGCGACCAGCACGTCGTCGAGATAGAGATCGATCTTGCCGACGTCGAGATCCGTCACGCCCGCATAGCCGATCGCCGCGAGAATGCGGCCGAGGTTCGGGTCCGACGCGTAGAACGCCGTCTTAACGAGCGGCGAATGGCCGATCGCGTAGGCGATCTGGCGGCACTCCGCCGCGTCCTTGCCGCCCTCGACCGTGATGGTCATGAACTTGGTCGCGCCTTCGCCGTCGCGCACGATGAGCTGCGCCAGTTCCTGCGCCACTTCGGTCACGACGTCGCGCAACGCGGCATACGCAGGCGAATTCGTGGACGTGATCGCGGGCAGGCTCGACTTGCCCGATGCAATCAGGATGAACGAATCGTTGGTCGAGGTATCGCCGTCGATCGTAATGCAGTTGAACGAGCGATCCGCCACGTGCTTCACCAGTTCGTCGAGCACGGGTTGCGCGACGGTGGCGTCGAAGGCGAGGAAGCCGAGCATCGTCGCCATGTTCGGGCGGATCATGCCCGCGCCCTTGCTGATGCCCGACAGCGTGACCACGTGCCCGTCGATCGTCACGCGGCGCGACGCCGCCTTCGGCAGCGTGTCGGTCGTCATGATGGCCTGCGCGGCGTCGAACCAGTGCGCGGCCTTCTGATTTGCCAGCGCCGCGGGCAGGCCGGCCTTCAGGCGGTCGATCGGCAGCGGCTCGAGAATCACGCCGGTCGAGAACGGCAGGATCTGCTGCGCATCGACGCCCGCCAGACGTGCCAGCTCGGCGCAAGTCGCGCGCGCGTGCGCCATGCCCGGCTCGCCCGTGCCCGCGTTGGCGTTGCCGGTGTTCACGACGAGCGCGCGGATGCCCTTGCCGCCCTTGCTCACCGCCGCGAGATGCTCGCGGCACACCGTGACGGGCGCGGCGCAGAAGCGGTTCTGCGTGAAGGCGCCCGCGACGCTTGCGCCTTCATCGACGCGAATGACGAGCACGTCCTTGCGATTGGGCTTGCGAATATTCGCCTCGGCCCAGCCTAGCGTGACGCCGGCGACGGGATGAAGCGCTGCGGGATCGATCGAGGGAAAGTTGACGGCCATGTTCGCGTCTCGCTGATGTTGGCTGATGGTGCCTGATCGTGCCGGGCGCCCCGGCACGGGATGGAAGACTGACGCCGGTTGGCGGGGCCGGACCAGCGCCGTGAATGAGGTTGGAAGCTGCAAAGACAAACGACGCATCGCTGCGTCGCTTGCCCTGCTTACTTCGTTTGTCACCGGAAGAACCGATGTTTCTGCCGACGATTACGCCAGCTTTCCGTGACAGTTCTTGTACTTCTTCCCGCTGCCGCACGGGCAGGGATCGTTGCGGCCGACCTTCGGCACGTCGTCCGCACCGCGCGTGGCAACGCTGATGTCGTCGCCGGCCGACATCGCCTGATTGACCATCTGCGCGGCGGCGCTCGCCGTTGCTGCGGACGGCGTGGGCTCGGCGGCCGGCGCGTTGAAGTCCGCATGCGTGAACGACACGTTCTCCAGATGGCTGCCCTTTTCTTCGTACTGCTCGGCCGCTTCTTCCAGTTGCTCGGGCGACTGGATCTGCACGTTCATCACGACCCGCGTGACTTCCTGCTTCACGGCGTCGAGCATGGCGGCGAACAGTTCGAATGCCTCGCGCTTGTATTCCTGCTTCGGGTTCTTCTGCGCATAGCCGCGCAGATGGATGCCCTGACGCAGGTGATCGAGCGCGGCGAGATGCTCGCGCCAGCGGCTGTCGAGCGTCTGCAGCATGATCGAGCGTTCGAACGCGCTGAACGACTCGCGGCCCACGAGCGCGACCTTCGCTTCGTACGCTTCGTCGGCGGCGGCGAGCACGGCTTCGCAGATTTCTTCGGCGTCGATCGAGTTCGACTCGTTGATCATCTCCTGAACGGCCAGGTCGAGCGACCAGTCGTTGCGCAGCACTTCTTCCAGCTCCGGCGCTTCCCACTGTTCCTCGATGCTGCCCGCCGGCACGAACGTGCGCACCAGGTCGCCGATCACGCTCTGACGCATGGCGGCGATGGTTTCCTGCACGTCGTTCGCTTCGAGCAGTTCGTTGCGCTGCTGGTAGATCACCTTGCGCTGGTCGTTCGATACATCGTCGTATTCGAGCAGCTGCTTGCGGATATCGAAATTGCGCGCCTCGACCTTGCGTTGCGCGCCCTCGATGGACCGCGTCACCATGCCCGCTTCGATCGGCTCGCCTTCGGGCATCTTCAGGCGATCCATGATGGCGCGCACGCGGTCGCCCGCGAAGATGCGCAAAAGCGGATCGTCCAGCGACAGATAGAAGCGCGACGAGCCCGGATCGCCCTGACGGCCCGCACGGCCGCGCAGCTGGTTGTCGATCCGCCGCGATTCGTGACGCTCGGTGCCGATGATATGCAGACCGCCCGCCGCCTTCACGTGGTCGTGCAGCGTCTGCCATTCGTCGTGCAGCTTCTGGATGCGCGCGGCTTTTTCGTCCTCGGGAATGGAGAGATCCGCCTCGATGAACGACGCCTGCTTTTCGACGTTGCCGCCCAGCACGATGTCCGTGCCGCGGCCCGCCATGTTCGTGGCGATGGTGACCGCGCTCGGCCGCCCCGCTTCCGCGACGATCGCCGCTTCGCGCGCATGCTGCTTCGCGTTGAGCACTTCGTGCTTGATGGCCGCCTTGCCGAGCAGACCGGACAGCAGTTCGGACGCTTCGATCGACGTTGTGCCGACGAGCGTCGGCTGGCCGCGCTCGACGCATTCGCGGATGTCGCGAATCACGGCGTCATAACGTTCCTTCGACGTCTTGTAGATCTGATCCTGCTTGTCGGCACGCTTCGGCGGCCGGTTGGTCGGAATCACGACCGTTTCGAGCCCGTAGATTTCCTGGAACTCGTACGCTTCCGTGTCCGCGGTGCCGGTCATGCCGGACAGCTTCGCGTACATGCGGAAATAGTTCTGCAGCGTGATCGATGCGAGCGTCTGATTCTCGGCCTGAATCTGGACGTGTTCCTTCGCTTCGACGGCCTGATGCAAGCCGTCCGACCAGCGGCGGCCGTTCATCATGCGGCCCGTGAATTCGTCGACGATCACGACTTCGCCGTTCTGCACCACGTAATGCTGATCGCGATGGAACAGCGTGTGCGCGCGCAGGGCAGCGTAGATGTGGTGCATCAGCGTGATGTTCTGCGGCGCGTAAAGGCTTTCGCCCTCGCCGATCAGACCCCACTCGGCGAGCAGGCGCTCGGCCTTCTCGTGGCCCGATTCGGTCAGGAACACCTGACGCGCCTTTTCGTCGAGCGTGTAGTCGCCCGGCTTCTCCACGCCCGTGCCGTCCGCCTTCTCCTCGCCGATCTGCTGTTCGAGCAGCGGCGGCAGCGCGTTCATGCGCACATAGAGATCGGTGTGATCTTCGGCCTGACCGGAGATGATGAGCGGTGTGCGCGCTTCGTCGATAAGGATCGAGTCCACTTCATCGACGATCGCGAAATTCAGCGGCCGCTGCACGCGCGCATTGGTCTCGTAGACCATGTTGTCGCGCAGATAGTCGAAGCCGAATTCGTTGTTCGTGCCGTAGGTGATGTCGGCGCCGTACGCTTCCTGTTTCTGCGAGTGCTCCATCTGCGACAGATTCACGCCGCAGGACAGCCCGAGGAAGTTGTAGAGGCGCGCCATCCATTCGGCGTCGCGCTGGGCGAGGTAGTCGTTCACCGTGACGACGTGCACGCCGCGGCCCGACAGCGCGTTCAGATACGCGGCGAGCGTCGCGACGAGCGTCTTGCCCTCGCCCGTTCGCATTTCCGCGATCTTGCCGTAATGCAGGACCATGCCGCCGATCAGCTGGACGTCGAAGTGACGCATCTTGAGCACGCGCCGGCTCGCCTCTCGGCAGACCGCGAACGCTTCGGGCAGGATCACGTCGAGCGATGTGCCACCCGCGACGCGCTGGCGAAATTCATCGGTCTTGGCGCGCAGCTGGTCGTCCGAGTACTTCTCGACGGTCGGCTCGAGGGCATTGATCGCCGCAACGGTCTTTTGGTACTGCTTGACCAGCCGCTGATTGCGGCTGCCAAAAATCTTTTGAAGGAAACCGGTCGTCATCGGATCAGTGTCTGCGTCGCGGCTTCGGACGGGCGCATGCAAAGGCTGCGTCCTGGCTCGGGTAACCTCGGCGACTTAAGTCCATAGGGTGAAATTCGAATCGTGAATTTTAGCACGCGAGTCTGTCAGAGCTTGCGTCGGCGTGCCCGCGCGCGCGTCGGCGCGGCGCGACAGTCAACCAGTTGAAAGCTCGCCGTGCGAGCCGCGCGCAAAAAGGGCCGCGCGACTCGGACGACCCCACGCCTCGCGTACAATCGAGCCGTGCCGTTACGGGTCTGTCCAAGCAAAAATGAGCCGCTTTTCTACAAATTCAAGGCCGGGAACGAAGCGAGTCGACCCGCGTTTCGATCCGCGCCGCCCGCAGGCACTCGCTGACGTCCTCGACCGCACCGATGCCTTCCGCGCACTGCGCGCGGGCGTCGAGCAGGTGGCCTCGCTTCAGCGTGATCTGAATTCGTTGTTGCCGGACTATCTGGCGTCGAATGTCGAGCCGGGTTTCATCAAGGACGGCGTGCTGGCGCTGTTCGCGGCCCATAATGCGCTCGCCGCGCGCCTGCGGCATCTCGAACCGCGCCTGCTTGCCGATCTTCAGCAGCGCGGGTGGGCGGTCGAGTCGCTGAGAATTCGCGTGCGTCCGCAATCGATGAAAGAGCCCGCGCCGCCGAAACAGGCGCGCATGTCGCCGGCGGGCGCATCCGCGTTGCAGGAATTGGCACAAACGCTGGCACCGTCGCCGCTTCAGGAAGCGCTCGCGCGAATGGCGTCGCGCCATCAGGCGGGAAATTCGGAAAAAGGGCAAAAAAAATGAGCGGCGCTTTCGCTGCCGCTCATTCTTGATTGACCGGTTTCAGTCTGCAATCAGGCGAAGGCCGTCTGCGTGTCGAAGGCGAAGCCGCGCGGCGCTGTCTTTGTGTCCTCGAACGTGACGATCTCGAAAGCGTCTTCGTTCGCGAGCAGTTCGCGCAGCAGCATGTTGTTCATCGCGTGGCCGCCCTTGTACGCCTTGTACGAAGCCAGCAGCGGATGGCCGACCACATAAAGGTCGCCGATGGCGTCCAGCATCTTGTGCTTCACGAACTCGTCGTCGTAACGAAGGCCGTCGTTGTTGAGGATGCGGTATTCGTCGAGCACGATGGCGTTGTCCATGCTGCCGCCGCGCGCGAGACCCAGCTCGCGCATCATCTCGACTTCGTGCGCGAAGCCGAACGTGCGGGCCCGCGCAATCTCGCGCACATACGATGTGGTCGCGAAATCCACTTCAAGCGCCTGCCCGGTCTTGTCGACCGCGGGATGACGGAAGTCGATGGTAAAGCTCAGCCTGAAGCCGAAATACGGTTCGAGGCGCGCGAATTTGTCGCCGTCGCGCACTTCGACGGGCTTCTTCACCTTGATGAATTTCTTCGGCGCGTTCTGCTCTTCGATACCCGCCGACTGGATCAGAAACACGAAAGAAGCCGCGCTGCCGTCCATGATCGGAATTTCTTCGGCGGTCACGTCGACATACAGATTGTCGATGCCGAGACCCGCGCACGCCGACATCAAATGCTCGATGGTCGACACGCGCGCGCCGTCTTTCTGCAGCACGGACGCGAGACGCGTATCGCCGATAGCCATGGCGGACGCGGGAATGTCGACCGGCTGAGGCAGGTCGATGCGCGAAAACACGATGCCCGTGCCAATCGGCGCGGGGCGCAGCGTCAGATCGACCTTGCGGCCGGAATGAAGCCCGATTCCCACGGTTTTGACGACGGTCTTGATTGTTCGCTGCTTCAACATGATGTTCTTTCCGATTTATGTTCCCTATAAAGAGAATCAATCGTGCGCTAAATTCTAATAGCTCGAATTATACTCCATTCGCCGCACGCCGTCCTGATCCGGGAGGTATCAACTGTTTCCCTGTGTTACGCGAAAACGACGAAAAATTGGAGTAGAACGGGCCGATGCCCGGAATGGAGGCATTTCCGGTCATCGGCCCCAAGTTGCATCTGATGACGAGGGTGTTTTTAGCGTTGCGCGGAGGCAACGAAACACCGCTGCAATCAGTGCAGCGTCGCGAGGATGCTTCGAGCGTCGCTGACTTCGAACTTGCCGGGCGCCTCGACGGACAGCGTCTTGACCACGCCGTTGTCGACCACCATCGCGTAACGCTGGGAACGGATTCCCATGCCACGCTCGGTCAGATCCTGATCCAGTCCGAGTGCCTGAGTGAAACGCGCACTGCCGTCCGCGATCATCTTCACCTTGCCCGAGGTTTGAAGATCGCGTCCCCACGCGCTCATGACGAACGCGTCGTTGACGGAAACGCACCAGATTTCGTCGATGCCGGCAGCAAACAACTCCTCTGCCGATTCGACGTAACCGGGCACGTGTCTGGCGGAGCATGTCGGCGTGAACGCGCCCGGCAATCCGAAGATCACCACGCGCTTGCCCGCGCTCCGCTCGCGCACCGGGAACGCATTCGGTCCCACGGCACAGCCCTCGATGGCCTCCTCGATGAACTCGAAGAGACGCACGTCAGGCAACGTATCACCCACTTTGATCATGCTCGGTCCTTCCCTTGTCAGTGCTCTTGGACATCATCGCGATTGCATCGTCCCGCAACCGCGCCGACGCCTTGAGCGGCAATGCCGGCTTTACTCTGCTTACCCGGACTTCGAGGGCAGATTCGTGGAGGTCGGCTGGCCACGGCCCGGCGTCCCTGGTGAATCAGGACGCGGCCTTGGACAGTCGCCCCACGCAAAGCCTGCATCATCCGCGCCAGACGTTCAGCGCGTGCACGCGGTGTGCTGCATTCGTCATGAATTCAGCAGCAAGGAACGTGCGCCACGCTTCAGTCCGCCTGCTTGCGCAGGAACGCCGGGATGTCGTAAGTGTCGACGCCCTTTTCCTGCAACGCCTGCACATGCGATGCCGCGGTTTCACGCGTCGAGCGCCACACTGCCGGCGTATCGAGCTGACCGTAATCCGTGCCCTGGCTGTGTTGCGGCGCGTACGTGTTGTGATGCGGCGCATGCGCGACCGGCTGGTTGTCGGTGCCCGTGCGCAGCAGGGTCATCGGCGCTTGTTGCTGCTTCTTCGCCGCGCGGCCCAGGCCGGTTGCAACCACGGTCACGCGCAATGCATCGCCCATGGCGTCGTCGTACACCGCACCGAAGATCACGGTGGCGTCATCCGCTGCGTAGCTCTTGATGGTGTTCATCACTTCGCGCGTTTCCGACAGACGCAGCGAACGGCTCGACGTAATGTTCACCAGCACGCCGCGCGCACCCGACAGATCCACACCTTCGAGCAGCGGGCTTGCAACCGCCTGTTCAGCCGCCAGACGCGCGCGATCGACGCCGGCAACGGTCGCCGTGCCCATCATCGCCTTGCCCTGCTCGCCCATCACGGTCTTCACGTCTTCGAAGTCGACGTTCACGAGGCCATCGACGTTGATGATTTCCGCGATACCCGCGACAGCGTTGTTCAGCACGTCATCTGCGCACTGGAAGCACTTGTCCATCTCGGCGTCGTCGCCCATCACCTCGAACAGCTTGTCGTTCAGCACGACGATCAGCGAGTCGACGTGATCCTCCAGTTGCTGCGAGCCCGCTTCCGCAACGCGCATGCGGCGGCCGCCTTCGAACTCGAACGGCTTGCTCACCACGCCGACGGTCAGAATGCCCATTTCCTTGGCGATCTGCGCGACCACGGGAGCCGCGCCCGTACCCGTGCCGCCGCCCATGCCCGCGGTGATGAACACCATATGCGCACCGCGCAGCGCGTCGGCGACACGCTCGCGCGCGTCTTCTGCCGCTTCCTTGCCCTTCTCCGGCTTGGCGCCCGCGCCCAGACCGGTCATGCCCAGTTGCAGCACGGCGGGTGCGCGCGAACGAGCGAGCGCCTGCGCGTCGGTGTTCATCACGATGAAGTCCACGCCCTGCACGCCGCGGTTGATCATGTGCTGAACTGCGTTGCCACCCGCGCCTCCAACGCCCACGACCTTGATGATCGTGCCGTTGGTCTCTGTTTCCAGCATTTCGAAATCCATGTTGCCTCCGTCAAGAATGAAGATCGGCGTTATTCAACGAGAGATCGGGCAACCTTTCGTCGCGCGCCAGCCGCCGGTACCAGCGCGAAATTCTTTTTAGTGTTGCGCTTTTAAAGCGTCTTTCTTAGAAGTTCCCGAGGAACCAGTCCTTCATCCTCGTGAATACTTGTCCCATCGAACCACTTTGCACGGCGACCTTGCGGCCGCGCATGCGTTGCGAGCGTCCTTCGGCGAGCAGGCCCATTGCCGTCGAGTAGCGCGGATTGCGCACCACGTCCGCGAGACCGCCCGCGTATTCCGGCACACCAATGCGCACCGGCTTCAAGAAGATGTCTTCGCCCAATTCGACCATGCCGGGCATCATCGCCGCGCCGCCGGTCAGCACGACGCCGCTCGAAAGCAATTCCTCGTAACCCGATTCGCGCACGACCTGCTGCACGAGCGAGAACAGCTCTTCGACGCGCGGCTCGACCACCGCCGCCAGCGCCTGACGCGACAGCGTGCGCGGACCGCGTTCGCCGAGGCCCGGCACTTCGATCATTTCGTCCGGATCGGCGAGCGCCTGCTTGGCGATGCCGTAGCTCACCTTGATGTCTTCCGCGTCGGGCGTCGGCGTGCGCAGGGCCATTGCGACGTCGCTCGTGATCTGGTCGCCCGCGATCGGAATCACGGCCGTATGGCGGATCGCGCCTTCGCTGAAGATGGCGATGTCCGTCGTGCCGCCGCCGATATCGACGAGCACGACGCCCAGTTCCTTCTCGTCCTCCGTCAGCACCGCCAGCGACGACGCGAGCGGCTGCAGAATCAGGTCGTTCACTTCGAGCCCGCAGCGGCGCACGCACTTGACGATGTTCTGCGCCGCGCTCACCGCGCCCGTCACGATATGCACCTTCACTTCGAGCCGGATGCCGCTCATGCCGATCGGCTCGCGCACGTCCTCCTGCCCGTCGATGATGAATTCCTGCGTGAGGATATGCAGCACCTGCTGATCGGTCGGGATGTTGATCGCCTTGGCCGTTTCGATCACGCGCGCGACGTCCGTCTGCGTGACTTCCTTGTCCTTGATCGCGACCATGCCGCTCGAATTGAAGCTGCGGATATGGCTGCCCGCGATGCCCGTGAAGACGTTCGTGATCTTGCAGTCCGCCATCAGCTCGGCTTCTTCCAGCGCACGCTGAATGGATTGCACCGTGGCCTCGATATTGACCACGACGCCCTTCTTCAACCCCTTTGAGTCGGCCTGACCGAGTCCGATTACCTCGTAGTGGCCTTCGCCCTTCAATTCGGCGACGATCGCGACCACCTTCGACGTTCCGATGTCGAGGGAAACCAGCAGGTCTTTGTAGTCTTTGCTCATAGCGTGCTTATGCCCGTTGTGTCTGCTTACTTCTTGGCCTTGTCGGTGTCGTTGATGAAACGCATGCTCGCCGCGCGAATCGCGAAGCCGTTCGGGTAACGCAGATCCGCGTACTCGATATCCTTCCCCCACCGCCCCGTCACGGACGACCACGACGCGACGAAACGCTTGCAGCGCTCGCTCAGCGTGTCCTGATTACGCTCGCGGCCAAGCTCGATCTGCGTGCCGTTCGAGAGCTTCACCGTCCACGCGAAGCGCGGCGACAGCGTGACTTCTTCGGGCTTCGCATCGAGCGGCGCGAACCACTTCTGGAAATCGTGGTAGCGCGCGACCACTTCCTTGGCCGTACCTTCTGGGCCGTCGAACGCGGGCAAGTCGTCGTCGAGTTCGCCCTGATTCGCCGTGAACAGGTCGCCGTCCACACTCACCAGTTGATCCGAGCCCCACGTGCCGAGCGGCTTGTATTCTTCGAGCGTCACCGCGAGCGCATTCGGCCAGACGCGCCGCACGCTCGCGTGACGCACCCACGGCATCTGTTCGAACGCGGCGCGCGCGGTGTCGAGATCCGCCGTGAAGTAATTCCCCTTCAGGTGACCGACCACGCTCGCGCGCACCACCGGCGAGCTGATATGCGCGGTGTCGCCGTCGATCTGAATCTCGCGCAAGCGAAACTCGGGACGCTGGATCGCCCAGTAGCCTGCGGCGCCCAGAAGCAGCAGCACGAGCACGACGTGCAGCACATTGGTGGCGAGGCGGAGGTGGCGAACGTTGTTCCACATGGTTTCGCTGTTTCGTGTCCTGTGTGTGATTCCGTCGGTTCTAAAACATCCCTTCCAAAAGCGTCAGTTCTTGAGCGTGAGCGCCAGCACCTTCACCACCAGATCCTTGTAGCTGATGCCCACCGCGCGCGCGGCCTTCGGCGGCAGCGAGTGATCCGTCATGCCGGGCGCCGTGTTCACTTCCAGAAAGTACGGATTGCCGTCGGCGTCGAGCATGAAGTCCGCGCGGCCCCAGTCGGTGCAGCCGAGAATCTCGAACGCGCGCTTGGTCAGCTGTTTCATGCGCGCTTCTTCTGCGTCCGTCAGACCGCACGGAATCAGGTATTGCGTGTCATCGGCGACGTACTTCGCGTGATAGTCGTAAAACTCGCCCGCCGGCACGATCTTGATGACCGGCAGATCGAGATCGCCCGCGATGCAGCACGTGAACTCGCCACCGCCCTCGATGCTCTTCTCGACGATCACGATCTTGTCGAACTTCGCGGCTTCTTCGAGCGCGGGCACCAGCGTTTCCGCGCTCTTCACCTTGATGACCGCGACGCTCGATCCTTCGCTCGCCGGCTTCACGAACAGCGGCAAGCCCAGCTTCGCGATGATCGCGTGCGCGCGGGCGGCGTAGTCTTCGTTGCGGAAGACGGTTTCGAACGGCGGCGTGGGCACGCCGGTCTGCTGCCACACGAGCTTGGTGCGCAGCTTGTCCATGCCGAGCGCCGAGCCGAGCACGCCGCTACCGGTGTAACGGATGCCGTAGAAATCGAGCGCGCCCTGCAATTGCCCGTTTTCGCCATAACCGCCGTGCAGCGCGATGAACGCGCGCTCGAAACCCTCGGCCTTCAGATCCGACAGCGGACGCTCGGCCGGATCGAACGCATGGGCGTCGACGCCCGCGTCACGCAGACCCTGGAGCACGAGGCGCCCGGAATTGAGCGACACCTCGCGCTCGGCGGAATGACCGCCCAGCAGCACCGCGACTTTGCCGAAAACTTTCGGATCGATTTGATTCACCTGATTGCTCATTTTCTGAATACCGCTCTTGCTAAACCTGGCCGTTCGCCAGCTTTCCGCACACACCGCCGATGGACCCTGCGCCCATCGCGATCACCACATCTCCGTTGCGCGCGATCGTCGTGATCGCGTCGGGCATTTCATCGATCGTTTCGACGAACACCGGCTCGACCTTCCCTGCGACGCGAAGCGCACGCGCGAGCGCGCGACCGTCGGCGGCCACGATAGGCGCTTCGCCGGCGGCGTAGACATCGGTGAGCACGAGCGCATCGACCGTCGACAGCACTCTCACAAAATCTTCGAAACAGTCGCGCGTGCGCGTATAGCGATGCGGCTGGAACGCGAGCACGAGCCTGCGATCGGGAAACGCGCCGCGCGCCGCCGCGATCGTCGCGGCCATTTCCACCGGGTGATGCCCGTAGTCGTCGATCAGCGTGTACGCGCCTTCGCCGCTGCTCGCGCGCACTTCGCCGTAGCGCTGGAAGCGCCGCCCGACGCCGTTGAATTCGGCGAGCGCACGCTGGATATCGGCATCGGCGACTTCGAGTTCAGTCGCAATCGCAATGGCCGCGAGCGCGTTCTGCACGTTGTGCGTGCCCGGCAGGTTCAGTTCGATGTCGATGGACGGCGCGTCTTCGCGCAGCGTCGTGAAATGCATGCGGCCGTTGCGCGCCTCGACGTTGACCGCGCGCACCTGCGCTTCGGCGCCGAGGCCGTAGCGAATGATCGGCTTCGACACGAACGGCAGGATTTCGCGCACGTTCGGATCGTCGACGCACAGCACCGCAATGCCGTAGAACGGCAGACGGTGCGTGAACTCGATGAACGCCTGTTTGAGCCGCGCGAAGTCGTGGCCGTAGGTGTCCATGTGATCGGCGTCGATGTTCGTGATGACTTCGATCACCGGAAACAGGTTCAGGAACGACGCGTCGGACTCGTCGGCTTCCGCGACGATGAAATCGCCCGTGCCGAGCCGCGCGTTCGCGCCCGCGCTGTTCAGACGCCCGCCGATCACGAAGGTCGGATCGAGCCCGCCCGCGGCGAGCACGCTCGCGACGAGCGACGTGGTCGTGGTCTTGCCGTGCGTGCCTGCAATGGCGATGCCCTGCTTCAGGCGCATCAGTTCCGCGAGCATCACGGCGCGCGGCACGATCGGCACGCGGCGGTGGCGCGCGGCCAGCACTTCGGGATTGTCCGAGCGCACGGCTGTCGACACGACGACCGCGTTCGCGCCTTCGATGTTCTGCTCGTGATGACCGATCTCGACGCGCGCGCCGAGCGCACGCAGCCGCTCCGTGACGGCGCCGTTCGAAAGATCCGAGCCGCTCACGTGATAGCCGAGGTTCAGCAGCACTTCGGCGATGCCGCTCATGCCTGCGCCGCCGATCCCGACGAAGTGAATATGCTTGACGATATGTTTCATGATTAATGTGCCTCTCGCGCTTGCGCGTTCACACGCGCGCCGGCCACGTCGGCGCACACGCTCGCGACCCGTTCGGTCGCGTCCGGTTTCGCCAGCGCGCGCGAGCGCTCGGCCATGTCCGCGAGCGTGTTGCGCGTCTGTGCGCGTAACCAGTCGGCAAGCTTTTGCGCCGACAGGTCGCGTTGTTGTATCAATTCAGCCGCGCCGTTCTTTGCGAGGAACGCGCCGTTGGTGGTCTGGTGATCGTCGACGGCGAACGGGAACGGCACGAAAAGCGCGGCCACGCCCACCGCCGCGATCTCGGAGACAGTCATTGCGCCCGAGCGGCAGATCACCAGATCCGCCGATGCGTACGCGCCCGCCATGTCTTCGATGAACGGCACGAGCTGCACGTCCTCGCCACGCGCGAGACCCGCCGCCGCGTAATTCGCTTCGAGCGCTTCGATATGCTTCGCGCCCGCCTGATGCACGATGCGCGGACGCGCGTCCGCCGGCAGCATGGCAAGCGCCTTCGGCACGGTTTCGTTCAGCGCGGCCGCGCCCAAACTGCCGCCGACGACCAGCACGTTCAGGCGTCCGGAACGCGCGGCGTAGCGTTCTTTGGGTGGCAATGCGCTGGTTAGTTCCGCGCGAATCGGATTGCCGGTCCATTCCGCATTCGGCAGAGCATTGGGGAACGCAACGAGCACGCGCCGCGCGAGATGCGCGAGCACCTTGTTCGCGAGGCCCGCAATCGAATTTTGTTCATGCAGCACGAGCGGCACGCCCGCGAGCTTCGTCATGATGCCCGCCGGAAACGTGATGTAGCCGCCCATGCCGAGCACGACGTCCGGCTTCACGCGACGCAACGCGGCCAGGCTCTGCGAGCAAGCGCGCAGGAGATTGACCGGCAGCATCAGCTTGGTCTTGATGCCTTTGCCGCGCACGCCGCCGAAGCGCACGTATTCCATCGGGATGCCGTGCTTCGGCACGAGCGTCGCTTCCATGCCGTTCGCGTTGCCGAGCCACACCACGCGCCAGCCTTGCGCCTGCATCCGGTGCGCGACCGCGAGCCCCGGGAACACGTGGCCCCCGGTGCCGCCCGCCATGACCATCAGCGTGCGCGCGTTCATGTTGGATGCGTCTTGCGCGGTCATACTTTTCCTCCGCGCATCAAAACCCGATTTTCGTAGTCGACACGCAGCAGCACCGCCAGCGCGATGCAGTTCAGCAAAATGCCCGAGCCGCCGTAACTCACGAGCGGCAGCGTGAGACCCTTGGTCGGCAGAAGGCCCAGATTCACGCCCATGTTGATGAAGGTCTGCGCGCCGAACCAGATGCCGACGCCCTTCGCCATGAGCCCCGCGAACGTGCGGTCGAGCGCGAGCGCCTGACGGCCGATCTCGAACGCGCGGCGCACGATCCAGTAGAACAGCAGGATCACGCAAATCACGCCGACGAAACCGAGTTCCTCGCCGATCACCGCGAGAATGAAGTCGGTATGTGCTTCGGGCAGATAGTTGAGCTTCTCGACGCTGCCGCCGAGCCCGACGCCGAACCATTCGCCGCGTCCGAATGCGATCAGCGAGTGCGTCAGCTGATACGCCTTGCCTTGCGCGTAGCGGTCGTCCCACGGATCGAGATACGCGAAGATCCGCTCGCGACGCCACGGCGACGCCCACACGAGCAGCGCGAAAGTGCCGACCGCCGTCGCAACGAGCCCGCCGAACAGCTTGCCGTTCACGCCGCCGAGAAACAGCACGCCCATCGCGATCGCGGCGATCACCATGAACGCGCCCATGTCCGGTTCGAGCAGCAGAAGCGCGCCCACCGCGCCGACCGCCACCGCCATCGGCAAAAAGCCCTTGCCGAAGCTGTGCATGAATTCCTGCTTGCGCACGGTGTAGTTCGCCGCGTAGATCGTCACCGCGAGCTTCATGATTTCCGACGGCTGCATGTTCGTGATGCCGAGCGGAATCCAGCGGCGCGCGCCGTTCACGCCCTTGCCGATGTGCGGAATCAGCACGATGACCAGCAACACCAGCGCGATCAGAAAGAGCTTGGGTGCGTACTTTTCCCACGTCTTGATCGGAATCTTGAACGCGATGATCGCGCCGACGAGCGCCGTCGTGATCGAGATCAGGTGACGCACGAGGAAGTGATAGTCGCGATAGCTCGCGTACTTCGGCGAATCCGGCATGGCGATCGACGCGGAGTACACCATCACGATGCCCAGGCCGAGCAGCGCGATCATGACCCACAACAGCGAGTAGTCGTAATCGAGCATGCGCGAGCGCGCGGGCCGCACGCCGTTCACCGCGCTCGAAATGCCGCCCGCGCCTTCGCGATGCGCGCGCATGCCGGAATTCGAACGGCCCGCGAGCGAGTCGTGCGAGACGGCGTGACGCTGGCCGGTCAATTTCGATCCGAAGCGGTCTGACCAACTCATAGCATCACTCCCCGCGCGGCGGCGATTTCTTCGACCGCGCCGCGAAACACGTCGGCGCGATGTGCATAGTTCTTGAACATGTCGAGGCTCGCGCACGCAGGCGAGAGCAGCACGGCGTCGCCCGCTTCGGCGATGCGCGCGGCCGCGTTCGTCGCCGCTTCGAGCGTCACGTGATCTTCGAGCGCGACGCCCGTGTGTGCGAGCGTTTCACGCAGACGCGGCGCATCGCGGCCGATCAGCATCACCGCGCGCGCCCAGCGTGCGACGGGCGCTTCGAGCGGCGAGAAGTCCTGGCCCTTGCCGTCGCCGCCGGCGATCAGCACGACGCGTTGCGCGAGGCCGTCGAGTGCCGCGACCGTCGCGCCGACGTTGGTGCCCTTGCTGTCATCGACGTAATCGACGCCTTCGATCTGCGCGATCACTTCCACGCGATGCGGCTCGCCGCGATACTCGCGCAGACCGTGCAGCAACGCCGCGAGCGGCAGATCGATCGCGCGGGCAAGCGCGAGCGCGGCCAGCGCGTTCGCCGCGTTGTGCAGACCGCGGATGCGCAGCGCGTCGGCCGGCATCAGACGCTTCGAGACCACATTCGGCGCGGCAGCTTCCTGCTTGCGGCGACGCGACGGCGCGGGTTCGTCGGAGGCGTCCTGATCGATGCCGGCGACCAGCCACGCCATGCCGTTATCGCGCAGCAAGCCGTAGTCGCCGACGAACGACGGTTCGTTCAGCCCGAACGTCACGACCCGGTCCTGCGCGATGTTCTTCGCGAGCGCCATTGTACGGACGTCGTCGCGGTTCAGCACGCGCGTGGTGCGCGGCCCGAAGATGCGGCCTTTCGCGGCCGCGTAGGCATCGAGACCGCCGTGCCAGTCGAGATGATCCTGCGTGATATTGAGCACCGCGGCGGCATCCGGCGCGAAGGTATGGGCCGTTTCCAACTGAAAGCTCGACAGTTCGAGCACCCAGACATCCGGCAGCGCGGTTTGGTCGATGGCCTCGGTCAGCTTGTCCAGCATCGCCGGGCTGATGTTGCCCGCCACCGCGACCGACTTGCCCGCGCGCTCGCACAACAGCCCGGTGAGCGCGGTCGTCGTGGTCTTGCCGTTCGTGCCGGTGATCGCGATGACCTTCGGCGTGTAGCCGTTCGCGCCGAGCCCGGCGAGCGCCTGCGCGAAGAGTTCGAGCTCGCCCCAGACGGGAATGCCGCGTTCCTTTGCGGCGGCGATCAGCGGCGCGAGATCGGGCGCGAGCGGTGAAAGTCCCGGACTGATCGCGACCAGTTCGATGCCGCCATCGAGCAGTTCGGGCGCGAACGCGCCACCAACGAAATCCGCATCGATCTGATGGACCGCGAGTTCCGAGAGATTCGGCGGCGTGGCGCGCGTATCGGCGATCCGCAGGCGGCAGCCGTGCCTGGCGCACCAGCGCGCCATCGCCAGACCGGATTCACCCAGTCCAAGCACGAGCACCATCGGACTTTGCCGACCGACAAACTTCTCGCCAAACATCGCTTTACCTTTTTCCCGGAGACTGCAAACAAGATTCGAACTGCCTTCGTGACCGCAATGCTCAGCGCAGCTTGAGCGTCGACAGGCCAAACAGACACAACATCAGCGTGATGATCCAGAAGCGCACCACGACTTGCGTCTCGGTCCAGCCGGAGAGCTCGTAGTGGTGATGCAGCGGCGCCATCTTGAAGAAACGACGGCCTTCGCCGTAACGACGCTTCGTGAACTTGAACCAGAAGACCTGAAGCATGACCGACAGCGTTTCCGCGACGAACACGCCGCCCATGATGAACAGCACCACTTCCTGACGCACGATCACGGCGACGGTGCCGAGCGCGCCGCCGAGCGCGAGCGCGCCGACATCGCCCATGAAGACCTGCGCGGGGTGCGTGTTGTACCAGAGAAACGCGAGGCCCGCGCCGCCCATCGCAGAACAGAAAATCAGCAATTCGCCCGCGCCGGCAATGTGCGGGAACAGCAGATACTTCGAATACACCGAACTGCCCATGACATACGCGAAGGCGCCGAGCGACGCGCCCACCAGCACGACCGGCATGATGACGAGGCCGTCGAGACCGTCGGTGAGATTCACCGCGTTGCTCGAACCGACGATCACGAAATACGTCATCGCGATGAAGCCCCACACGCCGAGCGGATAGGTGATCGATTTGAGGAACGGCAGCATCAGGTCGGCGCGCGCGGGCAGACCCATCGACAAGCCGCTTCTCACCCACGCCATGAACAGATCGAACACGCGCGCGTTGTTCGCTTCGGACACGGAAAACGCGAGATACACTGCCGCGAAAAGACCGATGACCGACTGCCAGAAATACTTCTCGCGCGAGGACATGCCGCGCGGGTCCTTGTGGACGACCTTGCGGTAATCGTCGACCCAGCCGATCACGCCGTAGCCGAACGTGACGAGCATCACGATCCAGACGAAGCGATTGGTGAGATCCGCCCACAACAGCGTGGACACCGCGATGCCGATGAGAATGAGCACGCCGCCCATGGTCGGCGTACCGGATTTGACGAGGTGCGTCTGCGGGCCGTCCTTGCGAACGGCCTGGCCCATCTTCAGCAAAGTAAGTTTGCGAATGACCCAGGGGCCGCAGACGAGGCCGATCAAAAGCGCCGTCGCCGTGGCTCCCACGGCGCGGAACGTGATGTAGGTAAACACGCGCATGAAGCTGGCGTCATTCTGGAGCCATTGCGCGAGTGCGAGTAGCATGCTGGTCCTTCTCTTTCAGTGAATCAGTGTGCGGCGGGCGCAGCGCCCGACGCGGATTGTTGAGAACTCGTCAAAGCGTCCACCACGCGCTCCATCTTCATGAAGCGCGAGCCTTTCGCGAGATAAGTTGCTTTGCTGCCGTAACCGGCGGCGTCGAGCGCCGCGATCAGACCGGCGACGTCGTCGAAATGCGCGCCGGTCTGCTTCGATGCGTGCGCGTTGAATGCGTTCACCGAATCGCGGCTCGCCGCGCCGAGCGCGAAAAGTGCATCGATGCCGCGCTCGGCCGCATACGCGCCGACTTCGCGATGAAATGCCGGCCCTTCTTCGCCGACTTCGCCCATGTCGCCCATGACGAGCACACGGAGCGCGGCTTGCGATGCGAGCACGTCGATGGCGGCACGCATCGAATCGGGATTCGAGTTGTACGTGTCGTCGATGACGGTCGCGCCCGCGAGCGTGCCGAGAACGGCGCGCTTTACTTGCAAACGTCCCTTCACCGGCTGGAAGGCTTCGAGCCCGCGCTTGACGACATCGAGCGAAACGCCGGCTGCAAGCGCCGCTGCGGTTGCAGCCAGCGCGTTGCGCGCGTTGTGTTCGCCAAGCACGGACAGCGCGATGTCGACTTCGCCCTGCGGCGTGTGCGCGTGTACCGTGGTGCCGTCGAGCGTGCCGGTGACGGCGGCCTTGGTTGTGTCGTCGGTGAGGGCGAAATCCATGATCGGATTGCCCGTGGCGGCGACGCGCCAGATGCTCGCGTAACGATCGTCGGCGGGGAACACGGCGGTGCCGGTATCGCCCAGCGCATGAATGACCGACGCGTGTTCGAGCGCGACCGCTTCGACCGTCGCCATGAATTCCTGATGCTCGCGCTGCGCGTTGTTCACCACGGCGACATTCGGCGCGGCGATCTTGCCGAGCACTTCGGTCTCGCCCGGATGATTCATGCCGAGTTCGACGACCGCGAGCTTGTGCGACGCGTTCAGACGGAACAGCGTGAGCGGCAGGCCAATGTCGTTGTTGAAGTTGCCGGCAGTCGCGAGCCGCGCCTCTTCGCCCACCGCTGCCGCAAAGATCGACGCGATCATTTCCTTGACGGTGGTCTTGCCGTTGCTGCCGGTCACCGCGACGAGCGGCATCGAGAAGCGCTTGCGCCAGCCGTGGGCCAGCGCACCGAGCCCGGCGCGCGTGTCTTTTACCTTGATGACAGGCAGCGGCCACGCATTCGCGCCGGCCGGTTCACGCGAAACCAGCGCCGCCGCCGCGCCGCTTTTCGCAACCTGATCGAGGAAATCATGCGCATCGAAACGATCGCCCTTCACCGCGACGAACAGGTCGCCGGCCTGCACGCCGCGGCTGTCCGTGACGATGCGTGTAATCGCGACATTTTCGTCGCCGGCGAGCGTGGCGCCCGGAATCATTGCGACGGCTTCGCGCAAAGTAAACATGCTCATTCTCCACCTCCGCGCTGTTGCGTGGCGCGTGCTGCGAGCGCGAGGCGCGCGTGATCCTGATCGGAGAATGTGCGCTTCTTGCCCATGATTTCCTGCGTAGCTTCGTGTCCTTTTCCCGCGAGCACGACAACGTCCTCGCGCGCGGCGCCGCGAATCGCCTGCAAAATCGCGCTCGCGCGATCTTCGATGCGGCGCGCCTTCGCGGCGTCGTTCATACCGGCGGCGATCTGCTCGATGATCGACAGCGGTTCCTCGCTGCGCGGATTGTCGCTGGTGATGACGACCTGATCCGCGAGACGTTCCGCGATCGCGCCCATCAGCGGACGCTTGGTCGCGTCGCGGTCGCCGCCGCAGCCGAACATGCAGACGAGTTCGCCGCCGCGCGCTTTCGCGATCGGGCGCAACGCGGCGAGCGTCTTGTCGAGCGCATCGGGCGTGTGCGCGTAATCGATCACGACGAGCGGCTCGTCGTTCTGGATGCGTCCGCCCAGACGCTCCATGCGGCCGTTGACCGATTCGAGCTTTTCGATGCGCGCAATAGCCGCATCGAACGGCACGCCGACTTCGAGCAGCACGGCGAGTACGGAAAGCAGATTGCTCACGTTGAACGTGCCGAGCGTGCCGACTTCGACATCCGCCTCGCCCCAGTCCGACGAAAGATGAAACGCCGTGCCCGAAGCCGTGGCGCGGACTTGCGTCGCGAGCAGCATGGCATCGGCGCCCGGCGCTGCGCTCGCCGGCATTTCAATACCGAATGCAATCGTGCGGACTTTGCCGCGCAGCGATTCGATCAGGCGCTGGCCCGCTGCGTCGTCGCGATTGACGATCGCCGTCTTGAGCGTCGGCCACGCGAACAAACGCGCCTTCGCGGATTCGTAAGCGTCGAAGGTGCCGTGGTAATCGAGATGATCCTGCGTCAGATTCGTGAAGATGGCGAGATCGAAATCGACACCATTGACGCGCCCCTGATGCAACGCGTGCGACGAAACTTCCATCGCAACGCCTTCCGCGCCCTGGCGCTTCAGTTGCGCGAGATTGCGTTGCAGCTGCGGCGCGTCGGGCGTGGTGAAGCCGCTGTGCACGAGCTTGCCCGGCATGCCGATACCGAGCGTGCCGACGATCGCGCACGGCCGGCCAAGCGCGGTCAGCGCAGTGGCGATCCACTGGCTGCACGACGTTTTGCCGTTGGTGCCCGTCACGCCCACGGTGAGCATCGACGCCGTCGGCTCGCCGTACCATGCGGCCGCGATCGGCCCCGCGAGCTCGTTGAGCGCTTTCACGGCGAGCGTCTTCGACGCATCCGGCTTGCCCGCGAAATGCTCCGGCTGATACAACGCGGCAGCGGCGCCCGCAGCGAGCGCGGCGTCGAGATACGGACGGTTGTCCGCGCCGTCGACCGCGTACGCGAGAAACACGTCGCCGCTTTTGAGCGAGCGCGTGTCCGCGTGCAATTGCGCGTCGGGCTGCACGTGCGCGCGCAGCCATTCAACGGTTTGTGAAACGTCCTTTTGCATCTTGCTCTGACGGGCCTGCGCGCTCATCGCACGACTCCCGGGTGTGTCTTGGTATTGCTCGACACCGCGACTTTCTTCGCGGTATTGGCGTTGTTCGTATTCGCCGGCTGCTGAGCGGCCGGCTGCGTGGTGGAATTCGAGTCGTCGGTGACGACCATTTGCTTCACGGGCATGTCGGGCGGTACATTGAGCGCGCGCAGCGTATCGCCGACGATGCCCGAAAATACCGGCCCCGAAACCTGACCGCCGAAGTGGCTGCCCGCCGTGGGTTCATCCACCGACACGGCCACGACAATGCGCGGATTCGGCATCGGCGCCATGCCGACGAACGATGCGCGGTACTTCGATTTGTCGTAGCCGTGGCCCGCGTGCTTGTACGCCGTTCCCGACTTGCCGCCGACGCGATAGCCCGGCACCGCCGCATCCGGCGACGTGCCGCCCTTCGCCGTCACGGTTTCGAGCATTGCGCGCACTTCCCGCGCGGTGCTCGGCGCGAAAACTTGCTGGCCGACAACCGGCTGATCGCCCGGCGTGCGGAAAATCGATACCGGCAGAACCTGACCGTCGTGTGCGATCGCGGTATATGCGCGCGCTAACTGGAACAGCGAAGCGGACAAGCCGTAGCCATACGACATGGTCGCCTGCTCGATGCGTCGCCAGCTTTTCCACGGCCGCAGACGCCCAGTCACCGCACCCGGAAAACCGACTTTCGGCGCCTGGCCGAGTCCGAGTCCGGTGTACATATTCCACATTTCTTCAGGACGTAATTGCATCGCAATTTTGGTCGCGCCGATATTGCTCGACTTCTGAATCACGCCGCCGACCGTGAGCGTGCCGAACCCGGCATCGTCCGTGATGCGCGCGCCGTCGAGCACGTACACGCCGCCGCCCGTCTCGACGAGCGTATTCGGCGTCACCCGATGCAGATCGAGCGCGAGCGAAACAGTGAAGGGCTTCATGATCGAGCCCGGTTCAAACGTGTCCGTGAGAATGCGGTTGCGCAACTGCTCGCCAGTCATGCGCGAGCGGTCGTTCGGGTTGTAGGTGGGATAGTTGACGAGCGCGAGCACTTCGCCCGTCTTGGTGTCGATCACGATCGCCGCGCCCGCCTTCGCCTTCGACTTCTCGACGGCCGCCTTCAGGTTCGTGTACGCGATGTACTGAATCTTGCTGTCGATCGAGAGTTCGACGTCCGCGCCGTTATGGGGCACGACCTGCTCGTCGACGTCCTCGACAATGTGACCCATGCGGTCCTTGATGACGCGGCGCATGCCCGGCGTGCCGGCGAGGACGTGCTGGTCGCCGAGTTCGACGCCTTCCTGCCCCTTGTCTTCAATATTAGTAAAACCGATCAGATGCGCAGTGATTTCGCCTTCCGGATAGAAGCGCTTGTATTCGCCACGCGAATAAATGCCGGGAATATCGAGCGCGGCGACTTTCTGCGCGACTTCGAGCGGCACCTGGCGCTTCACGTAGACGAAGGTCTTGTCCATCGAGAGCTTCGAGCGCAGATCCTTCTGCGTCATGTCGAGCAGCTTCGCCAGCTCGGCGAGCTTGTCCGCGCCGAGGTCGTTCGGCACGGCTTCGGGAATCGCCCAAATGGCCTTGACCGGCAGACTCGTGGCAAGCACGAGGCCGTTGCGGTCGCGAATCTGGCCACGCGTCGCGGGCAATTCCAGCGTACGCTGATAGCGGCTTTCGCCTTGTTTCTTGAAGAATGCGTTGCCGGGGCCCTGAATCCAGAACGCCCGCCCGGCGAGCGCGACGAACGCCATGAACAACAGGAACACGACGAACTTCGAGCGCCACATCGGCAGGCGCACGGCGAGCAGCGGATTCGGCGTGTGGGCGATGTCTTTTTGCTTCGCGGATTTTTTCATCGCTTGGCTCCGCGTGCAGGCGGCGTCGACGCCGGCAGCGGCGGCGGCATGGGTGCATCGGCGGCCTTGTTGGCGGCCGTGTCGTAAGTGAGATATTGCGTGCGGCCAGTTGTCACGGGCTGCATCTTCAAGGAGTTGGCGGCCAGTTGTTCGATGCGAGATGTCTTCGACAAAGCGCTCTGCTGGTACTGCAATTGCGCATAGTCCTGCTGAAGCTGACGTTCCTGCGATTGCGCCCTTTGCAGCTCGATGAAAATCTGCCGCTGCTGATTAGTCGCGCTCACAACCGACAGCGCGCACCCGAGCACGACGATCAGCAGAAAAATGTTGAGCCGGTTCATGGCGCGATCCGCTCTGCGATACGCATCACGGCGGATCGTGCACGGGGGTTGTCGGTCACTTCAGCGTCGCTCGGAAACACGCGGCCCACCACCCGCATCGGCGGGCTGGGCAGATCGACCGCGCGGATCGGCAAGCGCCGGTCCACGGCGGGCGCGCTTGCGTGCGCCTGCATGAACCGCTTGACGATCCGGTCTTCGAGCGAATGAAAGCTGATCACGACCAGCCGCCCCCCTTGCTCCAACAGTGCCAGTGCCGATTCGAGAACTACCTGCAGCTCCGCAAGCTCTTGATTGACGTGAATCCGTATAGCTTGAAAGGTGCGAGTTGCCGGGTCCTTGCCCTTCTCACGGGTTTTGACGACGTTACCCACGATTTCGGCAAGCTCGCGCGTGCTGTCGAGAGGCCCAAGACGGTCGGACTCTGCCCTGCGAGCAACAAGCGCCTTTGCAATCTGAAAAGCAAACCGTTCTTCCCCATAATCTCTGATCACCTCTGTCAGTTCCTGCACCGTGGCCCGTGCGAGCCACTCAGCCGCCGACTCGCCGCGAGTCGGATCCATCCGCATATCGAGCGGACCTTGTGCGCGGAAGCTGAAGCCGCGCTCCGGGTCGTCCACTTGCGGCGACGACACGCCAAGGTCCAGCAACACACCCGACACCCGCTCGATTCCCTGCTCACCCGCCGCCTCGCGCAACGCCGCGAAGCTGTCATGCACGATCGAAAAACGCGCGTCCTGAATCTGTTGCGCCGTGGCGATTGCAAGCGGGTCCTTGTCGAATGCGATGAGCCGCCCCGCATCTCCCAAGCGCTGCAAAATAGCCCGGCTATGACCGCCGCGTCCGAACGTGCCATCTATATAGATGCCGTCGGCGCGCGTGATCAGTCCGTCTACTGCTTCCTTCAGCAGCACCGTGCGGTGCTGCAGTTCGTTTCCCGACGCCTGTACCATGATTTCCAGCGCCGTATCAGAAGGTGAAATTTTTGAGCGCGTCGGGCATGCCTTGCGCCATTGCCGCGGCTTCCTTCGCGGCGTACGTCTGCGAGTCCCACAACTCGAAGTGCGCGCCCATTCCGAGCAACGTCACTTCCTTTTCGAGCGACGCGGCCGAGCGCAGCTCGGGCGACACCAGCACACGCCCGCTGCCGTCGAGTTCGACGTCCATTGCATTACCGAGAAAAATGCGCCGCCACCACATGGCTTCCATTGGAAGCGCGGCGACCTTGGCACGAAAGACTTCCCATTCAGGGCGAGGAAACAGCAACAGGCATCCATCCGGGCTCTTCGTGAGCGTCACCCGGCCTTCTGCCTGCCCTTGCAGCGCTTCACGATAGCGAGACGGCACGGACATCCGCCCTTTCGCATCGAGTGTCAGCGCCGACGCCCCTTGGAACACTCGCCCTTCTCCCCATTGCGACCGGAGACGACGCCAAAAGCGCTTTCTCCGGCACCTTGCTTACGCTGTCGATGCCCACGCGGGCACCGCTCCTGTCGCGATTTCGTTTGAAAATGGCCTCTGAATCACACAAAAGACCACTTTCTCACACTGTCTCCCACTTTAGAGGAAGCGATTTCCTCGGTCAAGACGCGTAACTTTTTTTCGAGTGGTTTTTACTCGCTAGAACAAGGACTTAGCGAACGTGCTTGAAGTGACGGAGAAAGAGAAAAGCGTTATGAATTAGAGAGCTAGTGCGGGATGTGAAGGTAGTACGTGAAATTCGTTGGCGAAATGAGGGAAATGTAACGGTTCTTCTGGCGGATTTTCGGGCCGCAGGTGGGATTTTGGCCGCGAGGCGCCTCGGCTGATACGTGGGCATCAGTCGAGGCGTTTAGTGCATCGTAAAAAGCACTATATATAGTACGCCGTAGTCGTCATGACTTTCGATGCGGCGCGCATCAGCGTACGCACGGGAAACGGCACTTCGCTTCCGCCCGCGCCGATCGCCGCCGCCGCATGCGCGCTTTCATCGAGGCGCATCTGCTCGACGATGGCACGCGAGGCGTGATCGTTCGCGGGCAAGGTTTTCATGTGGCCGTCGAGATGCTGCTCGACCTGACGCTCGGTCTCCGCCATGAAGCCGAGACTCGCGCGATCGCCGAAACGGCCTGCGACGAATCCGATCGCGAGCGCCCCCGCGTACCAGAGCGGATTCAGCAAACTCGGACGGGAATCGAGGTCTTTCAGGCGCCGCGAAGTCCACGCGAGATGGTCTTCCTCCTCGCGCGCGGCGTGCTCGAAGTTCGCCTTGAGTTCGGGCGAATGCGTGGCGAGCTTCTGCGCCTGGTAGAGCGCCTGAGCGCACACTTCGCCGACGTGGTTCACGCGCATCAGCCCGGCCGAATGCGCACGCTCCTTCTCGGTCAGCGGCGACTCGTCGGCAAGGAGATTCGCGCCGGCGTCCGTCAGCGGAGATTCGGGAATCGGTCGCGACATGCGACTCACGCCGGCCATCGAGCGCAGGCCACGGTCGAACTCGCTGATGACTTCATCGAGTGTCATTTCTCACCTCTCTTCGTATTCCGCCGTCGACGTATGACTTGCAGGGTAGCGGCAATTCGTATCGTTGCAGCACATCTGCGCGAATGGGTTCGCCGCATCGCGCTTCGACACGGTGTCAGCGGGAAAACCCGAATCTTAGCGCACCGCAGCCGATGCCAATGCCAGCGCTGCCGTCTGCGAGCTTGCGCAAGCGCAACGTCGTTCGATACAGAAAGTGTCCTATTAATGTCCGTTTCGCGAGCGCGAGGGGATGCTCGAACATCCGGAATTGCCTCAATCCCACGCCCCATTTTTGGGAACTAGGGCAAACACGGGTCGCGAAAATCCTGCAAAACCAACATTTTAGCGCCTGTTGCGTAAACGTCACATGAGTGCCTTGGACCGTTTCCTTTTCCTTTGTCCACTAAAGCCTATTTGTTACATTACGTACCACCTTCGTTAAGAAGCCCGGCAGGGACGTCAACACACTGGCGCTAGAACAGTGACCTTGCCAAACAGTCGCAAACACTCCCTGGAGATCTATTCAATGAAAAAGTCGCTTCTCGCTCTCGCTGCATTGGGCGTTTTCGCTGGCGCCGCACATGCGCAGAGCAGCGTGACGCTGTACGGCATCATCGACGCAGGCTTCGTGTACTCGAATAACAGCAGCGGTCAAAAGCTGTACTCGATGAACAGCGGCAACCTGCAAGGTTCGCGCTGGGGTCTGCGCGGCACGGAAGACCTGGGTGGCGGTCTGAAGGCCATCTTCGTGTTGGAAAACGGCTTCAACGTGTTCAACGGCCGTCTGGGTCAAGGTGGCGCTGAATTCGGCCGTCAGGCATACGTCGGTCTGTCGTCGCAGTTCGGCACGGTCACCCTGGGTCGCCAGTACGACTCCGTGGTTGACTACACGGGCGCATTCGAAGTCGGTAGCCAGTGGGCATCGTACTTCGGCGCGCATCCGGGCGACCTGGACAACATGAACAACTCGAATCGCGTGAACAACGCGATCAAGTACACGAGCGCGAACTACGCAGGCTTCACGTTCGGCGGTCTGTACAGCCTCGGCGGCAACGCTGGCCAGTTCAACCGCAACCAGATCTGGTCGGTCGGTCTCGGCTACTCGCAAGGTCCCCTGCAATTGGGCGCGGGTTACTTGAACGTCAAGGACCCGAACTACTCGTTCTTCGGCAACACCCCCTCGTCGAGCACCACGTCCTCGAACATGGGCGGCAGCCGCGTGTACTCGGGCTACGCTTCGGCGAAGACGCAGCAAGTGATCTCGGCAGGCGGTGCTTACACGTTCGGCGCAGCAACGGTCGGCGCGACGTATAGCAACACGCAGTTCAAGGATCTGGGTTCGGAGCCGGGCACGGGTCTGACGCCGGTCGGTGGTTACACGGGCGGCACGGGCAAGTTCCACAACGCCGAAATCAACTTCAAGTATCAGCTGACCCCGGCGCTGCTGCTGGGCGTGGCGTACGACTACACGAAGGGCTACGGCCTGGGCGACGCCAAGTACCATCAGGCTATGCTCGGCGCGGACTACTTCCTGTCCAAGCGTACCGACGTGTACATCGATGGCGTGTATCAGCACGCAAGCGGCACGGACTCGACGAACCGCACGGCAGTCGCGAACATCAACGGCCTGTCGCCGTCGTCGACGACGAACCAGGTTGCTGCGATCGTCGGCATCCGCCACAAGTTCTAATAAGTCGTAACACAGCGGTATCTTCTGAAAGGCGCCTTCGGGCGCCTTTTTTTCGTTCGCGTTCCAGCGGCGATGCGTGCCTGCATGTCGCGCATGCACAACAAAAAAGCCTTCGTATCGCGAGATACGAAGGCTTTCTGTGTGCAGAGACTCTGCGAGGCTAGGCGCGCCCGTCGCGCAACTCTCGCCGCAGGATCTTGCCGACATTGCTCTTCGGCAGATCGTTACGAAACTCGATCGTGCGCGGACGTTTATAGCCCGTGAGCCGCTCCTTGCAGTAGGCCATGACGTCGGCCTCGGTCAGGCTCTGATCCTTGCGCACGATGAAGAGCTTCACCGCTTCGCCCGAATTCTGATCCTTCACGCCGACCGCCGCGACTTCGAACACGCCGGGCAGCATCGCCACGACATCCTCGATCTCGTTCGGATAAACGTTGAATCCCGAGACGAGAATCATGTCCTTCTTGCGATCGACAATCTTCACGTAGCCGCGTTCGTCGAGCACGCCGACATCGCCCGAACGGAAGAAGCCATCGGGCGTAATCACTTTCGCCGTTTCGTCGGGACGGTTCCAGTAGCCGGCCATCACCTGCGGTCCGCGAATGCAGATTTCGCCCGGCTGGCCGAGCGGCAGTTCGTTGTTGTCGTCGTCGCGGATGGACAGCTCCGTCGACGGAAGCGGCAGGCCGATCGTGCCCGTGTACTCGGTCGCGGTCACCGGATTGCACGTGACGCAAGGCGACGTTTCCGACAAGCCATAGCCCTCGACGATCGGCACGCCCGTCACCGCGAACCAGCGCTTCGCCACAGCTTCCTGAACTGCCATGCCGCCGCCATTCGCCGCGATCAGCTTCGAAAAGTCCAGTTTGCCGAAATCGGGATGATTCAGCAGCGCGTTATAGAGCGTATTGACCGCCGGAAACGTGTTGATCTGGACGCCCTTCAGTTCCTTGATCGTGCCCGCGATGTCGCGCGGATTCGGAATCAGCATGCCGACACCACCCGTGCGGATCGTCAGCAGCCCGCACACCGTGAGCGCGAAGATGTGATACAGCGGCAGCGCAACCACGCAGACAAACTGGTCGATGTCGGGGCGCCGCGTGCGCGCCGGGTTCAGCCACACTTCGGACTGCAGCACGTTCGCGACCAGGTTGCGATGCGTGAGCGTCGCGCCTTTCGCCACGCCCGTTGTGCCGCCGGTGTACTGCAGGAACGCGACGTCGTCCGGGGTCTGCTCGACGGGCGCGAGCGTGGCGCGGCTGCCTTCGTCGAGCGCGTCCTTGAAACGGATGCTTCCCGGCAGGCTCCACTCGGGCACCATTTTCTTCACGCGCCGGACCACGAAATTGACGAGCAGTCCTTTCATGCCCATGAGATCGCCCATCGCCGCGACGACCACATGTTTGATCGACGTATTCCGGATCACCGCTTGCAGCGTGACCGCGAAATTCTCGAGGATGACGATAGCTTCCGCCTCGCTGTCCTTGAGCTGATGCTCGAGTTCGCGCGGCGTATAGAGCGGATTCACGTTGACGACGATATAACCCGCGCGCAGCACAGCCGCGATCGCCACGGGATATTGCAGAACGTTCGGCATCATCAGCGCGACGCGCGCGCCGGGCTTCAGCCCCTTCTTCTGGAACCACGCGGCAAGATTTCTCGACATGGTGTCGAGCTCGCCATAGGTGATTGCCTGCCCCATGCAGACGAACGCGCGCCGGGCGCGGTTCGCGCGAAAACTCTCGTTAAGCAATGCGGAAACGGACCGATACGCCGATGCATCGATTTCCGCAGGCACGCCGGCCGGGTACGACTTCAGCCAGGGTTTCTCCATACGGCGTCTCCTTTATATGATTTTAGAATGGTCGTGCGGAAACGAAATCCTAGCCTCTCGTTCGATCTCCCACAACTGGGTTAGACGCCATGCACCAGACTCGTTCAAGCCCCTTCTGTTCGTGACTGTCAATGCATTGGCTCCACTTCGACCAGACAGTCGTAAAACGTGGCCGATCCCCCGAGATCGGTCAGCGCCTGGCTCGTCACCTCATTGGCGTTGCGGCCGTCAGGCGAGAGCTTTTTCCACCAGATCGACAAGCCGACGACGACGCCCTCGCGCGCCCGGTCCGTCACACGCGCGCGGGCCTGCATCGAACCGCGATCGTTGAAGATGCGCACCAGCGTGCCGTCGACGATGCCGCGCGCCTGCGCATCGTCGGGATGGATGTCGAGATGCGGTTCGCGCTCCGTCGCGCGCAAACTCTCAATGTTCACGAAGCTGCTGTTCAGGAAATTGCGCGCGGGTGGCGAGATCATCGCGAGTGGATAGCGCGCGGCCAGTTCCGGCGAGCCATCGGCGGATTCATACGGCGGCAGATAATCCGGCAGCGGATCGAGTCCCTCGCGCTTCAGCCGCTCGCTGTAGAACTCGCACTTGCCGGACGGCGTGCGAAACCCGCCCTCTGCCAGCGGCGCGTCGGCGATCCTGAGTTTTAGCCAACCGGACGTCTTCAGCGTCTCCCAGCTTTCGCCTTCGAGCGTGCGGTCGTCCCAGCGGAAGGCCTTCGATGCAATCTGCTCGTCGCTTTCGAAGAGCGCCGGTTCGACGAGACCCATCGCGCGCGCAAGACCGCGAAAGATCTCGGTATTCGGCCGCGCCTCGCCGACAGGCGGAATCGCCGGCGGATTCGCCATCACGTATGTATGTCCGTATGACTTGTGCACATCGAGGTGTTCGAGCTGCGTCGTCGCGGGAAAGATCAGATCGGCATAGTCGGCGGTATCTGTCTGGAAGTGTTCCAGCACGATGGTGAACAGATCGTCGCGTGCGAACCCGGCCGCGACTTTCGCCGAATCCGGCGCCACCGCGACCGGATTCGAGTTGTAGACGATCAGTGCTTCGACCTTCGGTCCGAAGCTGTCATCACCCGGATGCAGGAGCGCGTCGCCGATCGCGTTCATGTTGATGGCGCGCGGCGTTTTCGACGGCCAGCCCGGCAGCAGGTCCGCGCGCTCGAGCGCACTGCCGTCGACAGGCGCCCAACCCGACGACGACAGCAGCAAGCCGCCCGCGCGCTCGCGCCACGCGCCGGTAAGCGATGGCAGACAGGCAATCGCGCGCACCGCGTTGCCGCCGCCGCGCACGCGCTGCATGCCGTAGTTGAGGCGAATCGCGGCCTTTTTCGTCGATCCGAACGCACGCGCCAGTTCGACGACCACGCTTTCCTCGATGCCGCAAATCTCCGCCACGCGAGACGGCGGATACTGCGCGGCGCGGGCCGCGAGTTCATCGAAGCCGAGCGTATGGGCGCGAACGTATTCGTGATCGATGAGATCCTCGCGGATCAGCACGTCGATCATGCCGAGCGCGAGCGCCGCATCGGTGCCCGGACGAAGCGCGATGTGCTGATGGCATTTTTCCGCCGTCAGCGATTTATACGGATCGATCGCGATCAGCTTTGCGCCTCGACGCTTGGCCTCTTGCGCACGCGTCCAGAAATGCAGGCTCGACGCGATCGGGTTTGCGCCCCAGATCAGGATCAGTTCGCTTTCTTCGTAAAACTCGAAGTGCATACCGAGGCTGGCGCCGTAGGTGTAGCGCAGGCCGGCCGCACCCGCCGCGGCGCAAATGGTGCGCTCCAGACGCGATGCTCCGAGCACATTGAAGAAGCGCGCCGCGATACTTTCGCCTTGCACGAGGCCCATCGTGCCGGCATAGCTGTACGGAACAATCGCTTCGGGCGCGCGCCTGGCGATTTCGCCGAGTCGGTTCGCGGCGAGATTCAGCGCTTCGTCCCAGCCGATCGGCTCGAACCGGCCCTCGCCTTTGCGGCCGACGCGCCGAAGCGGCGTCAAAAGACGCTCCTTGTGATGCGTGCGCTCGGCGTAGCGCGCGACCTTTGTGCAGAGCACGCCTTGTGTCGGCGGATGTTCGGGGTCGCCGCTGATTTTGACCGCCTTTCCGTCTTTAACCGTTACGCGCAGGGCGCAAGTGTCGGGGCAATCGTGCGGGCATACGGCTCGGGCGAACTCGGCTGGAGCGTTCATCGAAAAGTCCGGTAACTCGGAAACATAAGGCGGCAGATGACGGAATTCTATTACGGGCGCTATGCGACCGGCCGTCCGATGGCGCAAATAGTGGCAGCGTAGAATAAGGAAATGAGATGCGCTGTCAATACGCGCCTTCCGAATTCAAACGTGAGAGCGATTCAAATGAATCTGATCCCAGAAATTGAAGCATCACACGAAGAAATCCGCACCCTGCGACGAACGATCCATGCCCATCCCGAATTGCGTTACGAAGAGGTCGGCACCGCGAAACTCGTGGCCGAGAACCTCGAGCGGTGGGGAATCGAAGTGCATCGGGGCTTGGGCAAAACGGGCGTCGTCGGCCTATTGAAGCGCGGGAACGGCAAAGCATCGATTGGACTTCGCGCCGATATGGACGCGTTACCGATTCAGGAGTTGAACACGTTCGGACATCGTTCCACGCACGATGGGCGCATGCACGCCTGTGGCCACGATGGTCACACCGCGATGCTGCTGGGCGCCGCCAAGCATCTCGCCGAGCACGGCAAGTTCGACGGGACGGTCGTGTTCATCTTTCAACCCGCTGAAGAAGGCGGCGCGGGCGCCAAGGCGATGATCAAGGAAGGCCTTTTCGAGCGCTTTCCCGTCGATGCCGTATTCGGCATTCACAACTGGCCGGGCATACCGGCCGGCCACTTTGGCGTGACTGAAGGGCCGATCATGGCATCGAGCAACGAGTTTCGCATCACCATTCGTGGGACCGGTTCTCATGCAGCATTGCCGCATAACGGACGTGATCCGGTATTCACGGCGGTGCAGATTGCGAATGCATTGCAGAGCATCATCACGCGTAACAAGAAGCCGATCGATACGGCTGTGCTTTCCATCACGCAAATCCACGCCGGCGATGCAGTGAACGTCGTGCCGGATTTGGCGTGGCTCGGCGGGACGGTGCGGACCTTCACGGTTGAGACGCTCGATTTGATCGAATCGCGCATGCGCAAGATCGTCGACGCAACCGCCGCGGCATACGACTGCGAAGCGGAATTGCACTTTCACAGAAACTATCCGCCGACGATCAATGCGCCAGAAGAGGCACGCTTTGCGGCGGAAGTCATGGCGGAGATCGTAGGGAAAGACAAGGTCGACAGCGCCGTCGAACCGACGATGGGGGCTGAGGATTTCTCGTTCATGCTGCTTGAGAAGCCCGGATGCTATGCGTTTCTAGGAAACGGCGATGGCGGACATCGCGAGCATGGGCACGGCGCAGGACCCTGCATGCTTCACAACGCCAGCTACGACTTTAACGACGACTTGCTGTCGATTGGATCATCGTACTGGGTGCGTTTGGCCGAGCGGTTTTTGGCGCGCTGAGGGCAAGGCGGCGATTCATTTTGAACGAATGGATCGCCTGATCTAATCGAATTCGATCGATCGAATCGCCGTTTGAACGGTGTGTTTTTGCGCGCTCGAAACGCAAAAACCCCACCTTATGGGGTGGGGTTTTTGAGTTGAGGCATGAGGAGCCTGACGATTACCTACTTTCACACGGGAGATCCGCACTATCATCGGCGTGGAGTCGTTTCACGGTCCTGTTCGGGATGGGAAGGGGTGGTACCAACTCGCTGTGGTCATCAGGCATGACTTGTTGTTGTGTCGCCGCATGGGCGCTACAACCAATCTGGGAAGAAGTAGTAAGGATGTGGGTGGCGATTGTCGCACACGCGTTACTCGCCAGTGGAGGCAAACACACTGGTTATAGGATCAAGCCTTACGGGCAATTAGTATCAGTTAGCTCAATGCATTACTGCACTTACACACCTGACCTATCAACGTCCTGGTCTAGAACGACCCTTCAAGGGGCTCGAAGCCCCGGGGATATCTCATCTTAAGGCGAGTTTCCCGCTTAGATGCTTTCAGCGGTTATCTCTTCCGAACATAGCTACCCGGCGATGCCACTGGCGTGACAACCGGTACACCAGAGGTTCGTCCACTCCGGTCCTCTCGTACTAGGAGCAGCCCCCTTCAAATATCCAACGCCCACGGCAGATAGGGACCAAACTGTCTCACGACGTTTTAAACCCAGCTCACGTACCTCTTTAAATGGCGAACAGCCATACCCTTGGGACCGGCTACAGCCCCAGGATGAGATGAGCCGACATCGAGGTGCCAAACACCGCCGTCGATATGAACTCTTGGGCGGTATCAGCCTGTTATCCCCAGAGTACCTTTTATCCGTTGAGCGATGGCCCTTCCATACAGAACCACCGGATCACTATGACCTGCTTTCGCACCTGCTCGACTTGTCGGTCTCGCAGTTAAGCACGCTTATGCCATTGCACTATCAGCACGATTTCCGACCGTACCTAGCGTACCTTCGTACTCCTCCGTTACACTTTGGGAGGAGACCGCCCCAGTCAAACTGCCTACCATGCACTGTCCCCGACCCGGATCACGGGCCAAGGTTAGAACCTCAAACAAACCAGGGTGGTATTTCAAGGACGGCTCCACCGAAACTAGCGTTCCGGTTTCATAGCCTCCCACCTATCCTACACAGATCGGTTCAAAGTCCAATGCAAAGCTACAGTAAAGGTTCATGGGGTCTTTCCGTCTAGCCGCGGGGAGATTGCATCATCACAAACACTTCAACTTCGCTGAGTCTCGGGAGGAGACAGTGTGGCCATCGTTACGCCATTCGTGCAGGTCGGAACTTACCCGACAAGGAATTTCGCTACCTTAGGACCGTTATAGTTACGGCCGCCGTTTACCGGGACTTCAATCAAGAGCTTGCACCCCATCATTTAATCTTCCGGCACCGGGCAGGCGTCACACCCTATACGTCCACTTTCGTGTTTGCAGAGTGCTGTGTTTTTATTAAACAGTCGCAGCCACCAGTTTATTGCAACCCTTTCACCCTCCTGGCGCAGGCCAGTCAAGCTACAAGGGCGTACCTTATCCCGAAGTTACGGTACCAATTTGCCGAGTTCCTTCTCCCGAGTTCTCTCAAGCGCCTTAGAATACTCATCTCGCCCACCTGTGTCGGTTTGCGGTACGGTCATTATTAGACTGAAGCTTAGAGGCTTTTCTTGGAACCACTTCCAATTGCTTCGCTTCCGAAGAAGCTCGCGCCACACCCTTGAATCCTGTGCCCGGATTTGCCTGAGCACCTTCTCCAATGCAGCGACCGGGACTTCCAACACCCGGACAACCTTCCGCGATCCGTCCCCCCATCGCATCTAACAATGGTGCAGGAATATTGACCTGCTTCCCATCAGCTACGCATTTCTGCCTCGCCTTAGGGGCCGACTCACCCTACGCCGATGAACGTTGCGTAGGAAACCTTGGGCTTACGGCGAGGGGGCTTTTCACCCCCTTTATCGCTACTCATGTCAGCATTCGCACTTCCGATACCTCCAGCATGCCTTTCGACACACCTTCGCAGGCTTACGGAACGCTCTCCTACCATGCATATAAATATGCATCCGCAGCTTCGGTGACTGGCTTGAGCCCCGTTACATCTTCCGCGCAGGACGACTCGATCAGTGAGCTATTACGCTTTCTTTAAAGGGTGGCTGCTTCTAAGCCAACCTCCTGACTGTTTTAGCCTTCCCACTTCGTTTCCCACTTAGCCAATCTTTGGGACCTTAGCTGGCGGTCTGGGTTGTTTCCCTCTTGACACCGGACGTTAGCACCCGATGTCTGTCTCCCGTGATTGCACTCTTCGGTATTCGGAGTTTGCTATGGCGTAGTAATCCGCAATGGACCCCACAACCATGACAGTGCTCTACCCCCGAAGGTGATACACGAGGCACTACCTAAATAGTTTTCGGAGAGAACCAGCTATTTCCAAGTTTGTTTAGCCTTTCACCCCTATCCACAGCTCATCCCCTAACTTTTCAACGTTAGTGGGTTCGGTCCTCCAGTACGTGTTACCGCACCTTCAACCTGGCCATGGATAGATCACTTGGTTTCGGGTCTACGCCCAGCAACTGATCGCCCTATTCGGACTCGCTTTCGCTACGCCTGCCTTAATCAGTTAAGCTCGCTACTGAACGTAAGTCGCTGACCCATTATACAAAAGGTACGCCGTCACCCGTTTCCAGGCTCCGACTGTTTGTATGCATGCGGTTTCAGGATCTATTTCACTCCCCTCCCGGGGTTCTTTTCGCCTTTCCCTCACGGTACTGGTTCACTATCGGTCGATCACGAGTATTTAGCCTTGGAGGATGGTCCCCCCATCTTCAGACAGGATTTCACGTGTCCCGCCCTACTTGTCGTACACCTAGTTCTTCCAAACTGTTTTCGTCTACAGGGCTATCACCTGCTATGGCCGCACTTTCCAGAGCGTTCGACTAACAATTCAGATAAAGAGTACAGGCTGATCCCATTTCGCTCGCCACTACTTTGGGAATCTCGGTTGATTTCTGTTCCTGCGGTTACTTAGATGTTTCAGTTCACCGCGTTCGCTTCGCTAGACCTATGTATTCAGTCTAGGATGACCCATTCGGGCCGGGTTTCCCCATTCGGACATCTACGGATCAAAGCTCGTTTGCCAGCTCCCCGTAGCTTTTCGCAGGCTACCGCGTCCTTCATCGCCTGTGATCGCCAAGGCATCCACCACATGCACTTGTTCGCTTGACCCTATAACGAGTGTGTCTGCCTGGGCGTTTCCGCTTGCGGCCGACTTCTCGTCATAGGCTGAGTATTCGCGTTGTGCCGTATTCCAAAGCAATCTTTCGATTACCTTTTCATACTTGATACAATCACTACCCTGAGTTCTTACTCACACCCATCTCTAAGTGCTTTCATCACTCTCTTTACTACTTCTTCCAGATTGTTAAAGAACGTTTAGCCGACAAGCTCACTTCCATGCTTGCAGCATCAACTGGCTACAGTCGCCAATGCACAGCGCTCACGCGGAACGCTGTGCATTGAGGACTTGGTGGAGGATGACGGGATCGAACCGACGACCCCCTGCTTGCAAAGCAGGTGCTCTCCCAGCTGAGCTAATCCCCCTTCGTGGCCTGACTATGAGTGGTCACTCCGTCAGCACGCCTTTTCGGGTGGTGGGTCTGGTTGGATTCGAACCAACGACCCCCGCCTTATCAAGACGGTGCTCTAACCGACTGAGCTACAGACCCTTAGCCTGTCTTTCTTACAGCCGATAAGCGTGAGCGCTTAGATAACTTCGTGCGAAGCTCGAGAAAGGAGGTGATCCAGCCGCACCTTCCGATACGGCTACCTTGTTACGACTTCACCCCAGTCATGAATCCTACCGTGGTGACCGTCCTCCTTGCGGTTAGACTAGCCACTTCTGGTAAAACCCACTCCCATGGTGTGACGGGCGGTGTGTACAAGACCCGGGAACGTATTCACCGCGGCATGCTGATCCGCGATTACTAGCGATTCCAGCTTCACGCAGTCGAGTTGCAGACTGCGATCCGGACTACGATCGGTTTTCTGGGATTGGCTCCACCTCGCGGCTTGGCAACCCTCTGTTCCGACCATTGTATGACGTGTGAAGCCCTACCCATAAGGGCCATGAGGACTTGACGTCATCCCCACCTTCCTCCGGTTTGTCACCGGCAGTCTCCTTAGAGTGCTCTTGCGTAGCAACTAAGGACAAGGGTTGCGCTCGTTGCGGGACTTAACCCAACATCTCACGACACGAGCTGACGACAGCCATGCAGCACCTGTGCGCCGGTTCTCTTTCGAGCACTCCCGCCTCTCAGCAGGATTCCGACCATGTCAAGGGTAGGTAAGGTTTTTCGCGTTGCATCGAATTAATCCACATCATCCACCGCTTGTGCGGGTCCCCGTCAATTCCTTTGAGTTTTAATCTTGCGACCGTACTCCCCAGGCGGTCAACTTCACGCGTTAGCTACGTTACTAAGGAAATGAATCCCCAACAACTAGTTGACATCGTTTAGGGCGTGGACTACCAGGGTATCTAATCCTGTTTGCTCCCCACGCTTTCGTGCATGAGCGTCAGTGTTGGCCCAGGGGGCTGCCTTCGCCATCGGTATTCCTCCACATCTCTACGCATTTCACTGCTACACGTGGAATTCTACCCCCCTCTGCCACACTCAAAGCCTGCCAGTCACCAATGCAGTTCCCAGGTTAAGCCCGGGGATTTCACATCGGTCTTAACAGACCGCCTGCGCACGCTTTACGCCCAGTAATTCCGATTAACGCTCGCACCCTACGTATTACCGCGGCTGCTGGCACGTAGTTAGCCGGTGCTTATTCTTCCGGTACCGTCATCCCACCACCATATTAGGGCGATGGTTTTCTTTCCGGACAAAAGTGCTTTACAACCCGAAGGCCTTCTTCACACACGCGGCATTGCTGGATCAGGGTTGCCCCCATTGTCCAAAATTCCCCACTGCTGCCTCCCGTAGGAGTCTGGGCCGTGTCTCAGTCCCAGTGTGGCTGGTCGTCCTCTCAGACCAGCTACAGATCGTCGCCTTGGTAGGCCTTTACCCCACCAACTAGCTAATCTGCCATCGGCCGCCCCTATAGCGCGAGGTCCCGAAGGATCCCCCGCTTTCTTCCGTAGATCGTATGCGGTATTAATCCGGCTTTCGCCGGGCTATCCCCCACTACAGGACACGTTCCGATGTATTACTCACCCGTTCGCCACTCGCCACCAGGGTTGCCCCCGTGCTGCCGTTCGACTTGCATGTGTAAGGCATGCCGCCAGCGTTCAATCTGAGCCAGGATCAAACTCTTCAGTTCAAACCTGTTACTGTTTTTCGGTTGTTTTACCAACCGGTCGCTCACTCAACGTACTGACGATGATTAATCCATCCGTAGACAGATAAACCTTCCTCTTAATACTTCGCGTGAGACTCTTGATTACTTTTGCTATTGCTACGATTCCGAAGAACCGCAACCGCACTTGCCATCAAGCGCCCACACTTATCGGCTGTTAGTTTTTAAAGAACATTCGCAAGGCACTTCAACTTCCGTCTTGCGTCGCTGCGTCAGCAGCAGAGAAACGAGATTATGTACGTCTTTTCAGTTACTGTCAACAAGAATTTGAAGCTTTCTTTTCTTGCCAACCGCGCTTCGGAGCAGATCCAACTTTTTGCGTCCGTACCACCTAGCGCCAACCGAAACCACCGCACCGCTACTTCTCCCGCTCCCTTCGCGTTCGTTGAATCGCGAAGGAACGGAATTCTAGTTATTGGATTCGAGAAGCGCAAGCGTTTTCTCGAACAATCTTCATCGATGCTTAAATGCCGGTTTGCGCTTCTCGACGAACGCCGCCATGCCTTCCTTCTGATCTTCAGTCGCGAACAATGAATGGAAGAGGCGTCGCTCGAAATGCACGCCCTCCGAAAGCGTCGTCTCGTAGGCGCGGTTGACTGCCTCCTTGGCCATCATCACCGCAGGCAGCGAGAAGCCGGCGATGATCGTGGCGGCTTCGATCGCTTCATCGAGAAGACGCTCCGCTCCCACCACGCGAGACACGAGTCCCGCGCGCTCAGCTTCGCTCGCGTCCATCATGCGGGCGGTCAGGCACATGTCCATTGCCTTGGCTTTGGAGACCGCACGCGGCAAACGCTGCGTGCCGCCCGCGCCGGGAATGACGCCGAGCTTGATCTCCGGCTGGCCGAACCTGGCCGTTTCCGCCGCAATGACGATGTCGCACATCATCGCGAGTTCGCAACCGCCGCCGAGCGCGAAGCCGGCCACCGCCGCAATGATCGGCTTGCGGATCGAGCGAATGGTTTCCCAATTGCGCGTGATGTAGTCGCCCTTGTACACGTCCATATAGGAATAGCTGGCCATCATGCCAATGTCCGCTCCCGCCGCGAACGCCTTCTCGCTGCCGGTCAACACGATCGCGCCGATGTCCTCGTCGGCGTCGAACGCCTTCAGCGCGGCGCCCAGTTCGTCCATTAGCGCATCGTTGAGCGCGTTGAGCGCTTTCGGACGGTTCAACGTGATCAGTCCGACACGACCGCGCGTTTCGACCAGCAGATTCTCGTAAGCCATTCGCACCTCCTTGCGATCCTCAGGTAAGCCCTAATGAAAACAGTTCGTCACTGCATCCTAATAATGCTAACATTCCCAACCAACCGGTCGGTTAATTATTTAACCCGGCGCCCCTTCACGTTCCTCTTCTCGCGACCATGACACATCCGCTATTCACGAAGCACGAAGCGACGCTCGACAAGGCGCTCGCGGCCATCGAAACGCGTGGCTACTGGAGCCCGTTTGCCGAAATGCCGAGCCCCAAAGTGTACGGGGAAACGGCCAACGCCGACGGAGAGGCCGCGTTCAAAGCACATCTCGGCAAGACGTTCGAACTCGATCAGCCGTCGACGGGCGAGACCGTCGGGCAGGAACGTTCGCCGTTCGGCATCGCGCTCGACATCCGCTATCCGAAGTCCGATCCCGATGCGCTCATTCGCGCCGCCGCCGATGCTCAAGCCGGGTGGCGCGCCGCCGGCCCGCAAGCGTGGGTCGGCGTGAGCCTTGAAATCCTGTCGCGCCTGAATCGCGCCAGTTTCGAGATCGGCTACAGCGTCATGCACACGACCGGCCAGGCTTTCATGATGGCCTTCCAGGCCGGCGGCCCGCACGCTCAGGACCGCGCGCTCGAAGCCGTGGTCTACGCATGGGATCAACTGCGCCGCATCCCGGCCGAAGCGCACTGGGAAAAGCCGCAAGGCAAAAACCCACCGCTCGCCATGCAGAAGCGCTTCGCAATCGTTCCGCGCGGCACGGGTCTCGTGCTCGGTTGCTGCACGTTCCCGACCTGGAACGGTTATCCCGGCATGTTCGCCGACCTCGCGACCGGCAATACGGTTATGGTCAAGCCGCATCCGGGCGCCATTCTTCCGCTTGCGGTGACCGTGCGCATTGCCCGCGAAGTGCTGCGCGAAGCCGGCTTCGATCCGAACGTCGTCACTCTGCTCGCGACCGCGCCCAACGACGGCGCGCTCGTTCAGGAACTGGCCGTGCGTCCGGAAATCAAGCTGATCGACTTCACGGGCAGCACGCAAAACGGCACGTGGCTCGAACGCAATGCGCATCAGGCTCAGGTCTATACCGAGAAGGCGGGCGTGAATCAGATCATCATCGATTCCGTGGACGACATGAAGGCCGCCGCGCGCAATATCGCCTTCTCGCTCGCGCTGTACTCCGGCCAGATGTGCACCGCGCCGCAAAATATCTATGTGCCGCGCGACGGCATCCGCACCGCCGATGGTCAACTGAGCTTCGACGACGTCGCGAAGGCGCTCGCGGGCGCAGTCGAAAAGCTGACATCCGATCCTGCACGCGCCGTCGAACTGACGGGCGCGATCCAGAACGAGGGCGTCTCGAAGCGCGTCGCCGAGGCGCGCGCACTCGGCGAAGCCCTGCTCGACAGCCAGTCGCTCACGCATCCGGCGTTTCCCGACGCGCGCGTGCAAACCCCGCTCGTGCTCAAGCTCGACGCACGCACCGACGAAGCCAAGTTTACGAGCGAATGGTTCGGCCCGATCTCGTTCGTGGTCGCCACCGACTCCACCGCGCAGTCGCTGGAACTCGCCGGGTCCATCGCAAGCAAGCACGGCGCGTTGACGCTCGCCGTCTACAGCACCGATGAAAACGTGATCGAAGCAGCGCACGAAGCAGCCATTCGAGGCGGTGTTGCGCTTTCGATCAATCTCACGGGTGGTGTGTTCGTCAACCAGACGGCGGCGTTTTCCGATTTCCACGGCACCGGCGCGAATCCGGCAGCCAATGCCGCGCTCTCCGATGCCGCTTTCGTCGCGAACCGTTTCCGTGTCGTGCAAAGTCGGGTCCATGTTGCACCGAAGGCGGCACCCGCGGAAGCTGGCCAGACGGCATAAGCCGACAGCACAAAAGTGCAAAGGTCGATGGCGCGCCGTGCAAACGGCTTATGCCATTCGGCCTAATGGAAAGCGGCGCGGCGCGCGGCTACTATCGGTGCGTCAGTCAATCGATCAGGGGCCGCCGCTGCGGCGCGCGTTCGGCGAAATGGAGATGCCATGTCCGAGAAGTCCGTGTTGTTTCATGTCGATGGCGAGACGCGTGTCGCGACATTGACGCTCAATCGTCCAGACAAACTGAACAGTTTCACGCGCGAGATGCATCGCGAGTTGAATCAGGCGCTCACCGAGATCGAGGCGAGCAACGCGCGTGCGCTCGTCATTACCGGCGCGGGCCGCGGGTTCTGCGCGGGCCAGGATCTCGCCGATCTCGATTTTTCGCCCGGCTCGATGTCCGATCTCGGCGATCTGATCGATGCTTACTTCAACCCGTTGGTGCGCCGCCTTCAGGCGTCGCCGCTGCCGATCATCGCGGCGGTGAACGGCACGGCCGCCGGTGCCGGCGCAAATCTGGCGATGGCATGCGACCTCGTCGTGGCCGCACGCTCGGCGAGCTTCATCCAGGCCTTCGTGAAGATCGGCCTCGTACCGGATTCTGGTGGAACCTGGCTATTGCCGCGCCGCGTCGGCGAAGCGCGTGCGCTCGGTCTCGCGTTGACGGGCGAAAAACTCAGCGCCGAGAAGGCGGAGGCGTGGGGCATCGTATGGCGCGTAGTCGACGACAGCGAATTGCAGCAAGCAGCAACGCAACTGGCCGCGCAACTCGCGCAGCAACCGGCGCGCGCCGTGGCCGCGATCAAGCAGGCGATCCGCGCGAGCGCCAATAAGACGTTCGACGAGCAACTCGACTTCGAGCGCGATCTGCAGCGCGAATTGGGCGCATCGCCCGATTACATCGAAGGCGTTGCCGCGTTCAAGGAGAAGCGCGCGCCGCGCTTCTCCGGCCTTTGACAACAAAATTATTCCGGAGAGTCCCGTGACGCCTCAACAACTCGCGGAAGCAACTGCCCATGCAATGTACGAATCAGACGCGTGCACGCGCGCGCTCGGCATCGAACTGATCGAAGTGCGGCCAGGATATGCGCGGCTGCAAATGGACGTGCGCCCCGACTTTCTCAACGGGCACGCCATCTGTCATGGCGGCCTGATGTTCACGCTCGCAGACTCGGCGTTTGCTTTTGCGTGCAACTCGTACAACATCAGCACGGTCGCGGCGGGTTGCTCGATCGAATTCCTGCGGCCCGTGCAAGGCGGTGATCGTCTGACTGCGGAAGCGATCGAGCAGACATTGAGCGGTCGCACCGGCATCTACGATATTCGCGTGACCAATCGCGAAGGCGAGCCGGTCGCGATGTTTCGCGGCAAGTCGGCGCAGATCAAAGGCACTGTGATTCCCGTCTGAGGGATTCGTTCATGAAGCGGACGCGGCATACAAAGGCCGCGCCGTATAGTCAGCATCAAGGAGACAGCAATGACCACCCCGCTGCCGCTCGAGCCGATCGAGAAGGCGAGCCGCGACGAACTCGTCGCGCTGCAGCTCGAGCGCCTCAAATGGACGCTCAAGCACGCCTACGAAAATTCGCCGGTGTACAAGCGTAAGTTCGACGAAGCCGGCGTGCATCCGGACGACGTCACATCCCTCGCGGATCTCGCGCGCTTTCCGTTCACGACGAAAAAAGATCTGCGCGACAACTACCCGTTCGGCATGTTCGCGGTGCCGCAGGAGCGTGTTTCGCGCATTCATGCATCGTCCGGTACGACGGGCAAGCCGACGGTCGTCGGTTATACGACGCAGGATCTGGACAACTGGGCAAACCTCGTCGCGCGTTCGATCCGCGCGGCGGGTGCGCGGCGCGGCGACAAGGTCCACGTGAGCTACGGCTACGGGCTCTTCACAGGCGGCCTCGGCGCGCATTACGGCGCGGAGCGCGCCGGTCTCACGGTCATTCCCTTCGGTGGCGGACAGACCGAGAAGCAGGTGCAGCTGATTCAGGACTTCCGGCCCGACATCATCATGGTGACGCCGAGCTACATGCTTTCGATTGCGGATGAACTCGAACGCCAGGGCGTGAATCCGGCGGAGTGCTCGCTGCGCATCGGTATCTTCGGCGCGGAGCCGTGGACGAACGACATGCGCCGCGCGATCGAGACGCGCATGGGCATCGACGCTGTCGACATTTACGGGCTGTCGGAAGTAATGGGGCCCGGCGTCGCGTCCGAATGCGCGGAAACCAAGGACGGACCGACGATCTGGGAAGACCACTTCTATCCTGAAATCATCGATCCCGAAACAGGCGAGGTCCTGCCCGACGGCGAATTCGGCGAGCTGGTCTTCACGTCGCTCACGAAGGAAGCGCTGCCGATCATCCGCTATCGGACCCGCGATCTGACGCGCCTTCTGCCCGGCACCGCGCGCACCATGCGCCGCATGGAAAAGATCACCGGCCGTTCCGACGACATGATGATCGTGCGCGGCGTCAATGTTTTCCCGACGCAGATCGAAGAATTGCTGCTCAAGCGCCCCGTGCTTGCCCCGCACTATCAGATCGTGCTGACCAAGGAAGGCCCGCTCGACGTCTTCACGCTGAATGTCGAGCCGTGCCCCGAATCCGCGCCGGACCGCGCCGCGCTCGACGGCGCGAAGGCCGCGCTCGCCTACGACATCAAGGCGCTGATCGGCGTGAGCGCCGTGGTCAACGTGCTTGCGGTGAACGGCATCGAACGGTCGGTCGGCAAGGCACGGCGCGTGGTCGATCGGCGCAACATGTCGGCCTGAGCGAATCGCTGCGCAAAAACAAAAAAGCTCGCGAGCCAATCTGGCCGCGAGCTTCTTTTGAGCACTTGCTGCCGTTACGAGTTCGGCAGCAGCAACCACATCCGGCCGCCCTGCTTCATGCGGCCCGCGAGATCGCCGGCGCCGTCGCCGAGACCCCAGAAGTAGTCGGCGCGCACGCCGCCCTTGATCGCCGACCCCGTGTCCTGTGCGAAGACGAGGCGATTCATCGGCTGATTGCTGAGCGGCCGCGTCGTCTGAAGGAACACGGGCGTGCCCAGCGGAATCGCCGACGGATCGACCGCGATCGAGCGTTCAGGCGTCAAAGGCACGCCGAGTGCGCCGACCGGCCCGTCGCCGAGACTGGCGGTCACCGGATCGTTTTGCGGCATTTCGCGGAAGAAGACGAAACGCGGATTCACGTCGAGCAATGCGTCGACTCGCGCCGGATTCGCTTTCGCCCAGGCCTTGATGCCTTGCATGGTCGCCTGCGCGGGCGTGAGTTCACCGCGATCGAGCAATTCCTTGCCGATCGAACGATACGGCTGGTTGTTCGTGCCGCCGAAGCCCACGCGCATTACGCTGCCGTCTTCCATGACGACGCGTCCCGAGCCCTGCACTTGCAGGAAGAACGCCTCGATCGGATCGTCGACCCACACGAGTTCGTTGCCGCTCAGTACGCCCGCGCGTTCGAGTTGCGCCCGCGCGGGCAGCGCCGAGCCCGGCTTGTAACGATACGGCCAGCGATAAAGCGCGTACTGATAAGGCCCGTGACGCGTACGCGAGCCGCGCAAAAGCGGTTCGTAGTAGCCGGTCACGAGACCGTCGAGGGTGCCGTCGGTGTTGGCGAGCTGAAACGGCGTGAAATAGGTTTCGAAGAAACTGCGCGCCGCCGACATATCGAGGTCGTCGAGACGCTCGGCTGCCGCGCATGCCCGCTGCCAGTTGGATTGCCGCGCGAGACGGCTGCAGTTCTGGCGCAGCGCGGCGGCCGCGCCGATGAGCGAATCGTCCTGCCATCCCGGCACCTGCTGCCAGCTCACCGCAGTCAAACGCGACGATGCACGTTGCCCTGCGATGATCGGCGCGCCAGTGGGCGTGCTCGCGCCCGGTTTCGTGTAACTGCCGCCGCCGCACGAAGCAAGCAGGATGGCGGTGGCGATCGATGCGGCCCAGGCCGCGGCCGGTGCGGCTGTCCGCACGAAACGCATACAATGCTCGTTCTTGATGGGAACCGCCATGTCTGATTTGTTCGACGAATATCCAATGCTTATTTTTGCGCTCGAATCGCTCGTGGCGCTCGCCTTGCTGATCTTCATCGTCGTCTGGACGGCGTCGGGCAAGAAAAAGAACCAGAACCGCGCGAACGATTCCGCAAATCGGCGCTGACACGCCGCAACTGACGCACGCCGCGTGTTACGCCGCAAAGGCCGGTCAATGCAGCGTGCGCGGCATATGCAACGCGAATTCCGCTACCGGCGCCTCGAAACGCTCGCCGTCTTCGGCCACGCAGAAGTACTCGCCGCGCATCGTGCCGACCGGCGTCGCAATCACGGCCCAGCTCGTGTATTCGAACTGCTCCCCCGGCGGCAACAGCGGCTGGTGCCCGACGACGCCGAGCCCCTTCACTTCCTGCGCGTGATTGTTGCTGTCGGTGATGACCCAATGACGCGAGATCAGCTGCGCCGCCACTTGGCCGGTGTTGCGGATGGTCATCGTGTAGGCGAAAGCGTACTGACGGCTGTCAGGGTCGGATTGTTCCGGCAAATACCGCGTTTCCACGGTTACGCTGAGTTCGTACTGAGCCATCGTCGTTCCAGTTCCAGATCGGTTATTCGCTGCGCTGCCGCCGGAGACGAGCAAGGGCGCACGCGCCGCTATGGTCTGGCATTCTCCTTGATGCCAGCCGCGCCCGCAACACGCCTGGCGCCATCGCGCAACAATAGCGCACCGTCCTAGGCCGTTCGGTCGAAGGGACTCGGAGGAAAACGCGGGTTAGAATCACTGCTTTAAGCCGCTTTCTGCACACGTCCATGGCGCAATTTCACATCGCTCCCAGCATCCTCTCCGCCGATTTCTCCCGCCTGGGCGAGGAAGTCCGCAATGTCGTCGCCGCCGGCGCCGACTGGATCCATTTCGACGTCATGGACAACCACTACGTGCCGAATCTGACGATCGGCCCGTTGGTGTGCGAAGCCATCCGCCCGCACGTGGACGTGCCGATCGACGTGCATCTGATGGTGCGCCCGGTCGACCGCATCGTGCCCGATTTCGCGAAGGCCGGCGCCAATGTCATCAGCTTCCATCCGGAAGGCTCGGATCATATTGACCGGACGCTGTCGCTGATCCGCGACCACGGCTGCAAGGCGGGTCTCGTGTTCAACCCGGCGACGTCGCTCAGCCATCTCGACTACGTGATGGACAAGGTCGACCTCGTGCTCATCATGTCGGTCAACCCCGGTTTCGGCGGGCAGTCGTTCATTCCGGAGGCGCTCGTCAAGCTGCGTGAAGCGCGCGCGCGCATCGACGCGTACCGCGAGCGCACGGGCCGCGAAATCCATCTGGAAATCGACGGCGGCGTGAAGATCGAGAACATCGCGGAAATCGCGGCGGCCGGCGCGGATACGTTCGTCGCGGGCTCGGCCATCTTCGGCAAGCACGACTACAAGCAGGTAATCGACGCGATGCGCGTAGAACTGGCGAAATCGGGAGCGCAGGCATGAGCGAGATCGCAGCAGCACAGGCGCCGTTTGTGAACCGCCCGATCCGCGCGGCCATCATCGATCTCGACGGCACCATGGTCGACACCGCGGACGATTTCGTCGCCGCCCTGAACGCTATGCTCGCGCGCATCGGCCTGGAGCAGCCCGTCACGCGCAACGAAGTCACGGACTACGTCGGCAAGGGGTCGGAGAATCTGATTCGCAGCGTGCTCGCGGTGCGCCTGCCGCATACGCAGGCCGTTGCGCAATTCGACGACGCGCTCGCGATCTACCAAAGCGAATACGCGAAGGTGAACGGCAAGCATTCCACGCTCTTTCCCGATGTGAAGGAAGGGCTCGAAGCCATGCGCGAACTCGGCATTCCGCTCGCCTGCGTAACCAACAAGCCGCATCGGTTTGCGGTTGAGCTGCTTGCGCACTTCGGCATCGCGGATCACTTCAAGGTGATTCTCGGCGGAGATTCGCTGCCCGCGAAGAAGCCCGACCCGCTGCCGATGCTCACGGCCTGCGAACGCCTGGACGTCCTGCCGCGCGAAGCCGTGGCGGTCGGTGACTCGGAAAACGACGCCCTCGCGGGCCGCGCCGCCGGCCTTGCAACGTTGACCGTTCCGTACGGTTACAACCATGGGAAACCTGTGCAATCCGTGAAATCCGATGGTATAGTTTCCTCGCTGCGCACCGCAGCACTGGCGATTGCTGCCACCCTGGCGCCGCCGGATACCACCCTGACTGAATAAGTCCATCCATTCATGTTTCTCAACAGAAAACGGAGTCTGAGCAGCATCGACCGGGGAGCCTGGCCCTGGCGTCGCTGGTCGCGCTAACCTCGCTCGAGGTACGCTGAAGCCATGTCGCGTCCCGCTTCATCCGCTTCAGTATCCGTTTTCTGTTTCGCTGCGCACCCCTGCGCCGTTTCCGTTGATTTGCCATACATCGAGCTTCGTTCAGGCACGCTTCCTTTGACGCTGCGCGGGCAAGTTATCGAACCGTTCAGTCCGCTTCGTCCCATCGAAGCGGCCGGAGCGTCGTATGCGATCATCACGAGATTCGTCCGCCCGCAGCGCCCTGCACTTCCCGATGCCGCGCCACTGGACAGCGCGCGTCGCCCAAGGATCGCAACATGACCGAACTCGAATTCCAATCGCTGGCGAATGAAGGCTATAACCGCATTCCGCTCATCGCCGAAGCGCTCGCCGATCTCGAAACACCGCTTTCTCTCTATCTCAAGCTCGCGCAGACCGAGCGCAACGGCGCGAACTCGTTCCTGCTCGAATCCGTCGTGGGCGGCGAGCGTTTCGGGCGCTACTCGTTCATCGGCCTGCCGGCGCGCACGATCGTGCGCGTGCAGAACGGCAAGTCGCAAGTCGTAACGGATGGCCAAGTCGTCGAGACGGACGAAGGCGATCCGCTCACGTTCATCGAAAACTTCCAGAATCGCTTCAAGGTGGCGACGCGTCCGGGCCTGCCGCGCTTTTGCGGCGGCCTGGCCGGCTACTTCGGCTATGACGCGGTGCGCTATATCGAGAAGAAGCTCGCGCACACCGCGCCGCCCGACGACCTCAACCTGCCCGACATTCAATTGCTGCTGACGGAAGAAGTCGCGGTGATCGACAATCTCGCGGGCAAGCTCTATCTGATCGTCTACGCCGATCCGACCAAAGCCGAAGCGTACGCGAAGGCGAAGCACCGGCTGCGCGAACTGCGTGCGCGGCTGCGCGTCACGGTTCAGCCGCCCGTCACGTCGGCGAGCGTGCGCACCGAGACCTTCCGCGAGTTCAAGAAGGACGATTATCTGAACGCCGTGCGGCGCGCGAAGGAGTACATCGCGGCCGGCGAACTGATGCAGGTTCAGGTCGGCCAGCGCCTCATCAAGCCGTTTCGCGACAATCCGCTCTCGCTGTATCGCGCGCTGCGCTCGCTGAATCCGTCGCCGTACATGTACTACTACAACTTCGGCGGCGAAATGCACGTGGTCGGCGCATCGCCGGAAATTCTCGTGCGACAGGAAAAGCGCGCGGAAGATCGCATCGTGACGATCCGTCCGCTCGCCGGCACGCGGCCGCGCGGCAACACGCCCGAGCGCGATGCCGACCTCGCGACCGAACTGCTGAACGATCCGAAGGAAGTCGCCGAGCACGTGATGCTGATCGATCTCGCCCGCAACGACGTCGGCCGCATCGCGCAGACGGGCTCGGTCGCGGTGACGGACAAGATGATCATCGAGAAGTACTCGCACGTGCAGCACATCGTGAGTTCGGTCGAAGGCACGCTCAAACCCGGAATGAACAACTTCGACGTGCTGCGAGCCACCTTCCCGGCGGGCACGCTGTCCGGCGCGCCGAAGGTTCGCGCGATGGAGCTCATCGACGAACTCGAACCGGTCAAGCGCGGACTGTACGGCGGCGCGGTCGGTTATCTGTCGTTCAGCGGCGAAATGGATCTGGCCATCGCGATTCGCACCGGGCTCATCCACAAGGGCAATCTCTACGTTCAGGCAGCGGCGGGGGTCGTCGCGGATTCGGTGCCCGAATCCGAATGGCAAGAGACGGAGAACAAGGCGCGCGCCGTGTTGCGCGCCGCCGAGCAAGTGCAAGACGGCCTCGACAGCGACTTCTGAGGAGACAAGACCATGCTGCTGATGATCGACAACTACGATTCGTTCACCTATAACCTGGTCCAGTACTTCGGCGAGCTCGGCTGTGACGTGCAGACGTATCGCAACGACGAAATCACGCTCGACGAAATCGCGAAGCTGAATCCCGAGCGCATCTGCCTTTCGCCGGGTCCGAGCAATCCGCAGCACGCGGGCATCACGCTCGACGTACTGCGCGAATTTTCCGGCAAGCTGCCCATTCTCGGTGTGTGCCTTGGCCATCAGGCGATCGGCGAGGCATTCGGCGGGCGCGTCGTGCGCGCGCAGACCATCATGCACGGCAAGGTGAGCCAGATCGAAACCGACTGTAAAGGCGTGTTCGCCGATCTGCCCAAACACTTCAACGTGACGCGCTATCACTCGCTCGCTATCGAACGCGAGTCTTTGCCCGACTGTCTCGAAGTGTCCGCCTGGACGCCGGATGGCGAAATCATGGGTGTGCGCCACCGGGAACTCGAAGTGGAAGGTGTGCAGTTCCATCCGGAATCGATTCTTTCCGAGCACGGCCACGCCTTGCTGGAAAACTTCGTGAAGCACACCTCGACCACCGGCAAGCGGGCCTGAGAACATGACCATTACCGCACAGGAAGCACTGCAGCGCACGATCGAGCACCGCGAAATCTTCCACGACGAAATGCTGCATCTGATGCGCCAGATCATGCGCGGCGAGATGTCGCCCGTCATGTCCGCCGCGATCATCACCGGCTTGCGCGTGAAGAAGGAAACCATCGGCGAGATTGCCGCCGCGGCGACCGTCATGCGCGAATTCGCGAACCATGTGGAAGTCGAGGACAATTCGAATTTCGTCGATATCGTCGGCACGGGCGGCGACGGCTCGCATACCTTCAACATCTCCACGGCGTCGATGTTCGTCGCGGCGGCCGCCGGCGCGAAGGTCGCGAAGCACGGCAATCGCGGCGTATCGAGCAAATCCGGCAGCGCGGACGTGCTCGAAGCGCTCGGCGTGAACATCGATCTGACACCGGAACAAGTGGCCGCGTCGATTGCCGAAACCGGCATGGGCTTCATGTTCGCGCCGAATCATCATCCGGCGATGAAGAACATCGCGCCCGTGCGCCGCGAACTCGGTGTGCGCACCATCTTCAATATTCTCGGGCCGCTGACGAATCCGGCCGGCGCGCCGAATCAGTTGCAGGGCGTGTTCCATGAAGACCTCGTCGGCATTCAGGTGCGCGTGATGCAGCGGCTCGGCGCGAAACACGTGCTCGTCGTGTACGGCAAGGACGGCATGGACGAAGTGTCGCTCGGCGCCGCGACGCGAGTCGGCGAGTTGAAGAACGGCGAAGTGACCGAGTATGAGATTCATCCGGAAGATTTCGGCCTGCAGATGGTGTCGAACCGCACGCTGAAAGTGCAGGACGCGCAGGAATCGAAGGCCATGCTGCTCGGCGCGCTGAACAACAAGGCGGGCGTCGCGCGCGAGATCGTCACATTGAATGCGGGCACCGCGCTTTATGCTGCGGATATCGTCGAGTCGATCCAGGCGGGCATGGCCGCCGCGCGCGAAGCCATTGCGAGCGGCGCGGCGCGCGAGAAGATCGAGACGCTCGTCAAGTTCACGCAGCAATTTTCGAAGAAATAACGGAATCCGACATGAGTGACATTCTGGATCGCATCATCGAGGTCAAGCGCGAGGAAATCCGCGCGGCCGAACTGAGCGCGCCGCTCGAAGAGCTGAAGCTCGAAGCGAGCACGCGCGATTTGCGCGATTTCGTCGGCGCACTTCGCGCGAAGCATGCGGCGGGGCAGGCGGCGGTCATCGCGGAAGTGAAGAAAGCGAGCCCGTCGAAGGGCGTGCTGCGCGAACACTTCGTGCCCGCGGAGATCGCACGGTCGTACGAGCAAGGCGGCGCCGCGTGTCTCTCCGTGCTCACCGACGTCCAGTTCTTCAAGGGCAGCGTCGCGTATCTGGAGGAAGCGCGCGCCGCGTGCAGCCTGCCGGTGCTGCGCAAGGACTTCATCATCGATCCGTATCAGATCATCGAAGCGCGTGCGATGGGCGCCGACTGCATTCTGCTGATCGCCGCCGCGCTCGAACTCTCGCACATGCAGGATCTCGAAGCCTACGCGCATTCGCTCGGCCTCGCGGTGCTCGTCGAAGTGCACGACGCCGATGAACTGCGCGACGCGCTCACATTGAAGACGCCGCTCATCGGCATCAACAATCGCAATCTGCGCACGTTCGAAACGACCATCGACACGACCATCGGCATGCTGGAACAGGTGCCGGACGACCGGATCGTCGTGACCGAATCGGGCATTCTGTCGCGCGTCGATGTCGAACGCCTGCGCGCGATGCGCGTGCACACCTTCCTCGTCGGCGAAGCGTTCATGCGCGCCGACGATCCGGGCGCGGAACTCGCGCGCATGTTCTTCTGATTTCATCGACGGGACCGCACTTTGGGCATCGAACGGGAACTGAAACTCGCGCTGCCGTCGTCGCAGCACGACGACGTGGCGCGCTTCTTCGACGAACGCACCGGCGCGGGCAAGCCGGTCGAGCTAGCCAATGTCTATTTCGATACGCCGGACTGCGCGCTCGCCCGCGCGAAGTCGGCGCTGCGCCTGCGTCGCACGCCGGACCAATGGCTGCAGACCTACAAGACGCTCGGTAAATCGGTCGCCGGTTTGAGCAATCGTCACGAGTGGGAGCTGCCGGTCGCGGGCGAGGCGCTCGACATCGATGCACTGCTCGCCGCCTGCGACGAAGCCCCCGCGCGCGACGCGCTGAAACAGGCCGCGCCGGCGCTGATCGCGCTGTTCAAGACCGACGTCAGGCGCATTCTGTGGGACATCGAGCGCGAGGGTTCGCAGATCGAAGTGGCGCTGGATGCGGGTGAGATCACCGCCGAGATCGACGGCAAGACGCGTCGCGAAGAAATCAGCGAACTCGAACTGGAACTGAAATCGGGCGAAGAAAGCGCGCTTTCGATGCTTGCCGCGGAGTTGCGCGGCGCGTTTCCCGAACTCACGCCGGAAGATGCGAGCAAGGCCCAGCGCGGCTATCTGTTGCGCGAGCAGCCCGAAGGCAAACTCCGCGACGCGTGAGCGCAAGGAACCGAGCGCAAGACACAGCATGAGCCGACAGCCATCTCTTTTCGCGGAGAACGAATCCGCGCAGGCCTCGAACGCATCGACCGCCGCGAATTTCACGACGCTCGAAAGCCAGTTCGACGCCCTTCCCGCCGACTGGCGCGCGCATCTGAAGCCGTTCATCGACAGCAAGCGCTACGCGACGCTGTGCGCGTTCGTCGATGCCGAGCGCGCCGCCGGCAAGACCGTCTATCCCGCCGATGTATTTCGCGCGTTGCGGCTGACGAGCCCCGGCGACGTCAAAGTCGTGATTCTTGGCCAGGACCCGTATCACGGCGAGGACAAGGGCACGCCGCAGGCACACGGGCTCGCGTTCTCGGTGCCCGCGCCGGTGCGCCCGCCGCCGTCGCTGCGCAACATCTTCAAGGAAATTCACGCGAGCCTGGGCTTTGCCGCGCCCGCGCACGGTTGTCTCGATTCGTGGGCCAAGCAAGGCGTGCTGTTGCTCAACACGTCGCTGACGGTGGAGCGTGACCGTGCAGGCAGTCACGCGAAGCGCGGCTGGGAGCAATGCACGGACACGCTGATCCACGAAATGGCGCAGCGTCACGACGGCCTCGTGTTCATGCTGTGGGGCGCGCATGCGCAGGCGAAGCGCGGCCTGATCGAAGGCACGGGTAAGGCGCATTGCGTGCTGGAGGCGGTGCATCCGTCGCCGCTGTCGGCGTATCGCGGATTTTTCGGCTGCGGGCATTTCGCGCTCGCCAACGATTATTTGACGAAGCACGGCCGCGCCGCCATCGACTGGCGGTTGCCCGCCGAACCGGAATTGCTCGCCTGAAAGCAAAAACCCCGCTGAATCGACTCCAGCGGGGTTTTTTTCTGATGCAGAGACTTATACGGCCGCGATCGCCTCGCGCGCCGACGCCAGCGCCGCGCCAGCCGCATCCGGGCCCATGTTCAGGCCTTCGGCGTAGATGAAGTTCACATCGGTCATGCCGAGGAAGGCGAGGAACGTCTTCAGGAACGGCGTCTGCGAATCGTGCGGCGTGCCCGCGTACTTGCCGCCACGCGCCGACACCACATACACCTTCTTGCCCTTCACGAGACCTTCCGGACCATTCGCGGTGTAGCTGAACGTGATGCCCGCACGCGCGATCCAGTCGAAATACGTCTTCAGTTGCGACGAGATGCCGAAGTTGTACAGCGGCGCCGCGATCACGACGATATCCGCTGCCTGCAGCTCGTCGATCAGTGCCTGGCTCTTCGCGTTGATCGCGACTTGCTCTGCCGTGCGCTGATCGGCCGGCGTGAAGAAAGCGCCGAGCGTGGCGTCGTCCAGATGCGGCAGGCTGTCGCCCAGCAGGTTACGCACGACAACCTTGGCGCCCGCGTTGGCTTGTTGCAGTTTCGCGGTCAATTCGTCGGCGAGCAGCGTCGATTGCGCGCCTTGCGAACGGGCGGCGGAGTTGATTTGCAGAATCGTCGTCATGATGGCTTCCTGTTCCTTCGTCTGGTTTCGGGCACATCGGCGCCCGGCTTAGGAAGCATTTGACGTTTTTCGGCGTCTCGAAACAAGCCGTCTCCTCGTAACGGATCGTTGCACTGGCAGAACAATCCGCCGCGTCTGCCCGGAATCAGCCTTTCAGCCAGCGTTCACGCCATTGTTTCGACGGGCCGCGTCCGTCGATGGCCGTCAGCAGATAGCGCGAGACCTCCGGTGCGTCGAGCTTCAGCTCCGTGCGACGCAGTTCGTCGCGGCGGAATGCGTGCACTTCCACCTTCGCGCCCGGCAAATAACGCGACAACAGGTTGTCGAGATTCGAGCCGGTGACGCGCATGCCGTCGATGGCGACGAGCACGTCGCCCGCCGACAATCCCGCTTTCTGCGCCGCGCTGCCGTCATGCACGACCGCGAGCGTGCAATCCGCGCCGCCGCGCACGCGGGCGCCGAGCGACGGTTTGACCGACGCGCCGTTGACCGGCAAATCGGGCGCGAGCGCAATGCCGAACGGCTCGAACAGCGCATCGAGCGGCAGATCGCGCGTGCCGCGCACGCCGTCGCGGAACAGCGCGCGCAGATCAGCGCCGGTCGCTTCGGCGAAAAGCGCCTCGACGGCGTCTTCCAGCACGCCGCGCGGCTTGCCGTAGTAGAAGTCGCGGCCGTAGCGCTGCCACAGGAGGCGCATCACGTCATCGAGCGATTTGCGGTTGTCGGTTTGCGCGCGAATCGACAGGTCGAACGCAAGCGCCACGAGCGAGCCCTTCTGGTAATAGCTGACGATCGCGTTCGGCGCGTTCTCGTCGGCGCGGTAGTACTTCACCCAGGCGTCGAACGAGCTTTGCGCGACGGTTTGCTTCAGCCGACCGCTGCCGCGCAGCACGCCGCCGATCGTCTTGCCGAGCAGACTGAAGTAATCGCCCGTGCCGATGAGCCCGCTTCTCACGAGCATCAGGTCGTCGTAATAGGACGTGAAGCCCTCGAAGAGCCACAGCAACGTCGTGTAATTTTCCTGCGACAGGTCGTACGGCGCGAACGCCGCCGGCTTGATGCGCTTCACGTTCCACGTATGGAAGTACTCGTGGCTGCACAGCCCGAGATACGTGCGATAGCCTTCGGTCGTTTCCGGGCGTCCCTGCACCGGCAGATCCGTGCGATTGCAGATCAGCGCCGTCGATGCGCGATGTTCGAGCCCGCCGTATCCATCGCTGACGGCAACCGTCATGAACACATAGCGATCGACCGGCGCTTTCTTCGTGCGCGGCTCGAACAGCGCGATCTGCGCTTCGCATACGCGCTTCAGGTCCGCGGCCAGCCGGTTCATGTCGAGATTGACGACACGTCCCGAGATCACGATGTCGTGCTTCACGCCGTGCGCGGTGAAACTGCCGAGCGCGAACTCGCCGAGCGTGACGGGATGATCGACGAGTTCGTCGTAATTTGCCGCCTCGTACGTGCCGAAACCGTAGCGCTTCGTGCCGCGCGCTTCGGCGAGCGCGGTCGCGACGCGCCAGTTGCGATACGCCCCGCCTTGCGGCGGCTCGATCTCGACGATGCACGGCGCGCCCGACTGCCCTTCCACGGCGAGAAACGTGCTCGTGCCGTTGAAGAAGCCGACGGTGTCGTCGAGATGCGCGGCGCGCACGGACATGTCCCACGCGTAGACCTCGTAGCGCAGCGTGATCGGCCCGTCGACGGGCGCGGCCTGCCACGCGTGCTTGTCGGTCTTTTCGATGGCCACCTTGCGGCCCGCCGCGTTGAACGCCTGCAACGTCACGATATTGCGCGCGAACTCGCGGATCATGTAGCTGCCCGGAATCCACACCGGCAGCATGAAGCGCTGCCCGGCGGGATCGGGAACGGCCACGGTGAGCGTCACTTCGAAGAGATGCGCGGCGGGATTTTTCGGGACGATGCTATAGCGTACGGGCTGCATCGGTTGAACGAGTTCAGTCATCGCGATGTCCTTTTTCTTGTTCCGGGCACAAACTGGCGCGCCCGGGTTCTGGCTTGTGTTGTCTTGTTACTCGGCGCATTGCTTGGCGCATTACTTGGCGCTTTACTTGGCACACCACGCGGCGCTTTCGCAAAAACGGCGCGGCAAAAACGCGAGAGGCGCATGGCGCGCCTCCCCCTTTTTCGCTCCGCGCTCAGTGCGCGGCGGACAATTCCTTTTCCAGCCGGTCGGCGGGTATGGCGCCCGGCAGACGCCGGCCATCGGCGAGGAACACGGTCGGCGTGCCGGTGACGTTCATCGAACGGCCGAGCTTTAAATTTTTGTCGATGGCGGTCGTGTCGCAATTGGCGGCGGTGGTCGGCGCCTTGTGATCGAGCATCCAGCCTTCCCACGACATACCGCGATCTTTCGCGCACCAGATCGATTTCGACTTGACCGTCGAATCCGGCGAGAGCACCGGATACAGGAAGGTGTAGACGGTCACGTTGTCGATGGACTTGAGCGTCGATTCGAGTTGCTTGCAGTACGGACAGTTCGGATCGGAGAACACGGCGATCTTGCGGCTGCCGTTGCCCTTCACGACCTTCACCGCGTTTTCGAGCGGCAGCTTCGCGAAGTCGATCTTGTTGGTTTCCGCGAGCCGCGCTTCGGTGAGATTCTTGCTGCTGCGCGTATCGACGAGATCGCCGATCAGCACGTAATTGCCGGTCGCGTCGCTGTAGACGATCTGCGAGCCGAGATTCACTTCGTAGAGGCCGGGAACCGGCGTCTTCTCGATGCTCTTGATGGTGGCGTCGCCCATGCGCGCTTCGAGCGCCGACTTGATCTTGTCGGTAGTCTGGTCGGCCTGGGCCGAACAGCCGAGGCCGAGCGTGACAGCAAGTGCGGCGGCCGTCGTGAGGGCGAAACGATAGATGGTTTTCATGCGGGTTCCTGTGAGTCGCCTTGGGCGTTGCGCGTCACGCGCCTGTGGAATGTCGATGATGTCGATGAGCGGCTTCAGCCGAGCGCCGCCGAAACCAGCCAGCGCTTGACGAGCGGCTGCGCGCCGACGAACGCCATGCCGGTATTGCGAACCGCGCGCGCGAGCGTGCCCGGCACGGAAAACAGCCGCTGCAAACCGTCGGTGGCGAACATGAGCTTCTGGATATCTTCGCGGCGCGCGCGTTCGTAGCGTCGCAGCAGGATCGGGTCGCCGAGATCGCGGAACGATTCCTTGTTGGCGATGACATCCGCGAGCGCGGCGACATCGCGCAGCCCGAGGTTCATGCCCTGCCCCGCGAGCGGATGAATCAGATGCGCGGCATCGCCGACGAGCGCGACGCGCGGCGCAACCAGCTTGTCGACCGTCTGCAGCCCGAGCGGAAAGCCTTGCGCGGGCGTGACGCAATCGAGCGTGCCGAGCATGTTCTGCGTCGCCGTTTCGACTTGCGCGGCGAGCTGGGCCGGATCGAGTGCGACCAGTTCATCCGCATGCTCGGTGCGCGCGGACCAGACGAGCGATACATGATCGCCCGGCAGCGGCAGCAGCGCGATGATCTCGCTGTCGCGGAACCATTGGTAAGCCGTTTCGCCGTGCGGCCGCTGAGTCTTGAAATTGGCGACGATGCCCGTTTGCCGGTAATCGCGGCGCGTCATCTTCGCGCCCATTTGCGCGCGCACCCACGAATGCGCACCGTCGGCGCCGACGATCAGATCGGTTTCGAGCATTTCGCCGCTGGCGAGCGCGACGTGCGCCGCGTCCGCTTCGACCGTCATGCCTTGCGCGCGCGATTCGAACCACGAGAGACTCGGCTGAAAGCGCAGCGCGGTATCGAGCGATTGCTCGATCAGCGACGACTCCACAATCCAAGCAAGCTGCGGCACCGACGCCTGAAACGCCGAGAAGTGCAGTTCGGCATGAGCGTCGCCGAAGACGCGCATGTCGAATACCGGCCCGAGACGCGCGCGATCGAGCGCCTGCCAGACACGCAGCCGTTCGAGCAGCGTTTGCGAACTCGACGACAGCGCGTAGATGCGCGAATCGAACGCAGCGCCCGGCGGCAGTCCGGCAGCACGCGATGCGATGAGCGCGGTACGCAGACCGGATTGTGCGAACGCGAGCGCCGCCGTCTTGCCGACGAGCCCGCCGCCGACGACGACAGCGTGGAATTTCAGTGGGTGCGAAGTCATCCGGCCATTATAGCCGCGGGGTTCGGCGCGGTTCTCGGCCGGCGCACGGCGCGGACGGCGAGCATTCGGGTGCGCGGGGGCGGCGTTACAATAGCGGTTTGCCCGGCCGCACGACGCGGCCGCAGCCGTGGCGCGCCGATTCGCTGATTTGGCCGCGCATCGGCTCGTCGGGCTCGTTGCGCGCCGTTCGCGCACCATTTTGTCGAAACCTGCGCGGCCCGCGCCGTCTCACCAGTTCGAAGGATTCCATGAGCCTCCAATGCGGCATCGTCGGCTTGCCCAACGTCGGCAAGTCCACACTTTTCAATGCGTTGACCAAGGCGGGCATTGCCGCCGAGAACTATCCGTTCTGCACCATCGAGCCGAACGTCGGCGTGGTCGAAGTGCCGGACGCGCGTCTGCAGGCGCTCGCCGAGATCGTCAAACCCGAGCGCATCCTGCCGGCCGTGGTCGAGTTCGTCGATATCGCCGGGTTGGTCGCGGGCGCGTCGAAGGGTGAAGGCCTCGGCAATCAGTTCCTCGCCAACATCCGCGAAACGGACGCGATCACGCACGTCGTGCGCTGTTTCGAGGACGAAAACGTGATCCACGTCGCGGGCAAGATCGACCCGATCGCGGATATCGAAGTCATCAACACCGAACTCGCGCTCGCCGATCTGGCGACGGTCGAAAAGGCGTTCACGCGTTATTCGAAGGCCGCGAAATCGGGCAACGATAAAGAAGCGGCGAAGCTCGTCGCCGTGCTCGAAAAGGTACGCGTGCAGCTCGATCAGGCGAAGCCGGTGCGTGGTCTCTCGCTGACCGAAGAAGAGCAGCTCGTCATCAAGCCGCTTTGCCTGATTACGTCGAAGCCGACCATGTACGTCGCGAACGTGAAGGACGACGGCTTCGAGAACAACCCGTATCTCGATCTGGTGCGCAAGCACGCGGAAGCCGAGAACGCGCCGGTGGTCGCGGTGTGCGCGGCGATCGAAGCGGAAATCGCCGATCTCGACGACGCCGACAAGCTGGACTTTCTCGCCGACATGGGCATGGACGAGCCCGGTCTGAATCGCGTGATTCGCGCGGGATTCAAGCTGCTCGGCCTGCAGACTTACTTCACGGCGGGCGTGAAGGAAGTGCGCGCGTGGACGATTCATATCGGCGATACGGCGCCTCAGGCGGCCGGCGCGATCCACACGGACTTCGAGCGCGGCTTCATCCGCGCGCAGACCATTTCGTTCGATGACTTCATCGCGTACAAGGGTGAGCAAGGCGCGAAGGAAGCCGGGAAGATGCGGGCCGAAGGGAAGGAATATGTCGTGCATGACGGAGATGTGATGAACTTCTTGTTCAACGTGTAAGCGTCACGCACGATCAGAGCAGGTCGCGTTAAAAGCGGAGTGCCCGATAAAGGGCCTCCGCTTTTTTCATGAGCGGACGATACCGCGCGGCGACGCACGATCAATAACAAAGAGAGAAAACAGGAAGATGCAGAGACACACGCCAATGAGCGTGCGGCGCACGTTCGCGGTCACGGCCATGATCGCGGCGAGCGTCGTGTGGACATCCAGCGCCCTCGCCTACCACGGCAATCAATACCAATACCAGCCCCACCCCGACGAATCCGACCTCGACACCCACGGCCATTACACCAACCACGACGGCAACATCGTCCATTCGCCCGCGCACACGCGCTCGGGCTCGGTCCCCGCGGGCGCGACCGCCCAATGCCGCGACGGCTCCTACAGCTTCAGCCAGCATCACAGCGGTACGTGCTCGCGGCACGGCGGCGTCGCAAGCTGGCAGTGACGGAGCGCACCGCGAAGTACAATGCCAGTTGATCCCGCCCGCGCCGCCTGGCGCGGCCTCGGGAAGGCGCGCCGGATCGCGCCGGCAAATCTCATCGGACGCCGCGCGTTCGCACCCTTCATCACCCAATCAGTCACGGACAACATGGCCCAATACGTCTTTACCATGAACCGCGTCGGCAAGATCGTCCCGCCGAAGCGCCAGATCCTGAAAGACATCTCTCTCTCGTTCTTCCCCGGCGCGAAGATCGGCCTGCTCGGCCTGAACGGTTCCGGCAAATCCACGCTGATCCGCATCATGGCCGGCGTCGACAAAGACATCGAAGGCGAAGCCACGCCGATGCCGAACCTGAACATCGGCTACCTGCCGCAGGAACCGCAGCTCGATCCGCAGCAGACCGTGCGGCAGGCCGTCGAGGAAGGTCTCGGCGATGTCTTCCAGGCGCAAAAGAAGCTCGACGAAATTTACGCCGCCTACGCCGAACCCGACGCCGACTTCGACAAGCTCGCCGCCGAACAGGCGAAGTACGAAGCCATCCTCGCGACGAGCGATGGCGGCAGTCCCGAGCAACAGCTCGAAGTCGCCGCCGACGCGCTGCGCCTGCCCGCGTGGGACGCGAAGATCGAACATCTGTCGGGCGGCGAAAAACGCCGCGTCGCGCTCTGCAAGCTGCTGCTGCAAAAACCCGACATGCTCCTGCTCGACGAACCGACCAACCACCTCGACGCCGAATCGGTCGAATGGCTCGAACAGTTCCTGACGCGCTATCCGGGCACGGTCGTCGCCGTGACCCACGATCGCTACTTCCTCGATAACGCCGCCGAGTGGATTCTCGAACTCGACCGCGGCCACGGCATTCCGTGGAAGGGCAATTACTCCAGCTGGCTCGACCAGAAGGAAGATCGCCTGAAGCAGGAAGAAGCGACCGAATCCGCGCGCCAGAAGGCCATCAAGAAAGAGCTCGAATGGGTGCGCCAGAATCCGAAGGGACGTCAGGCGAAATCGAAGGCGCGTATCGCGCGTTTCGAGGAACTCAACAGCCAGGAATATCAGAAGCGCAACGAGACGCAGGAAATCTTCATTCCGGTGGGTGATCGTCTCGGCAATGAAGTCATCGAGTTCAAGAACGTCAGCAAGGCATATGGCGACCGTCTGCTCATCGACGATCTCAGCATGAAGATTCCGGCGGGCGCGATCGTCGGCATCATCGGGCCGAACGGCGCGGGTAAATCGACGCTCTTCCGCATGCTGACCGGCAAGGAGCAGCCGGATTCGGGTGAGATCGTCAAGGGACCGACCGTCAATCTCGCCTATGTCGATCAGAGCCGCGACGCGCTCGCCGCCGACAAAACCGTGTTCGAGGAAATCTCCGGCGGCGCCGATGTGCTCACGGTCGGCAAGTATGAAACGCCGTCGCGGGCGTATATCGGCCGCTTCAACTTCAAGGGCAGCGATCAGCAAAAGCTCGTCGGCAATCTGTCGGGCGGCGAGCGCGGGCGTCTGCATCTGGCGAAGACGCTCATCGCGGGCGGCAACGTGCTGCTGCTCGACGAACCGTCGAACGATCTCGACGTCGAAACGCTGCGCGCGCTCGAAGACGCGCTGCTCGAATTCGCCGGCTCGGTCATGGTGATTTCGCACGATCGCTGGTTCCTCGACCGGATCGCGACGCACATCATCGCGTTCGAAGGCGACTCGCACGTCGAGTTCTTCGACGGCAACTATCAGGAATACGAGGCCGACAAGCGCAAGCGTCTCGGTGAAGAAGCAGCGAAACCGAAGCGTCTGCGCTACAAGCCGATCACGCGTTGATTCGCGGAAAACGTCTGACGAAACATCGCGCGCCTGTGCGGCTATGCGGGCGCGCGCACCGACATCAGGCATGAAAGTGGCGACTGTGTAACACGCAGTCGCCACTTCGTTTTTGGCGGCATCCACATGACGCCAAGGGCTCGCACGGGAGACACACGCAGATGGCGGGATCGAGCGCGCGACGGGGAGCGCTTTGGGCAATCGGCATCGTCGTGGCGCTCGTCGTCGTGGCGATCGGCGGGTGGCTGTTCGTCGTGCATCAGATGAAGGAGCGGATCATCGAGACGCTCGGGCCGAACGGTTCCGTCGAGGAAATCGACGTCGGATTCGGTCAGGTCACGCTCTCGCGCGTGCGCCTGCGCGGCCCAAAAGACTGGCCTACCGGCGACGCAATGCGCGCCGAGCGCATCGTCATGGACGTCGACATGCGCTCGCTCGTCGGGCGGCCGATTCATCTGCGCAGCGTGAGCGTCGACAACTACTATCTGTCGATCGTCCGTTCGGCCGATGGCCGCGTGCGCATCCTGCCCGGCCTCAAGGAAACCGCGCGCGAAGCCGATGCAAAGCCCGGCACGTCCACCGCCGACGAGCACGCGCGCGAAGAGAAGCTGATCGATCGCGTGTCGTTCGAACGCGGCTCGATGGAGTTCTTCGACGGCTCCGTGCAGAACCCGCCGTATCGCGTGCTGATCGGCGATGCGCGCGCGACCGTCGATCACCTTCATCTGCCCGCGCTGAACGAGCGCACCGACCTTTCGATGGCCGGCTCGATCAAAGGCCCGTCGCACACCGGCAACGTGACGTGGAACGGCTGGATGATCATCGCGAACAAGGATTCGCAGACGCGCGTGACGCTGCGCAGTGTCGATGTGCAGACGCTCGATCCGTATTTGCTGAAGAAAGCCGGCGCGAAGGCGGCGGTGACGGGCGGCATCATCGATCTGAGCATCGATGCAGCCGTGAAGAACTACCGCATTCACGCGCCCGGCACGCTCACGCTGAATCACCTGCAGATCAGCGAAACGGGCAACCCGCTCGATACCTTTCTCTCGATTCCGACCAAGGCTGCGATCGCCGCGCTGAAGGATCGCAAGGATCAGATCACGCTCGATTTCGTCCTCGACGGCGATCTGCGCGATCCGAAGTTTTCGCTGAGCGAGAGCCTTACGAAGAAGCTCGCGACCGGCTTCGCGAAGGCGCTCGGCGTGAGCGCGGAAGGCGTTGCGCGCGGCGCGGGCGATACGGTGCGGGGAATCGGCAACGCGCTGAAGAATCTGCTGGGACAGTAGCGCGCGGCCGTCGGGTGTTCAGATAGGCAAGTTCAGCGCGCGCAACTGGCTTTCTGCTTCCGTCGCGCTCGTGTAATGCACGCCGTGCCAGCCGAGCGCGGTCGCGGCTTGTGCGTTCTTCAGGTTGTCGTCGATGAAGACGAGTTCGTTCGGCCGAATGCCCGGCAACTGCTTGTCGATTTCCGCGTGCATCAACGCGAAGATCTGCGGATCCGGTTTGATGAGGCCGACGCGCCCCGACACAACAATCTCCCGAAACTTGCGCAGCACGTCGAAGCGCTCCCACGCGTACGGAAAAGTTTCCGCCGACCAGTTCGTCAGGCCGAAAAGCGGCACGCCCGCGGCGTCCAGTTGGTCCACCAGCGCGACGCCTTCGTCCAGCACGCCCTGCACCATCTCGGGCCAGCGCGCGTAGAAGGCGCGAATCAGCGCTTCGTGCGCGGGATACAGCGCGATCAGTTCGGCGGTGCCTTCTTCGATGCTCTGCCCGCCGTCCTGCTGCACGACCCATTCCATCTTGCAGACGTTGTCGAGAAACCAGCGGCGCTCGGTTTCGTCGGGAATCAGTTGCCGATAGAGATAGTCGCGGTTCCAGTCGATCAGCACGCCGCCGAAGTCGAACACGACTGCCTTGATGGTCATGCGAACTCCGTTTGCAATATGTCGTTGAGCGCGAGCACTTTCACGCCTTTGCCGGTCATCGACGAATGCGACCAGACGAAGTTCTGATGCTCGACGATCTTCTCGGCGGCGAGGTGAGGTTTGTCCGCGGTCGTGTGAATGTCCGACGCGATGATCGTGCGCAAGCCAAGCAGCTCGGCGCGCCTTGCCGTGGCGTTGACGCAGAATTCCGTGGCGTAGCCGCACAGCACCACGCACTCGATTCCCCGCTCGCGAAGACGGTCCGCTAGCGCCGTCTCGTGAAACGCATCGCCGACGGTTTTATGCACGGCTTCGTCGCTTGCGTGACGATCGAGCGACGCGGGCAATTGCCAGCCGTCGCTGCCGCGCGCAAGCGGTCCGTTCGCGTCGCTCTCGTGCTGGACGATGAATACCGGCGCGTCCGCACGCCGCGCCGCTGCCGTGAGCCGGTTGATTCCGTCGATGACCTCGGCGGCGCGATACGCGGGTTTCGCGCCGCCGAAGAACATCTGCTGCACGTCGATCACGATCACAGCCGTCTGAGTCATAAACGTCTCGCTTTAAATCGCCTGGGTCCGCGCCTCGAGCCACGCCAGCGCCTTGCCCGACACATGCGGCGACACGCGCCGCCGCACCGTTTCGTGATACGCGTTCAGCCACGCGCGCTCGTCCTCGCGCAGCAGCGACAACTCGATGCAGCGCGTATCGATCGGGCACAGCGTCAGCGTCTCGAATTCGAGGAAATCGCCGAATTCGGTTTTGCCCGCGGCCTGATTCATCACGAGATTTTCGATTCGGATGCCCCACTTGCCCGGCCGGTAGATGCCCGGCTCGATCGACGTGATCATGCCCTCTTCCATCGCCGTCCACGGCTCGGCGGGCGCGTAGTGCGAGATCACCTGCGGGCCTTCGTGCACGTTCAGGAAGTAGCCGACGCCGTGGCCCGTGCCGTGACCGTAGTCCGCGCCCGCTTCCCAGATCGGCGCGCGCGCGATCGAATCGAGCATCGGCGAGCGGATGCCGCGCGGAAAACGCGCGCGCGACAGCGCCATCGTGCCTTTCAGCACGATCGTGAAATCGCGCCGATGCTCCGCCGTGATCTCGCCGATGGGCACAACGCGCGTGATGTCCGTCGTACCGCTCAGATATTGACCGCCCGAATCGATCAGCAAGAGCCCGTTGCCTTCGATCACCGCATGCGACGCCTCGGTCGCGCGGTAATGCGGCATCGCGCCGTTGGCGTTGAAGCCCGCAATCGTGCCGAAGGACAGCGTGACGAAGCCCGGCCGGCGTGCGCGCGCGGCAGTCAGCTTTTCGTCGATGGTCAGCTCCGTGATGCGTTCGCGCCCGAGCGCCTCTTCGAACCACGCGAAGAATTCGGCGAGCGCCGCGCCGTCCTGCTCCATCGTTGCGCGGATGTGCTCGGCCTCGGCGGCGGTCTTGCGCGACTTCGCGAAGGTCGACGGATTCACCGCCTCGACCACCTTCACCGTCGACGGCACGCGCTCCAGCAAACCGTGCGTGATGCGGCGCGGGTCGATCAGCAACGTGGCGCCCGAGGCCAGCGACGCGAGCGCGCGCGGCGCGTCGGCGTAAGGCGCGATCCGCACGCCGTCGCGCGCGAGCGATTCGGCCAGCGCCGCCGGAACCTTGCCGTCGCCGACGAAGACAACGGCGTCATCCAGCCCGATCAGCGCATGCGCGACGAAAACCGGGTTGTAGGTCACGTCGGCGCCGCGCAGATTGAAGATCCACGCGAGATCGTCGAGCGTGGAGACGAAGTGCCACTGCGCGCCCTTCGCGCGCATCGTTTCGCGCACTTTTGCGAGCTTGTCCGCGCGCGCGACGCTTGCATGCGGCGCGGCGTGTTCGTAGACGGGCGCGTCCGGCAGCCCGGGCCGCGCGGGCCACACGCCGTCCAGCACGTCGAGATCCGTGCGCAGGACGATGCCGCGCGCCGTGAGCGCATCGGACAACGCGCGCGCCGCCGCAACGCCTAGCACGCTGCCATCGACCGCGACGACTGCGCCCGACGGCACGTTTTCCGCGAGCCAGTCGATGTGCGGCGCCGTCAGCTGGCCGCCCGTCATCTTCATGAGCACGATGCCGGTGCCGGCGAGTTGCGCTTCGGCCTGCGTCCAGTAGCGGCTGTCGACCCAGACGCCCGCGAAATCCGCCGTGACGACGAGCGTGCCGACCGAGCCGGTGAAGCCCGAGAGCCACTGACGCCCTTGCCAGCGCTCCGGCAAATATTCGGACAGATGCGGATCGGCGGACGGAATGAGCACGGCAGCGAGGTTTTCGCGCGCCATCTGGCCGCGCAGCGACTCGATGCGACGGGCGAAGGTGGCGGGCTCGGGCGTACCCGGATTGGCGATGCGATCGTTCATGGAGTCACCTGCTTGAAAGCCCGCGTGGGGCATGTAATGCACTTAATGCACGTGGAGCACGAGTTGCACGGCGGACGGCGAGGATCACCCGCCGTCCGCCAGGAAAAAAGCCTAGCGGCGCGCCGCCAGTGCGACCGTCGTCGTCACGACGAGGAGCGCGAACAGCGCGCACGCGAGCCATTCGAGCGTATCGCCGTCGTGATACACGTCGATGATATTGCCGACCATGCGCGCGACGATCGTCGCCAGTATGCCAGCCGCGATCGCCGTCCAGATGCGCCCCGCCGGGCCACGGCCGACGCGTCCCGCGCGCCGCAGCGGATGCAGCCACCAGCTCGACGCGCCGATCACGGCGCCCAGAAAAATCAGTCCGGTCCAGCCCATCAGCGGCTGTGCTCCGTCGGGTTCGAGGGTCCGGAAAGTACCGCGCTCGGGAAAAGTGGCATGCTGAGTCCGGCTCGACAGCGAAAAAGGTAAGCGGATGAGTTTAGGGGCCGGATTTGGCGATGGCAAGATCGCGCGTTTTCGAGGCGGCGTACCAAAAGTGACGGACCCGGTGTGGCGATCCGCCGCGACCGAGATTGCCGGCCGAACGGCAGCTTTCCCCATGCCAGGCAAGGCTCGACGGTGCGAAAGCCGTAGTCCGCCCCCAAATAGCACCTATAAATGAAGAAATACGCGAAACGCTATAATATTGGGCTATCTGAAAGGCCATCGGCTTAGACCGAACGCATCGTCCAAAACAATGCAGCTCCTCACGATCGGAATCAACCACCACACTGCGCCTGTCGCCCTGCGCGAACGCGTGGCGTTTCCGCTCGAACAGCTCAAGCCCGCGCTGGGCGCATTGAAGGACCTGTGGCTCGGGCCGCTCGCGAAAGTCTCGCCGGAAGCGGCGATCCTCTCGACCTGCAACCGCACTGAACTGTACTGCGCCACGGACGACAACGCCGCCCGCGAAGCCGCTATTCAGTGGCTGTCGAAGTATCACGGCATCGCCGTTCCCGAGCTTGCGCCGCACGTGTATGCGCTGCCGCAGTCGGAAGCCGTGCGGCACGCGTTCCGCGTCGCATCGGGGCTCGACTCGATGGTCCTTGGTGAAACGCAAATCGTTGGACAAATGAAAGATGCGGTGCGTACCGCGTCCGAAGCCGGCGCGCTCGGCACTTATCTGAATCAGTTGTTCCAGCGCACGTTCGCTGTTGCGAAGGAAGTGCGCACGACCACCGAAATCGGCGCGCAGTCGGTGTCGATGGCCGCCGCCGCCGTGCGCCTCGCGCAGCGCATCTTCGAGAATATTTCCGGCCAGCGCGTGCTGTTTATCGGCGCGGGCGAAATGATCGAACTCTGCGCCACGCATTTCGCCGCGCAGAATCCGCGTGAACTGGTCGTCGCGAATCGCACGGCCGAGCGCGGCGAAAAGCTCGCCGGTCGCTTCAACGGCCGCGCAATTCCGCTGTCCGAACTGCCCGCGCGCATGCACGAGTTCGACATCATCGTGTCGTGCACGGCGTCCACCCTGCCGATCATCGGTCTCGGTGCGGTCGAACGCGCGGTGCGGGCGCGCCGCCATCGGCCCATTTTCATGGTCGATCTCGCCGTGCCGCGCGACATCGAGCCGGAAGTCGGCAATCTGCACGACGTATTCCTCTATACCGTCGACGATCTCGGCGCGATCGTCCGCGAAGGCAACGCGTCGCGTCAGGCGGCCGTCGCGCAGGCGGAAGCCATCATCGAGACGCGCGTGCAGAACTTCATGCAGTGGCTGGATGCGCGCAGCATCGTGCCGGTGATCCGTCACATGCATACGCAAGCGGACGCGCTGCGCCGCGCCGAACTCGACCGCGCCCGCAAGATGCTCCTGCGTGGCGACGATCCCGCCGCCGTGCTCGAAGCGCTCTCGCAGTCGCTCACCAACAAGCTGATCCACGGTCCCACGCACGCGCTCAACCGCGCGAGCAGCGAGGAGCGCAGCCAGCTCATCGACCTGATGAGCGGCTTCTACCGCCACGGCTCGTCGTCCGATCCGTCGAATTCGTCGGACCGTTAGCGGCCTTCCTTTTGCTATTCTCAAATGCTCCGCGCCCCGCGCGGAAGCTTCCCCGATTTCAGTAATTCCTGGCGCTCGCCGCGCCATTTCCGCCCGATGAAAACGAGCATGCAAAGCAAGCTCGACCAGCTTGCAAGAAGGCAGGTCGATCTCAACGAACTGTTGAGCCGCGAGGACGTGACGTCCGATATGGACCAATACCGCAAGCTCACGCGCGAGCACGCGGAAATCAGTCCGATCGTCGAGCAATACGTGCTCTGGCGTCAGGCGCTCGCCGACGAAGCCACCGCGCAGGAACTGCTGTCCGATCCGTCGATGCGCGATTTCGCCGAAGAGGAAATCGGCGAGGCACGCGAGCGCATGGCGAAGATCGAAAGCGACTTGCAGACGATGCTGCTGCCGAAGGACCCGAACGACGAGCGCAACATCTTCATCGAAATCCGCGCGGGCACGGGCGGCGACGAATCGGCGCTGTTCGCGGGCGATCTGCTGCGCATGTATCTGCGTTATGCGGAGCGCAACCGCTGGACCGCCGAGACCATGTCGGAAAGCGTGTCGGATCTGGGCGGCTACAAGGAAGTGATCGTGCGCATCGCGGGGCAAGGCGCGTTCTCGCGGCTCAAGTTCGAATCGGGCGGACATCGCGTGCAGCGCGTGCCGGCGACCGAAACGCAGGGGCGCATCCACACGTCCGCGTGCACGGTCGCGGTGATGCCGGAAGCCGATGAAATCAGCGAAGTCGTGATCAATCCGGCGGATTTGCGTATCGACACGTTCCGCGCGTCGGGCGCGGGCGGCCAGCACATCAACAAGACGGATTCGGCGGTGCGCGTCACGCACATGCCGACGGGCATCGTCGTCGAATGTCAGGACGACCGCTCGCAGCACAAGAACAAGGACCGCGCGCTCAAGGTGCTCGCCGCGCGCATCAAGGACAAGCAGTATCACGAGCAGCACGCGAAGGAAGCGGCGACGCGCAAGAGCCTGATCGGTTCGGGCGACCGCTCCGAGCGCATCCGCACGTACAACTTTCCGCAGGGGCGCATGACGGATCACCGCATCAACCTGACGTTGTACAAGCTCGAATACATCATGGACGGCGATATCGACGAGCTTATCGGCGCGCTCGTGTCCGAGCATCAGGCCGAGCAGCTCGCCGCGCTCGGGGAAGCGGAGTGAGCACTGCGGCCGAATTGCTGCGGGCGTCCGGACTGCCGCCGCTCGAAGCGCGCATTCTGTTGATGCACGTGCTCGGCTGGCGGCGCACGGAGTTGATCACGCGCGATCACGAGGCGCTCGATGCCGATTGCGTCGCGCGTTTCGAAGCGCTCGCCGCGCGGCGCACGGCGGGCGAACCGATCGCGCAACTGACCGGCAAGCGCGAATTCTTCGGCCTGGATTTCGCCGTCACGCCGGACGTGCTGATTCCGCGTCCGGAAACCGAATTGCTCGTGGAACTGACGCTCGACGCCATCGCCGGGACGCCGGGCGCACGCGTGCTCGACCTCGGCACAGGAACCGGCGCGATCGCGGTGTCGATCGCGCATGCGCGGCCCGATGCGCGCGTGTGGGCCGTCGATCGTTCGCCGGCGGCACTCGACGTCGCGCGCGGCAATGCGCAGACCTTGCTCGCCCCTGAGCGCACCGGCGGCCCGATCACGCTGGTGGAAAGCGACTGGACCGCGAACATCGACCCGTCGCTGCGGTTCGAGGCAATCGTCAGCAATCCGCCGTATATCGCGAGCGACGACCCTCATCTCGATCAGGGCGATCTGCGCTTCGAGCCGCGCGGCGCGCTCACCGACGATGCCGACGGCCTCTCGGCCATCCGCGCGATCATCGAGACCGCGCCGTTTCTGCTCGCGAGCGGCGGCGCGCTATGGATCGAGCACGGCTACGATCAGTCGGACGCGGTACGCCGGCTGCTCGCGGCGCGCGGCTTCAGCGATGTCCGCTCGATGCGCGATCTCGCCGGCATCGAACGCTGCTCCGGCGGACGCTTCACGGCCTGAACGACCGGGCGTGGTCAGCCCGTCGAAGGGAAATCCGCTATCATTTCAATCATTAGTCCCCTCCGACATACACGCGCAGGAACGCCATGGATACGCAAGAACGCATCAAGCAAATCGTCGCCTCGAACCCCGTCGTCCTTTTCATGAAGGGCACGGCGCAATTCCCGATGTGCGGCTTCTCGGGCCGCGCGATCCAGGTGCTCAAGGCCTGCGGCGTCGATCAGATCACGACCGTCAACGTGCTCGAAGACGACGGCATCCGTCAGGGCATCAAGGAATTCTCCAACTGGCCGACCATTCCGCAGCTTTACGTGAACGGCGAGTTCATCGGCGGTTCGGACATCATGATGGAGATGTATCAATCGGGTGAGCTGCAACAGCTCTTCGCCGCCGCTTAAGTTTCCTTTCCGTGACCACGCCCGCTGGCGCCAGGCGACGGCTCATCGTCGCGATGACCGGAGCAACGGGCGCCATCTACGGCGTGCGTCTGCTCGAGACGCTGCGCCGGCTGGGCGGCGTCGAGACGCATCTGCTTGTCTCCAGCGCCGGCTGGCTCAATATTCAGCACGAACTCGATCTCGACCGCGCCACCGTGCACGCGTTGGCGGACGTCGTCCATAGCGTGCGCGACGTCGGCGCGAGCATCGCTTCGGGCTCCTTTTCGACCGACGGCATGATCGTCGCGCCCTGTTCCATGCGCACGCTTGCGAGCGTCGCGCACGGTCTCTCCGACAATCTCATCACCCGCGCCGCCGACGTCGTGCTCAAAGAGCGCCGCCGCCTCGTGCTGCTTGTGCGCGAAACGCCGTTCAACCTCGCGCATCTGCGCAATATGACGGCCGTCACTGAGATGGGTGGCGTGATCTTTCCGCCACTGCCGGCGTTCTATCACAAGCCCGCGACCATCGACGAAATGGTCGATCACACGGTCGCGCGCGTAATCGATCTGTTTGGTTTGGCGCTGCCGGTCGCGTCCGCGTGGCAGGGCTTGCGCAGCGAAAGTGACCAAAGCAGCTAAGCGCGGCAATTAGCAACAACGACGACACAATTCGTTGCCGATGCAGCCGTTTATCAACGCGCGTCGCGGCCCTACATTGATGGCAACTCCCACAGGAATATTGCCGCCATGAGCCGACTGCCTACCGTTTTCATTTCCCACGGCGCGCCGACGCTGCCTATCGATCCGTCGATGCCGTCCGCCGAATTCGCGACGCTTGCGCAGACGCTGCCGCGTCCTCGCGCCATTCTGATGCTGTCGGCCCACTGGGGCACCGCGCAGCCGGTTGCGAGCATCGCCGAACGGCCGGAGACGATCCACGATTTCTACGGATTCCCGCGCGCGCTCTACGAGCTGCGTTATCCCGCCCCGGGTGCGCCCGATCTGGCACGACGCGCCGCCGCCTCGCTCGTCTCCCAAGGCATCGCCGCCGCGACGACGGAGCACGGCCTCGATCACGGCGCGTGGGTGCCGCTGCTGCTGATGTTTCCGGACGCCGACGTGCCAGTCGCGCAGCTTTCCATCCAGCCGCGCCTCGACGCCGCGCATCATTACCGGATCGGACGGGCATTACGGGATTTGCGAGATGACGGCGTAATGATCGTCGGTTCGGGGCAGATCACGCACAATCTGCGCATGGCGGACTTTAGCGCCCGCCCGGAAGACGCCGATCCCCGCGTGAACGAGTTCACCGACTGGTTCGAGCAACGCCTGACCGAACGCGATATCGACGCCCTCCTCGACTATCGGACGCGCGCGCCGCATGCCGCGCTGATGCATCCGACCGACGAGCATCTGCTGCCTGTTTTCAGCGCGCTCGGCGCGGCGGCGGACGACTATCGGCTCGGCATTCAGTCGCTCGGCACGTTCCAGCGCGCGCTCGCGATGACGAACTACGTTTTCGCCGACGCATAACGAAAAAGCCCGCCTGATCGCTCAGGCGGGCTTTCCAGCGGGTTCTTTCAGCGCACGCGACGCTCAGGCGCCGACTTCGTGAAGAATGTCGTCGGTGCTTTCGCGTTCGTCGAGATATTTGGTGCGATAGCCCGTGTGCACGCCCCAGTAGTAGAAAATCAGCGCGAGTATCGCGACGGCTGCCATGTCCCAGCCGTACGGCAACGTTCCGTTACCGCCGAAGTCCTTGCTGCCGATCAGCGACATCACCGCCATAGTCGGCAAATAGGCGACCAGCCACCACGCCGCCTTCAGATCGCGGCCCCAGCCGGTGAAGCCCGTCTTGCGCTGGAAGTAAAAGTACACGGGCAGCGCGACGACCATCAGCAGAATGATTTCGCCCGTCAGCGGCCACTTCGCCCACAACAGCACCAGCGACGCGCACACGAACGCGAACGGCGCGATCACGCCCATCATCGGCAATTTGAGCGGGCGGTCCAGGTCCGTCGCCGCGCGGCGCAGCGCCATCAGGCTGACGGGACCGGTGAGGTAGGAAATGACGGTCGCGACCGAAATCACCGCCGCGAGCGAACTCCAGCCGCGGAAAAAGAACAGGAAGATGAACGCGACGAGCAGGTTGAACCACATCGCCTGACGCGGCACGCCGTAGAACGGATGCACGTTGCCGAACATTTTCGGCATCGTGCCGTTGCGCTCCATCGCGTAGATCATGCGCGTGGTCGTTGCCATGTAGGTCGTGCCGGTGCCGCTCGGGCTGACGAACGCATCGATGTAAAGCAGAATCGCGAGCCAGTTCAGGTTGAGCGCGAGCGCCAGTTCCGCGAACGGCGACGCGAAGTTGAAGTGCGACCAGCCCTTGGCCACGTCGGCGGGATTCACCGCGCCGATATACGCGATCTGCAGCAGCACGTAGATCACGAGCGCCAGCAGAATCGAGCCGATCACCGCGAACGGCACGCTGCGCGCCGGATTACGCGCCTCGCCGGCCAGATTCACCGGGCTCTGGAAGCCGTTGAAGCTGAACACGATGCCGCTCGTCGCCACGGCCGTGAGCACCGCAGGCCATCCGTACGGCGCGAACGCCGACGTCGTGCCGAAGTTCTCGGCGTGAAAGCCGGTGAAGATGAGACCGGCGATGGTCGCGCCCGGAATCAGGAACTTGAAGATCGTGATCGCGGAATTGGCGCGCGCGAACACCTTCACGCCCCAGTAGTTCAGCATGAAGTAGACGATCACGAGCAGCGCCGAGAGCACGAGGCCCGTCGGCGTCAGCGATTCGTTGACGAAGAGCGCATGCGCCCAGTCATACGGCCAGGTGCTCATGTACTGGATCGACGCTTCCGCTTCGATCGGAATGACGGACACGATCGCAATCCAGTTCGCCCACGCGCTGATGAAGCCGACGAGCGCGCCGTGCGAATAGCGCGCATAGCGCACCATGCCGCCGGATTCGGGGAACATCGCGCCGAGTTCGGCATAGGTCAGCGCGATCGCCAGAATGACGACAGCACCGATCACCCACGCGACGATCGCCGCCGGCCCCGCGATCTTGGCGGCCTTCCACGCCCCGAAGAGCCAGCCTGAACCGATGATGGACCCGAGCCCGGTCAGCAACAACGCCATCGGGCCGATATTTCTCTGTATCGAACTTTTCAACTTCTTCTCCAGTGTCTCGCGCCGCGCGCGCCTCGCGTGCGGCCAACCCTGCCGCGGTCGCGATCGGTTGCGAAAAACGTTCCCGCTGGTCCGAGCCGAGACGGCAATTGGCGCAACCGCCAAATTCGGCGGGTAGTTTACCGGTTGCACCTTTCGATTGCAGTGTCCACTGCTGCGAAATTCGCGTTTTTTTGACTTTTCATGCGCAAATTTGAAATGAAAATGTAAGATTTCTGGGCGATTTTTGCTTATCTTAAAAAAATCCCTTCAGAGTTGTCGGATATTATTTGACCGGGAAATCGTTTCGCCGTATAAACCTTCTTGCAGGATTTCAAGTGGCGAGTGAATTGGTCTTTCGTAGTTCGCCATCACGGTACTCCGGTTGGTCCCATTGCCCCTTCCTTGATTTTCCGCGCCTCGGGCCTCGGCCTTATTCATCAATTTTTTTGGAACAAGTAACATGGAAACCGGTACCGTCAAGTGGTTCAATGACGCAAAGGGCTTTGGCTTCATCACTCCGGATGGCGGCGGCGAAGATCTGTTCGCGCACTTCTCGGAAATCCGCATCGAAGGCTTCAAGACGCTTCAGGAAAACCAAAAGGTTACCTATGAAGTGAAGACGGGCCCGAAGGGCAAGCAAGCCGCGAACATCAAGCCGGCCTAAGGTCCGCTCGAATTCGTATGAAAAAACCCCGCTTCGGCGGGGTTTTTTGTTTTCAGGCGTCGGCGGATGCGGCGTTCGGACGAATCTAGACGAACACGCGCTGCGCGTAGATGCCGAGGCCCTTCGCCACGCTGGCGAGACGGTCGCCGAAAACCGGGCGCGCGGCCGGAAATGCCGCCGACAAGGCTTCCGACAGAAACCGCAGCCCCGTCGTGCCGCCGGTGAAATAGACGGCGCCCACGTCCGTCTCCGCCACGCCCGCGCGCTTGATCGTCTCGCGCGCCGCCTCGACGATGCGCCGCGTCTCTTCCGCGCCCGCGTCGATCAGTTGCGCTTCGTCGAAGGCCACGCGCAGCGCTTCTTCCACCTCTTCCATGTCGATTTCGGTCGTGCCGCCCGCCGAAACGTCGATCTTTGCTTCTTCCGCGTGCGCCGTGAGCGCGTGGCCGAGCCGGCGATCGACGACGCGCATCAGCCGGTCGTGATGACGCACTTCCGGATAAAGATGGCGCATCAGTTGCAGTTCGCTCACGCGCTTGGGCGTGTAGACGGTGTTGATCAGATGCCACGTCGCGAGGTCGAAATAGACGCGGCTCGGCACTTCGCGGCCCTGCGGATCGAGCGACTGATAGCCGAGTTCGCGCAGCACGGTCGCGAGCTCGACGCGGCGGTCGAAATCCGTCCCCGCCACGTGCACGCCGTGATGCGCGAGCACGTCGCCCTTGCGATCGAGATGCCGCGCGCGCTCGGGACCCACACGCACGAGTGAAAAGTCCGACGTACCGCCGCCGATATCCGCGACCAGCACGAGGCCCTCTTCGCTCAGCGACGCCTCGTAGTCGAAGGCCGCGGCGATCGGTTCGTACTGAAAGTGGATCTCGCGCAGTCCGATCGCGTGCGCGCACGCTTCGAGCTGCTTTTGCGCCATGCGATCGGCGCGCGGATCGTCGTCGACGAAAAACACGGGGCGGCCGAGCACCGCGCGCGTGAGCGGCTCGGGCGCGATCGCCTGCGCCTTCTGTTTCAGATGCTGCAGAAAGAGCGTGATGACGTCGGTGTATTTGATCGCGGAGCCGTCGCCGAGATCAGTGGTGGTGTCCGCGAGCGCCGAGCCGAGAATGCTCTTCATCGAACGCATAAGACGGCCGTCGAAGCCGTCGATATACGCCTCCAGAGCCGCGCGGCCGTAGGACTGGTTATTCTCGTCGGTGTTGAAGAAGACCGCGGTGGGCAGCGTGGTCGCGTCGCCTTCGACGGGCGCCAGCCGGATCGACAGGCCATCGGGCAGGGCGACAGCAGAATTCGACGTGCCGAAATCGATCGCGCAAAAATTCATGGTGCAGGGGCGGCGCCGTGGAACAGGCCGCATTCGGACATGGACGGCGTTTTTAACACGTTCAGAAGCCCACATCAACCGCGCTTCCGCTATTTTTAAACCGCCGGGTTCATGCGACAAAAGCGGAACGCAACTTGCTCTCCGAGTAGGCAATTTTTGCCACCCTTTAAGGCGTATCCGCCCCCGTATGAGCGAAACCGTCACGTCATCAGCGCGCCGTTCGGGCGACCCGGCCAGCGGCCACTCCGGCATCATCGAAACCGATCTGCCCGGACGGCTCGACCGTCTGCCGTGGGGACGTTTTCACACGCTGATCGTGGCGGCGCTCGGCGTCACCTGGCTGCTCGACGGGCTCGAGGTCACGCTCGCGGGCGCGGTCGCGAGCGCGCTCAAGACGAGCGCGGTGCTGCAGTTTTCCAACGCCGATGTCGGGATCGCGGGCAGCGCGTATATCGCGGGCGCCGTGCTCGGCGCGCTCGGCTTCGGCTGGCTCACCGACAGGCTCGGGCGTCGCAAGCTGTTTTTCATCACGCTTTTTCTTTATGTGGCAGCGACCGCCGCGACGGCGTTTTCGTGGAATCTCGCGAGCTTCGTACTGTTCCGCTTTCTCACGGGCGCGGGCATCGGCGGGGAATACACGGCGATCAACTCGACGATCCAGGAGTTCACGCCCGCCCGCCTGCGCGGCTGGACCGATCTCGCGATCAACGGCACGTTCTGGATCGGCGCGGGGATCGGCGCGGCGGGCTCGCTCGTGCTGCTCGATCCCGGCCTGCTTCCGCCGGACTGGGGCTGGCGCGCCTGCTTTCTGATCGGCGCGGTGCTCGGACTCAGCATTCTCTTCATGCGGATGTGGGTGCCGGAGAGCCCGCGCTGGCTCATCACGCACGACCGCGCGGACGAAGCGAAGGAAGTGGTCGAAGAGATCGAGGCGCACTTTCGTCAGCATGGCGTCGAGATTCCCGATACGCCCATCAAGCCGCTGCGTCTGCATGCGCGCGGGCACACGCCGCTGCGCGAGGTCGTGCATTCGCTGTTCAAGGCGCACCGCAGCCGCTCGCTCGTCGGGCTCGTGCTGATGACGGCGCAGGCGTTCTTCTATAACGCGATCTTCTTCACCTACGCGCTCGTGCTGACGGACTTCTATCACGTGCCCGGCGATCACATCGGCTGGTATGTGTTGCCGTTCGCGGCAGGCAATTTCTTAGGTCCGGTGCTGCTCGGCAAACTTTTCGACGTGCTCGGCCGGCGCCGCATGATCGCGTTCACTTATGCGATGTCAGGTGTGCTGCTGACCATCAGCGGCTGGATGTTCATGCAGGGCATGCTCACCGTGACGACGCAAACCATCGCGTGGATGGTGATTTTCTTCTTCGCGTCGGCGGCGGCGAGTTCGGCTTATCTGACCGTCAGCGAAACTTTCCCGCTCGAAATCCGCGCGCTCGCAATCGCCGTGTTCTACGCGTTCGGCACGGCGCTCGGCGGCATCATCGGGCCGACGCTTTTCGGGCATCTGATCGACACCCACGAACGCGGCGCCGTCTTCGTGGGCTATCTGATCGGCTCGGTGCTGATGATCGCGGCAGCGGTCGTCGCGGGCATCTGGGGCGTCGCGGCCGAGCGCAAATCGCTCGAAGATGTCGCCCGTCCGCTGTCGGCCGCGGACGAGGACTGAGGAAGACCGAGCGAGCGCCGTTCAGTCGAACGACTTGTCCCAGCCGCCATCGAACACGGTCTCGGCGAGTGTCTTGCGCGCACGCGGCGCGGCTTCGCGCTCGCGCAGCGTTTCGTCGAGCTGACTCGCATCGCCGTGATGGCCGATAGCGATCATCGCGATGATCTGCACGTCTTCGGGAATCGAGAACGCCTGCCGGAACGCGTCGCGATCGAACCCGCCCATCTGATGCGTCGCGAGACCCAGCGCGTGAGCCTGCAGGACGAGCGCCATCGCGGCCGCGCCGGTGTCGTAAGTGGCGGTGCGGTTCGCTTCGCCCTTCGGCGTGAGCGTCGCCGCAGTCACGCAGACGAGCAGCGGCACGCTCACATTCCACTTCTGATTCGACGGCGCGAGCGTGTCGAACGCGCGCTTGAATGCGGCTTCGTCGCGATGGCGATCGAACGCGATGAAACGCCACGGCTGCAGATTGTTCGACGACGGCGCCCAGCGCGCCGCTTCCAGCAAACGACGCAACTGCGCGCGCTCGACCGGCCGGTCGGAAAAGGCGCGCGGGCTCCAGCGGCCGGCGATCAGTTCGTGGATGTCGACATCGGTCGGAGCGGGTTTCGCGGTCATGTTTTGTCCTCGTTGGCGGTTGAAAGACAAACGGCGCGCACCAGCCAGGATGCGCGCCGTTTCGAGGCCACAAGGATAACCAAGCTCGCGCAGGCGCGCAGAGCCGGGCAAGCAGAAACTCAGGTCGCAGCCACGCCCATCGAGCGGCCCGCGCGATTGATGCGCAGCACCGTGAGCGCCGCAACGAGGCACAGGCCGCCGGAGATCATCGTCGCGATGGTGTAGCTGCCGAGGCTCGAGCGCAGCATGCCGCCGCCCAACGCCGCGAACGCCGCGCCAAGTTGATGGCCCGCCACGATCCAGCCGAACACGATGGGCGCCGATTCCTTGCCGTAGACATCGGTCGCGAGGCGCACGGTCGGCGGCACGGTGGCGATCCAGTCGAGACCGTAGAACACGGCGAACAGCGGCAAGCCGAAGAAGTCGATGCCGAACGCATACGGCAGATAGATCAGCGACAGCCCGCGCAAACCGTAGTACCAGAACAGCAGCACGCGCGCGTTGAAGCGGTCCGACAGCCAGCCGGAGAGCGTCGTGCCGAACAGGTCGAAGACGCCCATGGCGGCGAGCAGCGTCGCGCCCTGCACTTGCGTCATGCCGTAGTCGGAGCACATTGCGATCAGATGCGTGCCGACGTAACCGTTCGTGCTCGCGCCGCAGACGAAGAAGCTGAAGAAGAGCAGCCAGAAATCGCGCGTCTTGCTGGCCGTGGCAAGCGTGCCGAACGCGAGCTTGATCGGATTCTTTGGCGCGGGAACGACGCCCGGCGGCATTTCGGCGGTTTCACCGACAGGACGCAGCGACATATCCGCCGGACGTTCGGGCAAGAGCCACGCGACGAGCGGCAGCACGATCGCCGCCGCGCCCGCCACGACGAACACCACCGGACGCCAGCCGAAATGCTCCGACAAGGACGCGAGGAACGGCAGGAACACGAGCTGGCCGGTCGCGGAACTCGCGGTGAGAATGCCCATGGCCAGGCCGCGATGCGTGGTGAACCAGCGGTTGACGATGGTCGCCGACAGCGTGAGCGCCGCGACGCCCGTCGCGCTGCCGACCATCACGCCCCAGATCAGCACCATTTGCCACGGCTCGGTCATCATCGACGACAAACCGACGCCCGCCGCCAGCGTCGCGAGCGCCGCGAGCACCGTGGGACGCACGCCGAAACGCTGCATGGCGGCTGCCGCGAACGGGCCGGCGAGGCCGTAAAGCGCCAGATTGATCGAAATGGCGAGCGAAATCGTGCTGCGCGACCAGCCGAACTGCTTTTCCAGCGGCAGCATCATGACACTCGGCGTCGCGCGCGTGCCCGCGGCGGCCAGCAAAACGAAAAACACGACGCCCACCGCGACCCAGCCGTAATGTATCCGGCCGTTCAGCCGTCTCGCTACCCAATTCATCGCTGCTCCGTTCCGTTCGATTTGTACCTGCGACGTTACCACTCAGTCACATCAGAGTTGCGAGCTTAGTTACCGATCGGTAACATGTCAAGTATGCAGCAGCTTTTTGAGGAAACAACTTTGACACGATCATCCAGTGAGCCGGCGAAAGCCCGCGCGCCACGCAGCGTCCGCACCGACGGCGCCACCGCGCAGGAGCAACTGCTCGATGCCGCGGAAGCGTTGTTCTATCGCGACGGCGTCCGCGCGATCGGCGTCGATGCCGTCGTGGAGCGCGCGGGCGTCAACAAAATGAGCCTGTACCGGCGCTTTGCGTCGAAAGACGATCTCGTGGTCGCGTATCTGGAACGCATGGACGAAGGCTTCCGGCGGCGCTTCGAGGCGAGCGTGGCGAAACATCCGGACGCGCCGGCCAAACAGTTGATCCAGGCGCTCGAAGATCTCGTGAAGCGCGCGTCCGCGCCGGATTATCGCGGTTGCCCGTTCGTGAACATCGCGTGCGAATTCGGCGATCCCGCGCATCCGGCCCGGCAATCGGTCGATCACAACAAAAAATATCTGATGACGCGCTTAGTCGAGATATCGACGGCGGCGGGAGCGGATAATGCCGTCGAACTGGCCGAGTCGCTCGCGTTGCTGGTCGACGGCATCTATGCAACGAGCCAGACTTACGGCCCGGGCTCCGGTCCGCTGCTCGCCGCGCCGCGCATCGCGCGTAGCTTGATCGACGCGGCGTGCGGCGGGCATCGCAAACAGGACGATTCATGACTCAAGGCAGCATCCGCGATGACGTGATCGCGGCGACTCAGCACTGGCTCACCCGCGCGGTGATCGGTCTCAACTTGTGCCCGTTCGCGAAGAGCGTGCATGTCAAAAAACAGATTCGCTACGTGGTGAGCGACGCGCGTGGCGTCGACGATCTCGTTGTCGAACTCGCGGACGAACTGCGTCTGCTGAAAGAGACCGATGCCGAAACAATCGACACGACGCTCTTCATCACGCCGCACGCATTCGCCGATTTCACCGACTATAACGACGCCCTCTTCTTCGCCGAACGTCTGCTCGGCGACATGGGGCTCGCGGGCGAGTTGCAGATTGCGAGCTTCCATCCGCACTATCGGTTCGAAGGCACCGCGCCCGACGATATCGACAACTACACGAATCGCGCGCCGTATCCGATCTTTCATCTGTTGCGCGAAGCGAGTATCGATCGCGCGGTCGATGCATTTCCCGATGCATCCGACATTTACGAACGCAATATCGAAACGCTGCGCCGTCTCGGGCACGACGGCTTCGACGCGTGGATGCGCAAACCCTGATCAGTGCGCGGGCGTGAAGAAGCGTTCGCGCAGTTCATCCAGACCCAGCGTTTCGAGCACATCCGACAGCCGTTGCGCCGGGCGGCCGCGCGGCAAGTCCTTGAATTGCGCAACGATCAGCTCGTTCTTCATGGAATGCTCCCATCCGACGAGTTCCGTCACGCTCACCTGATAACCGTGCGATTCGAGTTGCAGGCAACGCAGCACGTTCGTAATCTGACTGCCGAATTCGCGCGTATGCAGCGGATGCCGCCACATTTCCGTCAGCACGTTCTTCGCGAGCGAATGCCCCTTGTTCTTGCGTAATACCGTGGCCACTTCTGCCTGACAGCACGGCACCACGACGATGCACTTCGCATTCTTTTGCAGAGCGAAGTGGATGGCGTCGTCGGTGGCGGTGTTGCATGCGTGCAGCGCCGTGACGATATCGACCGACTCCGGCAAACGATCCGAATCAATTGATTCGGCCACCGACAGATTCAGAAACGACATCCCGGTAAACCCGAGGCGTGCCGCCAATTCCTCCGATTTTTTCACGAGCTCTTCACGCGTCTCGATTCCAAAGATGTGTGACCGATCGCGCAGAGTCTTGAAGAAGAGATCGTAGAGAATGAACCCAAGATACGACTTACCCGCGCCATGGTCCACGAGCGATACGGCCCCTTGGCGCGCATGCACGTCGGCGAGCAGCGGTTCGATGAATTGATACAGGTGATAGACCTGTTTCAGTTTGCGGCGGCTGTCCTGATTCATTTTGCCGTCGCGCGTGAGGATGTGGAGTTCCTTCAGCAGTTCGATGGACTGCCCTGGACGGATCTCATGTTTTGCGGAGGGGTCGGGCGTGCCCGGAGCCGACGCGGAAGACTTCCTGGTCATCGTGAAGGTGTGTTGATTAAAAATGCGGAGCATGTTCGCGCTGAATGTGCGCTAACCGCTGGTTCTGCCGTCTCAAAAGGGGAAGTTTACCCAAAAGCGCAAAGACGCTCCTTGTTCCAGCCGCCGGCTCTTTCGCTGGCACGTGGCAACACGTAGTAGCACCGCGCATGGAACAAATTGTGCATCGTCCGACAATGAGGCCATTGAAAGAGACGACACAGCGCAGCCACAGTGCGCGCACCGATGCACCGGAGAAGCAACACGTCAGTAGCAAGCCGCGCCTCGATACGCGAAGCGTCGTCACCCGCGTGGGCTTTGTTACGTAACACCTAACGCACAGCGCGGCGAATGCGACTCGCCGGCGCCATGATCATGAGAGGACGGCAATGGATGCGATCCCCGACAAGAAAGCAGAAAAGCAGTTTCAGGACATGCTCGCGGCCCTGACCGCGATGCCCGCGTGGAGCGAAAAGCAGCAGCTCGAACTGGAAATGGCCCGAGAGATTTCCGTGGAGATGTTGCGTCTCGCCGAGTCGATGCGCGACGGCTCCACCGACATCGAAACTTGCCTGACGATGCTGAAGTACGCCAAGGTGATGGACTTCGTCCTGACGACGCTCGCCTCGCGCCGGGACATCGCGCCGCAGACACTGCGCGTCATCTTCAAGCTGGCCGGCTTGAAGGTCGATGAAGCCTATCCTGGCTGACGCGGTCATCTTCCCGACATCGGTGTGCGCCGCGTGCGCACGCCGGGGTCAGCCTTTGCGTCTTGTCATCAGGCGCGCTGCGGACTGGCGCATGTGGCGCTGCATCGCGGCCTGAGCCTGAATCGCGTCGCGCGCTTCGAGCGCTTCGAGAATTTCCCGATGCTCACCCAGCGCGGCCGCCCACGTTTCCTCTCCCTCGAAATGCCCACGCAGCGTCGATGACAGCGGACTATGCCGCTCGTCGTACAGACTTCCGACGGTGCGCACAAGCACATCGTTGCCGGTCATCTGCGCAATGGCGATGTGGAACGCGCGGTCGGCGGCCATCGGCACCTGTCCGTTTTCGACTTCGCGCGCCATCGTTTCGTACACCGCGCGCAGCGACTTCAGTGCCTTAGGCTTGGCAAACGGCGCGACGCCCGCCGCGATCGCGCCCTCGATTACGCTGCGCGCGTTCATGATCTCGATCGGACTTTCGCCCAGTTCGGCTTCATCGGCCGGCGGCTTGGCCGCGGGCGCCGCGACGATATACACGCCCGATCCCATGCGGATCTCGACGCGCCCTTCCAGTTCGAGCGCGACCAGCGCCTCGCGCACCGACGGCCGCGACACGCCGAGCGTCTGCGCGAGTTCGCGCTCCGACGGCAAACGGCCGTTCGGCGCGAAATCCTGCTGCTCGATCAATGCGCGCAGTTTGTCGGCGATCTGTAGATAGAGGCGGCGCGTTTCGGCTGGTTTCACGCTCACGTGCTGGGCTCCTGATTTCGACTCGGGGAAAACGTGGATTGTAATCAGCGAAAGCGCCAACGCACCGCAGCGCGGACATTCGCCTTTCCTGATCGACTTACAAGTGGCTTGACCAATTCTATTTCAAGACACTAGTATGCAATCCGGTAAGGCCAGGTGGGCCGATTTTTTTGCGGCGATCTGGAACCGTTCCCAAACAGGATTTCTTCGAGATTTCCCTAGACGAGCCGTTTCCCCATCGGCCAGTGCGACATGAACAATCCGATTCTTCAGTTCGGCACGAGCCGATTCCTGCAAGCGCACGTGGACTTTTTCGTAGCCGAAGCGGCGCGCCGCGATCCGGCGCGCTCGCTCGGCAAGATCACCGTCGTCCAGACGACGTCGAGCGCAGACAGCCGCGCGCGTATCGACGCGCTGCGCGCGACGGGCCGCTATCCGGTGCGTATTCGCGGCCGCCGCCGTGACGAAACGGTCGATGTGACCGTCGAGTGCGACGCCATCACCGAAGCGCTGCACGCCAACGAAGACTGGCCGTTGCTGATCGAACGCATGAAGCGCGACGTGCAAGTGATCGTCTCGAACACCGCGGACGCCGGTTACGCCCTCTTCGACGAAGACACCGCCGATCTGCTCGATGGCAAGCGCACGCCGCGCGGCTTCGCGGCGAAGCTCGCCGTGCTGCTGCACGCGCGTTTTCAGGCGGGCGCGCAAGCGATCACGCTGTTTCCCTGCGAACTGATTTCGCGCAACGGCGACACGCTGCGCGATCTGGTCCGCGAGATCGCGCGCGGCTGGAACGCGGACAGCGCGTTTCTCGACTATTTGACGAATCACTGCGTGTGGGTGAATTCGCTCGTCGACCGGATCGTGTCCGAGCCGATTCACCCGGTCGGCGCTATTGCCGAGCCGTATGCGCTGTGGGCGATCGAGCGGCAGGCGGGCATGACGCTGCCATGCGAGCACGAAGACATCGTCGTCACCGACGATCTCGCGCACTACGAACGCCTGAAGCTGCTGCTGCTGAACCTCGGTCACACGATGCTCGCGCAAATCTGGCGCGCCCGGGAAAGAACGAACGACGCCGCGGCCGACATGACCGTGCTCGACGCGATGCGCGATCCGGCCTTCCGCGATCCGCTCGAAGCAACCTGGCGCGACGAAGTGCTGCCGGTGTTCGCGGCGCTCGGCCAGCGCGAAGTCGCCGCCGACTACCTAGCGAGCGTGCGGGACCGTTTCGAGAATCCGTTCCTCGTGCATCGGCTCGCGGATATCGCGCGCAATCACGACGAGAAAAAGGTGCGGCGCTTCCAGCCCGTCATCGATCTGGCGCGCGAACTGAAGCTCGACATCGAGCAAAGACGTCTGCGCGACGCGCTCGAATCCGCCTGAGAAAGCGGAACGCGCGCACGAACCCTTTTCGAATCACGGCTCGCCGCGCTGGCATCGCGGTAGGAGCCGGAATAAATGAAATGCCGCCCATTGAGGAGACAAAACGATGCGCAAAATGCGTTGGGTAGTGATTTTTCTGGCCTTTCTGGCCATCGCGATCAATTACATCGATCGCGCGAATCTCGCGGTCGCCGCGCCGCAGATCGAAAAGGCGCTCAACATCGGTCCGGCTGAAATGGGCTTCATTCTGAGCGGCTTTTTCTGGACCTACGCGCTCATGCAGATGCCGTTCGGCTGGTTCGTCGATCGCGCCGGCGCGCGCATCGCGCTGCCGCTCGCCGTGGGCTGGTGGTCGGTCTTCACGGCGCTGACGGCAGCGGCGACGAGCGTCAGCGGCATGTTCGGCTGCCGCCTGATGCTGGGCGTCGGCGAAGCGGGTGCGTATCCGTCGTGCGCGAAGCTCGTGTCGCAATGGTTCAAGAAGGAACAGCGCGCGTTCGCGACCAGCATCTTCGATTCCGGCTCGCGTGTCGGCTCCGCCCTGTCGATTCCGGTCGTCGCGCTGATCATCAGTTCGGTCGGCTGGGAAGCGTCGTTCGTCATTACGGGCCTGCTCGGCTTCGTGTGGATTCTCGGCTGGTTCCTGATCTATCGCACCAAGTCGAAGGGTGACCTGACCGGCGAGACGGATGTCGCGCCGCAACCGGTCGCGCCGAAGAACAAGGTGTCGTGGGGCTCGCTGTTCAAGTACCGCACGCTGTGGGGCATGATGCTCGGCTTCTTCTGCCTGAACTTCGTGATCTACTTCTTCATCACGTGGTTCCCGAGCTATCTCGTGCAGGCGCACGGCTTCTCGCTCAAGTCGCTCGGCACGCTCGGCATGATTCCCGCGCTGATGTCGATTCCGGGCGGCTGGCTCGGCGGCTGGGTGTCGGATGCGCTCTTCAAGCGCGGCTGGAGCCTCACCGCCGCGCGCAAGACCTGCATGGTCGGTGGCATGCTGCTGTCGTCGGTGATCACGCTGTCGGCGTTCACCAACAACACGTTCCTGATGCTCGCGTTCTTCGGCATCGCGTACGGCAGCCTTGCGTTTGCCGCGGCCAGCATCTGGTCGCTGCCGAGCGATGTCGCGCCGACGCCGGATCACGTCGCGTCGATCGGCGGCATTCAGAACTTCGCGTCGAACCTGGCCGGCATCGTCATCACGACCTTCACCGGCGTGATGCTCTCGATCACGAAAGGCTCGTTCGTGATTCCGCTGTGCGTCGCAGGCGGCTTCTGCTTTCTCGGCGCGTTCAGCTATCTTGTAATCGTCGGGAAGATCGAGCCGCTCAATCGCGCCGACGAAGAACAAGCGCGACGCGATAGCCGCGCCCCCACCACGGTCTGAGAACACAACCATGTCCACCACATCCACCGACCATGCGGTCATCCGGCTGCACCCCAACGACGACGTCGTGATCGCGACGCGTCAGTTGCTCTCCGGCGCGCGCATCGCGTCGGAGGATCTCGTCGTGTCCGGGCTGATTCCGCCCGGACACAAGATCGCGACGCGCGCGATCGCCGCCGGCGAGCCGGTCAAGCGCTACAACCAGATCATCGGCGTGGCGCGCGAGGCGATTGCACGCGGTCAACACGTCCACACGCACAATCTGTCGATGGCCGATTTCGCGCGTGAGCACGAGTTCGGCGTCGACCGGCATCCGACGCCGTTCGTCGACGCGCCCGCGACCTTCATGGGCATCCGCCGCGACGACGGCCGCGTGGCAACACGTAATTTCGTCGGCGTGCTGACGAGCGTGAACTGCTCGGCGACGGTCGCACGCGCGATCGCCGATCACTTCCGGCGCGACGTGCATCCGGAAGCGCTGGCGGATTATCCGAACGTGGACGGCGTGATTGCGCTGACGCACGGTCTCGGATGCGGCATCGACATGCAGGGCGAAGGGCTCGGCATTTTGCGCCGTACGCTGGCGGGCTACGCGGTGCATCCGAATTTTCACGCGGTGCTGTTCGTGGGCCTCGGTTGCGAGACGAATCAGATCGCAGGCGTGCTCGAATCGAGCGGACTGAAGGACGGCGAGCGGTTGCGCAGCTTCACGATCCAGGACAGCGGCGGCACGCGCAAAACGATCGAGCACGGCATCGCGCTGGTAAAGGACATGCTCGCGGATGCGAATCGCGTGAAGCGCGAGCCGGTGCCGGCGTCGCATCTGATCGTCGGTTTGCAGTGCGGCGGCTCGGACGGCTATTCGGGCATTTCGGCCAATCCGGCGCTAGGTGCGGCGGTCGACAAGCTCGTCGCACACGGCGGCACGGCGATTCTCTCTGAGACGCCCGAAGTCTACGGCGCAGAGCATTTGCTGACGCGGCGCGCGGTGAGCCGCGAAGTCGGCGAAAAGCTGCTGACGCGCATCAAGTGGTGGGAAGAATACTGCGCGCGTAACGGCGCGGCGATGGACAACAATCCGTCGGCAGGCAACAAGGTCGGCGGATTAACAACGATCCTCGAAAAATCGCTCGGCGCGGTCGCGAAGGGCGGGACGACGAATCTCGTCGAAGTGTACGAGTACGCGCAGCGCATCGACGCCAAAGGCTTCGTGTTCATGGATTCGCCCGGCTACGATCCGATGTCCGCGACGGGACAGGTCGCATCGGGCGCGAATCTGATCTGCTTCACGACGGGCCGCGGCTCGGCATACGGATGCGCGCCGTCGCCGTCGCTCAAGCTCGCGACGAACACCGCGTTGTGGGAGCGGCAGGAAGAAGACATGGACATCAACTGCGGCGGCGTGATCGACGGCAGCGCGACCATCGATCAACTCGGCGACCAGATCTTCCAGATGATGCTCGATTGCGCGTCAGGCGTCGCGTCGAAGAGCGAGCTGCATGGTTATGGACAGAATGAATTCGTGCCCTGGCAAGTCGGTGTGGTCACCTGAAGTGAGATAGCACGGGCGCGCCTTCAGGTGCGCCCTTCGATACTTGCAGACCTGTCACGCCAACGCCGCTTGCTGCCCCAGCATGTTCAGTGCGACGGCTTCGGCCACTTCGATCCCATCGATCGCGGCCGAATAAATGCCGCCCGCATAGCCCGCGCCCTCTCCCGCCGGGTACAGACCATCGATGTTCACGCTCTGATAATCGTCCTTGCGACGCACGCGCAACGGCGACGACGTGCGCGTCTCGACGCCCGTCAGCACGGCGTCATGCATCGCGAAGCCTTTGATCTTCTTGTCGAGTTCGGGCAGCGCTTCGCGGATCGCTTCGATCACGTAGTCGGGGAGCGCGGTGCTCAGATCGGTCGGCTTCACGCCCGGCTTGTATGACGGGATGACAGATCCCAGCGACGTCGACGGCCGTCCCGCGATAAAGTCCCCGACGAGTTGCGCCGGCGCGCAGTAATCGCCGCCGCCCAGCTCGAACGCGCGCTCTTCCCACTTGCGCTGAAATGCGATGCCGGCCAGCGGTCCACCGGGGTAGTCCTCCGGCGTAATGCCCACGACGATGCCCGCGTTCGCATTGCGCTCGGCGCGCGAATACTGGCTCATGCCATTGGTTACGACGCGCCCCGGCTCCGACGTCGCCGCCACCACGGTGCCGCCCGGGCACATGCAGAAGCTGTACACCGCGCGCCCGTTGTTGGCGTGATGGACCACTTTATAGTCCGCGGCGCCGAGCCGCTCGTGTCCGGCGAAGGTGCCGAAGCGGCTCCGGTCGATCAAGCCTTGCGGATGCTCGATGCGAAACCCCAGCGAAAACGGCTTGGCTTCCATGTAGACGCCGCGGTCGTGCAGCATCTCGAAGGTATCGCGCGCGCTGTGGCCGATCGCGAGGACGACATGATCGCAGCGCAGCGTTTCGCCGTTCGAGAGACGAAGCCCGCGCACCTTGCCATTGTCGATGTCGATGTCCTCGACGCGCTGCTGAAACCGCACTTCTCCGCCGAGTTGATGAATCTGCGCGCGCATCTTCTCGACCATGCTCACGAGCCTGAACGTGCCGATGTGCGGGCGGCTCAGGAAGAGAATGTCTTCCGGCGCGCCGGCCTTCACGAACTCGTCGAGCACTTTGCGGCCGTAGTGCTTCGGATCCTTGATCTGGCTGTAGAGCTTGCCGTCCGAAAATGTGCCGGCGCCGCCTTCCCCGAATTGCACGTTCGATTCGGGATTGAGCTCGTTGCGTCGCCAGAGGCCCCACGTGTCCTTTGTCCGTTCGCGCACGGCCTTTCCGCGCTCAAGGATGATCGGCCGGAAGCCCATCTGCGCGAGGATCAATCCGGCGAAAAGCCCGCACGGCCCCATACCGATGACGACGGGACGCAACAACGTCGACTGCGCCGGCGCCTTCGCCACGAAGCGATACGTCATATCCGGCGTCGGACCGCAATGCGGATGCGGCCGTGTTCGGAGGCGTTCCAGCACCGCGGGCTCGTCCTGCAATTCGACGTCGACGATATAGGTGAGTTTGATATCGCCGCGTTTGCGTGCATCGTGCGCACGACGAAACACCTGAAAGCTGACAAGCTCTTGCGCCGCCACGCCGATTTCCGCGAGACGCGTGATGACTGCGGCTTTGATGGCCGAGTCAGGATGGTCGAGCGGGAGTTTGATTTCGCTGAGACGTAGCATGGAAACTCGGTGACGACTGCCGTGGGGATACAAGGAGGATTTTAGCGCGTGGCTCGTTCTGACTTGAGCCACACTTGCCGACGACGATGCTTTTGCGCGCTCGAAACGCAAAAACCCCACCTTATGGGGTGGGGTTTTTGAGTTGAGGCATGAGGAGCCTGACGATTACCTACTTTCACACGGGAGATCCGCACTATCATCGGCGTGGAGTCGTTTCACGGTCCTGTTCGGGATGGGAAGGGGTGGTACCAACTCGCTGTGGTCATCAGGCATGACTTGTTGTTGTGTCGCCGCATGGGCGCTACAACCAATCTGGGAAGAAGTAGTAAGGATGTGGGTGGCGATTGTCGCACACGCGTTACTCGCCAGTGGAGGCAAACACACTGGTTATAGGATCAAGCCTTACGGGCAATTAGTATCAGTTAGCTCAATGCATTACTGCACTTACACACCTGACCTATCAACGTCCTGGTCTAGAACGACCCTTCAAGGGGCTCGAAGCCCCGGGGATATCTCATCTTAAGGCGAGTTTCCCGCTTAGATGCTTTCAGCGGTTATCTCTTCCGAACATAGCTACCCGGCGATGCCACTGGCGTGACAACCGGTACACCAGAGGTTCGTCCACTCCGGTCCTCTCGTACTAGGAGCAGCCCCCTTCAAATATCCAACGCCCACGGCAGATAGGGACCAAACTGTCTCACGACGTTTTAAACCCAGCTCACGTACCTCTTTAAATGGCGAACAGCCATACCCTTGGGACCGGCTACAGCCCCAGGATGAGATGAGCCGACATCGAGGTGCCAAACACCGCCGTCGATATGAACTCTTGGGCGGTATCAGCCTGTTATCCCCAGAGTACCTTTTATCCGTTGAGCGATGGCCCTTCCATACAGAACCACCGGATCACTATGACCTGCTTTCGCACCTGCTCGACTTGTCGGTCTCGCAGTTAAGCACGCTTATGCCATTGCACTATCAGCACGATTTCCGACCGTACCTAGCGTACCTTCGTACTCCTCCGTTACACTTTGGGAGGAGACCGCCCCAGTCAAACTGCCTACCATGCACTGTCCCCGACCCGGATCACGGGCCAAGGTTAGAACCTCAAACAAACCAGGGTGGTATTTCAAGGACGGCTCCACCGAAACTAGCGTTCCGGTTTCATAGCCTCCCACCTATCCTACACAGATCGGTTCAAAGTCCAATGCAAAGCTACAGTAAAGGTTCATGGGGTCTTTCCGTCTAGCCGCGGGGAGATTGCATCATCACAAACACTTCAACTTCGCTGAGTCTCGGGAGGAGACAGTGTGGCCATCGTTACGCCATTCGTGCAGGTCGGAACTTACCCGACAAGGAATTTCGCTACCTTAGGACCGTTATAGTTACGGCCGCCGTTTACCGGGACTTCAATCAAGAGCTTGCACCCCATCATTTAATCTTCCGGCACCGGGCAGGCGTCACACCCTATACGTCCACTTTCGTGTTTGCAGAGTGCTGTGTTTTTATTAAACAGTCGCAGCCACCAGTTTATTGCAACCCTTTCACCCTCCTGGCGCAGGCCAGTCAAGCTACAAGGGCGTACCTTATCCCGAAGTTACGGTACCAATTTGCCGAGTTCCTTCTCCCGAGTTCTCTCAAGCGCCTTAGAATACTCATCTCGCCCACCTGTGTCGGTTTGCGGTACGGTCATTATTAGACTGAAGCTTAGAGGCTTTTCTTGGAACCACTTCCAATTGCTTCGCTTCCGAAGAAGCTCGCGCCACACCCTTGAATCCTGTGCCCGGATTTGCCTGAGCACCTTCTCCAATGCAGCGACCGGGACTTCCAACACCCGGACAACCTTCCGCGATCCGTCCCCCCATCGCATCTAACAATGGTGCAGGAATATTGACCTGCTTCCCATCAGCTACGCATTTCTGCCTCGCCTTAGGGGCCGACTCACCCTACGCCGATGAACGTTGCGTAGGAAACCTTGGGCTTACGGCGAGGGGGCTTTTCACCCCCTTTATCGCTACTCATGTCAGCATTCGCACTTCCGATACCTCCAGCATGCCTTTCGACACACCTTCGCAGGCTTACGGAACGCTCTCCTACCATGCATATAAATATGCATCCGCAGCTTCGGTGACTGGCTTGAGCCCCGTTACATCTTCCGCGCAGGACGACTCGATCAGTGAGCTATTACGCTTTCTTTAAAGGGTGGCTGCTTCTAAGCCAACCTCCTGACTGTTTTAGCCTTCCCACTTCGTTTCCCACTTAGCCAATCTTTGGGACCTTAGCTGGCGGTCTGGGTTGTTTCCCTCTTGACACCGGACGTTAGCACCCGATGTCTGTCTCCCGTGATTGCACTCTTCGGTATTCGGAGTTTGCTATGGCGTAGTAATCCGCAATGGACCCCACAACCATGACAGTGCTCTACCCCCGAAGGTGATACACGAGGCACTACCTAAATAGTTTTCGGAGAGAACCAGCTATTTCCAAGTTTGTTTAGCCTTTCACCCCTATCCACAGCTCATCCCCTAACTTTTCAACGTTAGTGGGTTCGGTCCTCCAGTACGTGTTACCGCACCTTCAACCTGGCCATGGATAGATCACTTGGTTTCGGGTCTACGCCCAGCAACTGATCGCCCTATTCGGACTCGCTTTCGCTACGCCTGCCTTAATCAGTTAAGCTCGCTACTGAACGTAAGTCGCTGACCCATTATACAAAAGGTACGCCGTCACCCGTTTCCAGGCTCCGACTGTTTGTATGCATGCGGTTTCAGGATCTATTTCACTCCCCTCCCGGGGTTCTTTTCGCCTTTCCCTCACGGTACTGGTTCACTATCGGTCGATCACGAGTATTTAGCCTTGGAGGATGGTCCCCCCATCTTCAGACAGGATTTCACGTGTCCCGCCCTACTTGTCGTACACCTAGTTCTTCCAAACTGTTTTCGTCTACAGGGCTATCACCTGCTATGGCCGCACTTTCCAGAGCGTTCGACTAACAATTCAGATAAAGAGTACAGGCTGATCCCATTTCGCTCGCCACTACTTTGGGAATCTCGGTTGATTTCTGTTCCTGCGGTTACTTAGATGTTTCAGTTCACCGCGTTCGCTTCGCTAGACCTATGTATTCAGTCTAGGATGACCCATGCGGGCCGGGTTTCCCCATTCGGACATCTACGGATCAAAGCTCGTTTGCCAGCTCCCCGTAGCTTTTCGCAGGCTACCGCGTCCTTCATCGCCTGTGATCGCCAAGGCATCCACCACATGCACTTGTTCGCTTGACCCTATAACGAGTGTGTCTGCTTGAGCGTTGCCGCTTGCGGCCGACTTCTCGTCATAGGCTGAGTATTCGCGTTGTGCCGTATTCCAAAGCAATCTTTCGATTACCTTTTCATACTTGATACAATCACTACCCTGAGTTCTTACTCACACCCATCTCTAAGTGCTTTCATCACTCTCTTTACTACTTCTTCCAGATTGTTAAAGAACGTTTAGCCGACAAGCTCACTTCCATGCTTGCAGCATCAACTGGCTACAGTCGCCAATGCACAGCGCTCACGCGGAACGCTGTGCATTGAGGACTTGGTGGAGGATGACGGGATCGAACCGACGACCCCCTGCTTGCAAAGCAGGTGCTCTCCCAGCTGAGCTAATCCCCCTTCGTGGCCTGACTATGAGTGGTCACTCCGTCAGCACGCCTTTTCGGGTGGTGGGTCTGGTTGGATTCGAACCAACGACCCCCGCCTTATCAAGACGGTGCTCTAACCGACTGAGCTACAGACCCTTAGCCTGTCTTTCTTACAGCCGATAAGCGTGAGCGCTTAGATAACTTCGTGCGAAGCTCGAGAAAGGAGGTGATCCAGCCGCACCTTCCGATACGGCTACCTTGTTACGACTTCACCCCAGTCATGAATCCTACCGTGGTGACCGTCCTCCTTGCGGTTAGACTAGCCACTTCTGGTAAAACCCACTCCCATGGTGTGACGGGCGGTGTGTACAAGACCCGGGAACGTATTCACCGCGGCATGCTGATCCGCGATTACTAGCGATTCCAGCTTCACGCAGTCGAGTTGCAGACTGCGATCCGGACTACGATCGGTTTTCTGGGATTGGCTCCACCTCGCGGCTTGGCAACCCTCTGTTCCGACCATTGTATGACGTGTGAAGCCCTACCCATAAGGGCCATGAGGACTTGACGTCATCCCCACCTTCCTCCGGTTTGTCACCGGCAGTCTCCTTAGAGTGCTCTTGCGTAGCAACTAAGGACAAGGGTTGCGCTCGTTGCGGGACTTAACCCAACATCTCACGACACGAGCTGACGACAGCCATGCAGCACCTGTGCGCCGGTTCTCTTTCGAGCACTCCCGCCTCTCAGCAGGATTCCGACCATGTCAAGGGTAGGTAAGGTTTTTCGCGTTGCATCGAATTAATCCACATCATCCACCGCTTGTGCGGGTCCCCGTCAATTCCTTTGAGTTTTAATCTTGCGACCGTACTCCCCAGGCGGTCAACTTCACGCGTTAGCTACGTTACTAAGGAAATGAATCCCCAACAACTAGTTGACATCGTTTAGGGCGTGGACTACCAGGGTATCTAATCCTGTTTGCTCCCCACGCTTTCGTGCATGAGCGTCAGTGTTGGCCCAGGGGGCTGCCTTCGCCATCGGTATTCCTCCACATCTCTACGCATTTCACTGCTACACGTGGAATTCTACCCCCCTCTGCCACACTCAAAGCCTGCCAGTCACCAATGCAGTTCCCAGGTTAAGCCCGGGGATTTCACATCGGTCTTAACAGACCGCCTGCGCACGCTTTACGCCCAGTAATTCCGATTAACGCTCGCACCCTACGTATTACCGCGGCTGCTGGCACGTAGTTAGCCGGTGCTTATTCTTCCGGTACCGTCATCCCACCACCATATTAGGGCGATGGTTTTCTTTCCGGACAAAAGTGCTTTACAACCCGAAGGCCTTCTTCACACACGCGGCATTGCTGGATCAGGGTTGCCCCCATTGTCCAAAATTCCCCACTGCTGCCTCCCGTAGGAGTCTGGGCCGTGTCTCAGTCCCAGTGTGGCTGGTCGTCCTCTCAGACCAGCTACAGATCGTCGCCTTGGTAGGCCTTTACCCCACCAACTAGCTAATCTGCCATCGGCCGCCCCTATAGCGCGAGGTCCCGAAGGATCCCCCGCTTTCTTCCGTAGATCGTATGCGGTATTAATCCGGCTTTCGCCGGGCTATCCCCCACTACAGGACACGTTCCGATGTATTACTCACCCGTTCGCCACTCGCCACCAGGGTTGCCCCCGTGCTGCCGTTCGACTTGCATGTGTAAGGCATGCCGCCAGCGTTCAATCTGAGCCAGGATCAAACTCTTCAGTTCAAACCTGTTACTGTTTTTCGGTTGTTTTACCAACCGGTCGCTCACTCAACGTACTGACGATGATTAATCCATCCGTAGACAGATAAACCTTCCTCTTAATACTTCGCGTGAGACTCTTGATTACTTTTGCTATTGCTACGATTCCGAAGAACCGCAACCGCACTTGCCATCAAGCGCCCACACTTATCGGCTGTTAGTTTTTAAAGAACATTCGCAAGGCACTTCAACTTCCGTCTTGCGTCGCTGCGTCAGCAGCAGAGAAACGAGATTATGTACGTCTTTTCAGTTACTGTCAACAAGAATTTGAAGCTTTCTTTTCTTGCCGATTCACTACCCCTACCTACGCCCTGTTCAACGAAACGGCTCGCGCGGACATCGCACGAGCCGTCGACGTAAGTCTTGGTGCCGGCTGCAGGACTCGAACCCGCCACCTGATGATTACAAATCAACTGCTCTACCAGATGAGCTAAGCCGGCGAAGGACGAGATTCTACTTCATTTAACGACTTTGAGGTGAGAACGCGCAGGCGATTTAGATGCGTCTTCATCGGCGCCGGCCTGAGCTTCATCGCTCGATGAAGCTGCCGGGGAATCAGCGCGTCCGCTCGCCGTCTCCTCGACTGCCGAATCACGTTCTTCCGGACGGGAAGCCACCGGCACGCCCGGCGCTTCCACGCCCGGATGAGCAGACGGTTCGACCGGAAACGCCATTCCTTGCCCGTTCTCTCGTGCATAGATGGCGAGCACGTTCGTCACCTGCACTTCGATCTTGTGCGACTTGCCGGAGAAGCGCGCGCTGAATTCGATCCACTCGTTACCCATCTGCAGCTGGCTCGTCGCCTCGAAGCTGATGTTCAACACGATCTCGTCGTTGCGCACGAACTGGCGCGGCACGCGCGTGGCGGCATCGACGCGCACGGCGATATGTGGCGTGAACCCGTTATCCGTGCACCACTCGTACAGCGCGCGCAACAGATACGGCTTGGTGGAAATCTCTTGCATCAACTTTCCTCTGCCGGAACGCGGCCGCGCGAACCCGCGCCGCCGCATCCCTACGCATTCAAACTATCGACGCATCACCTTTTCGGAAGGCGTCAGCGCTTCAATATAGGCCGGACGGCTGAAAATCCGCTCGGCGTACTTCATCAACGGTGCAGCGTTCTTCGAGAGCTCGATGCCGTAATGATCCAGACGCCACAAAAGGGGCGCGATCGCTACGTCGAGCATCGAGAACTCTTCGCCGAGCATGTACTTGTTCTTCAGGAAGATCGGCGCGAGCTGCGTCAGGCGATCGCGGATCGCGCTGCGTGCCTTCTCGTGGTTCTTCTCGGCGGCCTTGCCCTTTTCGTTTTCGAGCGTGCCGACGTGGACGAACAGTTCCTTCTCGAAATTCAGCAGGAACAGGCGAGCGCGGGCGCGCTGCACCGGATCTGCCGGCATGAGCTGCGGGTGCGGGAAACGTTCGTCGATATATTCATTGATGATATTCGACTCGTACAGGATCAGGTCGCGCTCGACGAGAATCGGCACCTGGCCGTACGGGTTCATCACCGCGATGTCTTCCGGCTTGTTGAACAGATCGACGTCGCGAATTTCGAAATCCATGCCCTTTTCGAACAACACCAGCCGGCAGCGCTGGGAGAACGGGCAAGTAGTGCCGGAATACAGAACCATCATGTTTTAAAGTTCCTTCAGTAAACTCGAAGGGCCGGCCGCGACGTTTCCCTTGCGGAAAACGCCGTCGCGCCGACCCACGCCGTCGAAGGCGCGCTATTTGATATCTTTCCAGTATGCCGCGTTCAGGCGCCACGCGAGGAAACTCAGGAGCGCCAGAAACAGCAGAACCCAGACGCCGAGCCGCTTGCGCGTCTGCTGCGCGGGTTCCGACATCCACGACATGTACGAAACGAGATCGGCTACAGCAGAATCATAATCCACGGACGACATGGCACCCGGCGTAACCTGAGTGTAACCCACGAACCTTTTGACCTTTTCGCCGGTTTTTTCGTCGGTATCGGTCTCGAATTTGGCATCGCGAATGCCCTGCAGCGTCCACAGCACATGCGGCATGCCGACGTTTTCATACACGCGGTTGTTCCAGCCGGTCGGCCGCGTCGGATCACGGTAGAAGCCCCGCAAGTAGGTGTAGAGCCAGTCCTTGCCGCGCGCGCGCGCTTCCACCGACAAATCCGGCGGCGACGCACCGAACCACGCCTTTGCGTCTTCGGGACGCATGGCGATCGACATCGTGTTGCCGACCTTGTCCGTCGAGAACAGCAGATTCTCCTGAATCTGCTTTTCCGTCAGGCCCAAGTCGGACAGCCGGTTGTACCGCATCAGGTTCGCGCTGTGACAATTCAGGCAGTTGTTCACGAAAATCTGGGCGCCACGCTGCAACGACGCCAGATTGTCCGTGCTGTCAGGCGCGCGATCGAGCACCGCCTCTTCCTGCGCGTGCGCCGGCGCCGCGCCGAACGCGAACAGCGCCGCACCGATCATCGCTATTGTAGAGAGCCATTTTTTCATCGTATTCGTCTCCGGACGTGAGCTCAGTGAGGTTTGTAGTGCACTCGCTCAGGCGGCGTCTTGAATTTGCCGCGCGGCGTCCAGAAAGGCATGCCGAGGAAAAACGCGAAGTAGATCAGCGCGCAGATCTGCGCGATCAAGGTCGCGGCGGGCGATGGCGGTCGCGTGCCCAGGAAGCCGAGCACCAGGAACGCGAACACGAAAATCGCATAAAAGACCTTGTGAAACATCGGCCGGTAACGGATCGACTTGACCGGGCTGCGATCGAGCCACGGCAGGAAGAACAGCGACACCACCGCCGTGCCCATGACCACCACGCCCCAGAACTTCGACTCCGTCAGCGCCATGAAAATCAGCACGAGGACCGCAAGCACCGGCAAGCCGATACGCCACTTGCCGCGCGCGCGCACGAGCGCGAACAGGCCGAGCAGCGCGATCACGATCATCAGCACGATCTTGAAGGGATCGGTGGTCGCGCGGAGCATCGCGTAGAACGCGGTGAAGTACCAGACGGGGGCAATTTCCGACGGCGTCTGCAGCGGATTGGCCGGCACGAAGTTGTTCGCTTCGAGGAAGTAACCGCCCATCTCCGGCGCGAAAAAGATGATCGCCGCGAAGATCAGCAGAAACACGCACACGCCCATGAAGTCGTGCACCGAGTAGTACGGATGGAACGGGATGCCGTCGAGCGGGATGCCGTCGGCGCCCTTCTTCGCCTTGATCTCGATACCGTCGGGATTGTTCGAGCCGACTTCATGCAGCGCCACCAGATGCGCCACCACGAGCCCGATCAGAACCAGCGGAATAGCAATCACGTGGAAGGCGAAGAAGCGGTTCAGCGTGACGTCCGACACGACGTAATCGCCGCGAATCCACAGCGACAGATCCGGCCCGATGAACGGAATCGCCGAGAACAGGTTCACGATCACCTGCGCGCCCCAGAACGACATTTGTCCCCACGGCAGTAGGTAACCGAAGAACGCTTCGGCCATCAGGCACAGGAAGATGGCGCAGCCGAAGATCCACACGAGCTCGCGCGGCTTGCGATAAGACCCATACATCAGCCCGCGGAACATGTGCAGATAGACGACGACGAAGAACATCGACGCGCCTGTCGAGTGCATGTAGCGAATGAGCCAGCCCCACGGCACCTCGCGCATGATGTACTCGACTGATGCGAACGCGAGCGTCGCATCGGGCTTGTAGTTCATCGTCAGAAAGATGCCGGTGACGATCTGATTGACCAGCACCAGCAGCGCGAGCGAGCCGAAGAAGTACCAGAAATTGAAGTTCTTCGGTGCGTAGTATTCGGAGACGTGTTTCTTCCAGGTCGAGGTCAGCGGAAACCGGCGATCGATCCAACCGGTCAAGCCCGTTGTCTCAACTTCCTTTTCTGCACTAGCCATTTAAGCCTCTCCCTTTTCGTCCTTGCCGATCACGAGTTGCGTCGCGGAGGTGAACATGAACGGTGGGATGTCCAGGTTCTGCGGCGCGGGCTTGTTCTTGAAGACGCGGCCGGCCATGTCGTAGGTCGAGCCGTGGCACGGGCACAGAAAGCCGCCCGGCCAGTTATCGGGGAGATTGGGTTGCGCACCCTCTTGAAAGCGCGGCGTCGGCGTGCAACCCAGATGCGTGCACACGGCAACGGCCACGAAGATGTTCTTGTGATCGGCGCGCGAACGGAACTCGTTGTTGCAGTACTCCGGCAACGGCATCGAGAACTCCATTTTGGACTTCGGGTCCGCCACTTCGTTGTCGGCCTTCTTGACGTCGGCGAGCATTTCGTCCGTGCGGTTCACGATCCACACCGGCTTGCCGCGCCAGGCGACGGTCATCATTTCGCCCGGCTTGAGTCCGCTGATATCGACCTCGACGGGCGCGCCCGCCGCCTTGGCCTTCTCCGATGGAGCAAACGAACCCACGAAAGGAACGACGGTTGCCACCGCTCCGAAACCACCTACTGCGGTCGTCGTAATCAGCCAGGTACGGCGGCCGCCGTCGACGCGTTTCTCATCCTTGTCTCGCATCACACGCCCCACTTCTGAGTTGGATTTATACCGTCACATCAGTGTCCGCCGTTAGTGTGCGCGAATGGAGTTGGCATTTACAAGGCCTTGTTAGCAAAAATCACTCGAAGTGATTGATGCTTCAGGGTTTTCCCCACGTTTTTCGCGCATCTGGTAAAGCATTTTTTTAAGGCAACTGCAAGCGCCAATAATCGCCGAAGCGGCTTAATGGCGTATTAAACCGGATTATCGATATCGATAAAAAGATGTTCGATGTCGAACTGCTCGGACAGATGCGCGCCGACCGCCTGCACGCCGTAACGCTCGGTTGCGTGATGGCCCGCGCCGATGTACGCCACGCCCGATTCCGCCGCGATATGCATCGTCTGCTCGGAGACTTCGCCGCTCAGATAGACGTCCGCACGGGCCGCGATGGCTTCGTCGAAATAACCCTGCGCGCCGCCCGTGCACCATGCCACGCGACGCAATTCCTTGTCCGGATCGCCGAACACGAGCGGCTTGCGGCCGAGCGCGTTCTCGACCATCGCGGTGAAGTGTTCGAGCGAGAGCGGCATCGCGAGCGTCGCGACCCAGCCAAGGTCCTGGTCGGCAAAACGGCCATCTGCCATCAGGCCGAGCCGCGCGCCGATCTGCGCGTTGTTGCCGAACTCGGGATGCGAGTCGAGCGGCAGATGGTAAGCGAACAGGTTGATGTCGTTGGCGATCAGCGTGCGCAGCCGCCGATGCTTGCGCGCCGTGATCTGCGGCGCCTCGTTGCGCCAGAAGTAGCCGTGATGCACGAGCACGGTGTCCGCGCCCCATTCCAGCGCGGCTTCCAGAAAGGCCAGCGAGGCGGTCACGCCGGTCGCGATCTTCTGCACGCGGCGCGCGCCTTCAACCTGCAGACCGTTCGGGCAATAGTCCTTGAAGCGGCCAATTTCCAGCAGATTGTTCAGATACAATTCGAGTTCGATCCGATCCATGAATTCCTCTATCCCTTCAAATGCTTAGACGCTTCTGGCTATTTTTTGCCCAAGCGGTCACGGTGCTTTTGGCCCTGATGTTCATCATCGCGACCTTGAAACCGCAGTGGCTTCAACGTCAGGGGCAATTCGGCAAACAGCTTGCAGAGCCGATCGTCGCGCTGCAGGAAGTGGCGCCGAGCATCGGTTCGCGCCCGCTTCAGTCTTCGTTTTCGGAAGGCGCACAAAAGGCGATGCCGGCCGTCGTGAACGTGTTCTCCAGCAAGGACGGCAATCTGCCGCCCGACCCGCGCGCCAAAGACCCGCTATTCCGCTATTTCTTCGGCGATAAAAACAAGCGCAAGAGCGACGAGCCGCCCGCGTCGAATCTCGGCTCCGGTGTCATCGTCAGCTCGGAAGGTTACATTCTAACGAACCAGCATGTCGTCGACGGCGCCGATCAAATTGAAGTGGCCCTCGCCGATGGTCGCACGTCGAGCGCGAAAGTGATCGGCGTCGATCCGGAAACCGATCTCGCCGTGCTGAAGATCAACATGACCAACCTGCCGAGCATCACGCTCGGGCGCATGGACCAGACGCGCGTCGGCGACGTGGTGCTCGCGATCGGCAATCCGTTCGGCGTAGGCCAGACGGTCACCATGGGCATCGTCAGCGCGCTCGGGCGCAATCACCTCGGCATCAATACGTTCGAGAACTTCATCCAGACCGACGCGGCCATCAATCCCGGCAACTCGGGCGGGGCGCTCGTGGACGTGAACGGCAATCTGCTCGGCATCAACACGGCGATCTATTCGCGCAGCGGCGGCTCGCTCGGCATCGGCTTCGCGATTCCCGTGTCGACGGCGCGCAGCGTGCTCGAGAGCATCATCACGACCGGAAGCGTGACGCGCGGCTGGATCGGCGTCGAGCCGCAGGACGTGACGCCGGAGATCGCGGAATCGTTCGGGCTGGACCAGAAGTCCGGCGCGATCGTCGCGGGCGTGCTCCAGGGCGGCCCGGCCGACAAGGCAGGCATCAAGCCGGGCGACATCCTCGTGTCCATCAACGACGACACCATCACGGACACCACGCGGCTGCTCAATGTCGTCGCGCAGATCAAGCCGGGCACGTCGGTGAAGGTTCACCTGATGCGCAAGAACAAGGAACTCGACGTCAACGTGATGATCGGCAAACGCCCCGCGCCGCCGCGCGCGCCGCAAATGCCGGATGAAGATCAGGGCGATCAGGGCGACGAATAAAGTTCTGCACCTGTGAAAACGTAAAAAACAAAAGGCAGCTTCGATCGCTCGAAGCTGCCTTTTTTAACCCGCATTCAATCCACCTTCAATCCGACAAGCGGACCCGCGACGCGACAATACGCCGCACCTACTCCGCCGCCGCTTCCTTGTTCTTTATCCCGTCCTTGCCGATCACCAGCCGCGCCGCGATGATGCCCGCCTCATAAAGAATGACGAGCGGAATCGCGAGGATCAGTTGCGAGAAGACATCGGGCGGCGTGACGACCGCCGAGATCACGAACGCGCCGACAATCACATACGGCCGGATCTGCTTGAGCTTCTGAATCGACACGACGCCCATGCGCGCCAGCAGCACGACGACGATCGGCACCTCGAACGTCACGCCGAACGCGATGAACATCGTGAGCACGAAGCTCAGGTAATTGTCGATGTCCGTGGTCATTTCCGCGCCAAGCGGCGCGTTGTAGTGCGCCATCACGCGGAAGATCGTCGGAAACACGACGAAGTACGCGAACGCCATGCCGCACAGAAATAGCGAATAGCTGCTGAAAACCAGCGGCGCGACGAGCTTCTTCTCGTGCTGATACAGGCCGGGCGCGACGAACGCCCAGATCTGATACAGCACCAACGGCAGCGCGATCACGAAGGCGACGAGCATCGTCACTTTCATCGGCACGAAGAACGAGCCGGTGACGTCCGTCACGATCATCTTCCCGTCGGCCGGCAGGTTCTGCATCAGCGGACGGGCAAGCAGCTTGAAGATGTCCGGCGCCCAGTACACCAGCGCGATGAACACCACGATCACCGAGGCGCCCGCGCGAATGATGCGGTCGCGCAGTTCGACGAGATGCGATATGAACGTCTCTTCGACGGGCTCTTCTTTAGTGTGTTGCGGGTCGCTCACGCCGGCCCTCGGTAGGAATCATCGATGGAAGAAGTGCGGCTCTCAGAAGAATTTCGTCGGCCGGCGCAAGGTGGCGGGTGTATGACGCGCGACGCGCGCCGCACCCGACAGGACGCGCGTTCGACGCGTGGTCGTGCGCTTGTACCAGTTGGGAACCGCGCTCTGCTTGACGCGCCAGTTCTTGCGTTTCGCGCTCGACGCCTGCGTGTTGACCCACGGCTTGTCGGATGCCGCGCTGTTTGCGGCGTCAGACTCGCCGCCCGCGATGCTCGGCGTGACCGATGTGCCCTGGCTAAACGCATCGTTCAGTTCGGTCTCGTGGCGACGCAGCGTGTCGTGAATCGACGATTCGACGTTCGAGGCCGCGGTCTCGAACTCGGTGCGCATTTTCTTCAGCTCATCGAGTTCCATCTCGCGCGCCACTTCCGACTTGACGTCATTGATGTAGCGCTGCGCGCGTCCGAAGAGCGCGCCGGCCGTGCGGGCGACGCCGGGCAGGCGCTCCGGCCCGAGCACCACCAGCGCGACGACGCCGATGACCGCCATTTTGGTCAGACCGAGATCGAGCATGGAACGAGAAGTAGGTGGTTGCGGTCTGCGGCCGGCTTAACGGTAGTCGCCCGAACGGGACTTGTCTTTCGCCTCGACGTCGACGGCGCCGTTGCGCGGCAGTTCGCGCTGCTCGGCGGAATTGGCCGGTGTCTCGCCGTCGCGCATGCCTTCCTTGAAGCCCTTCACCGCGCCGCCCAGATCACCGCCGATATTGCGCAGCTTCTTCGTACCGAAGACGAGCGCCACGATCAGCAGAACGATCAACCAATGCCAAATGCTTAACGAACCCATGAATGAAAACTCTCCTAGATTCCGCCCCGAATCGAGTGTGGGGCGGAAGATCGGCCTTGCGGCCTTAAGCCGAGGCACGTCGCCTCAACTATCAACTATCGATTTTGCTCGCCCAATATTTCATTGGAAAGGAGAACGCCGAAAAGTCCGACATTACCCCATTCGGCGCCACGGGCGCTCGCCGGCCAACAAATGCGCGTGGATGTGATACACCTCCTGTCCGCCGCCCGGCCCGGTATTTATTACCGTGCGAAAACCCGTGTCGCCACCCGTATAGGACACACCCAGATCTTTCGCCAAACGTCCGACAAGACTCACCATTCTACCAAGCAGCGGACTGTCACTTTCTGTGCAATGCGACAGCGTTTCAATATGCTTGCGCGGAATCACCAGCACGTGCACGGGCGCGGCCGGATTGATGTCGTTGAAGGCGACGAATTCATCGTCCTCGTAGACCTTCGTGCTCGGCAGCTGCCCAGAGGCGATCTTGCAGAAAATGCAGTTGTCTTGACTCATGTATATCCCGTGTCTCCCGTTGCCGGGCATGAACGATTACGCCGGATCAGAACCACGCGCGCGGTTCGATCGTCTTCTTTTCGTAAAGGAACAGCCAGCCCTTGATGATGCGATAAAGCGTCCAGATGCTGACCGCGGCGAGAATCAGAAAGCCGACGCCGATCAAGATCAGCGCGAAACCGATCACGTGGCCCAGCAACGCCCACCAGAACGTGCGGATTTGCCAGTTGAAGTGATCTTCATACGGCGTGCCGATGGCGTCGCCGCGCTTCACGTAGTTGAGGATGATCGCGACAAGCCCGGTCAGTCCGCCCGTCAGCCAGTAGACGGCGTACAACGCATAGAGAATGTGCGTGAACGTGCGCAGGTTGCGCAGACGTTCCGGATCGGTCGACTCCTGAATGACAGGCGGCGGGTACGGTTCGTAAGGCCGGTTCATGCTTGCCCTCCTTCGCAGATGCGAAATGCTCGTCAGCCGCCGTTCTGCTCGCGCTCGCGTGATTTGCGCAGCGCCTTTTCCTCGATCCCCGACAAACCTTCGCGTCGTTCCAGTTCGGCGATGACGTCGGCGGGGCTCAGGTCGAAGTGCGACAGCATGACGAGACAGTGAAACCACAAATCGGCGACTTCACCGACGAGCGCCTTGGGCGCGCCGCCGTGCCGCGCGTCTTTGGCGGCGAGTACGACTTCCGTCGCTTCTTCGCCGATCTTCTTCAGAACGGCGTCGTCACCTTTATGAAAGAGTCGGGAAACGTAGGATTGTTCCGGATCGCCGCCCTTGCGGCTGTCGATGATGGCGGCGAGGCGCAGCAGCGTGTCCAGCGTGGTGGCTTGCGTCATTTGTAAATGCTTTCTGGGTCTTTCAGGACCGGCTCGACGGCGACCCACTCGCCGTGCTCCGCCGTGCCTTCGAATTTCTGGAAAAAACAGGAATGGCGGCCGGTATGGCACGCGATACCCGACACTTGCTCGACTTTGAGCAGCACGACGTCTTCGTCGCAATCGAGGCGCACGTCGTGCACATGCTGCACGTGCCCCGACTCCTCGCCCTTGAACCACAGGCGCTGACGCGAGCGCGAAAAATACACAGCACGCTTCAGTTCGATGGTTTTAGCGAGCGCCTCGCGATTCATCCACGCGAACATCAGGACGTCGTTGGTGGACGCTTCCTGCGCGATCACCGGCACGAGGCCGTTCGCGTCCCACTTCACTTTGTCGAGCCAGTTGTCTTGGTCGCTCACCGCTTACGTCCTCACCGAAATGCCTTGCTCGGCCATGAAGCGCTTGGCTTCCCCGACCGTGTGCTCGCCGTAGTGGAAGATGCTCGCGGCCAGCACGGCGTCGGCGTGCCCTTCGACGATGCCATCCGCCAGATGCTTGAGCGACCCGACGCCGCCCGACGCGATCACCGGCACCGGCACCGCGTCCGACACGGCGCGCGTCAGTGCGAGATCGAAGCCAGATTTCGTGCCGTCGCGATCCATGCTGGTAAGCAGGATTTCGCCCGCGCCGAATTCGGCCATCTTGCGCGCCCATTCGATCGCGTCGATGCCCGTGGCCTTGCGGCCGCCGTGCGTGAACACTTCCCAGCGCGGCGCTTCGCCTTCGGCGGAGACGCGCTTCGCGTCGATTGCGACGACGATGCATTGCGAGCCGTGCTTGTCGGACGCGTCGCGCACGAGTTGCGGATTCGCGACCGCCGACGAATTCATGCTGATCTTGTCCGCGCCCGCGTTGAGCAGGCGGCGCACGTCTTCGACCGCGCGCACGCCGCCGCCGACGGTCAGCGGAATGAATACCTGAGACGCGACCGCCTCGATGATCGGCAGGATCAGATCGCGCTGATCGGACGTCGCGGTGATGTCGAGGAACGTGAGTTCGTCGGCGCCTTGATCGTCGTAGCGCCGCGCGATTTCGACGGGATCGCCCGCGTCGCGCAGCTCGACGAAATTGACCCCTTTGACGACGCGGCCCGCGGTCACGTCGAGACAGGGAATGATGCGTTTTGCGAGAGCCATGTTCTTGCCACTGCCGGTTCGATACGAAATGAAGGCGGCATGCGCCGCCCGGCTTGCCTCAGCTTGCTTCAGGATGCTCGCGCAAGAGCGAAACGCGTGGAAGAAACGCGTGAAACTCAGGCGCCGTCGGCCTCGCGAAGTGCATCGGCGCGCGTCTGGGCCGACTGGAAATCGAGATCGCCGGAGTAGATCGCGCGGCCGCAGATCACACCTTCGATGCCTTCGCCCTCGACTTCACAGAGCGATTCGATGTCCGCGATGCTCGACAGCCCGCCGCTCGCGATGACCGGAATCTTCACCGCCTTCGCGAGGCGCACGGTCGCGTCGATGTTGATGCCCTGGAGCATGCCGTCGCGGCCGATGTCGGTATAGATGATCGACTCGCAGCCGTAATCCTCGAACTTGCGGCCGAGGTCCACGACTTCATGGCCGGTCAGCTTGCTCCAGCCGTCGGTCGCGACCTTGCCGTCCTTCGCGTCCAGCCCGACGATGATATGCCCGGCAAACGCGGTGCACGCGTCCTGCAGGAAACCGGGATTCTTCACCGCCGCCGTGCCGATGATCACGTACGCGAGGCCGTCGTCCAGATAGCGCTCGATGGTTTCGAGATCACGGATGCCGCCGCCGAGCTGCACCGGAATCTCGCCGCCGACTTCGTCGATGATCGCGCGAATGGCGTCGCCGTTTCGCGGCTTGCCGGCGAATGCACCGTTCAGATCGACGAGATGGAGACGCCGTGCGCCGCGATCGACCCAATGTCGGGCCATGGCCGCCGGATCTTCTGAAAAAATGGTCGCCTGGTCCATATCGCCTTGCTTGAGGCGCACGCACTGACCGTCCTTAAGATCGATGGCCGGAATGAGCAGCATAGGTATCGCGTATTTTCTGGGTGGAGTGGATCAAAACGGCGCGCGTGCGGTCGTGTGCCTGTGCCGCGGGCCGTCTCGCTAGTGTAGTACAAGTCTTGCAACGGTCATGCGCACGTAGTAATCAAGCGAAAACGCTAGCGTGCGCACGGCTTCACGGGTTCCAGTGCACGAAGTTGCGGTACAGGCGCAAGCCGGCGTCCGCGCTTTTCTCGGGGTGAAATTGGGTCGCGAAGATGTTGTCGCGCGCGACCGCCGACGTGAAGGCATCACCGTACACCGTTTCGCCCGACGTATGCGCCGGATTGTCCGGCGCCACGTAGTAGCTGTGCACGAAATAAAAGAACGCGCCGTCGGCGACGCCGTCCCAGATCGGGTGGGCCTGCGTCTGACGAACGCGGTTCCAGCCCATCTGCGGCACCTTGAAACGAGAGCCGTCGTCCTGCAGCAGGCCGTCGAGCCGGAAACGCACGACCTTGCCCGGCAACAGGCCCAGGCCCTTCGTGTCGCCTTCTTCGCTCCAGTCGAACAGCATCTGCTCGCCCACGCACACGCCGAGCATCGGCTTTTCGCGCGCCGCCTGCAGCACCGCCTCCTGCAGACCGGATTCGGCCAGATGCCCCATGCAGTCGCGCATCGCGCCCTGTCCCGGCAGCACGATGCGATCCGCGGTGCGAATGCTTTCGGGCTGATCGACGATCGCCACGTCCGCCTCGGGAGCCGCCTTCTTCAGCGCCTGATAGACCGAGCGCAGGTTGCCCATTCCGTAATCAACAATCGCAATCGAAGTTTTCATTTCAAAGATGGCATCAAGGCCTTCAACCCGTCGACGATGAACTCCACCGCCAGCGCGGACAACATCAAACCCATGAGACGCGTGCCGATATTGATACCCGTTCGCCCGACCCAGCGCGCGATCGGCTCGGCGAGATTCAGCGCGCCGAAACACAGCGCCGCGATGATCGCGCCCAGCACGACGAGCCCGAAGCGGTCGTACCAGTGCTGCGCATTGGCAGCATAGACGATGACCGTGCTGATCGAGCCCGGGCCGGTGAGCAGCGGAATCGCGAGCGGCACGACCGCGATGCTGTGGCGCTCCTCCGCTTCCATGCGCTCTTCGGGCGTCGAGCGCGCGTTGCCGACCTGCGCGTTCAACATGCTGATCGCCATGAGCAGCATGATGATGCCGCCGCCCACTTCGAACGATCCGACCGAAATGCCGAAGAACGCGATGATCTGCTGGCCGAGCAACGCGGTCACCGCGATCACGCAGAACACCGAAATGGACGCGACGCGAATGGTGTTGCGACGCTCGATGTCGGATTGCTGCGCGGTCAGACTGAGAAAAAACGGTATCGCGCCGACCGGATTGATCAGCGCGAGCAACGATATAAACGACTTGAACAGATCCATCGGATTCTCGACGCGCGTGCGCCGACGCGGCGTGAGTCAGTCAGAGACTGCCTTTGGTGGACGGAATCTGCCCGGCCGCGCGCTCGTCGACTTCGACGGCCATGCGCAGCGCCCGGCCGAACGCCTTGAACACGGTCTCGACCTGATGATGCGCGTTGATGCCGCGCAAGTTGTCGATATGCAGCGTGACGCCCGCGTGATTCACGAATCCGCGGAAGAATTCGATGGTGAGATCGACATCGAACGTGCCGATGCGCGCGCGCGTGAACGGCACGTGGAATTCGAGACCGGGACGGCCGGAAAAGTCGATGACGACGCGCGAGAGCGCTTCGTCCAGCGGCACGTACGAATGCCCGTAGCGGCGAATGCCCTTGCGGTCGCCAATGGCCTTCGCGACCGCCTGCCCAAGCGTAATGCCGGTATCTTCGACGGTGTGGTGATCGTCGATATGGAGGTCGCCATGCGCTTCGACATCCAGATCGATGAGCCCGTGACGGGCGATCTGATCGAGCATGTGATCGAGGAACGGGACGCCGGTAGCGAGCTTCTGCCGGCCGGTGCCGTCCAGATCGAGCTTCACACGGATCTGCGTTTCGCTGGTGTTGCGAACGACTTCCGCAATGCGCATGGTGATTCCTTGAGACTTTTCGAAAGTGGGGATTCAGTTCAGAGCGAGCTTTTTCAGCGCCGCGACCATGTGCGCGTTTTCTTCGGCCGTTCCGACCGTCAAACGCACGCAATTAGCCAGCAATGGATGCATTTTACCCACGTTTTTGATCAAAACCCGCGAAGTTAAAAGGGTTTCGAAAGCAACCGCCGCATCCGGCACGCGTACGAGCAGGAAATTGCCCGCGCTCGGAAACACCGTCATGCCGGGAAGCGCCGCGACTTCGCGAGCCAGCGCGGCGCGCTGCGCGCGCAGATCGGCGGCCTGGGCGTCGAGCACATCGAGATGATCGAGCAGGAAATCGGCGGTCGCCTGCGTGAGCACGTTGATGTTGTACGGCGGACGCACCTTGTCGAACTGCATCAGCCATTCGGGACGGCCCGCCATATAGCCCAAGCGGATGCCCGCGAGCCCGAGCTTCGAGACGGTACGCATCACGACGACGTTGTCGAACTCGCCCGCGCGCGGCATCCAGCTGCGGCCCGCGAACGGCTGGTACGCCTCGTCGATCACGACGAGACTCTTGCTCGCCGCCGCGATCACGCGCGCCATGTCGGCGTCGTCGTAGAGCGTGCCGGTCGGGTTGTTCGGGTACGCGAGATACACGAGCGCGGGCGCATGTTCGTCGATGGCGGCGATCAGCGCGTCGGCGTCGAGCGTGAAATCGGCGTTCAGCGGCACGCCGATGAATTCGAGGTGCGCGAACTTCGCCGAGAGTTCGTACATGACGAAGCCCGGCACGGGCGCCACGACCTTCGCGCCCGGCTTCGAGCACGCCATCGACATCATGCTGATGAGTTCGTCCGAGCCGTTGCCGAGCATCACGTCGCAGGCGGCGGGCACGTTCATCGTGCGCTTGATTTTGGCGAGCAGGTCGGCGGGACGCGGCGCCGGATAGCGATTCAGCGCGATGCCGGCCAAGTGCGCGCCGAGACGTTCGGCGAGTCCGGCGGGCAGCGTGTAGGGATTCTCCATCGCGTCGAGCTTGATCAGGCCGGTGGAATCGGCCACGGGATAGCTCGTCATCGCGAGGACGTCGGGACGAATGATGTCTTGTGCTGTGGTCATGGTTTCCCGGCGTCTCTCTCGCCGGAAGAGCGGCGGCTCTCAGGCCGCCTCGGTCAGTCGGGCCGGCCAGTTTCAGCCGAGGTTCTTCATCCGGTATTCCGCGCTGCGTGCATGCGCCTGCAAGCCCTCGCCGTAGGCCAGTTCCGCCGCGATTTCGCCAAGCGTCTGCGCGCCGTCCGAGCTCACTTCGATCACGCTCGAACGCTTCATGAAATCGTACACGCCGAGCGGCGACGAAAAGCGCGCCGTGCGCGAAGTCGGCAATACGTGGTTCGGTCCCGCGCAGTAATCGCCGAGACTTTCGCTCGTGTAGCGGCCGAGGAACATGGCGCCCGCGTTGTGAATGAGCGCGGCCCAGTGATGCGGATCGAGCGCGGAAATTTCCAGGTGCTCGGGCGCGATGTCGTTCGCGATCGTGCACGCTTCGGCCATGTCCTTCACCTTGATGAGCGCACCGCGATCTTCGAGCGAACGCTGAATGACATCGCGACGCGGCATGGCGGGCAGCAATTCGACGATCGCGTCTTCCACGCGCTGAATGAACGCGTCGTCCGGGCACAGCAGAATGGATTGCGCGAGTTCGTCGTGCTCGGCCTGCGAGAACAGGTCCATCGCGACCCAGCGCGGATCGGTGGTCGCGTCGCAGATAACGAGAATCTCGGACGGCCCGGCGATCATGTCGATGCCGACCGTGCCGAACACGCGCCGCTTCGCCGACGCGACATACGCGTTGCCCGGCCCGCAGATCTTGTCGACGGCGGGAATGGTGTCCGTGCCGTAGGCGAGCGCGCCGACCGCCTGCGCGCCGCCGATCGTGAACACGCGGTCCACGCCGCCCAGCAGCGCCGCCGCGAGCACGAGCGGGTTCTTCACGCCGTCGGGCGTCGGCACGACCATCACGATTTCCTTCACGCCCGCGACGCGCGCCGGAATCGCGTTCATCAGCACCGACGACGGATACGCCGCCTTGCCGCCCGGCACATAGATGCCCGCGCGGTCGAGCGGCGACACCTTCTGGCCGAGCACGGTGCCGTCGGCCTCGGTGTATTGCCAGCTATGACTGCCGCACTCGATGCGCTGCTTCTCGTGATAACCGCGCACGCGCGCGGCCGCCGCTTCGAGCGCCGCGCGGCGCTTGGGTTCGAGCGCGTCCAGCGCGGCTTCGAGTTCTGCTGCGGGCAATTCGAGCGCCGCGACGCTGTCCGCCTTCAGACGGTCGAACTTGCTGGTGTATTCGAGCACGGCCGCGTCGCCGCGCGCTTTGACGTCGGCGAGAATGTGCGCGACCGAGCGCTCGATCGCTTCATCCTCGCTTGCTTCGAATGCCAGGACTGCGCGTAGCGCCTTTTGAAAACCATCGGTGCTGGAATCGAGTTTGCGAATCTTGATAGACATGCTGGTTTTCCGTTTTGCTGTTGGCGCGCCGCCGCCTGCGGCCCGCCTAATTTCCCGTAGCCACCGTGGCGCGCTCGAAAGCGTCGAGGAACGGCTTGAGCGCCGCGCGCTTCAGCTTGAGCGCCGCCTGATTCACGACGAGGCGCGACGAAATCTGCATGATCTCCTCCACCTCGACCAGATTGTTCGCCCGAAGCGTGCCGCCGGAACTGACGAGATCGACGATCGCATCCGCGAGACCGACGAGCGGCGCCAGTTCCATCGAGCCGTACAGCTTGATCAGGTCGACGTGAACGCCTTTCGCCGCGAAATGCTGGCGCGCGGTTTCGGTGTACTTCGTCGCGACGCGCAGACGCGCGCCCTGACGCACCGCGCTCGCGTAATCGAAGCCCGATTTCACCGCCACCGACATCCGGCAGCGCGCGATATCGAGATCGACCGGCTGATACAAACCGCCGCCGCCATGCTCGATCAGCACGTCCTTGCCCGCCACGCCGAAGTCCGCCGCGCCGTATTCGACGTAGGTCGGCACATCGGTCGCGCGCACGATGATCACGCGCAGATTCGGATTCGTAGTCGGCAAAATCAGCTTGCGCGAGCTTTCCGGATCTTCCGCCACCTGCACGCCGGCAGCGGCGAGCAACGGCAGCGTTTCCTCGAAGATACGCCCTTTCGACAGCGCCAGCGTAAGCGGCGCGCTGGGCTCCACCGACGACGACGTCTGTGGCAGCGAGCTCATTGCTCGCTCCCGCTGCCCTTGATACGCCGCACGTTCGCGCCCACGGCGGTCAGCTTCGACTCCATGCGGTCGTAGCCGCGATCCAGGTGATAGATACGGTCGATCAGCGTTTCGCCCTCGGCGCACATCGCCGCGATCACGAGACTCGCGGACGCGCGCAGATCGGTCGCCATGACCTTCGCGCCGGAGAGCTTCTCGACGCCGGCGACGAGCGCCGTGTTGCCGTCGATGGTGATGCTCGCGCCCAGCCGGTTCAGTTCCTGCACGTGCATGAAGCGGTTTTCGAAGATCGTCTCGACCACTTGCGACGTGCCGTTCGCGATCGTGTTGAGCGCCATGAACTGCGCCTGCATGTCGGTCGGGAACGCCGGATATTCGGACGTGCGGATGTTCACCGCATCCGGGCGCTTCGCCATGCGCACGCGCATCCAGTCGCTGCCTTCTTCGATCGACACGCCCGCCTCGCGCAGCTTCGACGTGACCGCATCGAGCAGATGCGCATTCACGCGACGCAGCGTGATATCGCCGCCGGCTGCCGCGACCGCGCACAGGAACGTGCCCGCTTCAATGCGGTCCGGCACGACGTCGTGCTTCGCGCCGTGCAGCTTGTCGACGCCCTGAATGACGAGCCGGTCCGTGCCGATGCCGTCGATCTTCGCGCCCATCTTCACGAGCAGATGCGCCAGGTCGCTGACTTCCGGCTCGCGCGCGGCGTTCTCGATGACGGTCTCGCCGTCGGCCAGCACCGCCGCCATGAGCAGATTCTCGGTGCCGGTGACGGTGATCATGTCGGTGATGATGCGCGCGCCCTTCAGACGCTTCGCGCGCGCCTCGATGAAGCCGTGCTCGATGTTGATCTCGGCGCCCATCGCCTGCAGGCCCTTGATGTGCTGGTCGACCGGACGTGCGCCGATCGCGCAGCCGCCCGGCAGCGACACTTTCGCCTCGCCGAAACGCGCGACGAGCGGCCCGAGCACGAGAATCGACGCGCGCATGGTCTTGACCATTTCATAAGGCGCGACGAGGTTGTCGACCTTCGATGCGTTGAGTGTTACGTGTCCGTCGCCCGTGACTTCCGATTGCACGCCCATCTGCCGCAGCAGCTTGAGCGTCGTGCGCACGTCCTGAAGATTCGGGACGTTCGACAGATGGACGTCGTCGGCGGTGAGAAGGCTTGCGCAAAGAATCGGCAATGCCGCGTTCTTCGCACCCGATACGGTGATTTCGCCGGAGAGCTTCGCGCCCCCCGTGATGACCAGCTTGTCCATAATGACTTGCCCCTCGTTCGAGCTTCCTGCTGCGGAGCCGCTTTCGGCGCCGTGGTTGTCTTTGATGATTCGCACTATCTACTGCCTATGTCTGCCGGTGATGCCGGTGTTGCTGGATTGAGTCGTATGACCTGATTGGCTTCGCCGGGTGGACTCAGGCCGATTTCCACTCGTCGGGGGTGAGGGTCTTCATGCTGAGCGCATGAATCTCCTCGCGCATGCGCTCGCCGAGCGCCGCGTAAACTAGTTGATGACGCGCGATCAGCCGCTTGCCGACGAACGCATCGCTCACGATGGTCGCGAAAAAGTGCTGGCCGTCGCCTTCCACTTCGAGATGCTGGCAGGGCAAGCCGCCAGCGATGTAGTCCTTCACTTGCTCCGGAGTCGGCAACATGAAAGTCTCCTTTGAATTTAGTGACGCAGCTTGTAGCCGCTCGCGAGCAGACGCACGGCGATCAACGCCAGCACGGCCAGGAATCCGCCGACGATGCACAGGCTCACCAGCGGATTGACGTCGGACAGGCCGAAGAAGCCGTAGCGAAAGCCGTCGATCATGTAGAAGAACGGATTCAGATGCGACACCGCGCGCCACAGCGGCGGCAGCGTATGCGTCGAGTAGAACACGCCGGACAGAAACGTGAGCGGCATGATCAGGAAGTTCTGGAACGCGGCGAGCTGGTCGAACTTGTCGGCCCAGATGCCCGCGATCAGGCCCAGCGTACCGAGAATGCCGGAACCGAGTATGGCGAACGCAATGATGTAGAACGGCGCGGAAAACGACATCGGGATGAACCATATCGTCACGATGAACACGCCGAAGCCCACGCACAGACCGCGCACGAGCGACGCCAGCACGTAAGCGAAAAACATTTCCCAATGCGCGATGGGCGGCAGCAGCACGAACACGAGATTGCCCGTGATCTTCGACTGGATCAGCGACGAAGAGCTGTTCGCGAACGCGTTCTGCAGCACGCTCATCATGACGAGGCCCGGTACGAGAAAGCTCGTATAGCCGACGCCCGGATACACCTCGACTCGCCCGGACAGCGCGTGACCGAAGATGGTCAGATACAGAAGCGCCGTCACGACCGGCGCGAGCACGGTCTGAAACGAGACCTTCCAGAAGCGCAGCAGCTCCTTGTAGAACAACGTCTGAAAACCGCTCATGAAAGTCCCTCGACCACATCAGGCTCGTTCATCACTTGCACGAACACGTCTTCGAGATCCGCTTTGCGCACTTCGATTTCATCGAACGTGCAGCCGGCCGCGCGGCATTTCGCGAGAATCGGCTCGACTTCGTCATAGCTCGCGAGACGCAGCAGATGCTGCGTGCCGGATACCGCGTGCGGATCGACTTCGAGCGCGCGCAGATCGGCGGGCAGCGGACCGTTTGCCAGCCGCAGATACAACTGCATGCCGGAGAAACGCTGCAGCAGCGTGCTCGTGCGCTCGAGCGCGACGACTTCGCCGCGGCGAAGCATGGCGAGCCGGTCGCACAGCGATTCGGCTTCTTCGAGATAGTGCGTCGTCAGCACGATCGTGTGGCCTTCCCGGTTCAGGCGCGAGATGAACTTCCAGAGCGTCTGACGCAGTTCGACGTCGACGCCCGCGGTGGGCTCGTCGAGCACGATGACGGGCGGCCGGTGCACGAGCGCCTGAGCCACGAGCACGCGGCGCTTCATCCCGCCCGACAGCGCGCGCGTGTTGACATCGGCCTTCTCGGTGAGATCGAGGTTCGCCATCACTTCGTCGATCCAGTCGTCGTTGCGGCGCAAGCCGAAATAGCCCGACTGGATGCGCAGCGACTCGCGCACGGTAAAGAAGGGATCGAACACCAGTTCCTGAGGCACGACGCCGAGCGCACGGCGCGCCGCGCGAAAGTCGCTGACGACGTCGTGCCCGCGCACGGTGATCGTGCCGCTGTCCGCGCGCGCCAGGCCCGCCAGAATGCTGATCAACGTCGTTTTGCCCGCGCCGTTCGGGCCGAGCAGGCCGAAGAACTCGCCCTCTTCCACTGTGAGGCTCACGCCTTTGAGCGCCTGGAGCTCCTTGTAGCGCTTCCTGACGTTTCGGATTTCTATGGCTGACATGGACAGTGCGCGCGCCTCACGCGGCGGCGCCTCGATTGTGCGGATGTTCGCTTGACGGACCCGGGCCCGGATAAAAAAGGGCCGGGCTATGGGCCCGAAAAAACGGTTGATTATAGGACAAAGCGGCTGGAGCCGACTTCGGAGCGATCCTGTTTGCGGCAGCAACGGAGCCGCCGCGCCTCACACAGAGTCAGTGCAGGATCAATGTCGGAAGGAGAGGAGCGTATCGACGCCGTAGGCTCGCGCGAGACTGACGAGCCCGGAAGGAAGATTTACGACACCCAGCGCGGCACCGCGCGCGGACGCGGCGCGCTGCCATGCGAGCAGCACGGCGAGCGCGGATGAATCGAACTGCGTGAGCGGCGCGCAATCGACTTCGGTCGCGCCCGCCGCGATGCGCGACAGACCCGCGTCGAGCGCGGCCTGCGCGCTCTCGTGGGTCAGCGATGCGGCCGTCTCGAAACGGCCGCCCGAGGCTTGCGTGCTCACGATGCCTTGCCGCTCGCGAGCTGCTGGTTACGCTGCGTCAGGAATTGCAGGAGACCGGCCACGCCGTTCTGCGAAATCTGCTCGTTGAACTGCTGCTGGTATGCCTGGATGAGCCATGCGCCGAGCACGTTGATGTCATACACGCGCCAGCCTTGAGCCGTCTTGTACAGGCGATAGTCGAGTTCCACGGGCGAGCCATTGTTCATCACGACCGAGCGGACGACGACATCCGTATCGTCCGGCGATGCGCGGAACGGCTTGTACTGAACCGTCTGGTTGCGCACTTGCGCGAGCGCGCCCGAGTACGTGCGGATCAGCAGCATCTTGAACTGCTCGACGATCTGCTTTTGCTGCTCCGGCGTCGCCGAATTCCAGTTGCGGCCCATCACGAGGCGCGTCGTGCGCGTGAAGTCCGTGTACGGCAGGATCTTCTGGTTGACGAGTTCGGTGATCTTGTTGATGTCGCCCGCCTGAATCTTCTGGTCAGACTTGATCTCGTCGAGAACTTGCTGCGTGACCGTCTTGATCAGTTGGTCCGGCGCGTTTGCATCGACGGTCTGTGCGGAGACACTGCCGCAGAACGCCACGAACATGGCGACGAGGGGAAGAAGGAACAGTTTTTTCATCGCAAACCCTGCAAAAGTAAATGGCTTCGGTTTGAGCGCGCCGCCTGAATCGAGTTCAGGCGGCACAGCGGCCAAAGCGTAAGAAATATCGTCAGATATGTTACCGCGCGTTAGGGAAAGCCCGCTCAACGCAAGCGGAACGAAGGGAAACCAGCCGGCGGAACGTACTGATTGCCTGGCACCGTGTCGCCGGTTCCGCTCGCGGGAGCGGGTGCCGCGGCCCTGCCCGATGCCGGCGCGACCGGCGCAGCGGTCGCCGATGCACCCACCGCCGGCGCAGCGCCTTCAGTATCGCCGTAGTTCGGCAACGGCGCCTCGTCGTAATCCGGCATGCTGCCTTCGCCGCCGGTAATCAGGAACTGGCGGCGTTGCAGATACGCGTTACGCACGAACGAATATTTGTCGAGCGCGGCGTCGGCGAGCACGTCGGTTGCGCCGAGCAGATTCGCGCGCACGTTGACCAGATTCACGCCGTACAGCGCCCAGCTCACGGAATCCGGGCTCACGTAAGTCAGCGGATTGCCCAAATAATCGACGACCAGCCCGCTCGTGTCGCGCATCGTGCTCGGGCCGAGCAGAGGCAGCACGAGATACGGCCCGGGCGGCACGCCATAGTGACCGAGCGTCAGGCCGAAATCGCCGGAATGCTTGGGCAGCTTCGCGATGGTCGCGACGTCGAACAGGCCGCCGACGCCGAACACCGTGTTGATGGCGACGCGCATGATGTCCGACACACCGTCCGCGATCTTGAGTTGCAGCAGGTTGTTCGCGGCGATGTACACGTCGCCGATATTCGAGAAGAAGTTGGTCACGCTGTTGCGCACCGGCTCCGGCACCGCCCAGACGTAACCCTGCGCGACCGGCTTGAACGCGTACTGATCGATCTTGTCGTTGATCGTGAACATCGTACGGTTGTAGCTCTCGAGCGGATCTCCCTTGGTCGGCGTCGTCACCGTCGCACAACCCGTGAGCGCCACTGCGCACGCGATCATCACGGCACGACGCATCGCCTTGGCCTGCATGTGGTTCTCCTTATTGAGCCGCGCCCGAGGCACCCGAAGCACCCATCGCGCTCGCCGCGCCCGGGAACGCCGGTGCGGCCGCGGGCGCCGCCGATTTCGACGCGCCCGAATCCGCCGCTTTGTTATACAGGAACTGGCCGATCAGGTTTTCGAGCACGACGGCCGATTGCGTCATCGTGATGGTGTCACCGTTCTTGAGCATTTGATCGTCGCCGCCCGGCTCGAGGCCGATGTACTGCTCGCCGAGCAGACCCGAAGTCAGAATCTTCGCGGACGAATCTTTCGGAAATTGATACTGCTTGTCGATATCGATAGTGACGACGGCCTGGTACGTATTGCCGTCGAAACCGATGCTGCCGACGCGCCCGACCGTCACGCCCGCGCTCTTGACCGGCGCGCGCGCCTTCAATCCGCCGATATTGTCGAACTTGAGTTTTACAGCGTAGGTTTGCTGGAACGACAGGGAACTCATGTTGCCCGCCTTCAGCGCAAGAAACAGCAGCGCTACGAAACCGAGCACCACGAACAGGCCCACCCAAAAGTCGAGAGCAGTCTTTTTCATCGTCTATCCAAAGAGAATCTTTTCGCAGATTGCGCGTGACGGTCTGTGCCCTTCACAACGCCCGCGCCGGATCCGGCGCCTGCGGCTGGTTCGTTAGCTGAACATCAGTGCGGTCAGCAGAAAATCGAGTCCGAGTACGGCGAGCGACGCATACACGACCGTTTTGGTCGTGGCGCGCGACACGCCTTCCGGGGTCGGTCGCGCCTCGTAGCCCTGGAACAACGCGATGAACGTCACCGCGAAGCCGAACACCACACTCTTGATGACGCCGTTGCCGACGTCGCGCCAGACGTCCACGCCGCCTTGCATCTGCGACCAGAACGCGCCCGGATCGACGCCGATCAGCATCACGCCCACGACATAGCCGCCGAGAATGCCGACCGCGCTAAAAATGGCCGCCAGCACCGGCATGGCGATGATGCCCGCCCACATGCGCGGCGCGACGACCACCTTGAGCGGATCGACGGCCATCATTTCCATGGCCGTGAGTTGCTCGCCGGCCTTCATCAGGCCGATTTCCGCGGTCAGCGACGTGCCCGCGCGCCCGGCGAACAGCAGCGCGGTCACGACCGGGCCGAGCTCGCGCACGAGCGACAAGGCCACCAGCAAGCCGAGCGCCTGTTCCGAGCCGTAGCGGCTCAGCGTGTAATAGCCCTGCAAACCCAGCACGAAGCCGACGAACAGCCCCGAAACGGCAATGATCACCAGCGAATAATTGCCGACGAAGTGGATCTGCTTCGTGACCAGGCGCGGGCGGCGCAAAAGCGCAAAGAATTCGAGCACGAGGCGCAGGAACATGCGCGTCGCGTAGCCTGCGGTGCCGAAACCGTCGAGCACCCAGCGTCCGAGCGCGCTGATCATGCCTGCCCTCCGATACCGAAATCCGCCGCGAGCGGCGTGCTCGCGTAATGAAATTTGAACGGGCCGTCCGGCGTGCCGTCGATGAACTGGCGCACGGTCGGGTCCTGCGACGCGCGCAACTGCGCAGGCGTGCCTTCGGCGTGAATGCCGCCGTTCGCGATGAAATAGACGTAATCCGCGATGGCGAACGATTCGGGCACGTCGTGCGTGACGAGAATCGAGGTGGCGCCGAGCGCGTCGTTGATCGTGCGAATCAGTTGCGCCGTGATGCCGAGCGAGATGGGATCGAGGCCGGCAAACGGCTCGTCGTACATCATGAGCTGGGGATCGAGCGCGATAGCGCGCGCGAGTGCGACGCGGCGTGCCATGCCGCCCGAAATCTCCGACGGCGCGAGATCGCGGGCGCCGCGCAGGCCGACCGCGTTGAGCTTCATCAGCACGAGATCGCGAATCAGCTCTTCCGGCAGATCGGTGTGCTCGCGCAGCGGAAACGCCACGTTTTCGAACACGGTCTGATCCGTGAATAGCGCGCCGAACTGGAACAGCATGCCCATTTTCCGGCGCAGCGCGTACAGGCCCGCGCGCGTCTGCGCGCCGACTTCCTGGTCGCCGAACAGCACTTTGCCGCGGCTCGCCTTCACGAGGCCGCCGATCAGGCGCAAGGTCGTGGTTTTGCCGCAGCCGGAGCCGCCCATGACCGCGACCACCTGCCCACGCTTGAAACGCATGTTCAGGTTCGACAGAACGAGCCGGTCGCCGTAGCCAAAATCGACGTCGCGTAGCTCCAGCAGGGTCTCGGAGGAAGCAGGCACTGGGTAAAAAATCCGTTGACGCAAGAGGCCGAATTATAGGGCTTGCGCGCAATCGGTGCTTTGCCTAGGCTGCAACCCTCCGATTTTTCGGACTTTTCATCGCTTACAGGCAAACATGTGTTGCAGCGTCGAGACGGCGGACGCCGTATCGGCCGCTTCGGTCACCGCGCGCACGACAGCCGCACTGCCGACGCGCGTCGCCAGCACGCCGGGCATCGCCTGAGCATCGATGCCGCCGATCGCAACCAGCGGCACGCGGCCCGACAGCAGCTGCACATAACGCGCGAGGCGCGCGAGGCCTTGCGGCTTCGTCGGCATGACTTTGGTTGTCGTCGGGAAGACGGCGCCCAGGGCGAGATAGCTCGGCCCGAAGTGCAGCGCGCGGAGCATCTCGTAATAGCCGTGCGTGGACAGCCCGAGACGCAGGCCGGCCTTCGCGATTGCGGCCAGATCCGCCGTCTGCACGTCTTCCTGGCCGAGATGCACGCCGTAAGCGCCCGCGGCCACGGCCTCGCGCCAGTGATCGTTGATGAACAACTGCGCATCGTGGCGCCGCCCGGCGTCGACCGAGCGGACGATTTCGCGCTTCAAATCGGCGGCGTCGGTGGTCTTGCGGCGCAGTTGCGCCGTGCGCACGCCGAGATCGAGCACGCGTTCGACCCACTCGGCGCTTGGCAGCACCGGATACAGGCCCAGCCGGTCCGGACATGCGGGAAATCCGCCCTCGGGCGCCGGCGGCAAATCCGCGACGCGCGGGAAGGTCGCGAAATCGACGGGCCACGCGTCGTCCTTGTTTTCATCGCCCGCGCGCCAGGCGAGCGCGAGCACGAGCGCGTCGTGCGGCTCGAAATTGCAGTCGAGGAACGCGGCGAGCGCGGCAAGCCAATCATCAGACCAATCGCCTTCGAGCACGAAACGCTCGTCGCCACGGCGCAGCGTCACGCGACGGCCGTCGGCATCGAGCACGGCCGCGCCGCTTTGCGCAAGCCGTTCCGTGTCGGCTTCGTGGGCTTCGTGCGCTTCGGTGAAGACGATCAGATCGTCCGCTTTCGGCGCTTCCGGCGCGGTCAGGCAGATGCGCCAGCGCGTCGCGGCGGCGGGCCATTCGCCGAGCCGCGCGCGAATCCGCTCGGCGACTTCGACCAGTTCGTCCGCCGGCGGCCAGAAAACTTCGCGATTCAGCAAGCTCACGCCGCACCTCCGTCCTGATGCCAGAACGGCATGCCGACGACCGGCGTGCTCGCCTGCGCGCTGTCGCGCTCGGCCATCGGTCCAGCGAGGAATGCCGTGCGTCCCGCCTCGACGCCGAGCGCGAACGCCCGCGCCATTTGCGGCGGAAAAGTCGCCTGCGACACGGCCGTGTTCAGCAACACGCCGTCGAAGCCCCACTCCATCACCTGACACGCGTGCGACGGCACGCCGAGACCGGCATCGACGATCAGCGGCACGTCCGGCAAACGCTCGCGCAACGTGCGCAGCCCGTACGGATTGGTGACGCCCTTGCCCGTGCCGATCGGCGCGCCCCACGGCATCAGCGCCTCGCAGCCGGCATCGAGCAGACGTCGCCCGATCACCAGATCTTCGGTGCAATACGGCAGCACCTTGAAGCCGTCGCGGATCAGTTTCGCCGCCGCTTCGACGAGCCCGATCGGATCGGGCTGGAGCGTGTAGTCGTCGCCGATCAGTTCGAGCTTGATCCACGGCGTCTCGAACACCTCGCGCGCCATGTGGGCCGTGGTCAGCACTTCATCGACGCTCTGGCAGCCGGCCGTATTCGGCAGCAGCGCGACGCCGTGACGTTTGAGCACGTCGAAGAAACCGGCCTCGCCGGTCTCCGATTGCCGGCGAAGCGCGACGGTGACCATGCCGGGACGTGCGGCGTCGATGGAGTCGGACAGCGATTGCAACGACGGATAGCGCGACGTCCCGAGCAGCACGCGGCTCGGAAACGCCTGGCCGTAGAGCGTGAGCGAATCGGCGGTGGATGGTGTCATGGTTCGATCCTTCGGTTCGGAATTCAGCCGCCCGCGACGGGCGACACGACGTCGAGCTTGTCGCCGGCGGCGAGCGACTTCGTCGCGTGTTCGCCGCGCGCGACGAACTGCCCGTTCAACGCGACCGCGAACGGCGGTTTCGCGCCGAACGCGGCGAGCGCCTCGGTGACGGTAGCCGCTTCGGGCAAATCGAAGCTGCGCTGATTGATGTGGATGTTCATGGCTTCGTCTCTTATCTATCTAGTGCTATTTAGTGCGAGAGCGCGGCCGCGGCGGTGCGCTGCGCGTGTCCGTCGTGCAGCAGTTCCGGCCAGCGCGCGGCGCGGCGGAAGTCGCCGAATGTGTCGGCGTTGGCGACATCGCCGGAAATGAGCGCCTCGGCTACGCGGCACGCGCTATCCGCGACTTCGGGCGCGATCATGAAGCCGTGCCGGTACAAGCCGTTCACGCGCACAGTCCGCGCCCCGTCCCAGACGATTGCCGGGCGATGATCCGGCAAGGTCGGACGGCAATGCGAATTGAGCTCCAGGATGCGCGCCTCGCCGAAGCCCGGATGCACCGCGAACGCGGCGCTCAGCAATTCGAGCGCGGAGCGCACGGAGACGGGCGACATGTCTTCGCCTTCCACTTCGGTCGCGCCGATCACGTACAGATCGTTTTCCTTGGGCGCGATATAGAGCGGATAGCGCGGATGCAGCAGCCGCACAGGCCGCGAAAGCCCGATGCCCGGCGCATGCACGCGCGCGACTTCGCCGCGAATGCCGCGCAGCGCGGGCCACGCCGGCTTGCCGCCGAGCCCGCGGCAATCGATGATCCAGCGGGCGTCGCGGGTGGATTCAGGCGTCGCGTCGACGGGCGTATTCCAGTGCGTGCGCACGCCGCGCGCGGCGAGTCCGGCCGCGAGCGCGCCCAGCGCCTGGCGATTGTCCAGTTGGCCTTCGTTCGGCAGCAGCCAGCCCTGCGCGAAACGCGCGCCGAGCGCGGGCTCGGCCTGCGTGAGTTGCGCGCCCGCGAGCTTGACGAAACCGCCATCGAGCAGATCGGCGGGCGAATTGGCGCGCAGCCTGCGTTCGAACAGCGGCGCCTCGGCGCGATCCGCGCCGTGCCACACAACGAGCGTGCCGTTACGCTGAAAAAACACCGGCTCGGGCAACTGCGCGATGAGACGCGGCCACTGTTCGAGCGACGCCGCCCCCAACCCGACGACGAGCGGTTCCGCGCTCGCGGCCTCGGCGAGCGGCGCGAGCATCGCGGCGGCGACCCACGCGGCCGATTGCGTGCCGAGGGCGTCGCCGCGTTCGAATAGCTCGACGCGATGCCCCGCGCCCGCGAGTTGCCATGCGACAAGCCGTCCGACGAGCCCGCCGCCGACGACGGCGAAGTCCGCCCGGCGCGTGGCGTTCTGATCGATTCCGTTCAATTCGATGTCTCCTGACTACGTGACGCAGCGCTTTGGCGGAGACGAAATACGCGATCTCGGCCGTGCTGGCGCGGCGGCACATCACAAGGACGAAATCAGCGGAGAGAGACCGGCCCGACAACGGCACCGATAAAAACGGCGCGCGCCGGACGGAAAAGACAATGACTCGGAAGAGACTGGAGGAATGGCGCGGGATTCGCGCGTTCTCCGGAAACTTCCCTCGCCGGTATTACCCGGATCGGGTGCAAAGGGTCTCTCTCAGCCTCGCCGCGCTCGTGATCGATGCGCGCGAAGCACCCCTGTTTCGTCGAAGGTCATTAGAACATGAAAGGCGAACGCGCTGCAAACCGGGATTGCCCGCCTTTTTTCGGGCGCGGCGGCACTCTGGCACAATGCCGCGAGCATGGTTCGCGGAACAATCGCGCGAAATTAAGTGAGCATTAAGCGAACCCCGGAACAATTTGCGGGAATCGACAAGACCGCGCGCCGGAGCCCGATCGCACGACGCAGCACACGCATAACGCGCACCACGGAACAATTCGCCGCCCGCAGGGCGCATCGGCAGGAAGCTCATGACCAACACCAGTACCGAAAGCACACAGCAGAAGGCCGACGAAGTCTCGGCGTGGAGCCTCATCAAGCCCTACTGGATATCGGAGGAACGCGGCGTCGCGTGGGGTCTGCTGGTTGCGATCATCGCCATCAACATGACGGTCGTGTGGATCAACGTGCGGCTCAACAGCTGGAACGCCGATTTCTACAACGCGCTGCAGAACAAGAATGTGCGCGACTTTCCGCACTTGCTGTTGATCTTCACGGGCTTGGCGTTCGCCTATATCCTGCTCGCCGTGTATGGCCGATATCTGCGACAGATGCTCGCGTTCCGCTGGCGTCAGTGGCTCACCAATCGGTATCTGGAGCAATGGCTCGGCGACAAGGCGTTCTACCGCATCGAGCGCGACCGCCTCGCCGACAACCCCGACCAGCGTATCTCCGACGACCTGCAATCCTTCGCGACCACCACGCTTTCCCTGTCGCTCGACCTGCTCTCGACGCTCGTCACGCTCGTCACCTTCATCACGATTCTCTGGACCATCGCGGGCGCGCTGACGTTTTCGCTGGGCGGCACGCCGATCACGATTCCGGGCTACATGGTGTGGGCCGCGGCGCTGTACGCGATCATCGGCTCGCTCATCATCCAGAAGGTCGGGCATCCGCTGGTGTCGATCAATTATCAGCAGCAGAAGGTAGAGGCGGATTTCCGCTTCGGCCTGATTCGCGTGCGTGAAAACGCCGAGCAGATCGCGTTCTATGACGGCATCAGCACCGAGACGGCGAACGCGAAGAGCATCTTCCAGCGCATCCGAGACAACTGGTGGATGATCATGAAGTACACGAAGCGCATGACCTTCGTGCTTTCTTTCTACGGGCAGATTGCGATCATTTTCCCGATCATGGTCGCGGCGCCGCGCTACTTCGCGGGCGCGTTCTCGTTCGGCGTGCTGATGCAGATTTCATCGGCGTTCGGCACGGTGAGCGATTCGTTTTCCTGGTTCATCAACAGTTACTCGACCTTGGTCGAATGGCGCGCCACCGTTAATCGTCTGCGCGAATTCAAACGCGTGATGCGTTCGACGCACATCCGCGAAGAAACCTCGCCCGCGACGGAACACGGCGGCATCAATCTGCACTACACGAGCACGCCCTCGCTCACGACCAACGGGCTGATGCTCGCGCTGCCGAACGGCACGCCGCTCTCGCGCGTGGCGAACGTGTCGATCGAGCCGGGCTCGCGCTGGCTCGTCGTCGGGCCGTCGGGGTCGGGCAAGAGCACGCTGATGCGCGCGATGGCGGGCCTGTGGCCGTTCGGCGACGGCACCATCGACGCGCCCGTCGACGCGAAGATGATGTTCATCCCGCAGATGAGCTATCTGCCGATCGGCACGTTGCGCGCGGCGCTTTCGTATCCGTCGCCCGGCGGCACGTTCAGCGACGATGAATCGCGTGAAGCGCTGCGTCTCTGCAATCTCGAAGCGTACGGCGATCGGCTCGACGAAAGCGCGCATTGGGCGCGCAGTTTGTCGCCGGGCGAGCAACAGCGCCTGGCCGCGGCGCGCGTGCTCTTGCACAAGCCCGACTTCCTGTTCCTCGACGAAGCGACCAGCGCGCTCGATGCCGAGAACGAACTGCATATCTACAACACGCTGGTCGAGCGGCTGCCGAAGGCGGCGATTCTGAGCGTGGCGCATCGCGAGTCGGTGGCGATGTTCCATGACTACAAGATCGAAATCGAGAGGGCGATGGCGGAGGCTTGAGGGTTAAAGCTTAAGACGATGCGCGCCGCATGAAAAAGGGCGGACGACCTTCACAGTCGTCCGCCCTTTTTTTCATGCCGTCAAAACCTTACCGCGGCAACTCGCTGCTTCCCATCAGATACGCATCGACCGAGCGCGCGCACTGGCGTCCTTCGCGAATCGCCCACACGACGAGCGACTGACCACGCCGCATGTCGCCCGCGGTGAAGACCTTGTCCACCGACGTGTAATACGCCTTTTCGCCCTCGGTGGACGCGCGCACGTTGCCCCGCGCATCCTTCTCGACGCCGAACGCATCCAGCACCGGCGACACCGGCTGCGTGAAGCCCATTGCGAGCAGCACGAGATCGGCCTTCAGTTCGAACTCGGAGTTCGGCACTTCCTGCATCTTGCCGCCCTTCCATTCCACGCGCACCGCGATCAGCTTTTCGACCTTGCCGTTCTTGCCTTCGAAGCGCTTCGTCGCCACCGACCAGTCGCGATCGCAACCTTCTTCATGCGACGACGACGTGCGCAGCTTGATCGGCCAGTACGGCCACACGAGCGGTTTGTTCTCTTCCTCGGGCGGCTGCGCGAGCAGTTCGAACTGCACGACGCCCTTCGCGCCATGACGATTCGACGTGCCCACGCAATCCGAACCCGTATCGCCGCCGCCGATCACGACCACGTGCTTGCCCTTCGCGAGCAGTTGTTCCGTCAGCTTGTCGCCGGCGTTGATCTTGTTCTGCTGCGGCAGGAATTCCATCGCGTAATGGATGCCTTCGAGCTCGCGTCCCGGCACCGGCAGATCGCGCGGCGTTTCCGAGCCGCCCGCGATCACGACCGCGTCGAACTGTTCCTTCAGCTCGTCGGGCGTGATGGTTTCCTTCGCCGTGTTGCCGATGAACGCCGGCAGCGGATCCTTGCCGATGAACACATTCGTGCGGAACGACACGCCTTCCGCTTCCATCTGGCGCATGCGGCGGTCGATCAGCCATTTCTCCAGCTTGAAGTCGGGAATGCCGTAACGCAGCAGCCCGCCGATGCGATCGTTCTTCTCGAACACGACGACATCGTGCCCCGCGCGCCCCAGTTGCTGCGCGACGGCCAGCCCCGCGGGGCCCGAACCGACCACGGCCACCTTCTTGCCCGTCTTGTGCTTCGGCGGTTGCGGCACGACCCAGCCTTCCGTGAAGGCCTTGTCGATGATCGCGTGCTCGATCGACTTGATGCCGACGGGATCGTCGTTGATGCCGAGCGTGCACGCGGCCTCGCACGGCGCCGGGCAGATGCGGCCCGTGAACTCAGGGAAATTGTTGGTCGAATGCAGCACGTTGATCGCGCTCTTCCAGTCTTGCTGGAACACGAGATCGTTGAAGTCCGGAATGATGTTGTTGACCGGACAGCCGTTGTTGCAAAACGGAATGCCGCAGTCCATGCAGCGCGCGCCCTGAATCTTCGCGTCTTCATCCGTCAGCGCGGCGACGAATTCCTTGTAGTGCTTGACGCGGGTCAGCGGTGCTTCGTACGCCTCGTGGCGGCGTTCGAACTCGAGAAAACCGGTTGCCTTGCCCATGTGGTTCTCTTCTTTCTCTATGTACGGTGAGGAATTCGCTCTCCGATGTCATGCACCGGAGAGCCCATCTATATGTATCAAGCCGATTGGTTGAAGCCGATCACGCCGCGATGGCGTCTTTCGACTTCTTCGCGCCGATTTCGCCGAGCGCGCGCTTGTATTCCGTCGGGAAGACCTTGACGAACTGACGGCGCGACGCGTCCCAGTTTTCGAGCAGCGCCTTCGCGCGCGGCGAACCGGTGAACTGGAAATGACGCTCGATCAGGCCTTTCAGCAGCGCTTCGTCGGTCTTGCCGGCGTGCCACAGCGCGCGATCCACCGTGCGCTCCTGTTCGGCCTGTTGCAGCACCGGGTCGAGCGCGACCATCGACTTGTTGCACTTGCCCGCGAACGTGCCGTCCGGGTCGAACACGAACGCGATGCCGCCCGACATGCCCGCCGCGAAGTTGCGGCCCGTTTCGCCGAGCACGACCACCGTGCCGCCCGTCATGTATTCGCAGCCGTGATCGCCCGTGCCTTCGACGACCGCCGTCGCGCCCGAGTTACGCACGCAGAAACGCTCGCCCGCCACGCCGCGGAAATACGATTCGCCTTCGATCGCGCCGTACATCACCGTGTTGCCGCAAATGATGTTTTCCTCGGACTTGCCGCGGAAGTCGTTGGTCGGGCGAATGATGATGCGCCCGCCCGACATGCCCTTGCCGACGTAGTCGTTGCCGTCGCCGACGAGATCCAGCGTCACGCCCTTCGCGAGGAACGCGCCGAAGCTCTGACCCGCCGTGCCCTTCAGCTGAATGTGGATCGAGTCGTCGGGCAGACCGTCGTGGCCGTGCTTCTTCGCGATCAGGCCGGACAGCATCGCGCCGACCGTACGGTTCACGTTGCGCACCGGCTGGATGAACGACACATGCTCGCCGCGCTCGATCGCCGCCTTCGACTTCTCGATCAGCACGTGATCGAGCGCCTTGTCGAGGCCGTGATCCTGCACATCGACGTGCTTGCGCGCGACTTCCGCACCCACCGGCACCTGATAGAACACGCGCGAAAAGTCGAGACCCTTCGCTTTCCAGTGCTCGACGCCCTTCTTCATGTCGAGTAGTTCCGCGCGGCCGATCAGATCGTCGAACTTGCGGATGCCGAACTGAGCCATGATTTCGCGCACTTCTTCCGCGATGAAGAAGAAGAAGTTGACGACGTGTTCCGGCTGGCCCGAGAACTTCGCGCGCAGCACCGGGTCCTGCGTCGCGACGCCAACCGGGCACGTGTTCAGATGGCACTTGCGCATCATGATGCAGCCTTCGACAACGAGCGGCGCCGTCGCGAAGCCGAACTCGTCTGCGCCGAGCAGCGCGCCGATCACGACGTCGCGGCCGGTCTTCATCTGACCGTCGGCCTGCACGCGGATACGGCCGCGCAGACGGTTGAGCACGAGCGTCTGCTGCGTTTCGGCAAGACCCAGTTCCCACGGCGTGCCCGCGTGCTTGAGCGAGGACAGGGGCGACGCGCCCGTGCCGCCGTCGTGACCCGCGATCACGACGTGATCCGCCTTCGCCTTCGCCACACCGGCCGCCACCGTGCCGACACCCACTTCCGACACCAGCTTCACCGAAATGCTCGACGCCGAATTCACGTTCTTCAGATCGTGGATGAGCTGCGCGAGATCTTCGATCGAATAGATGTCGTGGTGCGGCGGCGGCGAAATGAGGCCCACGCCCGGCACCGAGTAACGCAGCTTGCCGATGTATTCCGACACCTTGTGGCCCGGCAACTGACCGCCTTCGCCGGGCTTCGCGCCCTGCGCCATCTTGATCTGAATCTGATCCGCCGACGCGAGATACTCCGCCGTCACGCCGAAACGTCCCGACGCGACCTGCTTGATCTTCGAGCGCAGCGAATCGCCGTCCTTCAGCGGGATATCGGTGACGACTTCCTTGCCGATGATCGATTTCAGCGTGTCGCCGTTCTTGATCGGAATGCCGCGCAGTTCGTTGCGATAACGCGTCTCGTCCTCGCCGCCTTCACCGGTATTCGACTTGCCGCCGATGCGGTTCATCGCGATGGCGAGCGTCGCGTGCGCTTCGGTGCTGATCGAACCGAGCGACATCGCGCCGGTGGCGAAGCGCTTGACGATCTCCTTCGCCGATTCCACTTCCTCGAGCGGAATCGCCTTGGCCGGATCGACCTTGAACTCGAACAGACCGCGGAACGTCATGTGACGCCTCGTCTGGTCGTTGATGATGTGCGCGTATTCCTTGTACGTCTGATACGAATTGCTGCGCGCCGAGTGCTGCAGCTTGGCGATCGCATCGGGCGTCCACATGTGTTCCTCGCCGCGCACGCGATACGCGTACTCGCCGCCCGCATCGAGCATGTTGGCGAGAATCGGGTTGTCGCCGAACGCTTCGCGGTGCAGGCGAATTGCTTCCTCGGCCACCTCGAAAATGCCGATGCCGCCGACCTTCGACGCCGTGCCCTTGAAGTACTTCTCGACCAGATCCGCCGACAGGCCGACGCCTTCGAAAATCTGCGCGCCCGTGTAGGACATGTACGTCGAGATGCCCATCTTCGACATCACTTTGAGCAGGCCCTTGCCGACCGCCTTCGTGAAGTTGTAGATGACCTTCTCCGCCGACAGATCGCCCTTCAGGCCGTCGGCCATGTTGGCGAGCGTTTCGAGCGCGAGATACGGATGCACGGCTTCCGCGCCGTAGCCCGCGAGCAGCGCGAAGTGATGCGTCTCGCGCGCCGAACCCGTTTCCACGACGAGACCCGTGCTCGTGCGCAGGCCGTGCTGCACGAGATGCGAGTGGATGGCCGAGGTGGCGAGCAGCGCCGGAATCGCGACGTTGTCGCCGTCCATCTTGCGGTCGGAGACGATCAGGATGTTGTAGCCGGACTTCACGGCATCGACGGCTTCGGCGCACAGCGACGCAATGCGCGCCTCGATGCCTTCCTTGCCCCACGCCGCCGGATAGCAGATGTTCAGCTCGTACGAACTGAATTTGCCGCCGGTGTACTTGTCGATGGCGCGGATCTTCGCGATGTCCTTGAAGTCGAGCACGGGCTGCGACACTTCGAGGCGCATCGTCGGGTTGATGTTGGTCGTGTCGAGCAGGTTCGGCTTCGGACCGATGAACGAGTTGAGCGACATCACCATGTTTTCGCGGATCGGGTCGATCGGCGGGTTCGTCACCTGAGCGAACAACTGCTTGAAGTAGTTGTAGAGCGTCTTGTTCTTGTTGGACATGACCGCGAGCGGCGAGTCGTTGCCCATCGAACCGATCGCTTCTTCGCCCGACTGCGCCATCGGCGCCATCAGGAACTTGAGGTCTTCCTGCGTGTAGCCGAACGCCTGCTGACGGTCGAGCAGCGCGGCGGCCTCACGGCGCTGCGCTTCGACGTCTTCCGCCTTCGGCTCGATTTCGTCGAGCTTGATACGCACGGCGTCGATCCAGCTCTTGTACGGCTTCGCGTTGGCGAGGTTGTCCTTCAGCTCCTTGTCCTCGATGATGCGGCCCTGCTCCATGTCGATCAGGAACATCTTGCCCGGCTGCAGACGCCACTTCTTGACGATCTTCGACTCGGGAATGGGCAGCACGCCCGACTCCGACGCGAGGATCACGAGATCGTCGTCGGTGACGAGATAGCGCGCCGGACGCAGGCCGTTGCGGTCCAACGTGGCGCCGATCTGGCGGCCGTCCGTGAACGCGATTGCGGCGGGGCCGTCCCACGGTTCCATCATCGCGGCGTGATATTCGTAGAACGCGCGGCGATTGTCGTCCATCAGCGTGTGTTGTTCCCAGGCTTCCGGGATCATCATCATCATTGCGTGGACGAGCGGATAGCCGGCCATCACGAGCAGTTCGAGACAGTTGTCGAACGAAGCCGTGTCCGACTGGCCCGGATAGATCAGCGGCCAGAGTTTCGGCAGGTCGTCGCCGAGCACGTAGGACGCGATTGCGCCGGTGCGCGCATTCAGCCAGTTCACGTTGCCCTTCACGGTGTTGATTTCACCGTTGTGAGCGATCATGCGGTACGGGTGCGCGAGTTCCCACGCGGGGAACGTGTTGGTCGAGAAGCGCTGGTGCACGAGCGCGAGCGCCGACACGGTGCGCTCGTCCTGCAGGTCGCGGTAGTACACGCCGACCTGACCGGCCAGAAGCAGCCCCTTGTAGACGACGGTGCGCGAGGACATCGACGGCACGAAGTATTCCTTGCCGTGCTTGAGTTTGAGCGCCTGAATACGGTGGCTCGCCGTCTTGCGGATGATGTACAGCTTGCGCTCGAGCGCGTCCGTCACGACGATGTCCTTGCCGCGCCCGATGAAAATCTGGCGGATCAGCGGCTCGCTCGCCTTCACGGTGGGCGAAATCGGCATGTTGGCATCGACCGGCACGTCGCGCCAGCCGAGCACGACCTGGCCCTCGGCCTTCACCGTGCGTTCCAGTTCCTGTTCGCACGCGAGACGCGACGCATGTTCCTTCGGCAAAAAGATCATGCCGACGCCGTATTCGCCAGCCGGCGGCAACGTCACGCCCTGCTTGGCCATTTCTTCGCGATAGAAGCCGTCCGGCACCTGAATCAGGATGCCGGCGCCGTCGCCCATCAGCGGATCGGCGCCGACCGCGCCGCGGTGGTCGAGATTTTCGAGAATCTTGAGACCCTGCTGAATGATCTCGTGGCTCTTTTTCCCCTTGATATGGGCGACGAAGCCGACGCCGCAGGCGTCATGCTCGTTGGCAGGGTCGTACATGCCCTGCGCGGCGGGAAGCGAACCGACTGCCGGTTGCTGATGATCGTTCATGGGGACACCGTCTCTACTGTGAGGGGCCGACTCGGCCGTTGAACCATTTTTTATGTCGCTCGCGGCTTGTTGTTTCAGCTTGGACGCCGCGAAGCCGGTCGTGCTGCGCTCACGCTGCGCCGCAAAAAATCGCCGGAAATCGAAATATACGCGACGAATCAAAACGATGGCAAATAAAATGTGGTGGTCAGGCACCAATTATCGATATGGTGCAAGCATGCCCCATTTAATTGGGGCACAATCATTCATCATAAAAAAGAAACGGCGTTGCCCGAAAATTCGAGACGCCGTTTCATTTTCCTGCTACAGCTTTACCGCGTCGGGCCGTTATTGAGCCTGTGGGGTTTCGCGAATCTTGCGCGGCCGTCCGCGCGGCAGCGGCGACACGCGGCGGTTAGCGGCCCGCGCCGCCCATTCCCGATACGCGTCGCTGCCGAGCACCCAGCCCTTGAGTGTTGCTTGCAGCAGACGGTTGGCTTCGCGTTCGTCGAGCGGTTGTTCGCACAGCTCCTTGTAGGCGTGCTGGCGTTCGAAGGGCGTGTTGCCGAGCGACCAGAAAAGCGGATGGTCGGTGATCAGGCCATCGAGCGTAAGCCCGATGTGATGACGATAGCTGGACCACTTGTAGTCTTGCGGCGTCGCGACGAGCTGCGCGCGCACAGGCGCCATCTCGACGACGCGCGTGGCAAGCAGAAAGTAGCGCTCGCCCTCGATCACGGTGGCCCGGTAGCGGCCTTCCCACAGCGTGCCGCGCCGCATGTAACGGCGATTGAAATGCGCTACGTAACGACGTCCGACTGCCTGCATGGCTTTGGGCAAGCTGGACTCGTCGCGAGGCGTGACGAGCAGATGCACCGCCTGCGGCATCAATGCGTAGGCGTGGATGGAGAGGTGATGATCACGTGAAGCAGTCCTCAAGCAGTCGATGAAGAGCTCGTAGTCCTGGTCGTCGACGAAAGCGGGCTGCTGATCGAGACCACGCAGGATGACATGCTGCGGCTGTTCGGGAACATAGAGTCGTGCAAGCCGTGCCATTCTGGATATTCCGTTGGTCGCGTTTGTGTTACCCCGATAGGGGGCCTGTTGGAGCCATGACGGCCGCATGAACGAAACGCATGCAAATGCCGTGCAACGAAGCCCCAAAGCCGCTCTTCGCCCTAGGGAAAATGCTCTACGGCGCCGCTATGGTTACTTTGAAATGATGTGTTCATAATGAGCGTGCTTTTTCGGAGGAGCACAAATTGAAAATAAAACAAGTCGTCACGGGGATCGCGGCATTAGCATGTGTGTCTACCGCAGCACATGCGCAGTCGGCCGGGTCCTTCTACGTAACTGGTGGCTGGTTTCACTTTGCCCCGCAAGACAGCAGTGGTCCGCTCAAAGAGTTAAGTGTAGGCGGATCTCCCGTCAATATCGACGTTCCCGGTACGGGTGCCGGCATTTCAAGCGCTGACACGGCCGGCTTCACCTTCGGTTACTTTGCAACCGATCACATCGCAGCCGAACTCGAGATGGGCGTTCCGCCGACTTTCGATCTCGAAGGCAAAGGCACGCTCTCGCAGTACGGCAAGCTTGGCAGCGCCAAGCAATGGAGCCCGACGCTGCTGTTCAAATACTTCTTCAATGCTCCTTCGGCGAAGCTGCGGCCCTTCGTCGGCATTGGCGTGACGCGCACCTGGTTCACCGACGCGAAGATCACGAACCAGCAATTCGAAGGCTCGGTTCTGCATGGTCCGACCACCGTCGACACGGATAGTTCGTGGGCACCGGTGTTTAATGTCGGCGCGACTTACAATTTTACCGAGCACTGGTTCGCAGGATTTTCCGTCTCGTTCATTCCGCTGAAGGCCACCGCCAAGTTGAACACGCAGGCGCAAACGCCGGTGGGAACGCTCAACGTCCAGTCGCAAGCGAAAATCACGCTCAACCCGATCGTCACATATTTGCGCGTAGGCTATCGCTTCTAAAAGATATTTGCTCATCGATACGATTACTCCGCGATAAACAATCACGTAGTAACAAGCATATCGCCGGCATGTTTGCGCATGCCGGCGTTGTCATTTTTAGCGCTTGTAAATGTGACCTTGATTGAACGGATCGCTTGCACTTCTTACTTGCCTGCGAATAGCGTTAGCGATTTACTTCGCGCCTGATCAACATATCGCGCATGCGGGCGGCATCGGCATCGAATTTGCTGCATCATGGGTTTCCCCGCTTCGCATGCGGGCCATCCACGACTATCCATCGACGGGAGCGATCTATGAACGCATTGCCTAATACGCGAGACGCCATCGGAGATTCATGGAACACCACCAGCCGCCGTGCACGTCGCATGGCACGACATGGCCGCGAGGCCGCTGAGGACATTGGTTCCGAACTGCGCTCGCTACTGAGCGAACTCGAAAGCACGCTGGCCGAAGGCACATCGGCCGATGCCGCCGCGCTTCGTGCACAAATCAGCGATCGTCTCGATAACGCGCGCGCACGTCTGAACGATACGCACGCCGTGCTGAGGCAGCGCGCCGGCGCCGTATTCGAAGACGCCGATGCGTATCTCCATGAAAAGCCCTGGCAGACGATTGTGCTGGTCGGCGGCCTTGCGCTCGTCGCGGGCGTGCTGCTCGGGCGCGCGCGCTGAAGCCGCAGACGCCGCTGCAGCCCTAGCCCGACGAGGCTTCCAGAAAATCCGCGCCGATGATGTCGATGCGATCCGTGCAGATCGCATCGACGCCCCACTGCGCCAGCAGGCGGGCGCGCGCCGGATCGTTCACCGTGTAGGCGAGGATGCGCAAGCCGGCGTCCTTGATCTGCGCGACGAGCGTCTCATCCAGCGCGCGATGACTCGCGTGCAGCGACACGCACGATAACGCCGCGGTCTGCGCGCGCCAGTTCGGCGGCACGCGCTCGTACAGCATGCCGCGCGGCAGATTCGGCGCAACATCACGCGCCGCCTCCAGCGCCGCATACGAAAACGACGACAACAACGGCATTGGGTCCGCGTCCGCCCATAGCGTGGCCGCTTCGCGCGCGACAAGCACGCCCGTCTCCACGTCGCGTCCCTGACTCGGTTTGATCTCGATGTTCGCAGCAAGCCCGTGCTTCGCGCAGCGCTCGCGTACTTGCGCGAGCGTAGGCATGCGCGCGCCCGCGAACTCGTCGCTGAACCAGGCGCCCGCGTCAAGCACCCGCAATTGCGCGTAGGTCATGGCTTTCGCGACACCGCGCCCGTTCGACGTGCGATCGACGGCATCGTCGTGCAAGAGGAACACGATGTCATCGGCGGAGAGCTTCGCGTCGAATTCGATCATCTTGAGACCGTGACGCGCGCCGACATCGATGGCTTCGAGCGTGTTCTCCGGCGCGAGCTTGCCGCCGCCGCGATGCGCGACGATCGCGGGATAAGGCCAGGTTCTCATCTCGACCTCCTTTCTCTTCAGTTGGCGCGCAGGCCCGTGGCCGGATCGAAGAAATGCAGATGACGCGCCGACAACGACACGGCCAAACGCTCGCCGCGCTGCGGCCGGTGCTCGTGCGGCAAGCGCGCCGCCACGTCGTGTTTGCCCCACTTGCCGTGCGCGAGATTGTCGGCGCCGAGCAGCTCGGCCGAATCGACATCGAGCGTCGCGCTCGCCGCGCCGGGAATGCCCGGCGTCATGTGCTCGGGCCGAATGCCGACGATCCAGTCGCGCCCGTGCATCGCGCTCGTCAGGCCGCTCGCGCCCGCGACGGGCAGCGCCGGTCCATCGCCCGCGACGGCGAAGGTCGTGCCGTCTTCCGACAGACGTCCTTCGAGCAGATTCATCGCCGGCGATCCAATGAAGCTCGCGACGAATACGGTTGCCGGACGTTCGTACACGTCGGTCGGCGCGCCGATCTGCTCGGCGTGTCCCTTGTTCATCACGATCACGCGTTGCGCGAGCGTCATCGCTTCGATCTGATCGTGCGTGACGTAAAGACTCGTCGTGGCGAGACGCGCATGCAGGCGCTGGATTTCGAGGCGCATTTGCACGCGCAGCTTGGCGTCGAGGTTCGACAAAGGTTCATCGAACAGAAACACGGCCGGCTCGCGCACGATCGCGCGGCCCATCGCGACGCGCTGCCGTTGCCCGCCGGACAACTCGCGCGGCTTGCGCGCAAGCAGATGTTCGAGTTCGAGGATGCGCGCGGCGTTGGCCACACGCGAGTCGATCGTCGCCCGATCCGCGCCGCCGATCTTGAGCGCATACGCCATGTTCTGCGCGACGCTCATGTGCGGATAGAGCGCGTAGTTCTGGAACACCATGGCGATGTCGCGATCCTTCGGCTCCAGCTTGTTCACGACCTTGCCGCCGATTTCGATCTCGCCGTCGGACACGCTTTCGAGTCCCGCGACCATGCGCAGCAGCGTCGATTTTCCGCATCCCGACGGACCGACCATGACGACGAACTCGCCATCCGCAACATCCACGTCGATACCATGCAACACGAAGTTCTTGCCGTCGTAGGTCTTTCTGACAGCCTTGAGATTCAGCGCGGCCATCGATCAGTCCTTCAACGCGCCGGCCACGGTCGCGAAATGCGCGACCGCGATGCCCGGCTCATAGAAACGATGCAGCATTTCGCGCCAGCGTTGATAACCCGCCGATTGCCGAAAGCCGGGGTCATGCGCCTCGATCGAATCCCAGCGCACGAGCAACACGTATTGCGATGAGTTGCCGCTATCCGCGCCACGCACGAGTTCATGCGAACGATATCCGGGCTGCGCCGCGATGATCTTCTGCGCTTCATCGAAAGCGGCTTCGAATGCGCTTTCCTCGCCCGCCTTCACGGGCAACTGCGCGATTTCGAGAATCATGTGTCCAAGTCTCCGTTTTACTTTTCCGAATCCACGAGGCCGCGCACGAACCAGCGCTGCATGGTCAGCACGACGGCGAGCGGAGGCAGCATCGCGAGCAGCGTCGCGGTCATGACGAGATGCCATTCGGTCGCGGTATCGCCCGAGGCGATCATGCTCTTGATGCCGACCACCGCCGTCTGCAGCGACGTCTCGTTGGTGATGAGAATGGGCCAGAGATACTGATTCCAGCCGTAGATGAACGTGATGACGAACAGCGCCGCGATGTTCGTCTTCGAGAGCGGCAACACGACGTCCCAGAAGAAACGCAGCGGTCCCGCGCCGTCGATGCGCGCCGCTTCCATCAGTTCATCGGGCAGCGTCATGAAGAACTGGCGGAACAGGAACGTCGCCGTTGCGGAGGCGATCAGCGGCAGCGTCAGTCCGGCGTATGTGTTCGACAGATGCATCGACGAGACGACCTGCACCGTCGGAAAGATACGCACTTCCACCGGCAGCATCAGCGTGATGAAGATGAGCCAGAACGCAACGTTCTTGAGCGGAAAGCGGAAGAACACGATGGCATACGCGGAGATGATGGACACCGCGATCTTGCCGAACGAAATGACGAGCGCCATCACGAGGCTGTTGATCAGCATGCGTCCGAACGGCGCCGCCGCGTTGCCGCTGCCGTGCGTCCAGATGTTGGCGACGTTCTCGAACAGATGCGTGCTCGGCACGAGCGAGAGCGGCACGCTGAAGACTTCTTTCGAGTTCATGGTGGCCGCGCAGAACGCGACATACACCGGAAACACGATCAGCGCGACGCCGAGAAGCAGCACAGCGTGACAGAAGATATCGAAACCGCGACGATTCTCGATCATGAATATTGCACCCTGCGTTCGACGAAGCGGAACTGCACGATGGTCAGCGCCACGACGATCACCATCAACACGACCGACTGCGCGCCCGAACTGCCGATGTCCAGTCCCTGGAAGCCTTCCGCGAAAATCTTGTAGATGAGCGTCTTGGTCGATTGCGCGGGGCCGCCGCCGGTGGCGGCATCGATCACCGGGAAGGTGTCGAAGAACGCGTAGACGAGGTTCACGACGAGCAGGAAGAACGACGTCGGCGAAAGCAGCGGCAGCGCGATGCCGAAGAAGCGTCGCACCGGACCGGCACCGTCGATGGCGGCCGCTTCGATCAGCGATTGCGGAATCGCTTGCAGGCCTGCATAGAAGAACAGGAAGTTATAGCTGACCTGCTTCCACACCGACGCGAGCACGACCAGAAACATCGCCTGCGTGCCGTTCAGCGCGTGATTCCACACGATGCCCTGCTTGGCCAGCGCATACGTGACAAGCCCGATGCTCGGGTTGAACAGAAACGACCACAACACGGCGGCAATCGCGGGCGCGACCGCATACGGCCAGATGAGCAGCGTCTGATACGCGCGCGCGCCGCGCGTCACACGATCGGCGCAGGCGGCGAGCAACAGCGAGATCACGAGGCCCGACACGGTGACGAGCGAGCAGAAGATCATCGTCGTATTGAACGACGAGAGATAGAGCGGATCGGCGAACAATTGCCTAAAGTTCGCCAGCCCGACGAATTCGCTCGACGTGCCGAACGCGTCCTGGCTTTGCGTCGCTTGCCAGAGCGCCTCGCCCGCGGGCCAGAGAAAGAACAGCGCGGTAATCGCGAGCTGAGGCGCGACGAGCAGATACGGCAAGACGCCGGTATCGAAACGAGACCGTTTTTCCATGCGATGTGTCCTGAACGACGCGCCCGCGCGGCACGCGGGCGCTGGCTCAAACGAGCTTAGTTGCCGGCCTTCTCGAAGCGGCGCAGCAGTTCGTCGCCACGTTGCACCGATGCGTCGAGCGCCTGTTGCGGCGTCTTCTTCTCCGCCCAGACCTGCTCGAGTTCTTCATCGACGATGGTGCGTATCTGCGGCATGTTGCCCAGACGCAGGCCCTTCGTGTAGGCGAGCGGCGGCTTGTTCAGCATCTGCTTGATGGCGATGTCCGCGCCGGGATTCTTGTCATAGAAGCCCTGCTTCTGCGTCAGCTCGTAGGCGGCCTGCGTGACCGGCAGATAGCCCGTGTCCTGATGCCACTTCGCCGCGACCGGCGGCGAGCTCAGATACGCGAGAAACTTCGCGACGCCCTTGTACACGGCCGGGTCCTTGCCCGACAGCACCCACAGACTCGCCCCGCCGATAATCGCGTTCTGCGGCGCGCCCTTCACGTTCGCGTCGTAGGGCATCATGCCGATGCCGTAGTCGAACTTCGCGAACTTGTTGATGGTCGCGCGCGAGCCCGACGAGTTCGTGATGATGCCGCAATCGCCGCTATAGAACTTCGACACCGGCTCGTCCTTGCGGCCCACATAGGTGAAGTTGCCTTCCTTCGCCATCTTCTGCAAGAAGGCGATATGCGCGACCTGCAAGGGCTTGTTGAATTCGAGCTTGGCGTCGAGGCCATCGAAGCCGTTGTTCTTCGTCGCGAACGGCGCGGCGTGCCATGCACTGTAGTTTTCGAGCTGAATCCAGCTCTGCCAGCCCGACGAATAGCCGCATGAATAGCCCGCGGCCTTGAGCTTCTTCGCGTCGGCTTCGACATCGGCCCAGGTCTTGGGCGGCTGGTTCGGATCGAGGCCCGCCTTCTTGAAGGCGTCCTTGTTGTAGTAGAGCACCGGCGTCGAGCTGTTGAACGGCATCGAAATCAGATGGCCGGTCTTCGCGTCGCTGTAGTAGCCGGAGATGGTCGGCACGAACGCCTTCTCGTCGAGCGGCACGCCGGCTTGCTTGAACACGTCGTAGACCGGCACGACGGCCTTCTTGCCCTGCATCATGGTCGCTGTGCCGACTTCATACACTTGCAGGATGGCCGGCGCGTTGCCGCTGCGGAACGCCGCGATGCCCGCCGCGAGCGTCTGGTCATACGTGCCCTTGAACACGGGGACGATCTTGTAATCGCTCTGCGATGCGTTGAAGTCGTTGGCGATGTCGTTCACGCGCTCGCCGAGCGCGGCTTCCATCGCATGCCAGAACTGGATTTCCGTCGCGGCGTGCGCCGCGGTGCTGGCGCCGAACGCCAGAATGGCCGCGGCCGAGATCGAGCGGAACAAGGGCTTACAGCTCATCGTTGAGTCTCCTTTTTGCGAATTCGCGCTTGAAAACGCGCGATATTAGTTGTTGTCGATGACAAACAGGCGTTGATACTCCTTCAATGCATAGCGATCCGTCATCCCGGCGATGTAATGCGCGATCAGCCGCGCCTGCGAACTGTCGTGGCTCGACGATGGCGCATCATTCGCCGATTCCTCCGCAACAGGCTGGCTTGCCTGATAAGCGGGCGGCAAGAGGCGCGGGTCGTCGGTGAACGCGTCGAACAGGCCGGTCACGACGCGCTTCGCCTTGTTCGCCATGCGCATCACGCGAAAATGGCGGTACAGGTTCCGGAACAGGAAACGCTTGAGCTGCGCCGCCTGCGCCGCGACTTCTTCGGTGTGCGCGACGAGCGGCGGCGCATTGCGAATATCGTCGATGGATTGCGGCGCTATGCGTTCGAGATTGCGGCTCGTCGATTCGATCAGATCGACGATCAGCGTATTGATGATGCGGCGGATGGTCTCGTGAATCAGCCTGCGCCCGTCGATGTTCGGATAATCGGCGCGCGCGGCCTCGAAGTGCGTGTGCCAGAGGCTCACTTCCGAAAGCTGCTCGAGCGTGATGAGACCGGAGCGCAGGCCGTCGTCGACATCGTGATTGTTGTAGGCGATTTCGTCGGCCACATTCGCGATCTGCGCTTCCAGCGACGGCTGCTTGCCCGTGAGAAAGCGTTCGCCGAGATCGCCGAGCTTGCGCGCGTTCTCGCGCGAGCAATGCTTGAGGATGCCCTCGCGCGTTTCAAAGCACAGGTTCAGGCCGTTGAACGCGCCGTAGTGCTCTTCGAGCTGATCGACGACGGCCAGGCTCTGCAGGTTGTGCTCGAAGCCGCCGTGATCGCGCATGCAGTCGTGCAGCGCGTCTTGTCCGGCATGACCGAACGGCGTATGGCCGAGATCGTGCGCGAGCGAGACGGCTTCGACCAGATCCTCGTTCAGCCGCAGATTGCGCGCCACGGAACGCGCGATCTGCGCGACTTCGAGACTGTGCGTGAGGCGCGTGCGGAAGAGGTCGCCCTCATGATTGACGAAGACCTGCGTCTTGTATTCGAGCCGGCGAAACGCGGTCGAATGCACGATGCGGTCGCGGTCGCGCTGAAACTCGGTGCGCGCGGCGGGCGGCGCCTCGGCGAAGCGGCGCCCGCGCGATTGCGCGGAATGCGCGGCGTACGGCGCAAGATGCGATTCGAGCGCAAGCGATGACGGCGCGCCCGGTGGAAGTTGCATTTCTGTTTCGCTCACCGGCTGCTCCGCATCGTCGTGGTTTTCGCCGCCGTTCGCGCAGATCAGATGCTGGCGGCGAGTGTCGCGCGCACGGCCTGATCGGGCGCGCCCGCAATCTCGGTTGCACCGAAGCGGGTCAGCAGGATGAATTTGATTTCGCCGGCTTCGGCCTTCTTGTCGATTTTCATGAGATCGACGTAGCGGTCGTCACCAAGCTTCGGCGCCGTGACGGGCAACTTGGCCGCCTCGATCACGCGCACGAGGCGCTGGCGCGCGGCTTCGTCGAGCTTGCCGAGGCGCACCGACAGGTCGGCGGCCATCACCATGCCGCAACCGACCGCCTCGCCGTGCAGCCATTCGCCATAGCCGAGTCCGGCTTCGATCGCATGGCCGAACGTGTGGCCGAAATTGAGGATCGCGCGCTGCCCGCCTTCGCGTTCGTCGGACGCGACCACCGACGCCTTGATCTCGCACGAGCGCTTAACGGCATGCGCGAGCGCGGTCTCGTCCTGACGGTTGAGTGCATCGACGTTCGCTTCGATCCACTCGAAGAATTCCGCGTCTTTAATCGCGGCGGTCTTGATGACTTCCGCCATACCCGCCGCCAGTTCGCGCTCCGGCAGCGAATGCAGCGCCGCGATATCGGCGATCACTGCCTGCGGCTGGTAGAACGCGCCGATCATGTTCTTGCCGAGCGGATGATTGATGCCCGTCTTTCCGCCCACCGACGAATCCACCTGCGAGAGCAGCGTGGTCGGCACCTGGATGAACGGCACGCCGCGCATGTAGCTCGCCGCGGCAAAGCCGGTCATGTCGCCGACGACGCCGCCGCCCAGCGCGATCAACGTGGTCTTGCGGTCGGCGCGTTCGGTGAGGAGCGCGTCGAAAATCTGGTTGAGCGTTTCCCAGTTCTTGTGCGCCTCGCCGTCTGGCAGGACGACGGTCGTCACCTTCTTGCCGAGCGGTTCGAGCGCGGCGCGCAGCCGGTCGCCGTACAAGGGATCGATGGTCGAGTTAGTGACGATCGCAACGGATGCGCCCTTGATATGCGGGGCGAACAACTCCGTGCGGCCGATCAGGCCCGCACCGATATGAATGGGATAGGCGCGCTCGCCCAGTTCGACATTGACGGTAATCATGGCGGACATTATGACTCAGCCGACTTGACCACGCCGGCTACCTCCAGTTGCATCAGGACCATATTGACGAGCGCATTGACGGTCGGCCGCCCCGTTTCCACGACGAAATCCGCGCATTCGTGATACAGCGGGTCGCGCGTCTGAAAAAGCGCTTCGAGCTTGCCGCGCGGGTCTTCGGTCTGTAACAACGGCCGGTTCTTGTCGCGCCGCGTGCGCTGCCAGAGATCGTGCGGATTGGCGCGCAGATAAATGACGATGCCGCGATTCTTCAGATGTTCGCGATTGTCGGGCCGCAACACGGCGCCGCCGCCCGTCGCGAGCACGATGCCGCTGCGCTGCGACAACTCGTCGATGACGTTCGCCTCGCGCTGGCGAAAACCGGTCTCGCCTTCGAGTTCCCAGATCACCGGGATGCGAGCGCCCGTGCGCGCCTCGATCTCGTGGTCCGAATCGATGAACGAGCGCTGCAAACGGCGCGCAACCGCACGGCCCACGGTGGTTTTACCCGCCCCCATGAGTCCGACGAAAAAAATGTTCGCGTTCGCGTGCCCTTCCTGCAACTCGGTTCCCTTCCAATCGATCAAATTTGTTCGTGCGGCAGCTTAAGGGCAAACCGCGTGCTTTGTCGAGTCGCGCCGGCCGCCGGCCTCAGGTCGCTCTCACCCGCTCTCACCCGCCCGACGCGATCACGTTCGGCGTAATCAGGATGACGAGCTCGCTCTTCGACTGGCGCCGCGCGCTGTGACGAAAGAGCCAGCCGATTACCGGCAGCTTCGACAGTACGGGGATGCCGGTTGTGTCGTCGCGCTCGTCGTCGGAATAAATGCCGCCGATCGCCACCGTGCCGCCATTTTCCACTTCCACGCGCGTCTGGACGTGCTTCGTGTGGATGGCCGGGCCGTTCGCCGTTTGCTCGCCGACGCTGTCCTTCGTGATGTCGAGATCGAGGATGACGTGCCCGTGCGGCGTGATTTGCGGCTCGACCTCCAGTTTGAGCGTTGCGCGCCGGAACTGCACGCCCGACATGCCATTGCCGACCTTCGCCTGATACGGCACTTCCATGCCCTGCTCGACGACGGATTTCACCCGGTCCGCCGTAACGATGCGCGGCCGCGAGACAATCTGTCCGCGTCCTTGCGCCTCCAGCGCGCTCAGCTCGACGTTGAGCAGCCGCGTCGCGTGCGCGACGAACAGCGTGAGCCCGGCGCTCGCGGCGTCGAAACCGTTGATCGGACCCGCCGACAAATCGTATACCACACCATCCTTTCCGCCCGCGAAACCGGCTGCCCGGTCGGCCTGCGCCGCGAGCCCCAGTTTCACGCCGAGATCGCGCGACAGCCCCGTGTCACCTTCGACGATCTGCGCCTCGATCATCACCTGCGGCGCGGCTTTGTCGATGCGCGTGACGAGTTCGGCAATCTGCTGCACGCGCGCGTCGAGATCGGTGACGAAGAGAAGATTCGTGCGCGCATCGGCGATGGCGGAACCGCGTTTCGAGAGCACGCGCTGGTTGCCTGCGCCGGTCAGCATCTTGCTCAGGTCCTCGGCGCGTGCATAGCGCAGCACGAACGTGCGGCTCGCGAGCGGTTCGAGGTCGGCGGCACGCGCGTGCGCCTCGAAGCGCAGTTTCTCGCGTGCGGCGAGTTCCGCGAGCGGCGCGACCCAGATGACGTTGCCGTGGCGCTCCATGGCGAGGCCGTTGACTTCGAGAAGCGTATCGAACGCGCGCCGCCACGGGACCGCGACGAGGTTCATCGACACCTGCCCGCGCACTTTCTCGCTCGCGACGATGTTCAGTCCCGCGAACTGCGCGAACGTATGCAGCGCGGCGCGCAAGTCGGCGTTCTTGAGGTCGAGCGTGATCGGCTTGCCTGCGCCTTCGTTCTGGGTCGTGCCGGATGCCGGGTCGGCGCTGCTCAGCCGTTCGATCGGCCGCAACGGGACCGGAGGTCCTTCCAGCGCATCCGCCGGTTCGACGGACTGGGCAGCGGGCTGGGCGGCGGGTTTGTCGGTCGGCGACTCGACCGTGGGTGGTGAACGCGTGTCGATCGAAACCTGATCTGCCGATTGCGAATCCAGCGAGGCGGGAAGCGGTGGCAGCACGACAGTCGCATCCGCGCGTTCCGTGTTTTCGGCGGCGAGCGGCGCGTGCCCCAACCATAGCGTGGCAAGCGCGGCCACGAGCGGCTTCGACGCCGCGTGCAAAACCGGGGCGATGCGGCTCACGGGCGATCCTCCGTCATAGTCAGCTTGCGCGAGGAACCGTCGTCGCGAACCAGTTCGACCGTGCGCGGCACGACGCGCGCGAGCCGTTCCTGACCGACCTTCTGCCCTGGCGCAAAGCCGTCGACATCGACGGCGCTTTGCAGCAGCGCCATCACGCGGCGCGGCGCGATGAACGTGCCCACGAGCAGCATGTCGCCGCCTGGTGCGCTCTCGCCGCTGCCGAATGGATCGACGATGAACGCGTTTGCGCGCGGCGAGGCCGTCGCGAGCGGAATGGGCGGCAGCGAATCGAAAACGCGCAGCGCGGTTTCGATGACGAGCGCGTCCGGCTGTCGCCGGATCTGCACGCCTTCGGGCACGACAAGCCGTGGCATGCCGGCAAGCGCTTCCAGAAAGCGGCGCATCTCCGCAAAACTGCCCTGGGCGCGCAGCTTGAGCGTGCGCTCCGGCGTCGGCGCGGGCGTTTTCGGCTCGACGCCTTTCGCGATTTTCGCCGGCACAGGCTCGATGGCCGTTTCGCGCAGCCCGCTCTGTGCCGCGATATCCGCGATGCCGCGCAATGCGTCGGCGGCGCTCCAGTGCTCCGGCTCCAGGCGGCGCAACGCAACCCGCGCCCTCAGTTCCGGCAATTCGGCCGCGATGCGTCCGGCGTCCCGGGCCTTTGCCTGCGTGGCCGCCCATTCCACGCGGCTCGCATCGACCTGGCTCGCGTCCGACATGCGCCAGGCGCGCACGCCAAACACCGTGACGAGGGAAGCCACAGCGAGCGCGGCGAGCGCGGTGCGTCGCCGCGACCATTCGTCGATCGGTTGCCATATCGACGGCAGATTGCGCTCGCGCTTTCGGGCGGCGGGTAACTTCATCGCGATGCTGTTCATGGATGCGTCCCCTGCGTTGCCGGACGATTCGCCGCGAGCACTGGCCGCGGCGGATGCGACGCGGCCGCATCGCGCGAGCGATCAGGCGAATAACGCACAAGCGCCACGAATTCGTAGTGCCCCGACGCTTCTTCGAGACGCGCAGGCGCCGCACGGCTGCCGCGTGTGGCGAGATTGGCGCGTCGCTTCATCTCCATCACTTCGACGGCCTCGACGCCGCGCACGCGCTCCAGCCGCTTGAGCCACTGCGCCGCCGCCTGCGAATCGGGCGCGACCGCCGCAAGTTCGACTTCATCGGTTCGCTGCGAGACGCTTCGCAGCGCCACGCCCGGTTGCGGCGACGGCTCGGCGAGCGCTTCGAGCAGCGCAAGAAACCGCTCGCGCGGCGCGGCCAGCGGTTGCGCCGCCTCCCGCGCGCGCCGCCGCTCGGCTTCGGCGCGCACGAGCCGCGCGTGTTCGTCGACCTGCGCATTCGCGGCGTGCAACGACGCCTCGAGAGCCGCGCGCCGCTCATCGAGACGCGCGCGCTCGAGTGCATCCCAGCCCGCGACGGCGCCCACTGCCGCACAGCCCGCCAGGCCCGCGGCGGCGAACGTCGCAAGCCGACGACGCCGCGCTTCGCGACGCCGGCGCGCCCGATACGGAAGCAGATTGAATCCTTCGAGCATGACGACGGTCATTGCATCACCTCGCGCAAGGCGAGCCCGAACGCGGCGGCGAAGCGCGGCGAATGCCTGTGCGCGGCCGCGATCTCGGCGGCGCCGTTGCAGTACGGCGCCGATTCGAAAGGCAGCGCCGGGCAGCCAAACGTCTTGCCCAACACCGGCAGCGGAACGCCGGCGTGCGCCAGCAATTCGAGTTGACCGCCCGCGTAAACGCAATCGGGCGGGGAATGTCGACCGGCGAGATCGTGCAGCGCATCGGCCAAGCTCCCGTATTCCGGTGCGGGATAGCGCACCTCGCGTTCGACGCCGCGCGAGCCGACGAGCCAGCCGTGCAGCCCCGAACTCGCAAGCCAGCACACGAGATAACGCGCGTCCTCATCCAGTTCGACGGAGCCGCAATGACGCATCGCGCGCAGCGCCGCGGCCGGCTCGCCGTCGATGGCGGATAGCGCGATGCCCGCTTCCGCCGCCGTCTCGACGCGCGCCTCGACATGCCGCCGCGCCGTTGCCGCGATCGCCACGCGTGCATCCCCGTTCTCATCCGTCTGCACGCACCAGTCGACGGCCAGCGCCGCGCGTTCGATGCCCGTCGCGCGTTCCGCTTCCGCGAGCACGGCCGGTTCGAGCACGCCGCGCGGATCGTGGCCGGCGGCGGGCGGCAGCGGCTCGCGCATATCCATCAGACGAGCGAGCGACACCTGCGTCGTGACCGTGGCCGTGGCGGGCAACGCCATCGCGCAACGCAGCGCCCGCCACGCGCCGCTCGGCGGCAGGTGCGCGAATACCTCGCGCAGCGCCGACACGACCACCGGCCGATCGACAAACTCGCCGTCGATCACCGCGCCCGACGGCAGCGCCACCGACTCCAGATGCTCGACGCATACCGTCGCATTCGCGCGCAGCCGTCTGCTGACGACCGCCAGCCGCACCGCATCCTCGCTCACGTCGAGACCCGCCGCGTAGCGCCGCGTGACCGTCAGCATCGTGCTGCGCAACGCGTTTTCCTTGCTCATGACTCACTCCTCCCATTCATACGCGCACCGAACCGTTCGGTCGCTCGAAGTGGAGAAATTGTCGCGAGCGTGATCGGCCGGGAACATTCGTCCGAATGGCTAACGCGCACGATAAGAGGATGCTTCCGCACACGATCGCGGGTATCTTGAAGAGAACAGCGAGCCCGCGCGCCCGCCGCTGGTGTTGTAAGCGTTCAGAAAAGTCCGAAACGCAGGCGGCTATAATCGCGTGACTGTTTTTGGTGGTGCTCATGCAATCCTCTTCCCCGTCCAACCCGTCGTCCCCGCCGCCCGAGAGGCAAAAGAAAGCCAAGCGCCCATGGTGGGCGAGGCTGCTGCTCGGCTTGTTCGTCAGCATTTTTGCGCTCGTCGTGTGCGCGGGTCTGGTGCTCGGCTATGCGCTCGTCGTCGCGATGCCGAATCTGCCTTCACTCGAGGCGCTCACCGACTATCGTCCGAAGGTGCCGCTGCGCATTTACACGGCCGATCACCTGTTGATCGGCGAGTTCGGTGAAGAACGCCGCAGCGTCGTGCGCATTCAGGACGTGCCCGATCATCTGAAGAAGGCGGTGCTCGCCATCGAGGACGCGCGCTTCTACGATCACGGCGGCGTCGATCTCACGGGCATCCTGCGCGCGGGCACGGTCGCGCTGACCAACGGCCACGCGTCGCAGGGCGCGAGCACGATCACGATGCAGGTCGCGCGCAACTTCTTCCTGTCGAGCGAAAAGACCTACACGCGCAAGATCTACGAGATGCTGCTCGCGTACAAGATCGAGCGCGCGCTGACCAAAGATCAGATTCTCGAGGTCTATATGAATCAGATCTATCTCGGGCAGCGCGCGTACGGTTTCGCGAGCGCGGCGCGGGTCTACTTCGGCAAGGATCTGAAGGACATCACGCTCGCCGAGGCCGCGATGCTCGCCGGTCTGCCGAAGGCGCCGTCGGCGTATAACCCGGTCGTCAATCCGAAGCGCGCGAAGGTGCGGCAGGACTACATTCTGCAGCGCATGCTGGAACTGAACTTCATCACGCGCGACGAGTACGAGCGCGCGGTGAATCAGCCGCTCGTCGTGAAGGGCGCGGGGCGCGAGTTCAGCGTGCATGCCGAGTACGTCGCGGAAATGGTGCGTCAGATGATGTACGCGCAATACCGCGAGGAAGCGTACACGCGCGGTCTGAACGTCGTCACGACGATCGATTCCGCCGATCAGGACGCCGCCTACCGCGCAGTGCGCCGTGGCCTGATGGACTACGAGCATCGCCACGGCTATCGCGGACCGGAAGGCTATATCGAGCTGCCCGCGAATCCGGACGACCGCGAACAGGCCATCGACGATGCGCTCGCCGAGCATCCGGACAACGGCGAGATCGTCGCGGCGGTCGTGACGTCGGCGAGCCCGAAGGAAGTGAAGGTGAGCTTCATCGACGGCAACACGGCGACCATCAGCAGCAACAATCTGCGCTTCGTGCAGTCCGCGCTGAGCGGGCGCGCGCAGCCGAACGCGCGCATCCGTCCGGGCGCGATCGTGCGCCTCATGAAGGACGACGACGGCGAATGGACCATCACGCAACTGCCGCAAGTCGAAGGCGCGCTCGTGTCGATGGTGCCGCAGGACGGCGCGATTCGTGCGCTCGTCGGCGGCTTCGACTTCAACAAGAACAAATTCAACCACGTGACGCAGGCGTGGCGCCAGCCGGGTTCGAGTTTCAAGCCGTTCATCTATTCGGCGTCGCTCGAAAAGGGACTCTCGCCCGCGACGATCATCAATGACGGTCCGCTCTTCTTCAGCGCGGCCGAGACCGGCGGTCAGGCGTGGGAGCCGAAGAACTACGGCGGCGGCTTCGACGGCCCCATGACCATGCGCTCGGCGTTGCAGCGCTCGAAGAACATGGTGTCGATCCGCATCCTGAGCCATATCGGCACGAAGTACGCGCAGAACTACATCACGCACTTCGGCTTCGACGCGGATCGCCATCCCGCCTATCTGCCGATGGCGCTCGGCGCGGGTCTCGTCACGCCGCTGCAAATGGCGGCGGGCTACGCCGTGTTCGCGAACGGCGGGTATCGCGTGAATCCGTATGTGATCGCAGATATCACCGATCCCTACGGCCGCGTCGTTTCGCATCCGCAGCCGCTCGTCGCGCAACAAAGCGCGCCGCTCGCAATCACGCCGCGCAATGCGTTCGTGATGAACAGCCTGCTGCAGAGTGTCGCGCAGCGCGGCACGGGCTCGAAGACCAATCAGCTGAAGCGCACCGATCTCGCCGGCAAGACCGGCACGACCAACGATTCGCGCGATGCATGGTTCGCGGGTTATCAGCACTCGCTCGTGGCGATCGCGTGGATCGGCTACGACAATCCGCGCACCCTGGGCGACAAGGAAACCGGCGGCGGCCTCGCGCTGCCGGTGTGGATGGACTACATGGGTCGCGCGCTGAAGGGCGTGCCTGAGTACAAGCCGCTGACGCCGCCGGATGTCACGTCGCTCGGCGGTGAGCTCTACTTCGACGACATGACGCCGGGGCACGGCTTCGTCGCGACTATCGGTGTGAGTCAGGCGCCGCCGCAGGAAGGGGTGTCAGGCGTGACGACGTCGGCGCCCACGCCAAACGTCGGCGAGCAGGAGAAGCAGGACATCATGAATCTGTTCAAGGGCCAGTAATATCTTGAACACCGAAACGGGCGGATCGCGACGATCCGCCCGTTTCGTTTTTGCGGCCTGAAATCAGGCCTTGAACCTGATCGGCTCGCCCGCCTGCTCGCTCGAATACTTGCTCAACGCAGCAAAGAACTCGCTGTCGTCGCGCGTATCGCGCCACGCGCCGCCGACGTATTTATAGTGAAATCCGCCCGCCTTCGCGGCGAGCCAGATCTCGTGCTTCGGCGGCTGCAAATTCACGATCACCTTCGTGCGATTCTCGAATTCCAGCGTCAGCACATTACCGCTTCGCTCGAATTCGATATCGGCCTCGGCTTGGTCAACCGAGCGCTCAATGGCGGTCAGCGCGGCCTCGGCCAGCGTCAGGTATTCCTGGTCTGTCATGCTAAACTCCATCGATTAAACGCAATTAAGCGCAATTAAACGGTATAGGGACGGTCATGCGTGTCGTTTTCAGGATGAGCGCGATTGTAGCGGCTTTGAGCCTCGGCGCCGCCGCAACACTCTCGCTCGGTGGTTGTGGGCAACGCGGTCCGCTTTATCTGCCAACCGTGCCGCCGCTGCCGCAACGTCCCAACGATCTCCAGAATACGCCGCCTTCGAACGTCACTCCCGGCGCTGAAACGGCTGCGCGCCGCGGAACCGTTCCGGACACGTCGGGCGAGCCGCTGTCGCTATCGCCCGAAACGGAATTGAAGTCCAGTCCCAACGCGGTATCGGCGCCGAAAGCCGCATCGTCCGCGTATTGATCCTGCAAGCCCTGTCGCCTCGTCGGCGCATCTTCTCTTTCGCACATGAGTGATTCCGCATTCCATTACGTCGACGGCGTGCTGCACGCCGAAGGCGTCTCCGCCGCGTCGCTCGCTGAACAGTTCGGCACGCCGCTCTACGTCTATTCGCGCGATGCACTCACGCGCGCCTATCGCGCCTACGCCGATGCCTGCGCCGGACGCCGTGCAACCGTGCACGTCGCGGTGAAGGCAAACAGCAATCTCGCGGTACTCAACGTGTTTGCGCGCATGGGCGCGGGCTTCGATATCGTGTCGTCGGGCGAACTCGCGCGCGTGCTCGCGGCGGGCGGCCGGGCGGAGAACACGGTGTTCTCGGGCGTCGGCAAATCCGTGGCGGAAATGCGCGAGGCGCTCGAGGCGGGCGTGAAATGCTTCAACGTCGAGTCGATTCCGGAACTGCACGCGTTGAACGAAGTGGCGAAGTCGCTCGGCAAGAAGGCGCCGGTCTCGTTGCGCGTGAACCCCGACGTCGATGCGAAAACGCATCCGTACATTTCCACCGGCCTCAAATCGAACAAGTTCGGCGTGGCCTTCGCCGACGCGCGCGCAACCTACGCGCAAGCGCACGCCATGCCGAATCTCGATGTCGTCGGCATCGATTGCCATATCGGCTCGCAGATCACCGAAATCAGCCCGTATCTCGACGCGCTCGACAAACTGCTCGACCTCGTCGAGCAGATCGAAGCGGACGGCATGAGCATTCGGCATGTCGACGTCGGCGGCGGTCTCGGCATCACGTATGACGACGAAACGCCGCCCGATATCGGCGATTTCGTGAAGACGCTGCTCGCGCATATCGAGAAGCGCGGCCACGGCGAGCGCGAAGTGTATTTCGAGCCGGGTCGTTCGCTCGTCGGCAACGCGGGCGTGCTGCTCACGCGTGTCGAATATCTGAAGCCGGGTGAGGAAAAGAACTTCGCCATCGTCGATGCCGCGATGAACGATCTCGCGCGCCCCGCGATGTACGGCGCGTTTCATCGGATCGTGCCGGTCGTGAAGCGCGATGGCAAGGCGCACACGTACGACATCGTCGGCCCGGTTTGCGAAAGCGGCGACTGGCTCGGTCGCGACCGCGAACTGGCTGTCGAGCCGGGCGATCTGCTGGCGATCCGCTCGGCGGGTGCGTATGGCTTCGTGATGAGCTCGAACTACAACACGCGTCCGCGCGCCGCCGAAATCATGGTCGACGGCGAACGCGCGCGTCTCGTGCGCGAGCGTGAAGAAGTGACGCAGCTGTTCGCCGGGGAATCGGTCCTGCCGGACTGATGCTTCCGCGCTCCAGCAAAAAAGCGATGCCGAGGCATCGCTTTTTTTATGCGCGCCGCCGTGTCGCGCGCGTTCGGAGCCACGTAATTGCACGCCATCCGAGCAGCACGATCACGATCGAGCCGTAGATCTTCGGCAGTTCCAAATCGTGCTTGCCCGCCTTCATCCACCAGAAATGCAGGATGGCGAGCGCGGCGATCAGATAGATCGCGCGATGCAAGGTCTGCCAGCGCCGGCCGAGCTTGCGCACCATCGCTTTGGGCGACGTGACGGCCAGCGGAATCAGCAGCACGAACGCCGCGAAGCCTACCGTGATGAACGGCCGCTTGCCGATGTCCTTCAGCATCTCGGCGACATCGAACCATTTGTCGAACCAGATGTACGTCGTGAAGTGCAGCACGGCGAAGGAGAACGCGTACAGGCCGGTCATGCGGCGAAAGCGCGCCAGCGCCGTGATGCCGGTCATGCGGCGCACCGGCGTGATCGCGAGCGTGATGCAGAGATAGACCAGCGTCCACAATCCGGTCGAGCGCGTGATGAACTCGATCGGATTCGCGCCCAGACCGCCGTTTATGCCGGTCAAGCCGAGCACGAGAATGCGCGCGAGCGGATACAACATCGCGATGAACACGGCCACCTTGAGCGGCGCCACGCGGCTGCGCGCCTGCGGTGTCGCGCTGGAGCGCTTGATCTCGGAAGCAGTCGGCATCGCTCAGAAATTCTTCTTCAGATCCATGCCCTGATACAGCGACGCGACCTGATCGCCGTAGCCATTGAACATGAGCGTCTTGCGCTTCGGCGCGAAGAAACCGTCCTCGCCGATGCGCCGCTCCGTCGCCTGACTCCAGCGCGGATGATCGACGCCGGGATTCACGTTCGAATAGAAGCCGTACTCGCTCGGCGCGTAGAGATTCCAGCTGGTCGGCGGCTGCTTCTCGACGAAACGAATCTTCACCAGCGACTTCGCGCTCTTGAAGCCGTATTTCCACGGCACGATCACGCGCACCGGCGCGCCGTTCTGGTTCGGCAGCACTTCGCCGTACAGGCCGACGGTCAGGAGCGTGAGCGGATTCATCGCTTCATCCATGCGCAGGCCTTCGGAATACGGCCATTCGAGGATCGGCGTCGAAAGACCGGGCATCTGCGACGGATCGGCGAGCGTGATGAACTGCACGTACTTCGCGTTACCGGTCGGCTCCGCGCGTTTGATGAGTTCGGAGAGCGACACGCCGATCCACGGAATGACCATCGACCAGCCTTCGACGCAGCGCAGCCGGTAGACGCGCTCCTCCAGCGGCGCGAGCTTCAAGAGGTCGTCGATGTCGTAGACCTTCGGATTCTTGATCGCGCCTTCCACGGACACCTTCCACGGCCGCGGACGCAGCGTGCCCGCGTGCTCCGCCGGATCGCCCTTGTCGGTGCCGAACTCGTAGAAGTTGTTGTAGCTCGTGATGTCCTTGAACGCCGTTGGCTTGTCGAGCGCGACGAACTGCGGATTCGTTTTCGCCGCGAGCTTCTGGCCTTTGGCATCGGGCGAACTCAGCGTCGCGAAGGCGTTGCCGCTCGCGCCGGCGATTCCGGTCGCGGCGAATGCGCCGATCGAGCGCAGCACACGGCGCCGGTTCTCGAACACCTCGCGCGGGGTGATTTCATGACCCGCGATGTCGCCGCCGTAAAGAGCGCGGTTTCGTCTGATCCACATAGTCGTTCCTTTGCATCGCGATGCACCACGCGTCGCCATGAATGCTTATACGGGGAAACAGCAGATTGGATGCCCGTATTCCATCGCAAGACGAAAAAAAACCGCCAGCGCGATGCATGGCGGCTTTCTTCCGGCACGCTGTAACCGCTCAGAGCTTGCCGTAGCTATGCAGGCCCGACAGGAACATGTTCACGCCGAGGAAGGCGAAGGTCGTGACGATCAGGCCCGTCAGCGCCCACCAGGCCGCCGCCGCGCCGCGCAGGCCCTTCATCAGGCGCATATGCAGCCACGCCGCATAGTTCAGCCAGACGATCAGCGCCCACGTTTCCTTCGGGTCCCAGCTCCAGTAGCCGCCCCACGCTTCCGCGGCCCACAGCGCGCCGAGAATCGTCGCGATGGTGAAGAACGCGAAGCCGACGGCGATCGACTTGTACATCACATCGTCGAGCACTTCCAGTGACGGCAAGCGGTCCGCCAGAAAACCGCGCTGCTTCGCGAGATACGCGACTGAGACCATCGCCGAGAGCGCGAAGCTGCCGTAGCCGATGAAGTTCGCCGGCACGTGAATCTTCATCCACCAGCTTTGCAGCGCGGGCACGAGCGGCTGGATTTGCTGCGCATCGCGGGCGATCGAGTACCACATCAGGAAGCCGACGGCCGCGCTGATCACGAGCAGCACGAACGCGCCCATCTGACGCGTTGCATAGTGCTGTTCGTAGTAGAGATAGAACAGTGCCGTGATTAGGCAGAACAGTACGAACACTTCATACAGATTCGAGATCGGAATATGGCCGACGTCCGAGCCGATCATGTACGACTCGTACCAGCGCACCATCAGGCCGGTGAAGCCCATCAGCACGGCGACCCACGTCATGCGCGAACCGATCGCGCCGCCGGTCTGCGAGCGCGTCACGAGTCCGATCCAGTAGAAAAGCGTCGCGAGGATGAAGAGCGCGCTCATCCACAGAATTGCGGACTGGCTCGACAGAAAGTACTTGAGGAAGAAATTCGTCTCGGCACGCGCGAGATCGTGCTGATAGAGCTGGATCGAAAACAGCGCCAGCACGGCGATCATCGCGATCAGCAGGCGCACCGGTTTCCAGCGCCAGCCGAGCACGACGAAAGTCGGCACCGCGCCGACCAGCACGGCCATGTCGTACACGTCCATGTACGCGTGATAGCGGTTCAGCGCGAAGCCCGCGCCGGCGACCATCGCGAGGGCGAAAAGCCAGTCGATGACGCCGAGACGACGCAGAAACGGGCGGTCGTCGAACACGGCGACATCGGGAAGTCCCGATGCCGGGCGTTCCGGCTTGGCGGAGGCGTGGGAGGAAGGCTGTGTGAGGTCCATGATCTTACCGTGTCGAAACTTCCGAGCTCGACGTCTCGGATTGCGGATGCCGGGTCGCGCCGGGCGCGCTGGCCTCTGGGGACGGATCGGCCGGGTCGGCCGGCTTCGTGCCGAGCGCCGCCGCGATCTGCGCGCGGGTGCGCACGAATTCCTTCTCGAAGTCGAGGGTCCGGCGCGCCGTGGACATCGCCATCAAAACGCTCGCGCCGCCCTGACCCGTATCTTTGAGCCAGAACCAGAGCCGGCGTTCGCGCACGTAGAACATCGAGAAAATGCCGACCACCAGCAGAAGGCTGCCAAGATACACCAGATTTTTGCCCGGCGCGCGCGTCAACTGGAATACCGAAGCTTGCACCTGCTTGAAGTTGTCCAGTTGCAGGAAGACCGGCGAACCGTACAGAAAGCTGTCCGAAAGCGCGTTGATCGACGACTGTACGAACGCGCTGCTCTTCTCATCCACTTTAGCCGCTGGCAGGCCGTTTTGCTCCCGGGAAATCTGCCAGACGTCCCACATCGCGCCTTCGAGCATGCGCATGAGAAGGCCCGCAGCCTTTTCCTGCTCGCCCTTCGGCACCGATCGATCGATGAACGTCGCGATACTCTGAAAGCCGCCAATCATCTGAGGATTCGTAGGCGATTTGCCCGCCTCGTCGACGCCAGCGAACAGATTCAGCACGCGATTCGCGCTTTCTTCCAGATGCTTCTGCAACTCGCCGTTTTCCGGCGGCACCGAGCGCAGCGCGAAACGATGCGCGGCTTCGGCGCGCGTCGCGGGCGTCTGGAGCGCCGCGCGCAAGTCCATCCATTGCTTGATCGTGCCCTGCTCGTCGGCGGGAATGCGCAGATAGCGGAACGGATCGTTCGGGCTCACGCGCATGCCCGCGAGGAACATGCGCTGGCCGCTGACATCCACCGGCAGCATGTAATTGCTGTACTCGCGTGCTTGGCCGTCCGTGCCGCGCACCTTGTATTGCACCGACGGGCCGATGTTGCGCAGATCGGTCGGCTTCGAGGTCTTTGCGCCGGAGCCGAGGCGCTCGTCGAAGGCGTCGCGCAGCGTTTCCTTCTTGCCGACGCCGCGCGCGTCGGGCGCGCCGCTGCCGTCGGTCATGTTCTCGACGTTGATCGCGCGAAAATCCGTGAACTCGACGGTCTCGCCCTGCGCGCCCGTGAACTGCGTGCCGACGGGCGCCGTGCCGCCGATCGTGCCCTGGAACGGCGCGTTTTTCGCACTGCCGCCGGTCATCGGCCAGGCGGTCATTTCGAGCTTCGAGCCGCCGTCCTGAAAGCTCGACTGATAGATCGAAATGCCGTCATACGTGAATGGCTTGTTCACCTCGACGCGCGCGGGAATGCGCTTGCCCGTCTTGTGATCGATCACGACGATATCGCTCGCGAAGAGCTTCGGCATGCCGGTCGAGTAGTAATCGACGATGAACTTGTTGAGCTGAATGGAGAACGGCAAGTCCTGGATGATCGAGCCGTCCTGCTGGTTCAGGATCGCCGTGCCGACGAACTGACCTTCGGGCACCCACGCGTAACCGCGGAACGTCGGGTTCGATACCGACAGCCGATGCTCCGGCGGAATGTCGTTGATGACGGCGTTACTGTTAACCGGCGTCTTGTTGAACATCCACATCTGCAGCTTGATGGGCAAGTTGCTGTCGAGCAGCCCGCCGAGGCAGATCACGACGATCGCCACGTGCGCCGAGATATAGCCGATCTTCGTCATCGCGCCGCGCTTGCCGGCGATCAGCGTTGCGCCGTTGTCCGTCTGGCGCGTGACGGTGCGATAGCCCATCTTGGCGGAAAGGCGTTCGAGCGTCGCCGCGGTCTGCGCGCGATTCGTCGAGACGTTGAACTCGCCCTTGTGATGGAAGGCGCGCAAGCCGCCTTCGTGCACGCGATCCTTCCAGCTCTTGATGTCCGCGACCATCTTCGGGCTGTTGCGCACGACGCACAGCGACACCGAGATCACGAGGAAGATCAGGATCAGCATGAACCACCACGCGCTGTACACGTTGTAGAGGCTCAGGCCGCGGAAAATGTCCGCCCAGAACGGGCCGAACTGATTGACGTAGTTGGGATACGGGTCTTCCTGCGTGAGCACCGTGCCGATGATGCTCGCGATCGCCAGAATGACCAGCAGCGCGATGGCGAAGCGCATCGAACTCACGAGCTCGACGAAATGCCTGAGGGCGCGACGGCCCGACTTCGACTGCAATCCCGATGTGGTGACGCTCATTCAAACTCCGACTGGACAGCAAAAAAGGGTGGAGACGCAGGCGGTCTGGTCGACCGACGTCCCACCCTTTTCTTGTTTTCGCGCCGGTCTTCTCGGATCTTCCCGGGACCGGCTTCGTAGTATGCGCGCTTCCCGCATTTGCTGCTTTCGTTGCCGGGAAAGCACTGGACGCCGACTGCTGCGCTTAATGCACCGCCTGCACTGCTTTTAATGCAAACCGGCGATGTAATCAGCCACGGCCTTCATCTCCGCTTCATTCAAACGGGACGAGATGGCGTGCATCGGCTCGCTGTTGGCGCGTTGCCCTGAAGCAAACGCGTTCAGCTGCGCCACCGTGTAGTCGCCCCACTGCCACGACAAACGCGGATACTGCACCGGAATGCCCATGCCGGTTGCGCCGTGGCACGCCGCGCATGCCGGCACGCCCTTGTCCGCGATACCGCCACGATAGATCTTTTGACCCAGCGCGACGTCGTTCTTGTCGCGCGCGTAGTTGGGCTTGGCCTTCTGCGACGCGAAGTAAGCCGCGACGTTGACCATGTCCTGATCCGACAGTGCGCCCGCAATGCCCGCCATGATCGGATTGTTACGCGCCGGCGCCTTGGCACCCGGCTGCGTCTTGTAATCCTTCAATTGCTTGACGATGTATTCCGCGTGCTGTCCCGCGAGTTTCGGGAACGCCGCGCCGGCGCTGTTGCCGTCCGCCGCGTGACACGCCGCGCACACCTGGGTCGCGATGGCCTGTCCACGCGCCACATCCGGCTTGGCCGGCTGCGCGGGCTCCGCCGCATTCACCGACATCGAAACTGCTAGTCCACCGAAACCCACACCGAAAGCCGCCGCTGCCCGAATCACCACCAGAGACCTGTACAGTCGGTTCATTCGCTTACCCTGTTTTTCGTCTTGTGAGAATGTGAGGTTCTGCAAAAAACGACGGCGACCGATCATCGCCGCAAGATACCCGAACGAAAGGGCCCCAAAAAACGCCCGAAAAACTGTCTCGCTCCTCTCTGGGTGACGCCTGCGGCTTTGGGTCTTGCGTGCCCGTGCTGATCTTTAAAAATCCGTCGTATTGTACAATAACCCGCTACACGCAAAGACGCCAGTCGGAGCATGCCCAGTATTTGCCGGGTTCTCAAGGCTTCAAGTTTTCGCAGCTCTTTCGATTGGGCCCGCCAATGTCATTCCTGCTTCACCAGTCCCGCTTCTTCACCACCGTCAACCATCTGCGCGATCTGCCGCCTACGCCGCAGCCCGAAATCGCGTTCGGCGGTCGCTCGAATGCGGGTAAGTCGACAGCCATCAACGTGCTGTGCAACCAAAAGCGGCTCGCTTTCGCGAGTAAAACGCCCGGGCGCACGCAACACATCAACTACTTTGCCGTCGGGCCGGAAGCCGCGCCGGTCGGCTTTCTCGTCGATCTTCCAGGCTACGGTTATGCCGAAGTGCCGGGCGCGGCGAAGGAGCACTGGCAGCGCCTGCTCTCGACCTATCTGCAGAGCCGCGCGCAACTGCGCGGCATGATCCTCATGATGGATTCGCGCCGGCCGCTCACCGACCTCGATCGCATCATGATCGACTGGTTCGCACCCACCGGTAAGCCGATCCACGCGCTGCTCACCAAGTGTGACAAATTGACGCGACAGGAAATGACCAATGCCCTGCGCGCGACGAAAAAATCGTTCGCGGAATACCGCGACGCGGGTTATCGCGGCGAGTTGACCGTGCAGCTCTTCTCCGCGCTCAAGCGTACGGGTCTGGACGAAGCGCATGAGCTGATCGAAAGCTGGCTGATACCCGAAGAAGCAGGCGAGAACGCGCAGGAAGATGCGGCAGGCTGAGCCGTCGAGCGCGTGGGTCCGAGCGCTCCGGCATAAAAAAACCCGCCGCATTGACGGCGGGTTAACAGCCTAATCGAATATCGACAGGCACCCGCTCAGGGAGGAGAAGCGGGGAGTCCGGCGGCAAGCGCCTCGCTCGATCGGTATGATATACCATTGTCTCTAAACGGTTTCAGACGTAGCCAAGTGCTTGTTCGGCAAGGCTTTACGCCTCTCGAAACCGGTTTCGACGTCCCCGGAAGACCCCCTCAAAACCGAGTCAAGACATGAGCTTCTATCCCCACCATCGCCCGCGCCGCATGCGCCGCGATGACTTCTCGCGCCGTCTGATGCGCGAGAACACGCTGACGACGAACGACCTGATCTATCCGGTGTTCATCGTCGAAGGCACGAATGTGCGTCAGGCGGTGCCGTCGATGCCCGGCGTCGATCGCACGTCCGTCGATCTGCTGATGAAAGTCGCCGAGCAATGCGTCGAGTTGGGCGTGCCGGTGCTGTCGCTGTTTCCGGCGATCGAGCCGTCGCTGAAAACGCCTGACGGGCGCGAGGCCACGAACCCGGAAGGTCTGATTCCGCGCGCCGTTCGCGAATTAAAGAAGAATTTCCCGACGCTCGGCGTGCTCACCGACGTCGCGCTCGATCCGTACACGAGCCACGGTCAGGACGGCGTCCTCGACGAAGAAGGCTACGTGAAGAACGACGAGACGAGCGAGATTCTCGTCGAACAGGCGCGCACGCAGGCCGAGGCGGGCGTGGATATCGTCGCGCCGTCGGACATGATGGACGGCCGCATCGGCGCGATCCGCGAGATGCTCGAAAGCGAAGACCACATTCACACGCGCATCATGGCCTACGCGGCGAAGTACGCGTCGGCGTTCTATGGCCCGTTCCGCGATGCCGTCGGCTCGGCCGCGAATCTCGGCAAGAGCAACAAGATGACGTATCAGATGGACCCGGCCAACTCCGACGAAGCCATGCGCGAAGTGCGCATGGATATCGAGGAAGGCGCGGACATGGTGATGGTCAAGCCCGGCATGCCGTATCTCGACATCGTGCGCCGCGTGAAGGACGAGTTCCGCTTTCCGACTTACGCGTACCAAGTGAGCGGCGAATACGCGATGATCAAGGCCGCCGCGCAAAACGGCTGGATCGATCACGACAAGGTCATGATGGAAGCGCTGCTCGCGTTCAAGCGCGCGGGCGCGGACGGCGTGCTCACGTATTTCGCGCTCGATGCCGCGCGAATTCTGCGGGCATCGAAGTAAGCGTCTCTATCGGAGATGCGCAAAGGGCGATGCCTCGCGGCGTCGCCCTTTTTTTATCCGTTCGACGGACCGACTTTGTCGAGGCTCTTCAAAAACGTATCCGCCGATTCGTAGCCGACCACGCGCGCGACTTCGTTGCCTTGCGCATCGAAGAAGATGATGCCCGGCGGGCCGAACAACTTGAAGCGCTTGAGCAAGGCTTGATCGTCGGTGTTGTTCGCGGTCACGTCAGCGCGCAGGAGATTCAATTGCGCGAGGCGCGCCTGCACGCGGGCGTCGGAGAACGTCAGTTTCTCCATTTCCTTGCAGGACACGCACCAGTCGGCGTAGAAATCGAGCATCGCGGGACGCGTGGCTGCTTTGAGCGTCGAATCCAGTTCCGCCGATGAACGCACCGGCGCAAAGGCCGGTCCTTGCGATGCCGAGTTCGTGGCACTCGCGGCCGTAGACGCATCGCCGCGTGACGCCAGCACGGCGAGCGGTCGCAGCGGATCGGTCGAACCTGCCGCCAGTCCGACGAGCAACGTCGCTGCCCAGATGGCGAACGCCGCGCCGAGTCCACGCCCGAGCCGCTTCCACACGCCGACAGGCGTCGCCGCGCCCGACGAGAACAGTCCGAGCGAGGCCGCCGCAATCAACAGCCACAGGGCGGCCAGCAACATCTGCGCGACGACGCCGATCACCGGCCATACGATCCACAACGCAGCCGCCAGCAGGATCACGCCGAAGAACACCTTCACGCCGTCCATCCACGCGCCGGCGCGCGGCAGAATCGAGCCTGCGCCGAATCCGATGACGAGCAGCGGCACGCCGAGACCGATGCCCATCGCGAACAACGCTGCGCCGCCGAGCACCGCGTTGCCCGTATGCGCGATGAACGCGAGCACGGCGAAGAGCGGCGCCGTCATGCATGCGCCGACGACGAGCGCGGAGAGCGCGCCCATCACCGCGACTGCGGCGAACTTGCCGCCGCCGCGCTTCTGCGATGCCTCGTTGACGCCGCTTTGCCAACGCTCAGGCAGCGCGATGTCGATGCCCGAAATCAGCGCGATGGCGAAAGCCGCGAGCAGCACGCCGAACGCGCCGAGCACCCACGGATTCTGCAGCCACGCGCCGAGGCTCTGGCCGATCAGCGCGGCGGCAATGCCGAGCACGGTGTACACGAGCGCCATGCCGACGACATACGACACCGACAGCGCAAAGCCACGCGAGCGCGTCACGCGCGCGCCCTCGCCGACGATGATCGCGGAGAGAATCGGAATCATCGGGTACGAACAGGGCAGCAGGCTCAGCACGACACCCGCGAGGAAATACAGCCCGACAACCGCAAAGAATCCGCCGCCTTCGAGCATCGATTGCGCGTAGTCGGCGCTCGTCGCGCGTTCGAACCAGGACGATGAATCTTCGGCGCTTTTGGCCACGACGGACGATGTCGCGCCGGCCGGTTGAAGCGCATCGCCTTTGACGCGGTAGACCTTCTCCATCGGCGGATAACAGATGCCCTGATCCGCGCAGCCCTGCGAGATCACGGCCAGTTCGAACGGGCCCTTCGCCTGCGTGACGGGAACGCGGATGAGCAACTCGCCGCGATAGGTCTCGACGTCCTTGTTGAACGTCTGATCGAAATGGACTTTGCCGGCGGGCAGTTGCGCGGTGCCGATGGTCGCGTCGCCGCTCTTCACCGCGAACGCGAAACGCTCCCGATACATGTAATAGCCGTCGGCGATCTTGTAGCGCACCTCCACTTCGCCGGGCTTTTCGCTTGCGCTGAACTTGAACGCGACGGCGGGATCGAGGAAATCGTCGGCTGCACGCGCGGCGCCCGACAGCAGCGAAAAAGCGCTCAGCAGGAAGAGCGCAGCCAGGATTCGACGCGCAGTGAGACGGGAAAACTCAAACATGGAGAGGACGCTGCGTTTCTGCGTTGACCCACTGACCATAGTCGGGCGATGCATCCACCTGCCAGACCAGGATCTCGGGTGTTTCATAAGGATGGCGAGCCGAGATCAAACGCTGCAGCTCCTCGGCGCGCGCGACACTCGTCTTGAACAACAACTGCACCTCTAGCGAAGACTCGAGCGCGCCTTTCCAGTGATACCGCGAAGCCACCGCGCCGAGATTCGACACGCACGCGGCGACGCGCGCCTCCAACGCCGCTTGCGCGAGCGAATCGGCTGCGGCGGTGTCGGGCAAGGTGGACAGCATCAGAACGACAGGGACATTCACTCGTGACTCCAGCGCGGCGGGGCGGCTATCTCGATATCGTAGCATCGCCGACGATTCGGCATCTTGACGGTCAGGCGCGCTGAAAAGCCGCAGGCAGAATGCAAAAAGGCCAAGCTGAGCTTGGCCTTTCCGCTAACACTTTGAATCGGAATTTATTCCGCTTCTTGCACTTCTTCCGTTTCTTCGACTTCCGGGCGATCCATCAACTGGACCAGCGCCATCGGTGCGTTGTCGCCGACGCGGAAACCGAACTTCAGGATGCTGAGGTAGCCACCCGGACGGCTTGCGTAGCGCGGGCCGAGCACGTCGAACAGCTTCGCGACGGAATCACGGTCGCGCAGGCGGTTGAACGCCAGACGGCGGTTTGCCAGCGACGGCTTCTTGCCGAGCGTGATGAGGGGCTCGACGACCTTGCGCAGTTCCTTGGCCTTCGGCAGCGTCGTCTTAATGACTTCGTGCTCGATGAGCGAATTCGACATGTTGCGGAGCATTGCCAGACGATGGCTGCTCGTGCGGTTCAGTTTCCGCAGACCGTGCTTATGACGCATTTTCAGTTCCTTTAACGAGTTTTGATCCAGCTCTTCTATTGCGCCCCAAGTTTGGGAGCAGGCGCACGGGCCGGTCGAAAATAAAGCAAGACGCGGATTTTAAAGCAGAATCCGCGTCCGTGCCAACAGCTTTGCCAAATTCGGCAGCGACTTCGCTATTACTTGTCGAGACCGGCCGGCGGCCAGTTTTCGAGCTTCATACCGAGCGTCAGGCCACGCGAAGCCAGCACTTCCTTGATTTCGTTCAGCGACTTGCGGCCCAGATTCGGCGTCTTCAACAGTTCGTTTTCCGTGCGCTGGATCAGATCGCCGATGTAGTAGATGTTCTCGGCCTTCAGGCAGTTCGCGGAACGAACCGTGAGTTCGAGATCGTCCACCGGGCGCAGCAGGATCGGATCGATCTGCGGTGCACGCGACGGCGCTTCCGCTGCCGCTTCGGTGCCTTCCAGCGCTGCGAACACCGACAACTGATCGACCAGAATGCGTGCCGACTGGCGGATCGCTTCTTCCGGCGAGATCACGCCGTTGGTCTCGATGTTCATCACGAGCTTGTCGAGGTCGGTACGCTGTTCGACACGCGCGCTTTCCACGGCGTAGCTCACGCGGCGAACCGGCGAGAACGAAGCATCCAGCACGATGCGACCGATAATCTTGGCCGACTCTTCGCCATAACGGCGCACGTTGCCCGGCACATAGCCGCGGCCTTTTTCGATCTTGATCTGAACGTCGAGCTTACCGCCCTTCGACAGGTGCGCGACCACGTGCTCCGGATTGATGACCTCGCAATCATGCGCGAGTTCGATATCACCGGCCGTGACGACGCCTTCGCCTTCCTTGCGCAGCGTCACCGTGACTTCGTCGCGGTTGTGCAGCTTGAAAACGACACCCTTGAGGTTCAACAGCAGGTTGACCACATCCTCTTGCACACCATCGAGCGTCGAGTATTCGTGCACGACGCCTGCGATCGTCACTTCGGTCGGCGCATAGCCGATCATCGACGACAACAGCACGCGCCGGAGCGCGTTACCCAAGGTGTGGCCATAGCCGCGTTCGAACGGCTCCATAACCACCTTCGCATGGTTTTCACCAAGCGATTCAACTGCAATGATCTTGGGCTTCAACAAACTGGTTTGCATAGGTTTTCCTTTTCAATACCCTCGGCTCGTTACACCGATAAGGCTGACCGGTAACAACCTGGAAATAAACAGCCGAGGCTGCCCGTTGCCACCTGCAATCAGGCTCCCCGGCTGCAAATCCGGTTACCGCGCGTTCTGACGCGCGATTAACGCGAATACAATTCGACGATCAGGCTTTCGTTGATGTCGCCGGCGATATCGCTACGCTCGGGCATCGACTTGAACGTGCCTTCGAACTTCTTCGCATCGACCGACACCCAGCTGGGCATTCCACCTTGCTCGGCCAGCGAGAGGGCTTCGACGATACGTGCCTGCTTGCGCGACTGCTCGCGCACGGACACGACATCGCCCGACTTCACTTGCAGCGACGGAATGTTCGCAACCTGACCGTTCACCATGATCGACTTGTGGCTGACGAGCTGACGTGCTTCTGCGCGCGTCGAGCCGAAGCCCATGCGATACACGACGTTGTCGAGACGCGACTCGAGCAACTGCAGCAGGTTTTCGCCCGTCGGGCCCTTGCGGCGATCGGCTTCAGCGAAGTAGCGGCGGAACTGACGTTCCAGCACGCCGTAGATACGCTTCACTTTTTGCTTTTCGCGCAATTGGGTGCCGTAGTCGGACGTACGTGCGCCCGAGATGCGGCCGTGCTGGCCGGGCTTGCTGTCGAGCTTGCACTTGTCGGCGAGCGAGCGGCGTGCGCTCTTCAGGAACAGATCGGTGCCTTCACGGCGGGACAGTTTTGCTTTGGGACCGGTATAGCGTGCCACGTTGCATCCTTAAATATTGATCACGCAGACTTCGTCGAACTTCGGTCTGCGCTAGTCCGAACCCGGTGGGTCGAACGGTGGGCTTAGATAAAGCTTCATAACGCACGAAACCCGCCGATGCTCGCGCATCGACAGGAAACATGCGGTCGCGTCGGCGTATTAGATACGACGGCGCTTCGGCGGACGGCAACCGTTGTGCGGGACCGGCGTCACGTCGGAGATCGCGGTGATCTTGATGCCAAGACCATGCAGCGCGCGCACCGCCGATTCACGGCCAGGACCGGGGCCCTTGATCCGCACTTCGAGGTTCTTCACGCCGTATTCCATCGCCACACGGCCAGCCGACTCGGCTGCCACCTGAGCTGCGAAGGGAGTCGACTTACGCGAACCCTTGAAGCCCTGACCACCCGACGTCGCCCATGCAAGCGCGTTACCTTGACGGTCGGTGATCGTGATGATGGTGTTGTTGAACGACGCGTGAACGTGAACCACGCCCTCGGCGACGTTCTTCTTGACCTTCTTGCGAACGCGTTGCGCCGCGGAGTTGTTCGAAGCCTTAGCCATTACGTTTTCCTGTAACTGTCAGTTCCGCTTACTTCTTCAGCGATTGCGCTGCACGACGCGGACCCTTGCGCGTACGGGCGTTCGTGCGCGTACGCTGGCCACGCAGGGGCAAGCCCTTGCGATGACGCATGCCGCGGTAGCAACCCAAGTCCATCAGGCGCTTGATATTCATCGTCACTTCACGGCGGAGGTCGCCTTCGACGATGAACTTACCCACTTCGTCACGCAGCTTTTCGAGGTCTGCGTCAGTAAGGTCCTTGACCTTCTTCGAAAATTCCACACCAGCTGCGGTGCAAATGCCGCGGGAACGCGTGCGTCCGATGCCGAAGATTGCCGTCAGGCCGATCTCGGTATGCTGGTGATTCGGGATGTTAACCCCTGCGATACGAGCCATTGTTTTTCCTCAAACAAAAAGCGCAAGCAAAAGCGCGGCGTTCAGCCTTGACGCTGTTTGTGGCGCGGATCAGAGCTGCAAATCACGCGCACAACGCCCTTGCGCTTGATGATCTTGCAATTGCGGCAAATGCGCTTAACCGATGCCATCACTTTCATGATATTACCCTTTTTTCAAATCACTTCGCCCGGAACACGATCCGTGCACGAGACAGATCGTAAGGCGTCAATTCAACCGTAACCTTGTCGCCCGGTAGGATGCGGATATAGTGCATCCGCATCTTTCCGGAAATATGCCCCAGGACGACATGGCCATTTTCCAATTTCACCCGGAAAGTAGCGTTGGGGAGGTTTTCGATGACCTCACCCTGCATCTGGATAACATCGTCTTTGGCCATAGTCCTAATTAACGCATCGGGACGTTGCTACCCTTGAAGTTGGCCTTCTTGAGCAGCGATTCATATTGTTGCGACATAACGTACGACTGCACCTGAGCCATGAAGTCCATCGTGACGACGACAATGATCAGCAGCGACGTTCCACCAAAATAAAACGGCACGTTCCAGCGCAACACCAGAAACTCAGGCAGCAGGCACACGAATACGATGTAGATCGCACCAGCCAGCGTCAGACGCGTGAGGATGCGGTCGATATACCGTGCAGTCTGATCGCCCGGGCGGATACCCGGAACGAAAGCACCGCTCTTCTTCAAATTGTCGGCGGTTTCCCGGCTGTTGAACACCAGTGCGGTGTAAAAGAAGCAGAAGAAAACGATCGCCAACGCGTACAGCAGCACGTACACCGGTTGACCAGGCTTCAGCGCCTCGGCCACGCCGTGCAGCGTGTTCGCGAACCAGTTGGTACGCGTTCCCGAACTGAACCAGTTCAGGATGGTTGCCGGGAAGAGAATGATCGACGATGCAAAGATCGGCGGAATCACGCCCGACATGTTCAGCTTGAGCGGCAGATGGGACGACTGTCCGCCGTAAATCTTGTTACCGACCTGGCGCTTCGCGTAGTTCACGAGGATCTTGCGCTGCCCGCGTTCAATGAACACGACCAGATACGTGACCGCCGCGATCAACACGACGATGATGATCGCCGAGATGATGCTCATCGAACCGGTGCGAACCAATTCGAACAGACCGCCGATCGCATTCGGGAAACCCGCTGCGATACCACCGAAGATGATGATCGAAATACCGTTGCCGAGACCGCGTTCCGTGATCTGCTCACCAAGCCACATCAGGAACATCGTGCCCGTCACCAGCGTGACGACCGTCGTCAGGCGGAACACCATGCCGGGGTCCAGCACCAGAGCCGGCTGATTTTCCAGCGCGACCGCGATACCGAATGCCTGGAAGGTTGCGAGCACCACCGTGAAAATACGCGTGTACTGCGTAATCTTCCGTTGGCCGGCCTGCCCTTCCTTCTTCAGCGCCTCCATCTGCGGCGAAACGATCGACAGCAACTGCATGATGATCGACGACGAGATGTAGGGCATGATGCCCAACGCAAAGATCGTGAACCGCGACAGCGCGCCACCCGAGAACATGTTGAACATGCCAAGAATGCCGCCCGACTGGCTCTGGAACAGCTTCGCCAGCTGATCCGGATCGATGCCCGGAACCGGAATGTGCGCACCAATGCGGTAGACAATCAGCGCCAGCAGCAGAAACACTGCACGCCGGCGCAGATCGCCAAATTTCGCCGCGCTGCGACCGGGTTTTGCGAGACTCGGGCTGTTAGCCAAGAACCTTCTCCGATGCTAGTGCTAGTAACGGCGAAAACGCGTTACTCGGCGAACGAGCCGCCAGCGGCTTCGATTGCAGCACGGGCGCCCTTCGTTGCCGTCAGGCCCTTCACCGTGACCTTGCGCGTGATCTCGCCGGTCTTGATGATCTTCGCGCTCTTGATGAGCTCGCCGACCAGACCCGCTTGCTTCAACGCCAACAGATCGATTTCGTCGACCGGCAGCTTTTCCAGATCAGTCAGGCGCACCTGACCGACGAATTCCTTCGTCAGCGAGGTAAAGCCACGCTTCGGCAGACGACGCTGCAGAGGCATCTGACCGCCTTCGAAGCCGACCTTGTGAAAGCCGCCCGAACGCGATTTCTGACCCTTGTGGCCGCGACCCGCGGTCTTGCCGAGGCCCGAACCGATGCCGCGACCGACGCGGCGCTTTGCGTGCTTCGCGCCTTCAGCCGGCTTAAGGTTATTCAATTCCATGTTCAACTCCTTGGATCCTAGTCGGCGGCCTTAGCCGATGACCTTAACGAGGTACGAAACCTTGTTGATCATCCCGCGCACTGCCGGCGTGTCCTGCAGCTCGCTCACCGAGTTGAGGCGACGCAGGCCGAGGCCACGCACCGTTGCGCGGTGCGTTTCGCGGGTCCCGATCAGGCTCTTGACGAGCTGAATCTTGACAGTTTTCTCAGACATGATGACCTCGAGGCTTAGCCCAAAATATCTTCGACGGACTTGCCGCGCTTCGCCGCGATGTCGCTCGGCGTGGACTGCTTGCGCAGGCCGTCGAGCGTTGCACGAACGAGGTTGTACGGGTTCGTCGAACCGTGGCTCTTGGCCACCACGTTCTGCACGCCCATCACGTCGAACACTGCGCGCATCGGGCCGCCGGCGATCACGCCAGTACCATCCTTCGCCGGAGCGAGGAGGACCGCGGAAGCACCATGCTTGCCGTGCACTTCGTGTTGCAACGTACCGTTCTTGAGCGGTACCTTGAACATGTTGCGGCGGGCTTGTTCCATTGCCTTCTGAACGGCAACCGGAACTTCCTTCGCTTTGCCCTTGCCCATGCCGACGCGGCCATCACCGTCGCCAACCACGGTCAGTGCGGCGAAACCGAGAATCCGGCCACCCTTCACGACCTTGGTCACGCGGTTGACCGAAATCATCTTTTCGCGCAGGCCGTCGTCGCGTTCGTCAGCCTGAACTTTCGCTTGCATCTTTGCCATGACGAATTCTTCCCTTAGAACTTGAGCCCGGCTTCGCGCGCCGCATCAGCCAGCGCCTTCACGCGGCCGTGGTAGCGGAAACCCGAGCGGTCAAAGGCGACGGATTCGATGCCGGCAGCCTTGGCCTTTTCGGCGATACGCTTGCCGATCAGGGTTGCAGCGTTGACGTTGCCGCCCTTGCCCGACTTGTCAGCCAGCTCAGCGCGCACTTCGGCTTCCAGCGTCGAGGCGCTAGCCAGCACCTTCGTGCCGCACGCCGAGAACACTTGCGCGTAGATATGCGTATTCGTGCGATGCACGGCGAGACGCGCGACCTGCAGCTCAGCGATCTTGATACGCGTCTGACGAGCGCGGCGCAGGCGAGATTGAGTCTTATCCATGATTGCGCACCCTTACTTCTTCTTCGTTTCTTTGAGGATCACGACCTCGTCGGCATAGCGCACACCCTTGCCCTTATAGGGCTCCGGCGGACGATAGCCACGAACTTCCGCCGCGACTTGGCCGACCTTCTGCTTGTCGATCCCCTTGATCACGATTTCGGTCTGCGTCGGGGTTTCAGCCTTAATGCCTTCCGGCATCTGGTGCACCACGGGGTGCGAGAAACCCAGCGACAGGTTCAGCTTGTCGCCTTGCGCTTGTGCACGATAACCGACGCCAACCAGCGTCAGCTTGCGCTCGAAACCCTTGGTGACGCCATGCACCATGTTCGCCACCAAGGCGCGCATCGTGCCGGACATCGCGTTCGCTTCACGGCTTTCATCGTTCGGAGCGAGTTTCAGCGTACCGTTCTCGTTCGTCACGCTCACGAGCTTGTTGCCCGGTTGCGAGATCGTGCCGAGCGGACCCTTCACGGTGATGACGTCGCCCTTGACGGCCACTTCCGCGCCTTGCGGCAGCGTAATCGGGCTTTTACCTACTCGAGACATGTTTCTTCTCCTTAGGCGTTAAGCGACGTAGCAGATGACTTCGCCGCCGACGCCGTTCTGGCGCGCCTTGCGGTCGGTCATCACACCCTTCGGCGTCGATACGATGGCAACGCCCAGGCCGTTCATGACCTGCGGAATGTCGTTGCGACCGCGGTACACACGCAGACCAGGCTTCGAGACGCGTTCGAGACGCTCGATCACCGGACGGCCAGCGTAGTACTTCAACGCGATATTCAATTCGATCTTCGCGCCATCAGCCTTCACTGCGAAGTCGTCGATATAACCTTCGTCCTTCAAAACCTGCGCAATCGCAACCTTGACTTTCGACGAGGGCATAGTCACCGAAACCTTCTCGACCATCTGCGCATTGCGGATGCGAGTCAGCATATCGGCGATAGGATCACTCATGCTCATTTATGTTTCTCCTATTACCAGCTCGCCTTGGTCAGGCCAGGGATTTCGCCGCGGAAAGCGATTTCACGAATCTTGCCGCGCGCGAGTCCGAACTTGCGGAACGTACCACGCGGACGACCCGTGATCGCGCAGCGGTTACGCTTGCGAGTGGGGTTCGAGTTACGCGGCAGTTGTTGCAGCGCCAGACGTGCGAAATAACGCTCTTCGTCCGACTTGCTTGCATCGTCGATCACAGCCTTCAGTTCGGCACGCTTCGGAGCGTACTTTGCTGCCAGACGTGCGCGCTTCTTTTCACGTTCGATCAGTGCCAGTTTAGCCACGGTAACCTCAGTTTCTGAACGGGAACTTGAAGCCGGCGAGCAGCGCCTTTGCTTCGTCGTCAGTCTTCGCGGTAGTCGTGATGCTGATGTTCAGCCCACGCAGCGCGTCGATCTTGTCGTAGTCGATTTCGGGGAAAATGATCTGCTCTTTCACACCGATGTTGTAGTTGCCACGACCGTCGAATGCACGGCCCGACACGCCACGGAAGTCACGCACACGCGGGAGCGCAACCGTCACGAAACGGTCGAGGAATTCGTACATCGCTTGGCCGCGCAGCGTAACCATCGCGCCGATCGGGTAGCCCTGACGAATCTTGAAGCCTGCGATTGCCTTGCGTGCCTTCGTGATAACCGGCTTCTGGCCAGCAATCTTCGTCAGGTCGCCCACGGCGTTTTCGATGATCTTCTTGTCAGCGACGGCTTCGCCAAGACCCATGTTCAGGGTGATCTTGGTGATGCGCGGCACTTCCATGACGGACTTGTAGCCGAACTTTTCAACGAGTTGCGGCACAACCTTTTCTTTGTAAATCTCTTGCAGACGAGCCATTTTTTAACTCCGCGTCAGGCGTTGAGCGTGGCGCCGGTCGACTTCAGGAAACGAACCTTCTTTCCGTCTTCGACCTTGATGCCCACACGCGATGCCTTGCCATTCGCGTCGACAACTGCGACGTTCGAAATATGCAACGGCATCGACTTGGCTTCCACACCGCCCGTCGTACCCTTCATCGGGTTCGGCTTCACGTGCTTCTTGACGAGGTTGATGCCCTCGACCGTGACACGATCTTCCCCAACGGCCAGCACGGTGCCGCGCTTGCCCTTGTCCTTGCCGGTGATGACGATGACTTCGTCACCCTTGCGAATCTTATTCATCGCGACTCCTTACAGCACTTCCGGCGCGAGCGAAACGATCTTCATGAATCGTTCGCTACGCAGTTCACGCGTCACCGGCCCGAAAATACGCGTGCCGATCGGCTCGAGCTTCGTATTCAACAGTACGGCGGCATTGCCGTCGAACTTGATGAGCGAGCCATCCTGGCGACGCACGCCTTTGGCCGTGCGAACGACCACGGCGTTGTAGATTTCGCCCTTTTTCACGCGTCCGCGCGGCGTCGCTTCCTTGACGGTCACCTTGATGATGTCGCCAATGCTAGCGTAACGACGCTTCGAGCCGCCGAGCACCTTGATGCACATGACTTCACGCGCACCCGTGTTGTCGGCCACTTCAAGCCGAGTTTCGGTCTGGATCATGGTTTATCTTTCCCAACTTAATCCGGTCACACCACCATGGCGCATCCGGTCAGTCTTGGTCCCGTCAGCCAATCGGCTGCTTGGGTTAGAACAGGCAGCGAAGGCAGACGAAACCCGCCATCGCAATCCGGTGAATCTGTCGACTCAGGCTGAGCGCCCGAGCCGGCTTCCCCCACCAATTTCGCCCGCGACGGGGCTCCCACAAAGAGGGAAGACCGAGATTATAACAAATAATCCCGGTCTTGCAAGCGAAACTTACTGCGATACTACTTACTGCATCGCTTCTTACAGCTACAGCTTTAGATCACGCGAGCCGCTTCAACCAGCTTCGACACAACCCAGGCTTTCGTCTTCGAAATCGGACGGGTTTCCTGGATTTCGACGAGATCGCCTTCGTTGTACGTGTTCGCGTCATCATGCGCGTGGTACTTCTTGGAGCGCACGACGTACTTGCCGTAGATCGGGTGCTTCACGCGGTGCTCGACCAGCACGGTAACCGTCTTGTCCATCTTGTTGCTGACGACCTTGCCGACCAGCGTCCGCTTGAGCGAGGTTTTTACGCTATCGTTCATTTCTGGTTCGCCTTCTCAGTCAGGACGGTACGAACGCGTGCGATGTCACGACGGACCTTCTTCAGCTGGCTCGTGTTCGTGAGCTGCTGGGTCGCGAGTTGCATGCGCAGGCCGAATTGCGCCTTCAGCAGGTCCGACAGCTCTTGATTGAGCGCGGCCTGGTCTTTCTGGTGAAGTTCAGATGCCTTCATCATTTACTCCTTAGGCGCCGAGCTGACGAACGACGAAGTTCGTCTTGAGCGGCAGCTTGGCTGCAGCCAGACGGAACGCTTCGCGCGCCAGTTCTTCGGAGACACCGTCCATTTCGTACAGCATCTTGCCCGGTTGAATTTCAGCGACGTAGTACTCGGGGTTACCTTTACCGTTACCCATACGTACTTCGGCCGGCTTTTGCGAAATCGGCTTGTCCGGGAAAATGCGGATCCAGATCCGGCCACCACGCTTGATGTGACGCGTCATCGCACGACGCGCAGCTTCGATCTGACGCGCCGTCAAACGGCCACGACCGATAGCCTTCAGACCGTATTCACCGAACGACACCGCGTTGCCGCGCGTCGCCTTGCCGGTGTTACGACCCTTCTGCTCTTTGCGATACTTTCTGCGTTTCGGTTGCAGCATCGTTATTCTCCAGTCTTCGCGTCACCGCCAGCGCGACGGGGTGCACCGCGACGCGCGCCAGCCGGAGCGCCTTCACCGTCACGGCGCGGACGGCGATCGCCACCCGGACGTGCGTTGCGGCGCGGACGCTTTTCTTCCGCCACTTCTTCAACCACCGGCGCTTCGTTGCGGCCCAGGGTGTCGCCCTTATAGACCCACACCTTCACGCCGATGATGCCGTACGTGGTCTTCGCTTCCGAAGTCGCGTAGTCGATATCCGCACGCAGCGTATGGAGGGGCACGCGACCTTCGCGATACCACTCGGTACGAGCGATTTCGATACCGTTCAGACGGCCCGCGCTCATGATCTTGATGCCCTGGGCGCCAAGACGCATCGCGTTTTGCATCGCGCGCTTCATCGCACGGCGGAACATGATCCGGCGTTCGAGCTGCTGCGTGATCGAGTCAGCGATCAGCTGAGCATCGGTTTCCGGCTTGCGAATTTCTTCGATGTTGACGTGGACCGGAACGCCCATACGCTTCTGCAGTTCCGCCTTCAACAGTTCGATGTCTTCGCCCTTCTTGCCGATGACAACGCCCGGACGCGAGCTGTAAATCGTGATACGCGCGTTCTTCGCCGGACGCTCGATGACGACGCGGCCGACCGAAGCGTTCTTCAGCTTCTTCTTCAGATATTCACGAACACCGATGTCTTCCTGCAACATCGCCGCGAAATTGTTGTTGTTCGCGTACCAGCGCGAAGCCCAATTGCGGCTGACGGCCAAACGGAAGCCAGTCGGATGAATTTTCTGTCCCATCGTATGGCTCCTTAATTCCCGACCGTCACAGTGATGTGACAGGATTGCTTCTCGATGCGGTTACCGCGACCCTTAGCGCGTGCGGTAAAACGCTTCAGCGAAGCAGCCTTGTCGACGTAGATGCTCGTGATCTTGAGCTCGTCGATATCGGCGCCTTCGTTGTGTTCCGCATTCGCGATCGCAGACAGCACGACCTTCTTGACGATACCCGCCGCCTTCTTCGGCGAGAACGTCAGGACGTTCAGCGCCTTGTCGACCGGCAAACCACGAATCTGGTCAGCCACAAGGCGCGTTTTCTGCGCCGAGATGCGGGCACCGCGATGAATTGCTTTCACTTCCATCTTGATTGCCCCTTATTTCTTGGCCTTCTTGTCGGCCGCGTGACCCTTGAACGTACGGGTCAGTGCGAACTCGCCAAGCTTGTGGCCGACCATGTTTTCCGACACATACACCGGAACGTGCTGACGGCCGTTGTGAACAGCGATCGTCAGACCGATGAAGTCCGGCAGAATCGTCGAACGACGCGACCAGGTTTTGATCGGCTTCTTGTCACGCGAAGCTGCAGCCGCCTCAACTTTCTTCAGCAAATGGGCGTCGCAGAACGGACCTTTTTTAATAGAACGTGCCATTGCTTACTCCTTAACGCTTGTGACGGCGCTGAACGATCATGGTCGTCGTGCGCTTGTTGCTGCGGGTGCGATAGCCCTTCGTCGGCGTGCCCCACGGGCTCACCGGATCGCGACCTGCTGCCGTCTTGCCTTCACCACCGCCGTGCGGGTGATCGACCGGGTTCATTGCAACACCACGCACCGTCGGGCGGATACCGCGCCAGCGGTTCGCGCCAGCCTTACCGATTTGACGGAGGCTGTGCTCTTCGTTGCCGACTTCACCGATCGTTGCGCGGCACTCGACGTGCACGCGGCGAATTTCGCCCGAACGCAGACGAACCTGCGCGTAGACGCCTTCGCGTGCCAGCAGCATGGCGGACGTACCAGCCGAACGCGCGATTTGCGCGCCCTTGCCCGGCAGCATCTCGATGCAGTGGATCGTCGTACCGACCGGAATGTTGCGGATCGGCAGCGCGTTGCCTGCCTTGATCGGCGCTTCCGAACCGGACATCAGCGGCGTACCAACCGCCACGCCCTTCGGCGCGATGATGTAGCGACGCTCACCGTCCGCGTACAGAACCAGCGCAATGTTCGCGCTACGGTTCGGGTCGTACTCGAGACGCTCGACCTTCGCCGGGATGCCGTCCTTGTTGCGACGGAAATCGACGATACGATAGTGCTGCTTATGACCACCGCCCTGGTGACGCGTGGTGATGCGGCCGTTGTTGTTACGGCCCGCCGACTTGGATTGCGCGTCGAGCAGCGCAGCGTGCGGCTTGCCCTTATGCAGATCCTTGTTGACGATCTTGACCATCGCGCGGCGACCCGGCGAGGTCGGCTTAACTTTCACGATTGCCATGATTACTTGGCCTCCGCTTCAAAGTTGATTTCCTGGCCGGGCTTCAGGCAGACATAAGCCTTCTTCACGTCCTTGCGCTTGCCATTGAAGCGGCCAAAGCGCTTGGCTTTACCCTTCGTGACCAGCACGTTGACGGAATTGACTTCGACCTTGAACAGCAGCTCGACAGCAGCCTTGACTTCCTGCTTCGTGGCGTCCGGTGCGACTTCGAACACGACTTGCTCGTTCTTGTCGGCAACCAGCGTCGCCTTTTCGGAGATCACCGGCGCGAGCAGAACTTGCATCAAACGATGATCGTTTTTGCGAATTTCGCTCATGACAGCAACTCCTCGATCTGAGCGACCGCAGCCTTCGTGATCAGAATCTTCTTGAAGTAGATCAGCGAGAGCGGGTCGGCGTAACGCGGCTCGACAACGGCCACGTGGGCCAGATTGCGCGACGCGAGGTACAGGTTTTCGTCGACCGTATCGGTGATGACCAACACGGAGTCGAGACCCATCGCCTTGAATTTATCGGCCAACAGCTTGGTCTTCGGGGCTTCGAGCGCGAGGTCTTCGACCACCGAGATACGGCCTTCGCGAGCCAGCTGCGAGAAGATCGAGCAGAGGCCTGCGCGATGCATCTTCTTGTTGACCTTGTGCGAGAAGTTTTCTTCCGGCGAATTCGGGAAGATGCGACCACCGCCACGCCACAACGGGCTCGACGACATACCGGCACGAGCGCGGCCCGTACCCTTCTGACGCCACGGCTTCTTGGTGGTGTGCTTGACCTGCTCGCGATCCTTCTGCGCGCGGTTGCCGCTACGTGCGTTCGCTTGATAAGCGACGACGATCTGGTGAATCAGGGCTTCGTTGTAATCGCGACCGAACACGACGTCCGATGCGTTCACGCCAGCACCTTCCTGACCATTGGCATTCAGGAGCTTAAGTTCCATTATTTCGCTCCTTTCACAGCACGCGTCTTGACGGCCGGGGTCACGAAGACCTTGCCGCCCTTCGCACCGGGGACAGCGCCGCGGACGAGCAGCAGATTGCGCTCGGCGTCGATGCGGGCGATTTCGAGATTCTGCACGGTCACGGTTTCGTCACCGAGGTGACCCGTCATGCGCTTACCCGGGAACACACGACCCGGATCTTGCGCCATACCGATCGAACCCGGAACGTTGTGCGAACGCGAGTTACCGTGCGATGCACGGCCGGAAGCGAAGTTGTAACGCTTGATGGTACCGGCGTAGCCCTTACCGATCGACGTGCCTTGCACATCAACCTTCTGGCCGACTTCGAAAATGTCCGTACCGATCACGGCGCCGTTCGACAGATCACCTGCCTTGGCCGAATCGATATGGAATTCCTTGAGGATTTCACCGGCTTGAACGCCGGCTTTGGCGAGGTGACCCGCCAACGGCTTCGTCACGCGCGATGCGCGGCGAGCACCGAATGCAACCTGAACGGCGGTATAACCATCCGTTTCAACGGTCTTGATCTGCGTCACGCGGTTGTCCGACACGTCCAGCACGGTGACGGGGATCGAGTCCCCTTCAGGCGTGAAGATACGGGTCATGCCAACCTTGCGACCTACGAGTCCAAGGCTCATCGTTTTCTCCATTCCCAACTGCGATTGGTCGGGGCTGATTTACAAATACCGGCTTCGTCACAGAAGACTGGGTCGGCTTTTTCTTGCGCGTAGGCGCGAAAAGCCTTGGAGTATAACAAGGCTTTTCGTTTTCTGCAAGCAATCAAAGACTTAGCCTGTCCGATTGCCTGGTTGGCCTTCAGACAAGGCTTTCGGGCTTACTGCAGTTTGATCTCGACGTCAACGCCAGCCGGCAGATCGAGCTTCATCAGCGCGTCGACGGTCTTGTCCGTCGGATCGACGATGTCCATCAGACGCTGGTGAGTACGGATTTCGAGCTGGTCGCGCGACGTCTTGTTGACGTGCGGCGAACGCAGGATGTCAAAACGCTGAATACGCGTCGGCAGCGGCACCGGGCCACGGACGATTGCGCCAGTCCGCTTCGCCGTATCGACGATCTCGGCTGCCGATTGATCGATCAGGCGATAGTCGAAAGCCTTCAGACGAATGCGGATTTTCTGGTTCTGCATGACAATTCCTTGAAAGAGCGAGGCGGTCTTGCACCGCCAATTAGGCAAAAGAGCGTGGGGCCGGACACTCGCTGAGGGCGAACGTCCAGCCCCGGTCACATTACTTCAGTACATCTACACCAGGCGGACTCGAGATTTTACTCGATAATCTTCGCGACGACACCAGCGCCGACGGTACGACCGCCTTCACGGATTGCGAAACGCAGACCTTCTTCCATGGCGATCGGGGCGATCAGCTTGACCGTGATCGACACGTTGTCGCCCGGCATCACCATTTCCTTGTCCTTCGGCAGCTCGATCGAGCCCGTCACGTCCGTCGTACGGAAGTAGAACTGCGGACGGTAGTTGTTGAAGAACGGCGTGTGACGGCCGCCTTCGTCCTTGCTCAGCACGTACACTTCAGCCGTGAAGTGCGTGTGCGGCGTGATCGAACCCGGCTTGGCCAGAACCTGGCCACGCTCCACGTCTTCACGCTTCGTGCCGCGCAGCAGGATACCGACGTTGTCGCCTGCCTGACCTTGGTCGAGCAGCTTGCGGAACATTTCCACGCCCGTGCAAGTGGTCTTCACCGTCGTCTTGATACCGACGATTTCGATTTCCTCGCCAACCTTCACCACACCGCGCTCGATACGACCCGTCACTACCGTGCCGCGACCCGAGATCGAGAACACGTCTTCCACCGGCATCAGGAACGAACCGTCCACAGCGCGCTCCGGCGTCGGGATGTACGTGTCCAGCGCGTCGGCCAGGTTCATGATCGCCACTTCGCCCAGTTCACCCGTGTCGCCTTCCAGCGCGAGCTTGGCCGAACCCTTGATGATCGGCGTGTCGTCGCCCGGGAAGTCGTACTTCGACAGGAGTTCGCGCACTTCCATTTCGACGAGTTCGAGCAGCTCGGCGTCGTCCACCATGTCGCACTTGTTCAGGAACACGATGATGTAAGGCACGCCAACCTGACGGGCCAGCAGGATGTGCTCACGCGTTTGCGGCATCGGGCCGTCAGCGGCCGAACACACCAGGATTGCGCCGTCCATCTGCGCTGCACCCGTGATCATGTTCTTCACGTAGTCGGCGTGGCCCGGGCAGTCGACGTGTGCGTAGTGGCGGTTAGCCGTTTCGTACTCGACGTGCGCGGTGTTGATGGTAATACCACGTGCCTTTTCTTCCGGCGCTGCATCGATCTGGTCGTATGCCTTCGCTTCGCCGCCGAACTTCTTGGTCAGCACCGTCGTGATTGCTGCCGTCAGCGTGGTCTTGCCGTGGTCAACGTGACCGATCGTGCCCACGTTCACGTGCGGCTTGGTCCGCTCGAATTTACCTTTTGCCATGATTACCTTCTTTCAGAGATTGTTTATCGGTTAAAAGCTTGTGGCCTGCCGAATGCTTGCGGGATTACTTACCCTTGGCGTTGATGATCGCGTCGGCGACGTTACGCGGAGCTTCAGCATAGTGCTTGAATTCCATCGTGTACGTAGCACGGCCTTGCGTCAGCGAGCGCAGCGAGGTCGAGTAGCCGAACATTTCCGACAGCGGCACTTCGGCGCGAACGATCTTGCCGCCGCCAACCATGTCTTCCATGCCCTGGACGATACCGCGACGGCCCGACAAGTCGCCCATCACGTTGCCCATGTAGTCTTCCGGCGTTTCGACTTCCACAGCCATCATCGGTTCGAGGATGACCGGGCTTGCCCTGCGCATTGCTTCCTTGAAGGCCATCGAGCCGGCCATACGGAACGCGTTTTCGTTCGAGTCGACGTCGTGGTACGAACCGAACGTCAGGTGAACCTTCACGTCGACGACCGGGAAGCCAGCCAGCACGCCTGCCTTCAGCGTTTCCTGGATACCCTTGTCGACCGCCGGGATGAATTCGCGCGGAATCACGCCGCCCTTGATTTCGTCCAGGAACTCGTAGCCCTTACCCTGCTCATTCGGCTCAAGCGTAATGACAGCGTGACCGTACTGACCACGACCGCCCGACTGCTTGACGAACTTGCCGTCGACGTCTTCTGCCTTGCTGCGAATGGTTTCGCGGTAAGCAACCTGCGGCTTGCCGACAGTCGCTTCCACGCCGAATTCGCGGCGCATACGGTCGACCAGAATTTCGAGGTGGAGCTCGCCCATACCCGAAATGATGGTTTGGCCCGACTCTTCGTCCGTCTGAACGCGGAACGACGGATCTTCCTGTGCCAGACGATTCAGCGCCAGACCCATCTTTTCCTGGTCAGGCTTGGTCTTCGGCTCGACAGCCTGCGAAATCACCGGCTCCGGGAAAATCATGCGTTCGAGCACGATCGGGCTTTGCGGATCGCACAGCGTGTCGCCCGTGGTCGCTTCCTTCAAGCCAACGGCAGCCGCGATGTCGCCCGCGCGCACTTCCTTGATTTCTTCGCGCTGGTTCGCGTGCATCTGCAGAATACGGCCGAGACGTTCCTTCTTGTCCTTGGTCGCGTTCAGCACCGTGTCGCCCGAATTCACAACGCCCGAGTACACACGGAAGAAGATCAGCTGACCAACGAACGGGTCCGTCATGATCTTGAACGCCAGTGCCGAGAACTTTTCGTCGTCGGCTGCACGGCGCTCGCCCTTCTCACCGCTTTCGAGTTCGCCCGTAACCGGGGGAATGTCGACCGGCGACGGCAGGAAGTCGATCACGGCGTCGAGCATACGCTGCACGCCCTTGTTCTTGAACGCGGTGCCGCACAGCATCGGCTGGATTTCGCACGCGATGGTCCGGTCGCGGATCGCCTTGACGATTTCCGCTTCGGTCAGCTCTTCGCCGCCGAGGTACTTTTCCATCAACTCTTCGCTGGCTTCGGCAGCCGATTCGATCATCTTCTCGCGCCACTCGTTGCAGCTATCGACGAGTTCAGCGGGAATATCGACGTAGTCGAACTTCGTACCCTGGGACGCTTCGTCCCAAATGATCGCCTTCATCTTCAGGAGGTCGACGACACCCTTGAAGCTTTCTTCCGCACCGATCGGCACGACGACGGGAACCGGGTTCGCCTTCAGGCGGTTCTTCAGCTGGTCGTAGACCTTGAAGAAGTTCGCGCCGGTACGGTCCATCTTGTTGACGAACGCGAGACGCGGAACCTTGTACTTATTGGCCTGACGCCACACGGTTTCCGACTGCGGCTGCACGCCGCCCACTGCGCAGTAGACCATGCACGCGCCGTCGAGCACGCGCATCGAGCGCTCGACTTCGATCGTGAAGTCGACGTGTCCCGGCGTGTCGATGATGTTGATGCGGTGCTCGGGATAGTTGCCGCCCATGCCCTTCCAGAACGCCGTCGTAGCAGCCGACGTGATGGTGATGCCGCGCTCCTGCTCCTGCTCCATCCAGTCCATCGTTGCTGCGCCGTCGTGAACTTCACCAATCTTGTGGTTCACGCCCGTATAGAACAGGATGCGCTCGGTCGTCGTCGTCTTGCCGGCGTCGATGTGAGCGCTAATACCGATATTGCGGTAGCGCTCGATAGGTGTCTTGCGAGCCACTTTGGATCCTTTTTCGGGGTCGACGCGCCTGCTCGTTTGCGATGAGCCGGCCGCGTCCTAACACAAACGGGCGAGGCGCCGAATTTAGCGCACCCGCCCTGATTTTCCGTTTGCCCTATGAGCGGGAGCTTAGAAACGGAAGTGCGAGAATGCCTTGTTGGCCTCTGCCATACGGTGAACTTCGTCGCGCTTCTTCATCGCGCCGCCGCGGCCTTCAGCCGCTTCGGAGAGTTCACCTGCGAGACGCAGGGCCATCGACTTTTCGCTGCGCTTCTTCGCGGCTTCACGCAACCAACGCATCGCCAATGCCATACGACGCGAGGGGCGCACTTCGACCGGAACCTGATAGTTGGCACCACCAACGCGACGGCTCTTCACTTCGACCACCGGCTTCACGTTGTTGAGCGCAACCGTGAACACTTCCAGCGGGTCCTTGCCACCCTTGGTCTGGATCTGTTCAAAAGCGCCGTACACGATGCGCTCTGCAACCGACTTCTTGCCGGAGAGCATCAGCACGTTCATGAACTTGGCTACATCTACGTTGCCGAATTTCGGATCCGGCAACACTTCCCGCTTGGGGACTTCGCGACGACGCGGCATGTTTCTTCCTTTACTTTTTCAGTTGGAGCCGACTCCAAACGAGTCTTGAGCCCCGCGGCCACCAACAAACCCGATCCATCTCTCGACTAAACCAGCTTGGCCGGGTGACCACTTACTCGATAGCACCGGCACTTCCGGCACCACCGCCTTAACCGCCTTACGGCGAACCTGAAACTGCTTTCGTACTACTGGACCAGCAGCTTACTTGCCGGCCTTGGCGCGCTTCGCACCGTACTTCGAGCGAGCTTGCTTACGATCCTTGACGCCCTGGGTATCCAGCGAGCCGCGAACCATGTGGTAACGCACACCCGGCAAGTCCTTCACACGGCCGCCGCGAATCAGCACGACCGAGTGCTCTTGCAGGTTGTGGCCTTCACCGCCGATGTACGAAATCACTTCGAAGCCGTTCGTCAGACGAACCTTGGCAACCTTACGGAGTGCCGAGTTCGGCTTCTTCGGCGTCGTGGTGTACACGCGCGTGCACACGCCACGACGCTGAGGGCAGTCCTGCAAAGCCGGCGACTTGCTTTTCGTCGTTTCCGACGTGCGGCCTTTGCGAACCAGTTGATTGATGGTTGGCATTGTTTAATCCTAAAAATGAACAAAATCAGCGCGGGTCTCAACGGGCAAAGCGTTTCGACCGCGCTTTTGACGTTCTCGCGAATGGCTTTCGCTTGGGCTACCCGGCACAAAACCGGCCGCACAGACGGACCAAGGACGAGAACCTAGCATGATAGTCCGAAAATCCCAATCGGGTCAATACATTGGGGTGTTTTCCGAACGTCCGGCGATGCCTTGCGTCACTCGGAACCGACGACATCCAGCAATTCGTCGCCGAAGCGTTCCAGTTTTCGCACCCCGATGCCTGGAATGTGACGCAAATCGTCGACGGTGTCGGGATCGCTGCGCGCGATCTCGGCGAGCGTCGCGTCGTGGAAGATGACGTAAGCGGGCACCCCGTCGCTCTTCGCGGTTTCTGCGCGCCATGTGCGCAGGCGCTCCCAGCGCGCTTTTTCGCGCGCCGACATGCCGGCGGTCGGATCGGCGCGCTCGCCAGTCCGGCTCGATGATTGCCGCGTACGCGTCGGCTTCACGTATTTGCGCAGCGTGACGCGCTCTTCGCCCTTAAGCACGGGCTTGCTGGCGTCCGTCAGCACGAGCGAGCCGAAGCCTTCGTGATCGACGGCGAGGTAGCCGAACGCCACCAGTTGCCGGAACACCGCGCGCCATTCGGGTTCGGACAGCGCCGCGCCAACGCCGAAGGTCGAGATCTTTTCGTGTCCGCGTTGCAGGACTTTCTCGCTGCGCGTGCCGCGCAGAATGTCGATCAGATGCCCGGCGCCGAAGTGAAAGCCGCTCGCCTTCTGCGCACGATATACACATGACAGCGCCATTTGCGCTTCGCGCGTAGCATCGAACGATGCCGGCGGTTCGAGACACGTATCGCAGTTGCCGCACGGCTTGCTGGTCTCGCCGAAATACGCGAGCAGGCGCACGCGCCGGCACGACGCCACTTCGCACAGACCGAGCAGCGCGTCGAGCTTGCCGGTTTGAACGCGTTTGTGTGCGTCGTCGGCTTCGGATTCGTCGATCATCTTGCGCTGCTGCACGACGTCGCCGAGACCGTACGCCATCCACGCGTTCGCCGGCATGCCGTCGCGGCCCGCGCGCCCGGTTTCCTGGTAATAGCCTTCGACGCTCTTCGGCAAATCCAGATGCGCGACGAAGCGCACGTCCGGCTTGTCGATGCCCATGCCGAACGCGATCGTCGCGCACATGACGACGCCCTCTTCCCGCTGGAACATCTCCTGATGCTTCTGGCGCGTCTCGAACTCCATGCCCGCGTGATACGGCAGCGCGCGGACGCCCTGGCCCTTCAGCCATTCCGCCGTTTCCTCAACCTTGCGGCGCGACAGACAATAGACGACGCCGGCATCCGTCGTGCCGTCTTTGTTCGTGTGTTCGGCGCGGATGAAGTCGAGCAGTTGCGAGCGCGCGTTGTCCTTTTCGACGATCCGATAGCGAATGTTCGGCCGATCGAAACTCGATACAAAGATGCGCGCGTCGTCGAGCGCAAGACGATGCACGATTTCATCACGCGTGATGGCATCAGCGGTCGCAGTGAGCGCAATGCGCGGCACGTTTGGAAAGCGCTCGTGCAGCACGGAAAGCTGGATGTACTCCGGGCGGAAGTCGTGGCCCCATTGCGACACGCAGTGGGCTTCGTCGATCGCGAACAGGCCGACGGGCGCGCTGTCGAGCAGATCGAGAAAGCGCGGCGTCATCAGGCGTTCCGGCGCGACGTAGAGCAGGTCGATTTCACCGTTGCGTAACGCGCGCTCGGTCGCGGCGGCTTCGGCGCCCGAGAGTGTCGAATTCAGATAAGCCGCGCGCACACCGACTTCGGTCAGGGCGGCGACCTGATCCTGCATCAGCGCGATCAGCGGCGACACGACGATGCCTGCGCCCAATCCTGCCTCGTGCCGCACGAGCGAGGGAATCTGATAACACAGCGATTTGCCGCCGCCGGTTGGCATGAGCACGAGGGAGTCGCCGCCGCCCGCGACATGCTCGACGATCTCCGCCTGTTGTCCGCGAAACGCGGGATAGCCGAAGATTTCGTTGAGTATTTCGAGGGAACGGGACATTGAAGATGCGCGCACTACGACGAGAGAGATAACGAATTCTACCAACGCCAGCTCGCGCTCCGACGCGCCGAACGCATCATTGGCCGAATGGCAGAGGCATCGGCTGCGCAAACGCCAGACGAAAAAAAACCGCCCGGCCTTCGCCGAGCGGTTCCATGATGCGACGAGCGAAAAACGCTTACTCGTTCGTATGCGGCGCTTGCTCCGTTGCCGGGGTTTCCGGCGTACCGAAATCGAATGCCTCTTCGGCAGCGATCTGGTCGAAGCGTTCGCGATCCGACGACTCCTTGCTCTTGCGCGCCTTGTGGAACGCGAGACCCGTACCGGCCGGAATCAGACGGCCGACGATCACGTTTTCCTTCAGACCGCGCAGATCGTCGCGCTTGCCCATGATCGCCGCTTCGGTCAGCACGCGGGTCGTTTCCTGGAACGATGCCGCCGAGATGAACGAATCGGTCGAGAGCGAAGCCTTCGTGATACCGAGCAGCACGTTTTCGTACGTCGCCGGGCGCTTGTCGTCCGCGATCATGCGGTCGTTCTCGTCGAGCATGTCCGACCGCTCGACTTGTTCGCCCGGGATGAAGCGCGTGTCACCGTTGTCGGTGATCTGCACGCGACGCAGCATCTGACGCACGATCACTTCAATGTGCTTGTCGTTGATCTTCACGCCCTGCAAACGGTACACGTCCTGCACTTCGTCCACGATGTAGCGCGACAACGCCTCGATACCCTGCAGACGCAGAATATCGTGCGGATCGGCAGGACCGTCGACGATCATTTCGCCCTTGTTGACGACCTGACCATCGTGCACCAGCACCTGCTTTTCCTTCGCGATCAGGAACTCGTGCTGATTGCCCTCGAGGTCCGTGATAACGAGACGCTGCTTGCCCTTCGTGTCCTTACCGAACGACGTCGTGCCCGTGACTTCCGCCAGAATGCCGGCGTCCTTCGGCGAGCGCGCTTCGAACAGTTCGGCCACCCGCGGCAGACCACCGGTAATGTCACGCGTCTTCTGCGCTTCAACCGGGATACGCGCCAGCACTTCACCGACCTGCACTTGCTGACCATCCTTCACGGTGATCAGTGCGCCGACCTGGAAGCCGATCTGCACCGAATGCTCGGTGTTCGGGATCTTCACTTCCTCGCCGTTCGCGTCGAGCAGTTTCACCTGCGGACGCACGCTCTTGCCTGCCTGCGAACCGCGACGCTTCGCATCGATCACGACGAGGGTCGAAAGACCGGTCACGTCGTCGATCTGCTTGGCGACCGTCACGCCTTCCTCGACGTTTTCGAACTTCACCGTACCGCCCCACTCGGTGATGATCGGACGCGTCAGCGGATCCCATTGAGCCAGTTGCGCACCGGCCTTGATCTGCGCGCCGTCGAGTTGCAGCAGCGTTGCGCCGTACGGGATTTTGTGACGCTCACGCTCGCGACCGAGGTCGTCCGCGATGATCGCCTCGCCCGAACGCGAGATGACGACCTGCTCGCCCTTCGCGTTGGTGACGTAACGCATGGTGACCGTGAAGCGCACGGTACCGTTCGATTTCGCTTCGACCGTCGACGCGACTGCCGCACGCGATGCCGCGCCACCGATGTGGAACGTACGCATCGTGAGCTGTGTGCCCGGTTCGCCGATCGACTGCGCCGCGATCACACCAACCGCTTCGCCGACGTTCACGCGCGAACCACGACCCAGGTCGCGGCCGTAGCAGGACGCGCACAGGCCATAACGCGTTTCGCAGGTCAGCGGCGTGCGCACGCGCACTTCGTCGATACCGAGGCGTTCGATTTCCTCGACCGCGTCTTCATCGAGCAGATCGCCCGATGCGTACAGCGTTTCCTGCGTCTCCGGATTGACGACGTCCGCCACCGCGACGCGACCGAGAATACGGTCACGCAGGGCTTCGACGACTTCACCGCCTTCGACCAGCGCCTTCATGGCCACGCCGTTAGTCGTGCCGCAATCTTCCTCGACGACGACGAGATCCTGCGTCACGTCGACCAGACGACGCGTCAGGTAACCCGAGTTCGCGGTCTTCAGTGCCGTATCAGCCAGACCCTTACGTGCGCCGTGGGTCGAGATGAAGTACTGCAACACGTTCAGGCCTTCACGGAAGTTCGCGGTAATCGGCGTTTCGATAATCGAGCCGTCCGGCTTCGCCATCAGGCCGCGCATACCGGCAAGCTGACGAATCTGCACCGCGGAACCGCGCGCGCCCGAGTCGGCCATCATGTAGATGGAGTTGAACGACTCTTGCTTCGTCTCGTTGCCATCACGATCCGTGACCGGTTCCGTCGCGAGCTGTTCCATCATCGCCTTGCCGACCGCTTCCGACGTCGCCGACCAGATGTCGACCACATTGTTGTAGCGTTCCTGCGCGGTGACGAGACCCGACATGTACTGACGGTCGTACTCCTTCACCTTCTTCGCGGCGTCGCCGACGATGGTCTCTTTCTGCGGCGGCACGAGCATGTCGTCCACGCAAATCGAGATACCGGCGCGCGTTGCCAGGCGGAAGCCCATCTGCATCAACTGGTCGGCGAAGATCACCGTTTCGCGCAGACCGCACTTGCGGAACGCCGTGTTGATCAGCTGCGAAATCTGCTTCTTCTTCAGCGGCTTGTTCAACACCGTGAACGGCAGACCCGGCGGCAGAATCTCCGACAGGATCGAGCGGCCAACGGTCGTGGCGTACAACGAGATCTTCGGCACGAACTTCGGCGCACCTTCGCTCTGGTCTTCGTTGTGGACCATTTCGGTGATACGCACGTTGACGCGCGAAGCCAGCTCGACTTCCTTGTTCTCGTACGCGCGGATCACTTCCGACACGCCCGTGAACGTCATGCCTTCGCCCTTACCGTTCACCGCTTCACGCGATGCGTAGTACAGGCCCAGCACGATATCCTGCGACGGCACGATCGACGGATCGCCGTTGGCCGGGAACAGGACGTTGTTCGACGCCAGCATCAGCGTGCGCGCTTCCATCTGCGCTTCGAGCGACAGCGGCACGTGCACGGCCATCTGGTCACCGTCGAAGTCGGCGTTGAACGCCGCGCAAACGAGCGGATGCAGCTGGATAGCCTTACCTTCGATCAGCACCGGCTCGAAAGCCTGAATGCCAAGACGGTGCAGCGTCGGCGCGCGGTTCAGCATGACCGGATGTTCGCGAATGACTTCTTCGAGAATGTCCCACACCACCGGCGTCTGGTTCTCGACTTCCTTCTTCGCGGCCTTGATGGTCGTAGCGACACCCATCACTTCCAGCTTGTTGAAGATGAAAGGCTTGAACAGTTCGAGCGCCATCAGCTTCGGCAGACCGCACTGATGCAGCTTGAGCGTCGGACCGACCACGATCACCGAACGGCCCGAATAGTCCACGCGCTTACCGAGCAAGTTCTGACGGAAACGACCGCCCTTACCCTTGATCATGTCAGCGAGCGACTTCAGCGGACGCTTGTTCGCGCCGGTCATGGCCTTGCCGCGACGACCGTTATCGAGCAGCGAATCGACGGCTTCCTGCAGCATCCGCTTTTCATTGCGGACGATGATTTCAGGCGCCTTCAGTTCGAGCAGACGCTTCAACCGGTTGTTACGGTTGATGACGCGGCGATACAGGTCGTTCAGGTCGGAAGTCGCGAAACGGCCGCCGTCGAGCGGCACGAGCGGACGCAGTTCCGGCGGCAGCACCGGCAGCACTTCGAGCACCATCCAGTCAGGCTTGATGCCCGAACGCTGGAACGCCTCGAGCACCTTCAGGCGCTTCGCGTACTTCTTGATCTTCGCTTCGGAACCGGTGTTCTTCAGTTCCGTGCGCAGCGTTTCGACCTGCTCGTCGATGTTGATCGCGCGCAGCAGTTCACGCACGCCTTCCGCGCCCATCTCGGCGCGGAATTCGTCACCGTATTCTTCGACCTTGTTGTAGTAATCCTCTTCGGTCATGATCTGCCGCGCTTTCAGCGGCGTCATGCCCGGATCGATCACCACGTACGCTTCGAAGTACAGCACGCGTTCGATGTCGCGCAGCGTCATGTCGAGCACCATGCCCAGACGCGACGGCAGCGACTTCAGGAACCAGATGTGCGCAACCGGCGAGGCCAGTTCGATGTGGCCCATGCGTTCGCGACGCACCTTCGCGAGCGTCACTTCGACGCCGCACTTTTCGCAGATCACGCCGCGATGCTTCAGGCGCTTGTACTTGCCGCAAAGGCATTCGTAGTCCTTGATCGGACCAAAAATCTTCGCGCAGAACAAGCCATCCCGCTCCGGCTTGAACGTACGGTAGTTAATGGTCTCCGGCTTCTTCACTTCACCGAACGACCACGAACGGATCTTGTCGGGCGAGGCGAGGCCGATCTTGATCGCGTCGAATACTTCTTCTTGTTGGACTTGCTTGAATAGATCGAGCAGAGCTTTCATTGCTTTCTCTCCGTAGTCCGATTAGTTGCGGTCGAGATCGATATCGATACCGAGCGAGCGGATTTCCTTCACCAGCACGTTGAAGGATTCCGGCATGCCGGCGTCGATCACGTGATCGCCCTTGACCAGATTCTCATAAACCTTGGTCCGGCCTGTCACGTCGTCCGACTTGACCGTCAGCATTTCTTGCAGCACGTACGATGCGCCATACGCCTCGAGCGCCCACACTTCCATTTCACCGAAACGCTGGCCGCCGAACTGCGCCTTACCACCCAGCGGCTGCTGCGTGACGAGCGAGTACGGACCGGTCGAACGCGCGTGCATCTTGTCGTCGACCAAGTGGTGCAGTTTCAGGTAGTGCATGTAGCCGACCGTGACCTTCCGCTCAAACGGCTCGCCGGTGCGGCCATCGCACAACTGGACCTGATTCTTCGACGAGTTCATGCCGAGGTTCGTGGCGATGTCGTCCGGATACGCCAGATCGAGCGCACGCCCCATTTCCTCTTCGGTCGCGCCGTCGAACACCGGCGTTGCGAACGGCACGCCTTCGCGCAGGTTCTTCGCGAGTTCGAAGATTTCGTCATCGGAGAAGCTTTCCAGCTCTTCCTTGCGGCCCGACTCGTTGTAGATCTTCGTCAGGAACTGGCGCAGTTCCTCGATCTTCGTCTGACGCTCCAGCATTTCGCCGATACGCCAGCCGAGACCCTTCGCGGCCCAGCCCAGATGCACTTCGAGAATCTGACCCACGTTCATCCGCGACGGCACGCCGAGCGGATTCAGCACGACGTCTGCCGGACGGCCATCGGCCATGTACGGCATGTCTTCGATCGGGACGATCTTCGAGACGACACCCTTGTTACCGTGGCGGCCCGCCATCTTGTCGCCAGGCTGCAGACGACGCTTCACGGCGAGATACACCTTGACCATCTTGAGCACGCCCGGCGGCAGTTCGTCGCCTTGCGTGAGCTTCTTGCGCTTCTCTTCGAACGCGAGGTCGAACTGGTGACGCTTCTGCTCGATCGAGTCCTTGATCGCTTCCAGCTGCGCCGCTGCTTCTTCGTCCGCGAGGCGGATGTCGAACCAGTGGTAGTGGTCGAGATCTTCGAGGTACGCGAGATCGATCTTCGTGCCCTTCGCGAGCTTCTTCGGACCGCCGTTCGCGACCTTGCCGTTCAGCATGCGCGCCAGACGCTGGAACGCGTCGCCTTCCACGATACGCAACTGGTCGTTCAAATCGAGGCGATAGCGCTTCAGTTCATCGTCGATGATCTGTTGCGCGCGCTTGTCACGCGTGATGCCTTCGCGCGTGAACACTTGCACGTCGATCACCGTGCCGCTCATGCCCGAGGGCACGCGCAGCGACGTGTCCTTCACGTCGGACGCCTTCTCGCCGAAGATCGCGCGCAGCAGCTTTTCTTCCGGCGTCAGCTGGGTTTCGCCCTTCGGCGTGACCTTGCCGACCAGCACGTCGCCTGCTTCGACTTCCGCGCCGATGTACACAATGCCCGACTCGTCGAGACGGCCAAGCTGCACTTCAGCGAGATTCGAAATATCGCGCGTGATTTCTTCCGGTCCGAGCTTCGTGTCGCGAGCAACGACGTTCAACTCTTCGATGTGGATCGACGTATAGCGATCGTCGGCCACGACCTTTTCGGAGATCAGGATCGAATCTTCGAAGTTGTAGCCGTTCCACGGCATGAACGCGACCAGCATGTTCTGGCCGAGCGCGAGCTCGCCCAGATCCGTCGAGGCGCCGTCGGCCAGCACGTCGCCGCGCGAGACCTTGTCGCCGACCTTCGCGATCGGACGCTGGTTGATGTTCGTGTTCTGGTTCGAACGCGTGTACTTGATCAGGTTGTAGATGTCCACGCCGACATCGCCGGCCACGGCTTCGTCGTCGTTCACGCGAATCACGATACGGCCCGCGTCGACGTAATCGACCACCCCGCCACGCAGCGCCTGCACGGTCGTACCCGAGTCGACCGCCACGGTGCGCTCGATGCCCGTACCGACGACCGGTTTTTCCGGACGCAGACACGGCACGGCCTGACGCTGCATGTTCGAGCCCATCAATGCGCGGTTCGCGTCATCGTGTTCGAGGAACGGAATCAGCGAAGCTGCCACCGACACGATCTGCGACGGCGCCACGTCCATGTACTGGATGCGGTCCGGCGTGACCATCAGCGTTTCGCCCGCTTCACGCGACGACACGAGTTCGTCGGTCAGCGTGCCATCTTCGGCCACCGCCGCGTTCGCCTGCGCGATCACGTAACGGCCTTCTTCGATCGCCGACAGATAGTCGATCTGATCGGTCACCTTGCTGTCCGTCACCTTGCGATACGGCGTTTCGAGGAAGCCGTATTCGTTCAGGTGCGCGTACAGCGCGAGCGAGTTGATCAGACCGATGTTCGGACCTTCCGGCGTTTCGATCGGGCACACGCGGCCATAGTGCGTCGGATGCACGTCGCGGACTTCGAAGCCCGCGCGCTCGCGCGTCAGACCGCCCGGTCCCAGTGCGGAAACACGGCGCTTGTGCGTGATTTCCGACAGCGGGTTGGTCTGGTCCATGAACTGCGAGAGCTGCGACGAACCGAAGAACTCGCGAATCGCCGACGAAATCGGCTTCGAGTTGATCAGGTCGTGCGGCATCAGGTTTTCGCTTTCGGCTTGACCGAGGCGTTCCTTCACAGCACGTTCGACACGCACGAGACCCGCGCGGAACTGGTTCTCCGCGAGTTCGCCGACGCAACGCACACGACGATTGCCCAAGTGGTCGATGTCGTCCACTTCGCCCTTGCCGTTACGCAGTTCGACGAGGATCTTGATGGTCGCGAGGATGTCGTCGTCCTGCAGCGTCATCGGGCCGACGATTTCGTCACGGCCGACGCGGCGATTGAACTTCATGCGGCCGACCTTCGACAGGTCGTACGCGTCTTCGCTGTAAAACAGACGGTTGAACAGTGCCTCGACCGCTTCTTCGGTCGGCGGCTCGCCCGGACGCATCATGCGGTAGATCGCGATGCGCGCGGCCATCTTGTCGGCGGTTTCGTCGATGCGCAGCGTCGACGAGATGTACGGGCCCTGGTCCAGATCGTTCGTGTAGAGCGTCTGGATGTCCTTGACCTTCGCATCGCGCAGCTTTTCGAGAACGCTTTCGGTGATTTCGTCGTTGGCGTTCGCGATCACTTCGCCGGTATCCGGATCGATCACGTTCTTTGCCAGCACGCGGCCGAGCAGATACTCCTCGGGCACCGAGATGAACTTCGTCTTGGCGTTTTCGAGGTCGCGAATATGCTTCGCGTTGATCCGCTTGTCCTTCGTCACGATGACGTTGCCTTCGCGATCCTGGATGTCGAAGCGCGCGACTTCACCGCGCAGGCGCTCGGGAACGAATTCCATTTGCGCGCCTTCGCTCATCAACTGGAAGTTGTCGAAGACGAAGAAGTTCGCGAGGATCTGTTCCGGCGTCAGGCCGATGGCCTTCAGCAGGATCGTGACCGGCATCTTGCGGCGACGGTCGACGCGGAAGTACAGCACGTCCTTCGGGTCGAACTCGAAGTCGAGCCACGAACCGCGGTAGGGAATGATCCGTGCCGAGAACAGCAGCTTGCCGGAGCTATGCGTCTTGCCCTTGTCGTGCTCGAAGAACACGCCAGGCGAACGGTGGAGCTGCGACACGATCACGCGCTCGGTACCGTTGATGACGAACGAACCCGTCGGCGTCATGAGCGGAATTTCGCCCATGTACACTTCCTGTTCCTTCACTTCCTTCACGACCGGCTTGCTCGGCGATTCCTTGTCGAGCAAAACCAGACGCACTTTCGCGCGCAGGGCCGAGCAGTACGTCAGGCCGCGCTGCTGGCATTCCTTGATGTTGAACGCGGGCGGCGACAGCATATAGCTGACGAATTCGAGCCGTGCGAAACCGTTGTGCGAAACGATCGGAAAAACCGATGTGAATGCAGCTTGCAGGCCTTCCGACTTGCGCTGCGAGGACGAGACGTCTGCTTGCAGAAACGTCTGGAATGATTCAAGCTGGGTCGCCAGCAAAAAGGGAACTTGGTGAACGATGGGGCGCTTCGCGAAACTCTTGCGAATACGCTTCTTCTCGGTGAAGGAATATTGCATACGATCTCCGAATCACGGCGGGCGTTGGCGAGGCGGGATACCTCGACGTCACGGCCCGGTGTTCACCGACTGAGACTCGCGCAGCTGTCCGGGGAGGACGCGCGAATCTAGAAGCTTGGTGGTTGGCCGCTACCAACCGCTGGCTGACGGCAGCGGATGCCTGTGTTTCCCGCTACCCGACCAAACTTGCCTTCTGCAGTCGCTTCAGAAGACAAAGAGAACTGCCGGAAAATTCTGCCGATCCGACCGTTCTCTTTGGCTTCTATGGAGACATTTATGCTCGCTGAAAAGCATAAAAACTGCGTCCCCACAAAGCACAAAAAGGCCGGCGGTGGAAAACCGCCAGCCTTCGCACGGCGCAATGAAACTTACTTGATTTCAGCCTTCGCGCCTGCTTCTTCCAGCTTCTTCTTCGCTTCTTCAGCAGCAGCCTTCGGCACCGCTTCCTTGACGGGCTTCGGTGCACCGTCGACCAGATCCTTCGCTTCCTTCAGGCCGAGACCCGTCAGTTCGCGAACAGCCTTAATCACGGAAACCTTGTTCGCGCCCGTTTCGAGCAGGTTCACGGTGAACTCGGTTTGCTCTTCAGCTGCAGCAGCTGCGCCGCCGCCTGCGGGGCCAGCAACTGCGACAGCAGCAGCCGACACGCCAAACTTCTCTTCGAACGCCTTGACCAGCTCGTTCAGTTCGAGAACCGACATCGAGCCAACGGCTTCGAGGATGTCTTCTTTTGCGATTGCCATTTGAAATACTCCTAGATTGAATTCGGATCGAGCTAGCGATCTAGCTAATACCTAACTGAGCGACTGGCGCCCAAGTGCGTGCGTTATGCAGCTTCGCCTTGTTTCTTTTCTGCCAGCGCGGCCAAAGCGCGCGCAAAGCCAGAAACAGGTGCCTGCATGACGAACAGCAGCTTGGAGAGCAGTTCTTCGCGGCTCGGGATGCTGGCCAGCGCTTGCACGCCTGCCTTGTCCATCACTTTGCCTTCGTAGGAACCAGCCTTGATGATCAACTTGTCATTGCCCTTACCGAAGTCGTTGACGACCTTGGCTGCGGCAATGGCATCTTCCGAGATGCCGTAGATCAGAGGACCGGTCATCTGCTCAGCCAGCGGAGCGAACGGGGTACCTTCGACGGCGCGACGCGCCAGCGTGTTCTTCAACACGCGCAGATACACCTGTTGCTCACGCGCTTTCGCGCGCAGCTTGGTCAGATCGCCAACCGTGATCCCACGATACTCAGCGAGCACCATCGTCTGAGCCTTCGCGACTTGCGCGGCGACTTCAGCGACGACTGCCTGCTTATCTTCTTTGTTCAGTGGCACGGTTAAACCTCCAGATTCGATGCACTCGGGTTACCAACCCTCATGCACCACGTTCGACAACGGCGTCCGACTGTTAGGAGTATCTCGATCGATTAGTGCCCGCCTCTCAGCGTGCGACAACCGACTTCAACCACTGCAAAACTGTTTCGGGTTCGCCATCTGCGTTGGCTTGAATTAAGGTAAGACCTGCCTGCTGCCTCACCACCAACGGTCTTTGACAACCGGTTGCTCGATCAGGAACCGCAATCTCGCAACCGCCCAAAGCCCTTTTTAAGCGCGGCCTTGCGCCCGCGCTCGAAATTCTTACTGTTGCGCCAGCGTGGCTTGATCCACGCGAACGCCGACACCCATCGTGCTCGACAGAGCGACCTTGCGCAGATACACGCCCTTGCTCGTCGCCGGCTTCGCCTTTTGCAGCGCTTCGATCAGCGCAGCCAGGTTCTGACGCAGCGATGCCGGCTCGAACGAAGCGCGACCGATCGTGCCGTGGATGATACCGGCTTTGTCGACGCGGAATTGCACCTGACCGGCCTTCGCATTGCGAACTGCCTGTGCGACGTCCGGCGTGACGGTGCCGACCTTCGGGTTCGGCATCAGGCCGCGCGGGCCGAGGATCTGACCAAGCGTACCGACCACGCGCATCGTGTCCGGCGAAGCGATCACGACGTCGAAGTTCAGGTTGCCGGCCTTGACTTGCTCAGCCAGGTCTTCCATGCCGACCACGTCCGCGCCTGCTGCGCGAGCTTGCTCAGCCTTGTCGCCTTGTGCGAACACAGCCACACGAACCGACTTGCCAGTACCAGCCGGCAGAACGACGGAACCACGAACGACCTGGTCCGACTTCTTCGCGTCGATGCCGAGCTGAACAGCAACGTCAATCGACTCGTCGAACTTGGCGCTCGCGCATTCCTTCACGAGAGCCAGTGCGTCGTCGATCGGGTACAGCTTCTGACGATCAACCTTGGTCGCGAATGCCTGAAGGCGCTTCGAAAGCTTAGCCATTTACACGCCCTCCACAGTGATGCCCATCGAACGGGCGCTGCCGGCGATCGTGCGCACGGCTGCGTCCAGATCAGCTGCCGTAAGATCCGGCATCTTGGTCTTCGCGATTTCTTCCGCTTGAGCGCGGGTGATGTTGCCGACCTTGTCGGTGTGCGGCTTTGCCGAACCCTTGTCGATCTTGGCTGCCTTCTTGATCAGAACGGTAGCCGGCGGCGTCTTCATGATGAAGGTGAAGCTCTTGTCCGCGAATGCCGTAATGACGACCGGCACCGGCAGACCCGGCTCCATACCTTGAGTCTGCGCGTTGAACGCCTTGCAGAACTCCATGATGTTCAGGCCGCGCTGGCCCAGTGCCGGACCGACCGGCGGCGACGGGTTGGCTTTACCTGCAGGAATCTGCAGTTTGATAAAGCCGACAATTTTCTTTGCCATGTTGAAAACCTCTGCTGAACGCGTGAGCGTCCGGTGAGTGATAGCGCGCGTTCGACGCGAAGCCTACTGGCGCTCCTCAACAGCCATTACGCGGACTGTAAGCGCGAATCGCGCGATGACGAAAACGCCACGCGCGATGTATTGGCTTAGGTCTTTTCGACCTGGCCGAATTCGAGTTCGACCGGCGTTGAACGCCCGAAGATCGTAACGGAGACGCGAACCCTCGATTTCTCGTAGTTCACCTCTTCCACGTTGCCGTTGAAATCGGTGAAAGGACCTTCCTTCACGCGGACCATCTCGCCCACTTCGAAGAGCGTCTTCGGCCGTGGCTTCTCGACACCTTCCTGCATCTGCGACATGATCTTTTCGACTTCACGCGGCGAAATCGGGCTCGGACGATTGCGTGCCCCGCCGACGAAGCCTGTGACCTTGGCCGTGTTCTTCACCAAATGCCACGTCTCGTCCGTCATTTCCATTTCAACCAGGACGTAACCCGGGAAGAAACGACGTTCGGTGACCGATTTGTGACCACCTTTGACTTCAACCACTTCTTCGGTCGGAACGAGAATCTGACCGAATTGATCTTGCATGCCGGCGCGTTCGATACGTTCTTGAAGCGCACGTTGCACGCTCTTCTCCATACCGGAGTAGGCGTGCACCACATACCAACGTTTTCCGCTCGGGGATGTCGGAGTATCGCTCATATCATTTCCAACCCAGGATCGCGGAGAAAATCACCCATTCGATTGACTTGTCGCCAAGCCAAAGGAAGATGGCCATGATCAGAACAAATGCGAAGACCACGAGGGTAGTCTGCGTAGCCTCTTTGCGAGTCGGCCACACGACCTTGCGGACTTCCTTGTACGAGTCTTTGGCGAAGGCGATGAATCCCTTGCCCGGCGCAGAGAAAAGACCGACTGCGACACCCGCGATGACACCGACAACAAGTGCCGCGCCGCGGACGTACCACTCTTGGCCAGAGAGCCAGAAAAAACCTACGAATCCGGCCAAGACCAACAATACGCCCGCCACCAACATCAGCTTGTCGCCGGAGGTATTTACAGTTTCGACGGAAGGATTCGCCATAACACCTTAAACACAGCGCCACAGGGCGCAAGAATGTGGCAGGGGCAGAGGGAATCGAACCCCCAACCTTCGGTTTTGGAGACCGACGCTCTGCCAGTTGAGCTATACCCCTAAACCATTTGGGGCCGACGGTTCCGCCGACCCCGAAAACTACAGACTACCGAGAGATATCTGGCTCTTACTCGATAATCTTCGCGACGACACCAGCGCCGACGGTACGACCGCCTTCACGGATTGCGAAACGCAGACCTTCTTCCATGGCGATCGGGGCGATCAGCTTGACCGTGATCGACACGTTGTCGCCCGGCATCACCATTTCCTTGTCCTTCGGCAGCTCGATCGAGCCCGTCACGTCCGTCGTACGGAAGTAGAACTGCGGACGGTAGTTGTTGAAGAACGGCGTGTGACGGCCGCCTTCGTCCTTGCTCAGCACGTACACTTCAGCCGTGAAGTGCGTGTGCGGCGTGATCGAACCCGGCTTGGCCAGAACCTGGCCACGCTCCACGTCTTCACGCTTCGTGCCGCGCAGCAGGATACCGACGTTGTCGCCTGCCTGACCTTGGTCGAGCAGCTTGCGGAACATTTCCACGCCCGTGCAAGTGGTCTTCACCGTCGTCTTGATACCGACGATTTCGATTTCCTCGCCAACCTTCACCACACCGCGCTCGATACGACCCGTCACTACCGTGCCGCGACCCGAGATCGAGAACACGTCTTCCACCGGCATCAGGAACGAACCGTCCACAGCGCGCTCCGGCGTCGGGATGTACGTGTCCAGCGCGTCGGCCAGGTTCATGATCGCCACTTCGCCCAGTTCACCCGTGTCGCCTTCCAGCGCGAGCTTGGCCGAACCCTTGATGATCGGCGTGTCGTCGCCCGGGAAGTCGTACTTCGACAGGAGTTCGCGCACTTCCATTTCGACGAGTTCGAGCAGCTCGGCGTCGTCCACCATGTCGCACTTGTTCAGGAACACGATGATGTAAGGCACGCCAACCTGACGGGCCAGCAGGATGTGCTCACGCGTTTGCGGCATCGGGCCGTCAGCGGCCGAACACACCAGGATTGCGCCGTCCATCTGCGCTGCACCCGTGATCATGTTCTTCACGTAGTCGGCGTGGCCCGGGCAGTCGACGTGTGCGTAGTGGCGGTTAGCCGTTTCGTACTCGACGTGCGCGGTGTTGATGGTAATACCACGTGCCTTTTCTTCCGGCGCTGCATCGATCTGGTCGTATGCCTTCGCTTCGCCGCCGAACTTCTTGGTCAGCACCGTCGTGATTGCTGCCGTCAGCGTGGTCTTGCCGTGGTCAACGTGACCGATCGTGCCCACGTTCACGTGCGGCTTGGTCCGCTCGAATTTACCTTTGGCCATTTTCGACTCCTAACAGGATTTTCGCACCTTGCGCCGCGCGCAACTTACTGGACTAATACTGCTGGTGCCCATGGGCAGGATCGAACTGCCGACCTCTCCCTTACCAAGGGAGTGCTCTACCACTGAGCCACATGGGCACTAACTAACCGACACTGGAGCGGGTGAAGGGAATCGAACCCTCGTCATAAGCTTGGAAGGCTTCTGCTCTACCATTGAGCTACACCCGCGAGGGTTGGATTCCCTTTACTGCTTAAATTCTGGTGGAGGAGGTTGGATTCGAACCAACGTAGGCGTAAGCCAACAGATTTACAGTCTGCCCCCTTTAGCCACTCGGGCACCCCTCCGCAGAGAACTATCGATTATGGGGTAACAACACATCGTTGTCAAGTGTTTCTTACGACCCAACGCAATCGAGGCTCTCACCCTATGGGCGAGCCTGAAACGCAAAAAGCCCCATCAGTCATGATGGGGCTTTTTGCATCTCAAAGAGAGGAGCCTGACGATTACCTACTTTCACACGGGAGATCCGCACTATCATCGGCGTGGAGTCGTTTCACGGTCCTGTTCGGGATGGGAAGGGGTGGTACCAACTCGCTGTGGTCATCAGGCATGACTTGTTGTTGTGTCGCCGCATGGGCGCTACAACCAATCTGGGAAGAAGTAGTAAGGATGTGGGTGGCGATTGTCGCACACGCGTTACTCGCCAGTGGAGGCAAACACACTGGTTATAGGATCAAGCCTTACGGGCAATTAGTATCAGTTAGCTCAATGCATTACTGCACTTACACACCTGACCTATCAACGTCCTGGTCTAGAACGACCCTTCAAGGGGCTCGAAGCCCCGGGGATATCTCATCTTAAGGCGAGTTTCCCGCTTAGATGCTTTCAGCGGTTATCTCTTCCGAACATAGCTACCCGGCGATGCCACTGGCGTGACAACCGGTACACCAGAGGTTCGTCCACTCCGGTCCTCTCGTACTAGGAGCAGCCCCCTTCAAATATCCAACGCCCACGGCAGATAGGGACCAAACTGTCTCACGACGTTTTAAACCCAGCTCACGTACCTCTTTAAATGGCGAACAGCCATACCCTTGGGACCGGCTACAGCCCCAGGATGAGATGAGCCGACATCGAGGTGCCAAACACCGCCGTCGATATGAACTCTTGGGCGGTATCAGCCTGTTATCCCCAGAGTACCTTTTATCCGTTGAGCGATGGCCCTTCCATACAGAACCACCGGATCACTATGACCTGCTTTCGCACCTGCTCGACTTGTCGGTCTCGCAGTTAAGCACGCTTATGCCATTGCACTATCAGCACGATTTCCGACCGTACCTAGCGTACCTTCGTACTCCTCCGTTACACTTTGGGAGGAGACCGCCCCAGTCAAACTGCCTACCATGCACTGTCCCCGACCCGGATCACGGGCCAAGGTTAGAACCTCAAACAAACCAGGGTGGTATTTCAAGGACGGCTCCACCGAAACTAGCGTTCCGGTTTCATAGCCTCCCACCTATCCTACACAGATCGGTTCAAAGTCCAATGCAAAGCTACAGTAAAGGTTCATGGGGTCTTTCCGTCTAGCCGCGGGGAGATTGCATCATCACAAACACTTCAACTTCGCTGAGTCTCGGGAGGAGACAGTGTGGCCATCGTTACGCCATTCGTGCAGGTCGGAACTTACCCGACAAGGAATTTCGCTACCTTAGGACCGTTATAGTTACGGCCGCCGTTTACCGGGACTTCAATCAAGAGCTTGCACCCCATCATTTAATCTTCCGGCACCGGGCAGGCGTCACACCCTATACGTCCACTTTCGTGTTTGCAGAGTGCTGTGTTTTTATTAAACAGTCGCAGCCACCAGTTTATTGCAACCCTTTCACCCTCCTGGCGCAGGCCAGTCAAGCTACAAGGGCGTACCTTATCCCGAAGTTACGGTACCAATTTGCCGAGTTCCTTCTCCCGAGTTCTCTCAAGCGCCTTAGAATACTCATCTCGCCCACCTGTGTCGGTTTGCGGTACGGTCATTATTAGACTGAAGCTTAGAGGCTTTTCTTGGAACCACTTCCAATTGCTTCGCTTCCGAAGAAGCTCGCGCCACACCCTTGAATCCTGTGCCCGGATTTGCCTGAGCACCTTCTCCAATGCAGCGACCGGGACTTCCAACACCCGGACAACCTTCCGCGATCCGTCCCCCCATCGCATCTAACAATGGTGCAGGAATATTGACCTGCTTCCCATCAGCTACGCATTTCTGCCTCGCCTTAGGGGCCGACTCACCCTACGCCGATGAACGTTGCGTAGGAAACCTTGGGCTTACGGCGAGGGGGCTTTTCACCCCCTTTATCGCTACTCATGTCAGCATTCGCACTTCCGATACCTCCAGCATGCCTTTCGACACACCTTCGCAGGCTTACGGAACGCTCTCCTACCATGCATATAAATATGCATCCGCAGCTTCGGTGACTGGCTTGAGCCCCGTTACATCTTCCGCGCAGGACGACTCGATCAGTGAGCTATTACGCTTTCTTTAAAGGGTGGCTGCTTCTAAGCCAACCTCCTGACTGTTTTAGCCTTCCCACTTCGTTTCCCACTTAGCCAATCTTTGGGACCTTAGCTGGCGGTCTGGGTTGTTTCCCTCTTGACACCGGACGTTAGCACCCGATGTCTGTCTCCCGTGATTGCACTCTTCGGTATTCGGAGTTTGCTATGGCGTAGTAATCCGCAATGGACCCCACAACCATGACAGTGCTCTACCCCCGAAGGTGATACACGAGGCACTACCTAAATAGTTTTCGGAGAGAACCAGCTATTTCCAAGTTTGTTTAGCCTTTCACCCCTATCCACAGCTCATCCCCTAACTTTTCAACGTTAGTGGGTTCGGTCCTCCAGTACGTGTTACCGCACCTTCAACCTGGCCATGGATAGATCACTTGGTTTCGGGTCTACGCCCAGCAACTGATCGCCCTATTCGGACTCGCTTTCGCTACGCCTGCCTTAATCAGTTAAGCTCGCTACTGAACGTAAGTCGCTGACCCATTATACAAAAGGTACGCCGTCACCCGTTTCCAGGCTCCGACTGTTTGTATGCATGCGGTTTCAGGATCTATTTCACTCCCCTCCCGGGGTTCTTTTCGCCTTTCCCTCACGGTACTGGTTCACTATCGGTCGATCACGAGTATTTAGCCTTGGAGGATGGTCCCCCCATCTTCAGACAGGATTTCACGTGTCCCGCCCTACTTGTCGTACACCTAGTTCTTCCAAACTGTTTTCGTCTACAGGGCTATCACCTGCTATGGCCGCACTTTCCAGAGCGTTCGACTAACAATTCAGATAAAGAGTACAGGCTGATCCCATTTCGCTCGCCACTACTTTGGGAATCTCGGTTGATTTCTGTTCCTGCGGTTACTTAGATGTTTCAGTTCACCGCGTTCGCTTCGCTAGACCTATGTATTCAGTCTAGGATGACCCATTCGGGCCGGGTTTCCCCATTCGGACATCTACGGATCAAAGCTCGTTTGCCAGCTCCCCGTAGCTTTTCGCAGGCTACCGCGTCCTTCATCGCCTGTGATCGCCAAGGCATCCACCACATGCACTTGTTCGCTTGACCCTATAACGAGTGTGTCTGCCTGGGCGTTTCCGCTTGCGGCCGACTTCTCGTCATAGGCTGAGTATTCGCGTTGTGCCGTATTCCAAAGCAATCTTTCGATTACCTTTTCATACTTGATACAATCACTACCCTGAGTTCTTACTCACACCCATCTCTAAGTGCTTTCATCACTCTCTTTACTACTTCTTCCAGATTGTTAAAGAACGTTTAGCCGACAAGCTCACTTCCATGCTTGCAGCATCAACTGGCTACAGTCGCCAATGCACAGCGCTCACGCGGAACGCTGTGCATTGAGGACTTGGTGGAGGATGACGGGATCGAACCGACGACCCCCTGCTTGCAAAGCAGGTGCTCTCCCAGCTGAGCTAATCCCCCTTCGTGGCCTGACTATGAGTGGTCACTCCGTCAGCACGCCTTTTCGGGTGGTGGGTCTGGTTGGATTCGAACCAACGACCCCCGCCTTATCAAGACGGTGCTCTAACCGACTGAGCTACAGACCCTTAGCCTGTCTTTCTTACAGCCGATAAGCGTGAGCGCTTAGATAACTTCGTGCGAAGCTCGAGAAAGGAGGTGATCCAGCCGCACCTTCCGATACGGCTACCTTGTTACGACTTCACCCCAGTCATGAATCCTACCGTGGTGACCGTCCTCCTTGCGGTTAGACTAGCCACTTCTGGTAAAACCCACTCCCATGGTGTGACGGGCGGTGTGTACAAGACCCGGGAACGTATTCACCGCGGCATGCTGATCCGCGATTACTAGCGATTCCAGCTTCACGCAGTCGAGTTGCAGACTGCGATCCGGACTACGATCGGTTTTCTGGGATTGGCTCCACCTCGCGGCTTGGCAACCCTCTGTTCCGACCATTGTATGACGTGTGAAGCCCTACCCATAAGGGCCATGAGGACTTGACGTCATCCCCACCTTCCTCCGGTTTGTCACCGGCAGTCTCCTTAGAGTGCTCTTGCGTAGCAACTAAGGACAAGGGTTGCGCTCGTTGCGGGACTTAACCCAACATCTCACGACACGAGCTGACGACAGCCATGCAGCACCTGTGCGCCGGTTCTCTTTCGAGCACTCCCGCCTCTCAGCAGGATTCCGACCATGTCAAGGGTAGGTAAGGTTTTTCGCGTTGCATCGAATTAATCCACATCATCCACCGCTTGTGCGGGTCCCCGTCAATTCCTTTGAGTTTTAATCTTGCGACCGTACTCCCCAGGCGGTCAACTTCACGCGTTAGCTACGTTACTAAGGAAATGAATCCCCAACAACTAGTTGACATCGTTTAGGGCGTGGACTACCAGGGTATCTAATCCTGTTTGCTCCCCACGCTTTCGTGCATGAGCGTCAGTGTTGGCCCAGGGGGCTGCCTTCGCCATCGGTATTCCTCCACATCTCTACGCATTTCACTGCTACACGTGGAATTCTACCCCCCTCTGCCACACTCAAAGCCTGCCAGTCACCAATGCAGTTCCCAGGTTAAGCCCGGGGATTTCACATCGGTCTTAACAGACCGCCTGCGCACGCTTTACGCCCAGTAATTCCGATTAACGCTCGCACCCTACGTATTACCGCGGCTGCTGGCACGTAGTTAGCCGGTGCTTATTCTTCCGGTACCGTCATCCCACCACCATATTAGGGCGATGGTTTTCTTTCCGGACAAAAGTGCTTTACAACCCGAAGGCCTTCTTCACACACGCGGCATTGCTGGATCAGGGTTGCCCCCATTGTCCAAAATTCCCCACTGCTGCCTCCCGTAGGAGTCTGGGCCGTGTCTCAGTCCCAGTGTGGCTGGTCGTCCTCTCAGACCAGCTACAGATCGTCGCCTTGGTAGGCCTTTACCCCACCAACTAGCTAATCTGCCATCGGCCGCCCCTATAGCGCGAGGTCCCGAAGGATCCCCCGCTTTCTTCCGTAGATCGTATGCGGTATTAATCCGGCTTTCGCCGGGCTATCCCCCACTACAGGACACGTTCCGATGTATTACTCACCCGTTCGCCACTCGCCACCAGGGTTGCCCCCGTGCTGCCGTTCGACTTGCATGTGTAAGGCATGCCGCCAGCGTTCAATCTGAGCCAGGATCAAACTCTTCAGTTCAAACCTGTTACTGTTTTTCGGTTGTTTTACCAACCGGTCGCTCACTCAACGTACTGACGATGATTAATCCATCCGTAGACAGATAAACCTTCCTCTTAATACTTCGTGTGAGACTCTTGATTACTTTTGCTATTGCCACGATTCCAAAGAACCGCAACCGCACTTGCCATCAAGCGCCCACACTTATCGGCTGTTAGTTTTTAAAGAACATTCGCAAGGCACTTCAACTTCCGTCTTGCGTCGCTGCGTCAGCAGCAGAGAAACGAGATTATGAAGAATCTTTTTCTCCTTGTCAACACTATTTTTCTGCTTTCGCTTCGAATTTTGCCGACTTCGGAGGCCGCCCGTTTCGCTTAGCGGCCCTCGTCTGGTGACGAGGGGCTGAATATTAGGCGAAGCACGCGCAAATGACAAGACGATGAAGCAACTTTTTTCGCGCCTGCGTCAGTGCGTCGGTTTCGCCGTCCCGGCCACGATCTCTGGTGGCACCGCGGCAGCCATCGCCGCATAGCCCGCATCGCTCGGATGAATGTGGTCGCCGCTGTCGTAGCGCTTCTGGAGCACGCTCGGTTTCGCCGGATCACGCAAGGCCTGGTCGAAGTCGACTACGCCGTCAAACGCGCGGCTCGAGCGGATCGACTCGTTCACCGCCGTGCGAATCGCTTCCCGCTCGGGCGGCAGCGATGCCGGCGTCAGCGTCGCGCCGTAGATCTTGATGCCGCGCTGATGCGCCTGCGCGATCAGCCGCTGATAACCGCGCACCAGCGCATCCGCGTTCACTTCCGTATGCGGCGCGTCGCAGTCGAGCCCGCCGTGCGCGGGCATCGCGGCGAAATTGATATCGTTGATGCCGATCAACACGATCACCGCCCGCACGCCCGGCTGGCGCAGCGCGTCGCGTTCGAAGCGCGTCACCAGCGCCTCGCCGTAGCAAGGCGAATTGCTCAGCAGCCGGTTCCCGCTGATCCCCGCGTTCACGACGACCGTCTCCCCGCCGCTCTTGCGCGCAACCTGTCTCGCGAGCGCATCGGGCCAGCGCCGGTTGGCGTTCATCGAGGAGCGCATGCCGTCGGTGATCGAATCGCCGATGGCCACGATCGCCTGCGCCGACGGACTCTCGACCGCCACGTTCGTCAGCCACGCGTATTGGGTGAAACGGGTGCGGAAGGCGCCCGGGGGCGCGTCGTCCGTGTGATCGCCCGGCGTCGAGATGTAGTTCACCTGGCTTGCCACGCGATGCCACGCGAAGAGCCTCTGATCGCGCCCCATCAACATGCTGACGGCGAGCGGCTGCTGCGCTTCGACGTCGAAATTGACGGCATCGCTCGTAATCTGCGCGCCAGGCGCGACCGTCACGTTCTTGCGGCCGCCGAACAAAACCGGCCGCGCGCTGCCCGACCGGATCGCGGCGCTGCTTGCGCCTACCGCCCGCGCGACGCTCATCGACTCGACGACGAGCGGCTCCGTCCCGTAAAGATTGCTGATGCGCAGTCGCATGCGCTTGCCGTCGATTTGCGGATAAATCAGCTGGCGCACGGTACGGCCCCCGACCTCCGGCGCCCGATATAACGGCGGCAGGTTGGCCAGTTGCGGAATCGACTGCAGCACGGTGCCCCACGCGCTGACCCAATGTTCGTTGGCTGGCGCGTCGGCGTTTTCGGCGGCGAACGCACCGGGCGCGAGAGTGACTTGCGCGGCAAGCGCAGCGGCGCAGAGCGCGGCGAGAACTCGGTATTTCATTCGGCGATGGCGTGCGGAAAAGAATCGATTGTGCCTGAAGTGTTGCAATGGCCGCGGCGTGGATCGTACGAAATGGACTTACGCGGGAACGGCGCGACCGAAATGGCCTCACAATGCTGCCAGTCCATCTTTCGCCGGCCAATCCGGCTCGCGCCTCTTTCTATATATATGCAACCGAAAACCGCAGCACTGCAACGACTCGACTGGGAAGAAGACGGAGAAAACCGCTCCGCCCGCTGGCGCTCGGAGAGCGGCAATCCGCCGCCCAAACGTCTGGTGATCGGCCACGATCAGATGACCGCCGATCACGCGTACCGCCTGGCGTGCGAAGGCACGGCGATTTTGTGGCGCGGCGACTTTCAGAACGCCCGCCAGCTATTGCAGGCGATTGCCCGCCGCATCGACAACAAGCCGCGCAAGGCGAAAAAGCCCGCGGCGGAAGTATCGCCGGTGGATGCGTTCAATTTGCATCGGCTGGCGCAATCGCAGCGCGGGCGCACGCTCGCCATGTTGATTCTGCCGCTCGACGAGCAGTACGCCATTCCGCTGCGCCGCGCGCCGGACGTGAAAGATGCCTGCGAAGAAGCGTACGGGCCGCCGGACGAAGCGTCGGTCGTGTCGTTGCGCGAGGTGCTCGGGCTGATCGGCGCGCATGAGTGGCGCAAAAAGGGCGTGGAGATCGCGGCGCTTGGCGAGCGGATTCATCCTTACTACGGCGTGTTCTCGCCCGTGCGCGGCGAATATATCGATCTCGTCGCGAATCAGCCGCTGCCGTCGCGCGAACTCGCGTTCGAGATCGGCGCCGGAACCGGCGTGCTCGCGGCGTTGCTTGCGAAGCGCGGCGTCGAGCGCGTTGTCGCGACGGAAGTCGATGCCCGCGCCCTCGCCTGCGCCCGCGAAAACATCGCGCGGATGGGATTTCAGCGTCAGGTCGAGATCGTCGAGGCGGATTTGTTTCCCGCCGGGCGCGCGCCGCTGATCGTCTGCAATCCGCCGTGGCTGCCGGCGCGGCCCAGTTCGGCGATCGAGCACGCCATCTACGATCCGGAGAGCCGCATGCTGCGCGGTTTCCTCGACGGCCTCGCCGCGCATCTGACGCCCGGCGGCGAAGGCTGGCTGATTCTGTCGGACTTCGCGGAACATCTGGGCTTGCGCACGCGCGCGCAACTGCAGGAATGGATCGATGCCGCCGGCCTGAAAGTGGACGGACGCATCGACATCAAGCCGCATCACCCGCGCGCAGCCGATAAAACCGATCCGCTTTACGCCGCGCGTTCGGCGGAAGTGACGTCGCTGTGGCGGCTCGTCGCCGCGTAGGCGCTCAACGGCGTGCGGCCAGCCACGCGAGCGCGCCTTCCCCGGCGATGAGCCCGCTCGCGAAGCACGCTGTCAGCAAGTAGCCGCCGGTCGGCGCTTCCCAGTCGAGCATCTCGCCCGCGCAGAAAACGCCGGGAAGCGCGGTGAGCATCGAGTGCGCATCGAGCGACTCGAATGCGACGCCGCCCGCGCTGCTGATCGCTTCTTCGATCGGCCGCGGCCGCAGCAGGCGCAGCGGTAACGCCTTGATCCGCGCAGCGAGCATGTCGAGATCGGCGAATTCGTCTTTCGTCAGACATTCGCGCAACAGGCCCGCCTTCACGCCCGTGAGATGCAGACGGCTATGCAGATGGCTCGACATCGAACGGGCGCCGCGCGGATGCCGCACTTCGTCTCGCACGCGCTCAGCGGAAAGCTGCGGCGTGAGATCGAGCAGAATGGTCGCGCCCGCGCCGTCGCTTTCGGCGATGCGGTCGCGGATCGGCGCCGAAAGCGCATAAATCAGACTGCCCTCGATACCCCGGTCCGTGATCAGACATTCGCCGACCCGCCGATCGATCTCGCCGTCCGCGCGCGCCACCTCGATCGCCACCGATTTAAGCGGTTCGCCCGCGAAGCGGCTGCTGAAGTGCTCGCTCCAGCCGACATCGAATCCGCAATTGGACGGCACGAATGGCCGCACGGCCACGCCGCGCGCCGCGAGAATGGGCGTCGCGCGGCCATCGGAGCCGAGTTGCGGCCAGCTTGCGCCGCCGAGCGCGAGCACGATGGCGTCGTGCCGAACACGCGTTTCGCCCGCCGGCGTGGCGAAACGCGAGATCGACTCGCTCTCGTCCGCCCAGCCCAGCCAGCGATGCCGCATATGAAACGTCACGCCCGCCGCCCGCAGCCGATGCAGCCAAGCGCGCAGCATCGGCGCGGCTTTCATGTCGGTCGGGAAGACGCGGCCCGAGCTGCCGACGAACGTCTCCACGCCCAAACCGTGCACCCAGTCGCGCAGCGCGTTTGCATCGAAGCGCGTGAGCAACGGCGCGATGTCTTCGCGGCGCGTGCCGTAGCGGGAAAGAAAGGCATCGGCGGGCTCGGAATGCGTGAGATTCATGCCGCCCTTGCCGGCCATCAGGAACTTGCGGCCGACGGACGGCATCGCGTCGAACACATCGACCCGCACGCCGCCCGCCGCGAGCGCCTCGGCCGCCATGAGCCCGGCCGGCCCGCCGCCCACTACCGCGACTCCGACCGCGCTCGATTCGATGTTTTCAGCTGACGACATGCCTGTTTAGTAGTAGCGAAACGGAGCGCCATTGTCGCACCGGCGCAGCGGCGCGCCGAAAAGTCCGTCCGCGACCCGTAAGTCATTAAATAACAAAAAAGAATTTGGTCGGCCGCGCCCGGGCCAGTACGATCGCGCGATTCGTTGCATCAACAATTTTTTACCGATTAATCGATCATGTCCGTTTCCCTCGCGCCCGACCGCGCCTCCACCCGGGCCGCCGCCGGCGATGCGCGCCCCGTCATCAAAAGCGCCGCCGATGTTTCCAGCCTCGTCAACCGCGGCGCCGCCGTCGGCAGCGATGCGCGAATCGTCGTGGCCATTGCGCTCGGCGGTATTTTTCTCGATGCCTACGATCTCGGCGCGCTCGCGTTCGGCATGAAGGACATCGCGCGCGAATTCTCGCTGACGCCGATCGGTTCCGGCTTCGTCGCCGCGGCGATCACGTTCGGCGCGATCATCGGCGCGTTTCTCGGCGGCTATCTCACCGACAAGGTGGGGCGCTATCGCGTGTTCATGGCCGACATGTTCTTCTTCGTCGTCGCGGCGATCGCCTGCGCGTTCGCGCCGAACGCCTGGGTGCTCGGCGGGGCGCGCTTCGTGATGGGGCTGGGCGTCGGCATCGACTTGCCGGTCGCGATGGCCTTCCTCGCCGAGTTTTCGCGCCTTCAGGGACGCGGCAACAAGGCGTCGCGCGTCGCGATGTGGTGCCCCGTCTGGTACGCGGCGATCAGCGTGTCCTATCTGCTCGTGCTCGGCCTGTACTCGGTCTTGCCCGAGCATAACGCCGGCTGGCTGTGGCGTCTGATCCTCGGTTTCGGCGCGGTTCCGGCGATCGCGATCATCGCGATTCGCAGCCGCTACATGAGCGAATCGCCCGTCTGGGCCGCGAATCAGGGCGACCTCAAGGGCGCGGCCGCGATCCTCAAGCGCTCGTACGGCATCGATGCCCGCGTCGACGACACCGCCCTCGCCGCATCCGGCGCGCCCAAGCCCCGCCGTGCGACGTGGGGCAACTACGGCGCGCTGCTGCGCGGCGTCTATCTGCGACGGACCGTGCTCGCGACGGTCATCGCGATTGCGTCGTCGTTTGCCTATAACGCCGTCGCGTTCGGGTTGCCGGTGATCATTTCGAGCTTCCTCGCGCAGTCAATGCTCACGACGATCCTCGCATCGCTCGCGCTCAACCTGTGCTTCGCGTTCGCCGGCGGCCTGTTTTCCGTGCGCACGGTGCCGAAATACGGCGCGTGGAAACTGTCGGTCGTGGGCTACGCGTTTCAGCTTGCCGCGCTTATCGGGCTGGCGATTGTCGGCAAGCCGACGAATGGCGCCGAAGTCGTCATCGCGATCGCGTTTCTCGCCGCGTTTCTGTTGGGACAAGGCGTCGGGCCGGGTTCGCACAGCATGACGTTCGCGTCGCTGAGCTATCCGACGTCGTTGCGCGGCGTGGGCGTCGGCTTCAACCAGACGCTGATGCGCGCCAGTTCGACCGTTTCGCTGTTCCTGTTCCCGGTTCTGTCCGCGGCGCTCGGGACGAAGGTGTTCTGGATCATCGCCGTCGCGCCGCTCGCGGGGCTTGTCGCGCTGTTCGCGGTGCGCTGGGAGCCGTCGGGCTATGACGTCGATGCGGAAGATTTCGCCGCGCAGACATCGCGATAAGTAGCCGCACCTCTTCTTCTGCACCCGGAGCGGCGACGTTCGACGCCGCCGCTCCTCTCCCGCCTTCTCCGCCGTTCGGCACGCCTTTCCCTTCTGCACTAGATTAGTCACACGCGGGTTCGCGCTGTCGACTTCGCGCGCCCCGTGAGGATTGCCCCCCGGAATTACCCCAGCACGTCCTGAAAAAGCTATTTACCGACCGTCCGGTCGGTTTATAATCGCCGGATAGCGACTTCCCTGAGCGAGTGCCGCCATGTACACCCAATCCCTCGACCTCCCGACCCCCACGCCCGCCGTCCCAGGCGAGGCCGCCGCAAGCACATCCCCCGCACAAACCCGCTTCGACGCGACCATGCAGGCCGACGGCAAGATCGAGCCGCAGGACTGGATGCCCGAGGCGTATCGCAAGACGCTGGTGCGGCAGATTTCGCAGCACGCGCATTCGGAGATCATCGGCATGCAGCCGGAGGGCAACTGGATCAGCCGCGCGCCGAGTCTAAAGCGCAAGGCGATTCTGCTGGCCAAGGTGCAGGACGAAGGCGGCCACGGTCTTTATCTGTACAGCGCAGCCGAAACGCTGGGCGTCTCACGTGATCAACTGGTCGATGCGCTGCACACGGGGCGCGCCAAGTATTCGAGCATCTTCAACTATCCGACGCCCACGTGGGCCGATGTCGGCGTGATCGGCTGGCTTGTCGATGGCGCCGCGATCATGAATCAGATCCCGCTGTGCCGCTGCACCTACGGCCCGTATGCACGCGCGATGATCCGCATCTGCAAGGAAGAGTCGTTCCATCAGCGCCAGGGTTTCGATGCGCTGCTCGCGATGATGAAAGGCACGCAGGCGCAGAAGGATCTCGTGCAGCAGGCGGTGGACCGCTGGTGGTGGCCGGTGCTGATGATGTTCGGCCCGAGCGACAAGGATTCGATCCACAGCGGCCAGTCGTTCGCGTGGGGCATCAAGCGCATCTCGAACGACGATCTGCGCCAGAAGTTCGTCGATGCCACCGTCGAGCAGGCGAAGATTCTGGGCGTCACGCTGCCCGATCCGGATCTCAAGTGGAACGCGCAACGCAACGCGCACGACTACGGCGAGATCGACTGGGAAGAGTTCTGGCGCGTGGTCAATGGCGATGGTCCCTGCAACAAGGAACGGCTCGCCACACGCGTGAAGGCACATGAGGAAGGCGCGTGGGTGCGCGAAGCGGCGCTCGCGTATGCGGAGAAGCAGAAAGCCCGCGCACACAAGCAAGCGGCTTGAAGACAGGACACGGGAGATATCGAAGATGAACAAGGAATGGCCGATCTGGGAAGTGTTCGTGCGCAGCAAGCAGGGACTGGATCACAAGCACTGCGGCAGCCTGCACGCACCGGACGCGGGCGCGGCATTGCGCATGGCACGCGACGTGTACACGCGTCGACAGGAAGGCGTGAGCATTTGGGTGGTGCCGTCGGCGGCGATCACGGCATCGGACCCGGCGGACAAGGGCGAGTTGTTCGAGCCCGCGGGCGACAAGATCTACCGGCATCCGACGTTCTTCGTGCTGCCCGACGAAATCAATCACATGTAAGGGCGAGCGCGACATGAGCCACAAGCAGAGTCACGAACATCTCGCCTACGTGCTGCGTCTGGCGGACAACGCGCTGATCCTCGGCCAGCGCAACGCCGAGTGGTGCAGTCACGGCCCGGCGCTGGAAGAAGACATTGCGCTGGCGAACATGAGTCTGGACTTGATCGGCCAGGCGCGTCTTCTCTATACGCATGCAGCGACGCTCGAAGCGGCGCTAAACGGTGCGAAGAAAACCGAAGACGATTACGCGTACTTCCGCAGCGAGCGCGAGTTCGCGAACTACACGATCGCCGAGTTGCCGCACTTCGGCCCGCTCGCGGGCACGGCACGCAGCGAACGCGACTATGCAGTGACGATCGTGCGCAACTTCCTGTACTCGGCGCTGATGGCACAGATGTGGACCGCGCTGCAAGCATCGAACGACACGCAACTCGCGGCGATCGCGGCGAAGTCGATCAAGGAGACGAGCTATCACCTGCATCACGCGCACGACTGGCTGGTGCGACTGGGCGATGGCACGGAGGAGTCGCATCGACGCATGCAGGCGGCGCTCGATTATCTGATGCCGTACACGCGCGAGTTCTTCGCTGTCGATGCAATTGAGCAAGCCGTCGCCGATGCGGGCATCGCGCCTCTGGCCAGCGAGTTCGAAGAAGCGTGGCGCGAACAGGTGACATCCGCGCTGGAAGAAGCAACGCTCGTGGCGCCCGCTGAAGTGAAGCACATCAGCACGGGCAAGCTCGGCGAGCATTCGGAGCATATGGGCTATCTGCTGGCGGAAATGCAGAGCCTGGCGCGGCAACATCCGGGCGCGAGCTGGTAAATGGATACGACCAACGCAAGCATCGAGCGCGTGTGGAGCGTGCTCGAAGCGGTGCCCGATCCGGAGATACCGGTGGTGTCGATCCGCGAGCTGGGCATTCTGCGCGAGGTGCGTCACGGCGACGATGGCGTGCTCGAAGTGGTGATCACGCCGACATACTCGGGTTGCCCGGCGATGTCGCAGATTGCGGAGGACATCGCGCAGGCGATCGATGATGCGGGATTGGGCGCGCATCGCATCGAGACGGTGCTGGCGCCTGCGTGGACCACCGACTGGATCACCGACGAAGCGCGCGAGAAGCTGCGCCGTTATGGCATCGCGCCACCGACGGGCGCTTGCGGCAGCATTCCGGACACGAGCACGAAGCCTATTCGCTTCGTGCCGTACAAAAAAGAAACCATCGCATGCCCACGCTGCGGCTCGACGCACACCGAGCGGCTTGCGCAATTCGGCTCGACCGCGTGCAAGGCGTTGTATCGCTGCGTGGACTGTCGCGAGCCGTTCGATTACTTCAAGCCGTACTAAACCGAATTCATTGCATTCACTGAAAGCGAGCCGATAAAGATGGCGACTCCGCAATTCCATCCGTTGCGCATCCGCGAGGTGCGACCCGAAACCGCCGATGCGTTCACCGTGTCATTCGAGGTGCCGCCCGCGCTACGCGACGCGTTTCGCTTCACGCAGGGGCAGTTCGTGACGCTCAAGACGCATATCGATGGCGAAGAGACGCGTCGCTCGTATTCGATCTGCGTGGGCGTGACCGATTACGATCGCGATGGCGAGTTGCGCATCGGCATCAAGCGCGTGCGCGGCGGGCGCTTCTCGAACTTCGCATTCGATACGCTCAAGGCCGGGCACGAGATCGACGTGATGACGCCCGATGGCCGCTTCTTCACGCACCTGAACGCGGATCACGCGAAGCAGTATGTGGCGTTCTCGGGCGGCTCGGGCATCACGCCGGTGCTGGCGATCATCAAGACGACGCTCGACACCGAGCCGACCAGCCGCTTCACGCTCGTGTACGGCAATCGCAGCGTGGACGCGATCATGTTCGCCGAGGAACTCGAAGATCTGAAGAATCGCTATATGGATCGCTTCTCGCTGTATCACGTGCTCTCGGATGATCTGCAGGACGTGGAGTTGTTCAACGGCGTGCTGGATCAGGCGAAGTGCCAGGCGTTTCTGGAGAGCCTGCTCTCGCCGAACGATATCGATGAAGCATTCATCTGCGGTCCCGGTCCGATGATGGATGCGGCCGAAGCTGCGTTGAAAGACGCGGGCGTGCCGCCGAAGCAGATTCATGTGGAGCGCTTCGGCACGCCGCTGCCGCAAGCAGGCGTGGCGCCGATCGAGATTACGGAGAACACGCCGGCAGCGGAACTGGAGCTGATCATCGATGGCAAGAAGCGCAAGTTGCGCTTGCCGTACGAAGGGGTGAGCGTGCTCGATGTGGGTCTGAAAGCGGGGCTTGCGCTGCCGTATGCGTGCAAGGGCGGAGTGTGCTGCACGTGCCGCGCGAAGGTGCTCGAAGGCGAAGTGAAGATGGAGAAGAATTACACGCTGGAGCCGCACGAAATCGAAGACGGATTCGTGCTGACGTGTCAGTGTCATCCGTTGAGCGAACGGGTGGTCGTGAGTTTCGACGAGCGTTGAGCGTCACGCGAAGTCGGCACGCCGATCGAGCGCCGAACGCCATGCGATTCGCGTAAACTAAGGACCACTCCCGCAGCTGGTCCTTTCGTCCTTCAGGCATGCCGACACCGATGAACATGATTCACGTCGCAAATGGCGATTGCGCGGCGCAATCTCTCGCCGAAGCGTTGCAGCGCGCGGAGCGGGCGGATCGCGTCGTCACGCTGCGTGACGATCTGGCGGTCGGCCCGCTCAGGGACATCGACGATTCGGCGCTCACCCGCGCCGCCTTCTGGCGTCAGATTCTGCCCGGCACGATCGATTTCGAAGACGAACTCGAAGAACAACTCGCGCTGATCGCCCGCCTCACACGCGGCGACGAGCAGATCGTCGTGTGGCACGGCCAGAGCGCGGCCGACCAGCTGACGCTGCGACGCGTCGCCTATCACCTGCGCAATGCGCCGCAACGTCTGAACGAAGCAAAACTGTCCCACGACGACCTGAGCATTTGCACCGACGACAGCGACTCCGCCCGCCTCGGCCGTGCCGATCGCGCGACCGCCGTCGGCATGTTTTCGCCGAAACAACTGCTCGCGAAACTGCCGACCGCAGCGCCAATTTCCGTGCTGCGCATCAGCCGGCTCGCGCTCGAATGGCAGGAAGCGAAGCATTCCAGCGCAGACACGCGACGTCTGCGCGACAACATGCTCGTCTCGGGAACCTGGCTCGACGTCGACGAGGCATTGCTCGATCTGGCCGGTCCGGAATGGCAGCCGGCGCGCCAGATCGCCGGTGCGGCCATGGGCCAGCGCTTCGACTTCATGCTCTCCGATTCCATCGCTTTCTGGCGCTGCCGCGAACTCGTCACGGCGGGGCGCCTGAAGATCCGCGGCACGCCGTCCGACATCGTGCAGGCCGAGCTGCGCCGCTAAATCAATAAGAACGCATATTCCGGAAACACATGGCCCGTACCAAAGCGCCCGATCACGAGACGCAACGCGAACAGATCCTCGAACTCGCCGCCGCGAAATTCGCCCAGACCAGCTACCCGAGCACGTCGATGGCCGACCTGGCCGCCGCGAGCGGCACCTCGAAAGCCCGCCTCTACCACTATTACGCGAGCAAGGAAGCGATCCTCTTCGATCTCCTCGACCGCTACACCAAGCGGCTGATGCTGATCATCGCGGAAGTGGAAGGCGCGAGCCAGCGGCGCGGACTCGGCGAGCGCGAAGCGTTTGCGGAGCTCGTGCGCGCGTTTCTCGCCGAATACGAGACGTCGCACAGCCGCCACGTCGCCCTTCTGAACGACGTCAAATATCTCGAGGATGCCCAGCGGGAAATCGTCCTCGATCGTCAGCGCGATATCGTCGCGGCGTTCGCGCGCCAGCTCGCGCGGGCCTATCCGAAGCGCGCCGCCAAGGACAATCAGACCGCGCTCACGATGATGGTCTTCGGCATGATCAACTGGACCTTCACCTGGCTCAAGCCGGGCGGCAAGCTTGGTTATCGTGAATTCGCGGAGCAGGTTGTCGACATGATCGAGAACGGGCTCGGCGGTGAGCGTTGAAAATTGCTGCGTCACAGCAAAACAGTTTTACCTTCGTGTCGTTGCTTTTACGCAATCTGTGTAAGCCTCTGATTTCAATGAAATCTAATCGTTTTCAGTAGCTATTTAGAACGTCACGCCTACACGTTTTTAAGGGTTTTCCCGTATCCGTTTCTCCCCAATCGGCTAAAATTCGTTTTGCTTTGCAGCATCCTGCATGACGAATGAAGGAGGAACCCATCGTGGAAATGACCTTTAACCGCACCGCCGAGCAGATCGTGACGAACGAGTCGCCGCTCAAAGCCGCGCGTCTGCCGGTTCTCGTCCGCGAACTGTCCTCCGCCGACCGCGAGCGCCTGCTCACGCATTTCCTCACGCTCGACGAAGACGACCGCCTTCTGCGCTTCGGCCAGGTGGTGCCGGATCACGTCATCGAGAATTACGTGCGCAATATCAACTTCTCGAACGACAAAGTGTTCGGCGTGTTCGGCCATGCGCTCGAACTGATCGGCGTGGGCCATCTGGCTTATTTGCCGGCGGAAGGCGACAAGCGCACCGCCGAGTTCGGCGTCTCGGTGCTCGAAAGCGCGCGCGGGCGCGGCGTCGGCACGAGGCTGTTCGAGCGCGCCGCCATGCGCAGCCGCAACACGCAAGTGTCCGTGCTCTATATGCACTGCCTGTCGCGCAACTCGACCATGATGCACATCGCCAGAAAGTCGGGCATGAAGATCGAATACGCATACGGCGAAGCGGACGCTTATCTGTCGCTCGAACCGGCGGACCAGAGCAGCATCATGTCGGAATTGTTCCAGGAACAAGCCGCCGTGTTCGATTACGCGATCAGGCGCCAGGCGCATCACGCGTCGCAAGTTTTCAAAGCATTTCTGCCGGCAATCAAAGCCGCTTGATTTCTCAGAACAGCGCGGGGTTCGCGCTGCGAGCGAGACCAATACAAAAGGGGCGGCTTTGACCGCCCCTTATCATTTCCGCGCGAAACTCGCGCTTGCCGCACCGTTCAGCGCAGCGGCAACACCGTCGTTTCCTTGATGCGCTCCAGCGAAAAGCTCGATCTCACGTCGATCACCGACGGATGATGCAGCAACTGATCCTGCACGAAGCGCGAAAAGTCGTCCATGTCGCGCACCTGCACGCGCAGCAGGAAGTCCATTTCACCGGTCATTGCGTCGCAGGCGACGACTTCCGGCCATGAGCGCACCGCTTCGCGAAACAGGTCGCCGTGTGTCGGCGCTTTTGGCGTGCCCGCGGCCGCCTGCGTGCCGCCGCGCTTTTCCAGCCGCACGTTGATGTACGCGAGCAACCCGAGCCCGAGCTTTTTCGCATCCAGCAACGCGACGTAACCGCGAATCACACCAATGTCCTCGAGCCGCCGGATGCGCCGCAAGCACGGACTCGGCGACAAATTCACGCGTTCCGCGATCTCCTGATTTGATAATCGTCCATTCTCCTGAAGGATGGCGAGAATTCTGCGGTCTATCGTGTCGAGTTCGGGTTCGGCCATCTCATTGCTCCAATCAGCGTCCTAGTGGCAGCATTGTGCGCAATATTATGAACGCACGCTTTGTTTCGCAAGTTTTTGCCGCACGCGCCTGATTACACTGTCTCCACGTCGCGCACCCGCGCCGAATGCATAGCAAGGCATATCAAGGAGACAACGCATGACCGCATCGACCTGGGAGAACCCCGTCGGCACCGACGGCTTCGAGTTCATCGAATACACCGCGCCGGACCCGGTCGCGCTCGGCAAACTGTTCGAGCAGATGGGCTTCACCGCGATCGCGAAGCATCGTCACAAGGACGTGACGCTGTATCGGCAGGGCGAAATCAACTTCATCGTGAATGCCGAGCCGGATTCGTTCGCGCAGCGCTTCGCGCGTCAGCACGGTCCGTCGATTTGCGCGATCGCGTTTCGCGTCGCGGATGCCGCGAAGGCCTACAAGCGCGCGCTCGAACTCGGCGCATGGGGCTTCGACAACAAGACCGGCCCGATGGAGCTGAATATTCCGGCAATCAAGGGCATTGGCGATTCGCTGATCTATTTCGTCGACCGCTGGCGCGGCAAGAACGGCGCGCAGCCGGGCAGCATCGGCGATATCAGCATCTATGACGTCGATTTCGAGCCGATTTCCGGCGCGGAGCAAAACCCGGCCGGGCACGGGCTGACCTATATCGATCACCTGACGCACAACGTGCATCGCGGCCGGATGGTCGAATGGGCGGAGTTCTACGAACGCCTCTTCAACTTCCGCGAAGCGCGCTATTTCGATATCGAAGGGAAAGTGACGGCGGTGAAATCGAAGGCGATGACTTCGCCGTGCGGCAAAATCCGCATTCCGATCAACGAGGAAGGTTCGGAGACGGCAGGCCAGATTCAGGAATATCTGGACGCCTATCGCGGCGAGGGCATTCAGCACATCGCGCTCGGCACGGACGACATCTATAGCACCGTCGACGGTCTGCGCGGCGCGAAGATCGCGCTGCTCGACACCATCGACACCTATTACGAGCTGGTGGACCGCCGCGTGCCGGGACACGTCGAATCGGTCGCGGAGTTGAAGAAGCGCAAGATTCTGATTGACGGCACCAAGGACGAAATCCTGCTGCAGATCTTCACCGAGAACCAGATCGGGCCGATCTTTTTCGAGATCATCCAGCGCAAGGGAAATCAGGGCTTCGGCGAGGGCAATTTCAAGGCGCTGTTCGAGTCGATCGAACTGGATCAGATGCGCCGTGGCGTGCTGAAGGACACTTCGGCTAGCTAAAAAACCGCCACCGAACGACGGCAATGAAAAAGGGACATGGACCGCGAAGGTTCATGTCCCTTTCGTTATTTTTGGCGTCCCATCATGTCATGGCGATCATGCCGAAATGGACCGCGTGAGCGGGTTAGCCCGCCTGCTCGTCGTCGCTGCTTGCCGATTCGCGGCGCTTCTCGGCGCCAGCTTGAACGGACTGAACGCGCGCCTGCGCGACCTGTGCAACCGACGACGCCCCGAATGGCGACGCATTATTTGCCCGCGCACCGCCCACGGGCGCGCTGATGGCGAAAAAAGCCGCCGAAACCATCAAAAAGCTTTGGATGTGGCGTTGTTTCATCGTTATCTCCTTCTAACTGCTTGCGTACTGCCTGCTTCCGGAACCCAAACTTGCAGAAAAAATACGGCACGGGAATTCCGGAAGCGCCATTTTAGACAGCGATGAGCCTGAGGGTTCCTGGAATCGGTCGCATTTACACGCTGTAACAAAACTCGCCTGATAGCGGTCAATTCATCAACGATTTGACGCAAACCGCTGCTAAGTAAGCAATTTTTAACGGGTTAGTCCCAGTGCCTCAAAACCGGTTGCACCGGCACACTTGAAGCCCCGACTCACGCGTTCACAAGACGCTGCGGTCCGAAACATGCTTTGGTGATCCCAAACCTCGGGTGGAGGAATACACATAATGAACGCCCCGCTAGACGCAGAACAAAGAGCTTCGCTAGAAGCCGCGTTGAAATCCGTCACGCTAGACGACAAATACACGCTCGAACGCGGCCGCGCCTATATGAGCGGCATCCAGGCGCTGGTGCGTCTGCCGATGCTGCAGCAAGAGCGCGACAAAGCCGCGGGTCTCAACACCGCCGGGTTCATTTCCGGCTATCGCGGTTCTCCCCTCGGTGGTCTCGACCAGTCGCTCTGGAAGGCGAAGAAGCATCTCGCCGCGCATCAGGTCGTGTTCCAGCCGGGCGTCAACGAAGATCTCGCCGCCACCGCCGTGTGGGGGTCGCAGCAAGTCAATCTGTACCCGAGCGCCAAATACGACGGCGTGTTTTCGATGTGGTACGGCAAAGGCCCGGGCGTCGACCGTTCGGGCGATGTCTTCAAGCACGGAAATTCCGCCGGATCGGCGGCGCACGGCGGCGTACTCGTACTCGCCGGCGACGACCACGCCGCGAAATCATCGACGCTTGCGCATCAGTCCGAACATATCTTCAAGGCGTGCGGCCTGCCGGTGCTGTTTCCGTCGAACGTGCAGGAATATCTCGATTTCGGCCTGCACGGCTGGGCGATGAGCCGCTACTCCGGCCTGTGGGTCGCGATGAAATGCGTGACGGATGTGGTGGAATCGTCGGCGTCGGTGGATATCGACCCGCATCGCACGAAGATCGTGATTCCGACCGACTTCGCCATGCCCGACGGCGGCCTGAACATCCGTTGGCCCGATCCGCCGCTCGTGCAGGAAGCGCGTCTGCTCGACTACAAGTGGTACGCCGCGCTCGCCTATGTGCGCGCGAACAAGCTGGACCGTATCGAGATCGATTCGCCTAACGCGCGCTTCGGCATCATGACCGGCGGCAAGGCGTATCTCGACGTGCGTCAGGCGCTCACCGATCTCGGCCTCGACGACGCCACTTGTTCGCAGATGGGCATCCGTCTCTACAAGGTCGGCTGCGTGTGGCCGCTCGAAGCGCAAGGCGCGCATGAATTCGCGCGCGGGCTCGAAGAGATTCTGGTGGTCGAGGAAAAGCGCCAGATTCTCGAATACGCGATCAAGGAAGAGCTGTACAACTGGCCGGATGCGCAACGTCCGCGCGTCTACGGCAAATTCGACGAAAAAGACGGCGCAGGCGGCGAATGGTCCGTGCCGATGGGCAACTGGCTGCTGCCGGCGCACTATGAACTGTCGCCGGCGATCATCGCGAAGGCGATCGCCACGCGTCTCGAAAAATTCGATCTGCCCGCCGACGTGCGCGCGCGGATCGCGGCGCGTCTCGCCGTCATCGAGGCGAAGGAGAAGGCGCTCGCTCGGCCGCGCGTCGAAGCCGAGCGCAAGCCGTGGTTCTGCTCGGGCTGTCCGCACAATACGTCGACGAACGTGCCGGAAGGCTCGCGCGCGATGGCCGGCATCGGCTGCCACTACATGACGGTCTGGATGGACCGCAGCACGAGCACGTTCAGCCAGATGGGCGGCGAAGGCGTCGCGTGGGTCGGGCAGGCGCCGTTCTCGAACGACAAACACGTATTCGCGAACCTCGGCGACGGCACGTACTTCCATTCGGGCTTGCTCGCGATTCGCGCGTCGATCGCGGCGAAGGTGAACATCACCTACAAGATTCTCTATAACGATGCCGTCGCGATGACGGGCGGCCAGCCCGTCGACGGCGTGCTGACCGTGCCGCAGATCACGCATCAACTGGCGGCGGAAGGCGCGACGAAGATCGTCATCGTCACGGACGAGCCGGAAAAGTACACGGCGAGCGTCGGACTGGCGCCGGGCATCGACGTGCATCATCGCGACAAGCTCGATGAAATTCAACGCCAGTTACGCGAAGTTCCCGGCACGTCGATCCTGATCTACGACCAGACCTGCGCGACCGAGAAGCGCCGCCGCCGCAAACGCGGCGCGTATCCCGATCCGGCGAAGCGCGTCGTCATCAACGAGGCGGTGTGCGAAGGCTGCGGCGATTGCTCGGTGAAGTCGAACTGTCTGTCCGTCGAGCCGCTCGAAACGGAGTTCGGCACGAAGCGGCAGATCAACCAGTCGACGTGCAACAAGGATTATTCGTGCGTCAACGGGTTCTGCCCGAGCTTCGTCACGGTGGAAGGCGGACAGTTGAAGAAACCGAAGGCGACGAGCGTCGGCGCCGATTCGATGCCGCCCGTGCCCTCGCCCGAACTTCCCGACATCGCGCGGCCGTATGGCGTGCTGGTGACGGGCGTCGGCGGAACGGGCGTCGTGACGATCGGCGCGCTGCTCGGCATGGCCGCGCATCTGGAGCAGAAAGGCGTCACGGTGCTCGACGTCACCGGCCTCGCGCAGAAAGGCGGCGCCGTGATGAGCCACGTGCAGATCGCCAATCGTCCGGCGGATATCCACGCGACGCGCATCGCGATGGGCGAGGCGGATCTCGTCATCGGCTGCGATGCGATCGTCACCGCGAGCAACGAATGCGGCTCGCGGATGCAGCCGGATCACACGCGCGTTGTCGTGAACAGCGCGCAGACGCCGACCGCCGAGTTCATCAAGAACCCGAACTGGAGCTTTCCGGGCGCGAGCGCGGAAGCCGATATTCGCGCGGCGGCGGGCGAGCATGTCGCGCTCGTCGATGCGAACCGCTTCGCCGTCGCATTGATGGGCGATGCGATCTATACGAATCCGTTCGTGCTCGGCTTTGCGTGGCAGAAGGGCTGGGTGCCGCTGCGGCATGAATCGCTGATGCGGGCGATCGAGTTGAACGCGGTGCAGGTCGAGAAGAATCTGGCGGCGTTCGAGTGGGGCCGCCGCGCCGCGCACGATCCCGAAGCGGTGCGCCGTCTCGCCGATGCGCAGCGCGGCGCGCCCGAAGCAGCGGGCAAGGTCATCGCGCTGCATACGCCGAAGGCGCTGGATACGCTCATCGACAAGCGTCTCGATTATCTCGCGCGGTATCAGAATGCGGCGTACGCGGCGCGCTATGGGCGGCTGGTCGCGGCGGTGCGCTCGGCCGAAGCCGGCCTGAATGCGGGCGATGGCCAGTACGCGCTGACCGAAGCGGTCGCCCGGAATCTGCACAAGCTGATGGCGTACAAAGACGAGTACGAGGTCGCGCGTCTCTATGCGGACCCGGCGTTCCTCGACAAGGTGAAGAGCAGCTTCGAAGGCGACTGGAAGATCAAGATCCATCTGGCGCCGCCGAGCTTGTCGAAGAAGGACGCGCACGGGCATCTCGTGAAGAAGCAATACGGCCCGTGGATGATGTCGGCGATGCGCGTGCTCGCGCGATTCAAGTTCTTGCGTGGGACGGCACTCGATCCGTTCGGACGCACGGAAGAGCGCAGGATGGAACGCGCGTTGATCGACGAGTACGAGGCGCTGGTGAAGGAACTGATGGCGGGACTGACGGCGGAGAAGCTCGCGCTTGCAATTGAACTCGCGAGTCTGCCGGACTCGATGCGCGGCTATGGCCACATCAAGGAAAACAACGTGAAGGCGGCGAAGCTCAAGTGGGACAAGCTGCTGGCGCGGTGGCGCAGTAATGAGGGTGGCGAGAAGCGGGCGGTGGCTTGATTTAACGGCTCGCCGATGAAAAGGCGGTTCGCGGAAGCGGACCGCTTTTTTTTGCTACCAGACTGGAATCGGTTTTACGACGTCGCCTTGTTTCTCCCATAGAGGGTTGCGATGAACCGCTGTGCCTCTTCGCTGCTCACCTTTTCGAATGGAGCGGCGTGATGCGCATAGAGCAAAGGCGTCCCTTCGCGATGGATGAGTTTTACGTCCAGCCGAAATAATGTACCGACCGGGTGCTCCTTGCGCATGCTTCGGCTGCACTCCACTCGAAGCGTGGTGCTCAGCCCTTGGCCAGGCAGCGCGCGTACTCGAATGCCTGACGACGAGGCTTCACCTCGTGCCCAAAAAGTTTCGACGATGATCTCCATTTCTCCACCCTTGATTAGATTGGAATCCTAATTAGAGCACGACGAAACCGGCAGACATTCGATTCATCAGGCTAAAAAAAACGGCGACCCGGTTCCCCGAATCGCCGTCTTTCCTCAAAGTACCAACCGCCTTACTTCGCCTTCGCCACGCTCGCGTTCGCGCTCGCCACCGCCGTCATATTGATGATCCGCCGCACGGTCGCCGCGGGCGTCAGAATATGCACGGGCTTGGCCGCGCCGAGCAGGAACGGCCCGACCGTCACGCCCTCGCCGCTCACCATCTTGAGCAGGTTGTACGTGATGTTCGCCGCTTCCACGTTCGGCATGATCAGCAGGTTCGCTTCGCCGTGCAGCGTCGTGCCCGGGAACGCCGCCTTGCGCACCGTCTCCGACAACGCCGCGTCGCCGTGCATTTCGCCGTCCACTTCGAGATGCGGCGCGCGTTCCGCGATCAGCTTGCGCGCTTCGGCCATGCGCTTGCTCGACGCGCTCGGCACGCTGCCGAAATTCGAGTTCGACACCAGCGCCACCTTCGGCTGAATGCCGAAGCGCTCGATCTCGCGCGCCGCGAGAATCGTCATGTCGGCGAGTTGCTCGGGCGTCGGCGTTTCGTTGACGTACGTATCGCTGATAAACAGGTTGCGGCCCTGAAGCATCAGCAGATTCATCGCCGCGAAATTATTCGCGCCTTCCGCCTTGCCGAGCACCTGTTCGACGAACTTCAGGTGATCCTGATACGTATCGATGAGACCGCAGATCATGCCGTCCGCGTCGCCTGTATGGATCAGGATCGCGCCGATCAGCGTGTTGAACTTGCGCAGCGCGGCCTTCGCGCTTTCCGGCGTCACGCCTTCGCGCGCGGCGATCTCGTGATACGCCTGCCAACTCTTCTGGTAGCGCGGATCGTCCTCCGGATTCACGACCTCGAAATCGACGCCCGGCTTCAGCTTCGAGCCCATCTTCTGCAGCCGCATTTCGACGACCGCCGGCCGCCCGATGATGATCGGCTTCGCGATCTTCTCCAGCAGCACGAATTGCGCGGCGCGCAGCACGCGCTCGTCCTCGCCTTCCGCGAACGCAATGCGCGCGGGCGCGGCCTTCGCCGCCACGAACACCGGGCGCATCACCATGCCGGTGCGGTACACGGTCGCGCCGAGCGTCTCGCGATACGCATCCATGTCGTTGATCGGACGCGTCGCCACGCCCGAATCCATCGCGGCTTGCGCCACCGCCGGCGCGATCTTGATAATGAGACGCGGATCGAACGGCTTCGGAATCAGATATTCCGGACCGAATTCGAGCGAATGGCCTTCGTAGGCTTTCGCGACTTCATCGCCCTGATCGGTCTCTTCCGCGAGTTCGGCGATCGCCTTCACGCACGCGAGCTTCATCTCTTCGGTGATGGTCGTCGCGCCCACATCCAGCGCGCCGCGGAAGATGAACGGGAAGCACAGCACGTTGTTGACCTGATTCGGATAGTCCGAACGGCCCGTCGCGACGATGCAATCCGGGCGCACCTTCTTCGCGTCTTCCGGACGGATTTCCGGCTCCGGATTCGCGAGCGCGAGAATCAGCGGCTTGTCGGCCATGGTCGCGACCATTTCCGGCTTGAGCACGCCGGCGCTCGAACAGCCGAGGAACACGTCGCAGCCGTGCATCGCGTCGCCGAGCGTGCGCGCGTCGGTGCTCGCCTGATAGCGTTCCTTCGAGGCGTCGAGGTTGCCGCGGCCTTCGTAGATCACGCCCTTCGAATCGATCACCAGCGTGTTCGACTTCTTCAGGCCCAGATGCACGAGCAAGTCCAGACACGCGATCGCCGCCGCGCCCGCGCCCGAACACACGAGCTTCACTTCGTCCAGCTTCTTGCCGACGACCTTCAGGCCGTTGAGAATCGCCGCCGACGCGATGATCGCCGTTCCATGTTGATCGTCATGGAAGACGGGGATCTTCATGCGCTCGCGCAGCTTCTTTTCGATATAGAAGCACTCGGGCGCCTTGATGTCTTCGAGATTGATGCCGCCCAGCGTGGGTTCGAGCATCGCGATCGCGTCGACGAGCTTGTCCGGATCGGTTTCGGCGAGTTCGATATCGAACACGTCGATGCCGGCGAACTTCTTGAACAGACACCCCTTGCCTTCCATGACCGGCTTGGCCGCGAGCGGGCCGATATTGCCGAGACCGAGCACGGCCGTGCCGTTCGTCACGACGCCGACGAGATTCGCGCGCGACGTGTACTTCTGCGCGTCGAGCGGCTCATCGTAGATCGCCATGCACGCGGCCGCGACGCCCGGCGAATACGCGAGCGAGAGGTCGAGCTGGTTGGAGAGCGGCTTGGTCGGCGTGACCGAGATCTTGCCGGGACGGGGATTCTGGTGATACGCGAGGGCGCTTTGCTTCAGTTGTTCGTCCATGATTTACCTGAGACGTTTGGGAATTATTTGAACAGGGTTCACACTGCCGTCGACCGTGCTGCATGAATGCGGGAATGTGAATCTATGGACCAAGTTCATGTGCTCGGCGCGTCGGGTGGACGCGGCGTGCCGCTCGCATGGATGAAACGAGCGGACGGAGCCTTTGGTTTTTTGGGACGATCAGTGTACACCCCGCGCCAGCATTGACGCGAAGCAGCATCGACGCATCTGGCGGGCGGTTTCATCGGACGAACTCGCGTGAGTTCCGCGCGGCGCGGGCGCAACCGCGACACTCGCCCGGACGACCCGCCTCGGGTAAAATTGCGGGTTAGCTGTGCATGGGATGGGAGTAGACGCCGAACGAGCGCCAGGTCCCATCGGCACGCGCGCAGGAACAGCGGAACAGCCCGTCGAAGGCAAGTTGGTCGAAAGCCGGCTCGTTTCGCATCGATTCCTGCGCCAGGGCCTTCGCGGCCGCCTCCCCGCTTCTCCAAGCGCCATATCAAGTCCAAGGATTCGCCCATGACAGGCTTCGATCGCCAGACGATCTCCGACACCACCGCCAAAATGCTGCTCGAAGTGCAGGCGGTGCACTTCAATGCGGAAAAACCGTACATCTTCACGTCCGGCTGGGCGAGCCCGGTGTATATCGACTGCCGCAAGCTGATTTCCTACCCGCGCGTGCGGCGCGGCCTGATGGAAATGGCCGAGGCGACCATTCTGCGCGACGTCGGCTATGAACAGATCGACGCAGTCGCCGGCGGCGAAACGGCGGGCATTCCGTTCGCCGCATGGATCGCCGACCGCCTGATGGTGCCGATGCAATACGTGCGCAAGAAGCCGAAGGGTTTCGGCCGCAATGCGCAGATCGAAGGTCTGCTGACCGAAGGCCAGCGCGTGCTGCTCGTCGAAGATCTGACGACCGACAGCCGCAGCAAGATCAACTTCATCAACGCGCTGCGCACGGCCGGCGCCACGGTGAACGACTGCTTCGTGCTGTTCCACTACAACATCTTCAAGGAAAGCGTGTCGGTGCTGAAAGACATCGACGTCAACCTGCACGCACTCGCCACGTGGTGGGACGTGTTGCGTGTTGCCAAGGAACAGGGCTATTTCGAGACGAAGACGCTCGATGAAGTCGAGAAATTCCTGCACGCGCCGGCGGAATGGTCGGCGGCGCACGGTGGCGCGACGGCGGCACCGCAGTAAGCTTTAAACGTTTCGTGCAACGTTTCGCGCGTTTAATGCGAAAAAGCCGCTGATTATCATTCAGCGGCTTTTTTATTAACTACGGAATCAATACCGTTAAAGGATTACGGATTTGGAACTGGCTGATCGAGCGTTCCATCTCCTGAATACGCAGAAAGATTCATCAAGCCGTTGCTTTGCGCATATTGAAACAATTCGGAATCGCGCTCAATGCCGAGTTTTCGCATCGCGGTATTCTTTTGCGTGCTGATCGTCTTGATGCTGCGACGTAATTGCGCAGCGATTTCCGTGATCGTCATGCCGGAAACGAACAGCCGCACGACCTCCAGTTCGCGTTTGGAAAGAATCACGCTGCGCTGCTGCCCGTTCGCGCCGAGCCCCATGCTCTCGAGCGCGCCATGCACCGACGGCCCGAGATACTCCTGGCCGCGCATAACGTGCTGGATCGCCCAGCCGATATGGTTCATGTCGTCGGCTTTGTTGATGATGGACATCACGCCCACCTCACGCAAACGCTTGAGCAGGGCGGGATTCTCGAGCATGGTCAGCACGACCAGCTTGACGCGCGGAAACTGCCGCCCGATATAGCCGAGCAGCGGCATGCCGTCGCCGTACGAGCCGCCCGGCATGGCGAGATCCGTGACAAGGACATCGCAAGGCGTTTTCTGCAGAAGCTGGATGAGTTCCGTCGACTGGCGCGCCTGACCCACGACATCGACCTCCGGGAACTTGTTGAGCGCTTGAGTGGCGCCAAACAGAATCACAGGATGGTCGTCCGCGATGATGACTTTTATTCGCTGGCTCACTTTGTTCTCCCGGAAATCGCTGGATTAGATGCCGTGCGAATCTGCAACAGATTAATCATATTCAATTCAGCATAGTCTGCAGTGGGACGCCGTCAAGTCGAAGCGCCCTTGCTTAAACCGATGTTAGCGGATTGCGCCATCGGTTTAGTCCCAAGGATCAAGACTTTAAACCTTTGTTGCAATGTTAAACTGCAACCTGTCGTCAAGCGCATCCCTGAGACAAAAAACATCGTTGCAGTCTGAGAAACGCTGCTATAAGGCGCAACGATACTGACAAGGAGTCAGCCATGCGCCTCGCAGGCCGAAGCGGGAGTCCGAGTGGCCTTGTCGTACCTGGGTTTTTCATCGCCTGCGCGGCCGTCGCGCTCTTGGCTTCGCGCGGCGCCGCGGCCGACTCCACCTTCACAATTTCGAGCACCGACCTGGCACCGGCCAAGCCGATCGGGCGCGATCTGCTCTTCGACCAGTCCGAATGCAAGGGCGGCAACCGTTCGCCGCAGATTTCCTGGCGCGGCGCGCCCGCCAGCACGCGCGGCTTCGCCGTGACGATCTTCGATCCCGATGCGCCCGGGCGCGGCTGGTGGCACTGGGCCGTCGCGGGCATTCCCGCCGGCACGGATCGCCTGCCGAACAACGCCAGCGCGTCGGGCGTCCTGCGCAAGCTCGGCGCGGTCGAAGCGCGCAACGACTGGGACACCGACGGCTACGGCGGCCCGTGCCCGCCGCCCGGCAAGCCGCACCGTTACGTGGTGACGGTTTATGCCCTCAACAGCGACGACCTCCGCCTGCGCCAGGGTACGCCCGCGCTCATGTTCGAGCACGAAATTCGCACGATGGCCATCGCCAGCGCGCAGCTCACCTTCACGTATGGACGTTGATACGGACGTTACCTCGACGGCCCGAACCGTGCGTTCGCGCCGGTTGGGCGGAAATTGTCTTTGCTAGACTGGCCGCAGTCGTCCGGCGCACGCCGCGACCCGCCGAGAGACTCAAGGACATCATGTCGAATATCGTCATCGTTTATCACAGTGGCTACGGCCATACGAAAAAAGTGGCGGAAGCCGTGCTCGCCGGTGCGACCGATGCCGGCGCCAGCGTAAAGCTGATCGCCGTCAGCGAACTCGACGACGACGCCTGGGGCGCGCTCGAAGCCGCCGACGCCATCGTTTTCGGCGCGCCGACCTACATGGGCGGCCCGTCCGCCGACTTCAAGAAATTCGCCGATGCGAGTTCGAAACCGTGGTTCGGGCAGAAATGGAAGGACAAGCTCGCGGGCGGATTCACCAACTCGGCGCACATGAACGGCGACAAGTTTCTGACTATTTCCTATTTCGTCACGCTGGCGATGCAGCACGGCATGATCTGGGTCGGCACCGGCATCATGCCGTCGAACACGAAGGCGGCCACGCGCAACGACCTGAACTTCGTCGGCGGCTTTACGGGCCTGCTCACGCAGTCGCCCGCGGACGCCTCGCCGGACGAAGCCCCGCCGCCCGGCGATCTGGAGACGGCAAAGGTCTACGGCGCGCGCATCGCGGAGGTGACGGCGCGCTGGATCGGCACTCCGGCGGGCGGCGATGACGACGGTCATCAGCCCGCCGCGGAATCGACTTAAAATAGTGTTTTTGCGGCGAGCGTCCGCACGAACCAGCGAGATCGAGATGACCACGAAAGTATTTGTCGACGGACAGGAAGGCACCACCGGCCTGAAGATTTTCGAATATCTGTCGCAGCGCCGTGACATCGAAGTGCTGCGCATCGAGGACGCGAAGCGTAAGGATGTCGAGGAACGGCGCCGGCTGATCAACGCGTCCGACGTCACGTTCCTGTGCCTGCCGGATGTCGCGTCGCGCGAGTCGGTTTCGCTCGTCGATCCCGGCAACACGCGCACCGTGATGATCGACGCCAGCACGGCGTTCCGCACGCAGGACGACTGGGCGTACGGCCTGCCCGAACTCTCGCGCGCACAGCGCGAGCGCCTGCGCACGTCGAAGCGCATCGCGGTGCCGGGCTGCCACGCATCGGCGTTCGTGCTGTCGGTGCAGCCGCTCGTCGCGGGCGGACTCGTCCCCGCGGATTTCGCCGCGCACGCCTATTCGATCACCGGCTACAGCGGCGGCGGCAAAAAGATGATCGCCGAGTACGAAGCCGGCGGCAACGACAAGCTCGCGAGCCCGCGTCCCTACGCGCTTGGTCTCACGCACAAGCATCTGCCGGAAATGTCGGTGCGCACCGGCCTCACGCGCGCGCCGATCTTCACGCCGATCGTCGGCGCGTTCCTGAAGGGTCTCGCGGTCACGACCTATTTTTCGCCGGATCAGCTCACGCGTCCGGCCAAGCCGAAAGACGTGCGCGACATGCTCGCCGAGTACTACACCAACGAGCCGTTCGTGCGCGTGCTGCCGTTCGACGCCGCCAGCAATCTCGACGACGGTTTCTTCGACGTGCAGGCCTGCAACGACACGAATCGCGTGGATATTTTCGTGTTCGGCAACGACGAGCGCTTCGTGACGCTCGCGCGTCTCGACAATCTCGGCAAGGGCGCATCGGGCGCGGCGATCCAGTGTATGAATCTGGCGATCGGCGCGGATGAGGAAGCGGGTCTCGCGCGCTGAGCGCGACCGAATCCACGCGGCGCAATAAAAAGGGCCGGTCCGCTTCGCTGCGGACCGGCCCTTTTTCTTTGAATTCGGCGACGCGCTGTGCGCCGCAACATCGAAACGTACAGGCGAAAAAAAGCCCGCCAATGCTGGCGGGCTGAATCCATATCAGTGGAGACATGGAGGAGACAGGAGTAAATATACCAAGAGTATTGGTGCGTCGCAACATCCCGTGTTGCGGCAGACTGACGCACGCTCGTTCGATACGTCAGGGCTGCGTCATCGACAAAATGAAGTGCAGTTGGTCGGCGGAGATCGGCTTCACGAGGTGGACGTCGAAACCGGCGTCGAGCGTCATCTCGCGGTGCTGCGGCTGACCCCAGCCAGTGAGCGCGACGAGCATCATCGCGTGGCCGTTCGGCAGGCGGCGCAACGCGCGCGCCGCCGCGAGACCGTCGACGAGCGGCATGCCGAGATCGAGAATCACGACTTCCGGTTCGAACTGCACCGCGACTTCCACGGCCCGCGCGCCATCCGCCGCGAGCGCCACTTCGTGGCCCATGCCGTTCAGCAGATGGGCTAAGCCGGCGAGCGCATCGTCGTCGTCGTCGGCTATGAGAATGCGCTTGCTCACGTTGACCTCAGCGGGATCCGTAGATTTCGAGTTTGAGCTTGTTCGAGCCCGCCTGCGCCGCCGTGATCTCGGTGCGCGCGCCGCGCTCGCCCATGTAGAAGTGCTGCCGGGCGGGCGAATTCTGATCGTGCGTCGCGTCGGGCAGACATGACGCGATATCCGCCGCGACGCCCTGCAGCGCGTCGGCGCCGGAGCCGCCGTGCGGCGTCCAGGTGCAGCGGTAGCTGGTCTGCGAGGCGGCGCACTGCACGCCGTCGCCCCAGGACAGCGCAAGCGGCCGGCCGTCGATCGCGTTCAGCGACGAGAAATTCGGCGCCGCCGCGACAATGCGCTTGAGCGCGCCGCACGGGCTCGGCGTGTCGTCCGCGTGTGCGGGTGCAGGCGATGCCAGCGCGCCGCAAAAAATTGCGATGAGCGCGGCGCCTGTGGACGTTGCGGCGCGTCGGCCTGTCATCAACATGGGCGCCTCCCTTTTTGCTGTTCTTCTGAAGTCTCGCCGCGACCTCGGGACGATGGCTACTATCGCCGCACCGATCGCGAAAGTATGTTCGCAAGGGAGCAAAACGTGCGCCCGTTCGTGCAGACGTTTGTTTTACGTCCGGCGCTCAGTGGTGCTCGGTGGAGTTTGGCAACGCTCAGTGGCGCACGAGCGCCATCATTGCGCCGAAGCCGACGAAGACGCCGCCGGTCAGGCGATTGAACGCCTGGGCGACGCTCGCGCTTTTCAGCCTGTCGCCGATGCGCGCGCCGAGGCCTGCATACACCGCGTACCAGCTCACCTCGATGACCGCGAACGTCGACACGAGCACCGCGAACTGCGGCAGCACGGGCCGGCTCGCGTCGATGAATTGCGGCAGCAGCGCCGCCGCAAAAAGAATCGCCTTCGGATTGCTGCCCGCGACGAGAAAGCCGTTGCGAAACAGCGTCGCGCGTCCGGCCGACGGCGTGCCCGCGCTTGCGTCGCGAACATCGGCTGCGCTCGCTTTGGCGCGCCAGCTCTTCACACCCAGCCAGACGAGATAAGCCGCGCCGATAAAGCGCAACGTGTCGAACAGGCGCGGCCACGCTTCGAGAAACACGCCGAGGCCCGCCGCCGACACCGAGAGCATGATGACGAGGGCGGAGAGGCAGCCGCCCATGGTGGCGGTCGAGCGCTTCAAGCCGTGACGCGCGCCGTGCGTCATCACGAGCAGCATGTTGGGACCGGGAATCGCGGAGACGACGAAGACTGTAGCGACGAACAGCCACCAGACATGCAGTTTCATTGCGGCGCGGCGTGTAGAAAAGGGACTCGCATTATGCCGTCCGCCCGCGCCGCGACGGGCGAAATCCGCGCTTCGCCCCATCGTGCGTATGGAATCCGCACACTCACTGTCCGGCGCGGCGCGCCGCCACCTGGCCCAGCACGGCGAAATCCTTCTCGCCGTCGCCGTGGGCGAGCGCATCGACCAGGTTGTCGCGCACGACGCTCGCCACCGGCAGCGGCACGTTCACCGCGTCACCGGCCGCAATCGCGAGACGCACGTCCTTCAGGCCCAGGCGCGCCTTGAAAAGCGCCGGCTCGTAGCGCCGCTCCGCGATCATCTTCCCGTAGCCCTGATACACCGGCCCCGGAAACAGCGAATTCGTGATGACATCGAGCAAGGTCTGCGACTCGATGCCGTGACCGCTCACGAGCGCCGCCGCTTCGCCGAAGGACTCGATCGCCGACGCCAGCATGAAATTCGCCGCGAGCTTGAGCACGTTCGCGTGCTGCGGCTCGCTGCCGACGCGCCAGGTTTTCTGGCCGAGCGCATCGAGCACCGGCTGCACGCGGTCGATGGCCTCGCTCGCGCCCGCCGCGAGAATGTTGAGCTTGCCCGCCGCCGCGACGTCCGGCCGCCCGAGCACCGGCGCGGCGACGTACGCAATGCCATGCTGCGCGTGCAATTCGGCGAGTTCGATGGCGAGCGCCACCGAAATCGTCGCCATATTGACGTGCACGAGGTTCTTCGGCGCGTGCTTGAGCAAGGCGCCATCGACGAGCACGGAACGCAGCGCGTGGTCGTCGGCGAGCATGGAAAAGGCGGCGTCGCCGGCGAAGGCCTGCTCGGGCGTATCCACCACCGACGCGCCCTCTGCCGCGAGCGCGCGCGTCTTGTCGCGCGAACGGTTCCAGACGCGCACCGTGTGTCCCGCCTTGAGCGCGTTGCTCGCCATCGCGCCGCCCATTTCGCCCAGTCCGATGAATCCGATATCCATGCCGATGCTCCCAGGTAGTCCGTTTGCCGAGCGCCAGTTAAGCACATCGCCACGCCGCGTGCACGAGCGCGAGCAAGCGGTCGAAGTCGGCGAATGCGATACTGCCTGCATGCTCGAGGCGCGCTTTCACTTCCATCGCGAACTGAATGATTTCCTCGCCCGGCCGCTGCGCGGGCACGCGTTCGCATGCGCGTGCGCGAAGACATCGACGACCAAGCACATGATCGAGGCGCTCGGCGTGCCGCACACGGAAGTCGCGCTGATCGTGAAGAACGGCCGCCCCGTCGGATTCGACGCGCAGATCGCGCCCGACGATGTCATCGACGTTTATCCCGCGCATCACGCGCCCGCGGCCTTGGCGCACGGCGCGCTGTTGCTGCGTCCGCCGCTGCACGCCGCCGGCCTGCGCTTCATCGCGGATGCGCATCTCGGCGGCCTGGCGCAACTGCTGCGGCTCGCGGGCTTCGACACGCGCTACGACAACAACTTCCCCGACGACGAAATCGAGCAACTCGCGCACGACGAAACGCGCGTCGTGCTCACGCGCGACCGCGAACTGCTCAAGCGCCGCACCGTGCTGCACGGCGCGTATGTGCGCGCGCTGCAACCCGACGAGCAGTGGCGCGAAGTGGCCGTGCGCTTCGATCTCGCGTCGCACGTGCGCGCGTTTCGACTGTGCCTGATGTGCAATGCGCCGCTGCGCCGCGCCGCGCCGAACGAGATCGACGGCCGTGTGCCCGAAGGCGTGCGCGAGCGGCACGCGCGTTTCGTGACCTGCGACGTCTGCCGCCGCGTGTTCTGGGAAGGCTCGCACTGGCGGCGCATGCGCGCGCGCATCGACGCGCTGGCGGACGCGAACCGCTGACGCGCCCGCCGCGTTCCGTACAATACGGGCCTTGCCATTAATCGTTGTCCCGGAGCATCGCGTGAACAAATTTCAGCTGGAACAAACCAAGGCGTTCAAACTCGCCAACGAACTCAAGCACGGCAGCCGTGCGCGCACCGGCGTCGCGGACGAGGCGAAAGTCGACCGCCGCGAGCAGCGCAAGCTCGATCAGGCCAAGGGACTCGTGCCGTTCGCCTGCAAACTCGACGAAAAACTCGTGCAGCAACTGAAGGAACGCGCCGCCGCGCACGAAGGCGGCATGACCGAAGTGCTCGCCGAACTGCTCGTCGCGGCCGGACTGCAACGCTAAAGCAGCGGCACCGCGCTCAAACGCTGCCTTCCTTTTCGATCACCAGAATGCGCGCCTCGCCGACCGGTTCGGCGAAATGCTCGTCGCCGGCCTGCGCGTGGAAGATGTCGCCGGCGCGCAGCACCAGCGTGCGCTCGTCCCCGTCGCTGCGCACGTGCATGCGCACTTCTCCCTGCATCACGGCGAACACTTCCTCGCCGTCGTTGACATGCCATTTGTAGGGCTTGTCGGTCCAGTGCAGACGGCACGACGTGCCGTTCATCACGCAGATATCGAGCGCGCCCCATGCGCGCTCGGCCGTGAACTTGCCGCTTTCGATCACTTTCATTTCGATATGGCCGATGTTGTCTATCGGATGATGTCGCGCGCCTCGTCGACGTCGGCGTGGCGCGTCGCCGGAATGCACGCCACCGCGATCAGCGAGAGCACGAGTCCGCCCATCACGTAGAACGTGGGCGCGAGTTGCGATTCCGTGACGCGGATCAGCCACGTCACGATAAATTGCCCGAAGCCGCCGAAGATCATCACCGCGATGTTGTACGCGAGCGAGAGGCCCGTCGAGCGCACGTGCGCGGGAAACAGTTCGGCGATGAGCGCGCCGAACGGCCCATAGTAGCCCGACAGCGCGATGGACAGCAGCGCCTGCACGATCACGAGCCGCATCACGCTCGGCTCCGCGGCGAGCCACGCGAAGAGCGGATAAATCACGACGAGCGTAATCAGCAGCGACCACAGCGACAATCCCTTGCGCCCGATGCGATCCGACCACGCGCCCGCAATCGGCGAAAGCACCGTCAACAGCAGATTGCCGACGATCAGCGCCGTGAACGACTGTTCAAACGGCAGCTTCAGTTGCTTGACGGCGAAAGTCGGCAGATAGGCGATCAGCACGTACACCGTCACCGTGAGCGCGATCACGGAGCCGAGCCCGCACAGCACTTCGCGGCTGTGGCTGCGGAACACTTCGCCGAGCGTCGCGCGGCGCGCGGTCTTGCGCGCGTGCAGGAACGCTTCGGTATCGGCCATGTTGCGGCGAATATAAAGACCGATCGGCCCGATGATGAGGCCGAAGATGAACGGCACGCGCCAGCCCCAGGATTCGAGCGCCGCGGGCGACAGTCCGCGCGAGATCGCCGCGCCGACGAGCGCGCCGAGCAACAGCGACGCCGCCTGGCTCGCCATCTGGAAGCTGCCGTAGAAGCCGCGTTTGGAGAACGGCGCGGCTTCGATCAGCAGCGCGGTCGAGCTGCCGAATTCGCCGCCCGCCGAGAAGCCTTGCAGCAGCCGCGCGAACACGATGATGAGCGGCGCGCCGATGCCGATCGCCGAATAAGGCGGCGCAATTGCGAGCAGGAAAATGCCGAGCGTCATCAGTCCGATGACGAGCGTGAGCGCCGCCTTGCGCCCGGCGCGGTCGGCGTAGAGGCCGAGCACGATGCCGCCGACCGGCCGCATCACGAACGCGACGCCGAAGGTCGCGGTGGTCAGAAGAATCGACGCGTAGTCGCTCTCGCCGGGGAAGAACAGACGCGCGATGACCACCGTCATGAAGCCGAATACGGTGAAGTCGTACCACTCCAGCGCGTTGCCGATGACCGCCGCCGTCACGGCGCGCGCGTTCAATCGTCTTCCTGGCATGCGATCCCCTGTGTGTGCATGGTGCGCATCGTCTGCATGATCGGCTCAGGCTTGTCCGCGTTTCGTCGAATGGATTCGCACGCGCGGCTCTTTTTGCCTTGGCGAGTGTAAAGACGGTTTTTATCCCGATCAAGCGAATTGAACACGAACACAGCACGAACAAAAGCGCGCCGGGCCTCACGGCCGGGCGCGCCTGGCGGATGACGCTTGTCCGCGCGTTATGCCTTCTTCACATACGCGCTGCACCAGCCCTTCGAGGCGACCAGCTTGCTGCTGAACATCGGGCACGGCGCGAAGGCGTCGCTCGCCTTGCCCTGATAGAACTGACAGTTGCCGCAGTCCTGCCCGGCGGCGTATTTCGCGAACTTGGCCTTATCGACCTTGCTCGCATCGTTTTTGTAGCCGAGCGCCTGCGCGGTGGGATCGTTTTCGTCGACCTTCGGTGCATCGGCGAGAGCGGAACGGGTGCCGAGCGCGATCGTCGAGGCGACGCCCACGCTGGTGATCAGAAACGTGCGACGCGATGTCTTCATGGTGACTCACTCCATGTTGTATTGGGGGATAAACGCCGTTCTTGACGACGGCGGTATCCGAGCATAACAACGCGGACGCGAGTCGAAACAGTCAAATGTTAGAGATAAGCGGCGACGGAAAGTCGTCTGTAAGTCAGCGCGCCATGTCGGCCACGCGCTCGCCGATCGCAAGCGATGCCGTCAGTCCCGGCGACTCGATGCCGAACAGGTTCACGAGTCCCGGCACGCCATGCGCCGATTTGCCCTGGATCATGAAGTCCGCTGCCGCCTGTCCCGGACCGGAGAGCTTCGGCCGGATGCCGGCATAGGCCGGCTGCAGCGCGTCGTCGGGCAGACGCGGCCAGTACGCGCGGATCGCGGCGTAGAAAGATTCGGCGCGGCGCGGATCGACGTCGTAATTGAGCGTCTGCGCCCATTCAACGTCGGGGCCGAACTTCGCCTGCCCGCCGAGATCGATCGTCAGATGCACGCCCAGACCGGCTTCGTTCGGCATCGGATAGATGAGCCGGTCGAACGGCGCGCGTCCGCTCACGCTGAAATAGTTGCCCTTCGCGAAGTAGAGCGGCGGCACGTGGCGGTCGTCGAGGCCGCGGATCTTGCGCGCGATCTCGTTGGCGTGCAGCCCCGCGCTGTTGATCAGATACGACGCCCGGAAACGCGCGGGCGCGGCGCCTCCCGTATCGACGATAAAGCAGCCCTCGCGCGCATCGATGGCCGTGACGGGCGTATGGAACACGATACTCGCGCCGTGATTCTCCGCGTCGCCCTGCAGCGCGAGCATGTACTGATGACTGTCGACGATTCCTGTCAACGGCGAATACACCGCCTCGACGCATTGCAGTTGCGGCTCCAGTTCCGCCGCCTCCGCGCCGGAGAGGCGCACGAGCCCGGTCACGCGGTTCTCGATGCCCTTTTGCTCCAGCGCCGCGAGTTGCGCCACCTGATTGCGCGCCGTCGCGACGAGCAGCTTGCCGCATTGCCGGTGCGGCACGCCGTGCGCGCGGCAGAATTCGTAGAGCATGTCGCGGCCGCGCACGCACAGATCGGCCTTGAGCGAGCCGCGCGGATAGTAGATGCCCGCGTGAATCACTTCGCTGTTGCGCGAACTCGTGCCGATGCCGATACCTTCGCCCGACTCCAGCACGATGACTTCGCGTCCGCGCAACGCCAGCGCCCGGGCAATGGCCAGCCCGACGACGCCCGCTCCGATCACCACGCACTCGATCCGATCCATGTCTTTTCCGCCGCAGATGTATCCCAACTATTCTACGTTCGGGACTATTGCGCGATACACAACAAACGCACGCGGATTGCATCGTTTTCCGGTGCAATTCAGAAAAGGGCAAGAATCTGGCCGCCAAATGTCAAAAAAGACAGGTTTTGGCGGCGTTTTCGGCAAGTTTTCGAAGACGGCTTTTTTCAGAAACCGATCGCTTTTCTGCGCGAATTGCGATCCAGCTCGATATCGCGCGCTTCCACATGATGCCTTCCATCGATTCGCGCGTTGCCAAATGCGTTCAACATCGCGCGCCGCATGCCGCGCGGCGAGGCTTGCGTGAGCGCGTCGAGCGGCGCATCGCCGAGCGTTTCGGGAAAGCGCGCGCCCCACGTGTGCGCGTTGCGGATTTCGGCGTAGATCGTCTGGCCGATGCGGCGCGCGCCGTCGCGGTCGGGCGCGGGAATCTCGTAGACGTTCATGCGGTTCATGAGCGGCTCGGGAATCGCGCGCGCGTCGTTGGCGGTGGCGATCCACACGACATTGCCCGCGTTGATCGGCACCTCGGCGAATTCGTCGATGAAGGTCTGCGCCGTGTCGTGCTCCAGCAGCGCGTAGAGCGCGCCGAGCGGATCGTATTGCGCGTCGCCGGTGGCCTTGTCGATTTCATCGACGGTCATGACGGGGTTTGCGTAGCTGCCGTTCACGAGCGCATCGAAAACCTTGCCCGGCTTCGCATTGCGCCATTGCGACGACGCGCCCGACAAAATCCAGCCCGCCGTGAGCGAACTCATCGCGACGTAATGGCAGGACGTGCCGAGCAGCCGCGCGAGTTGTTTCGCGAAATGCGTCTTGCCGATGCCCGGTTCGCCCAGCAAGAGCATTGGCATGAGTTCGAGGCGGTCGTCGGTTTCGAGGCACAGCGCGATCTGCTTGCGGATATCGGCGAGCGGCTCCTCGAAGTTGGGCAGCGCGTCCGCGAGATCGTCGATGGACGGCATGCGGTTCGGCTTCACGCAAAAGCGCAGATTGCCCGCCTTGAGCATTTTTTCGTAGGTGGCGCGCAAGGCTTCGCTCGCGCCTTCGGACAGATCGTTGAGCGCGGTTTCCACGTCGTCGAGACTGTAGACCTTGCTGAACGATGCCACCGCCAGTTCCTGTTTGACCACGGCTGTCGTCATGTCGCACCCCGTCATTTTTCTGGTCGATGAGTCCAGTGTATCGACGCCAAAAGCCCGCGCAAGCGAGCAGTCGCACACAGGTGCTGCTAATCGGGACGACCGCGTCCACCGCGTTTCCACCGAAAAAGCCGCGATCGGCGCGCGCTAGTATCATCGACGGGATCGATACGGCGGGCGGGTTCGAAACCTGCTCCGCTCAAAACCGGCCAATGTTCTGTTTCCGCCGGCGTCTTTCGCTGTTTCATGGCCGTTTTATGGCCGTTTCATCCGCACGCTGAACCGGCCCAGTGCCGCCGTGTCAGAACGAAGTCGCCGAGGATCGCCGATCCCGCGGCCGCTCGCCGAGCGCGCCGCCATCCGTACAGTCCGCGCGCTGGAGTCGCTTTCAATGACAAAAAACTTACATAACGCCATTTCGTCTTTCATGCATGCCGCGCTCGTGGCGGGCGCCTGTTTCGCCGCCGCCGGCGCGCACGCGCAAATCGCGCCGCCGCAGCCGGTCAACTGGGAATTGCAGGTCGTGCAGGACGGCAAGCAGATCGACACGTTTTCGGGCACCACCAACGTCGGGCAGGCGCGCACGGATACGCATCACAACAAGGTGCAGAATCGCGTCGGATGCGCGGATCAGCCGGCGGGCGACATCGACCTGCAGCGCACCCTCACGATCTCGCCGACCCACGCGAGCGCCGACGACATCACGCTCGCCATCGATGCGCAGGAAACCCTGCAGGAAGAGAGCACGCGCGTCTCGCCGTCCGGCTGCAAGCTGCCGCCGGTGCCGCGGCAGGTGAACGCATCGCATCCGGGGCTCGTGCTCAAGCCGGGCGAATGGGGGCAGTGGCAGATCGTCGACGGCAATCCGTCGCTCGCGTACCGGGTGCGCGCGAGCCTCGGTTCGGCCACGGCGGCGCAATGACAACCGCGGCGACCTAGCCTCTATCGCCTTGAGAGGCCGCCGCTACAGAGCAGGAACGCATGCGAAACCCAGAACATCTTCCGCCCGGCCCATCCGCCCACTCGGCCACGCCCGATTTCACGGCGGTCAGCTGGAATCTTCACAAGGGCCGCTCGCCGCTCGGCCTGCGCGCCTGGAACGCGATGCAGCGGTGGGTTCAGACCACCAACGCCGACGTCTATTTTCTTCAGGAAGCAATGGCGCGGCGCATGCCGCAGCCGGTGCTGGCAAGCGGCTTCGGCGATCCGCTGCACGCGCCGCTCGACGATGTCTGGCATTGCCAGGCAACGGAAATCGCGACCGCGCTCGAATTGCAGATCGCGCTTGGGCCGAACGTGTTCAAGCCGTCGTGGCGGCATGGCAACGCCATTCTGTCGCCGCATCCGCTGGATCTTTCCGGCCGCTGGGACATCTCCGCGCATCGCTTCGAGCGGCGCGGGCTGCTGGTGGCGCGCGCTACGTTCGCCGGGCAGTCCATCACGCTGCTCTGCGCGCATCTTGCGCTGACGCGTCAGGCGCGGCTGCGGCAGATGAACTGGATTGCGCACTGGATCGCGAAGGAAGCGCCCGAAGGCCCGCTCGTGCTGGCGGGCGACTTCAACGACTGGCGCAACGACTCCGTGCCGCTGTTCCGCGAACTGGGCATGAACGAAGTCGCGACGATGCTCGGCGAATCCGGCCGCACCTTTCCCGCGTTCTCGCCGGCGCTCGCGCTCGACAAGATGTTCGTGCGCGGGCTGAAACCGGTCGAATGGCTTATTCCGACGCAGGATACGGCGTGGCTGTCGGATCACTTGCCGTATATGGCGCGGCTACAGATCGATTGACGCAGGCGCTTAAGCGCGCGGCGCGGCGAGCAGCGCTTCGAGCGCGTCGAAGGTGACCGGCTTCGTCAGATGATGATCGAAGCCCGCGTCAAGCGCGCGCAGGCGGTCGGCCTCGCTGCTGTAGCCCGTCAGCGCGAGCAGCAGCGCGTCCTTGGTCGCGGCGCGCTTTCGCATTTCGCGCGCCACGTCGAAGCCGCTCATGCCGGGCAGGCCGATATCGAGCACGACCACGTCGGGCCGGAAATCGTCGATCGAGGCGAGCGCGCGCGGTCCGTCGTATTCGGTGCGCACCTCATGCCCGAGTGCTTCGAGCAGCATCGACATGGCAAGCGCCGCATCGACGCTGTCATCGACGAGCAGGATGCGGCGGCACGGCGCCGCGCCGCCGCTCGCTTCGGCGGTGGTATTCATGCGAGTCCCCGAGAGTCGCCGTCGTGCGAAACCCTGTGTTCGGACCGTCGCACGACATTTTTGAGATGATCAGGCGACTGTAGCACAGCGCGTGTGCGGGCTAGAAAAATGGACGAGCAATACGGCGCGCGGCGCCTCTGCTATCGTGAATGTTTCGCGCGCCGCCGTCCTTAACGCACCATGTTCGATCTCTTCGACGACATTCCCAAGCCCGACATCCTGTGGGATCCCGACTGGATCGGCGCCGACGAGGGCTCCGACCTGATGGGCGCGCTGATCGAGGAAGTGCGCTGGCAGCAGGACACGATGACGACGCCCGCCGGCCGCGTGCCGCTGCCGCGCCTGACCGCGTGGCAGGGCGACCCGGACGCGGTCTACGTTTATTCGGGCATCCGCAACGTGCCGCAGCCGTGGACGCCTGCCGTCGCCTGCTTGCGCGAGCGCGCCGAACAGGCGTGCGGCGCGCGCTTCAACAGCGTGCTGCTGAACCGCTATCGCGGCGGGCACGACAGCATGGGCTGGCATGCCGACAAGGAACGCGAACTCGGCGCGGAGCCGGTGATTGCATCGGTGAGTCTCGGCACGACGCGAACGTTCGAATTCCGTCACGCGCGCACGCATACGACGCACACGCTCGCGCTCACGCACGGCGGCCTGCTCGTGATGCGCGGGCGCACGCAGCTCGAATGGGTGCATCGCGTGCCGAAGGAGCCGGGCGCGCGCGGCGAGCGCATCAATCTCACGTTCCGCTGGGTCGATGCTTCGAAGCGTGCTGCGAAAGGCGCTTAAGGCCCGTTAAGGCCGCTTCGCGACGAAATCGATCTCCACGAGCGCGTCGCGCGCCAGTCCCGTCACGCCGATGCACGTGCGCGCCGGCAGCGGCTTCGGCAGGAAGTACGAACTGTAGACGGCGTTCATGGCGTCATAGTCGCGCTTGAATTCGGTCAGGAAGATGCGCACGCTCACCACGTTGTCGAGCGTAAGGCCCACGCCGCCCAGCACGATGATCAGATTGTTCATCACGCGCCGCGTCTGGGCCGCGACGCCTTCGGGCAGCGGCGCGGTGTCGTCGTGCGGGTCGGTCGGCATCTGGCCGGTCAGGAACACCCAGCCGTCGGCTTCGGCCGCGTGCGAAAACGGGCCGACCGGCGTCGGGGCGGCATCGACCATCGTGAATTTGGGCAGCTGGCTCATTGCGTCTCCTGACTTGTGCTTGCTTCTGCGTTTCGGATTTCGGCGAACCGGCACGTTAGCGCGCCAAAATTGGGCACGGCTGCCGCCGCCGCGCTTTTAGTGCGAAGATGATCCGGCTTACAGCCACCGTCAGCCACCGTCAGCCACCTTCGGCCACCTTCACACGCGCGATGCTCCCCTATCCCCTTCTCGCCGACGCCGTCGCCCGCATGCTCATCGCGATGCTGATCGGCTGCATCATCGGCATCGATCGCGATCTGCACGGCAAGCCGACGGGCATGAAGACGCTCGGGCTCGTGTCGCTCGGCGCGTGTCTCGCGACGATGTGCGCGCAAGGCTTCTCGATGACTCTCTCGAACGACGCCGACGTGTCGCGCGCCGTTCAGGGCATCGTGACCGGCGTCGGCTTTCTCGGCGCAGGCGTGATCCTGCAGAACCCGCGCGAGAACCGCGTGCGCGGGCTGACCACGGCGGCGTCCATCTGGGTGACGGCGGCGGTCGGCATCGTCTGCGGGCTGGGCGTGTGGAGCGTCGCGTTCATCGCCATGCTTCTGATGATTGCGCTGATGACGGTCGGGCGTCTCATCGAAAAACGTCTGTTGCGGCGCTGGATGGACAAGCCGGAACACGAACGCGCGAAGTATGGCGACATCGAGGAAGTCTGAGGCCGGTTGCTCGCGTGAATGCCGAATAAAACGAAACGCGGCGAAGCAATCCGCTTGCCGCGTTTCATCGACGCATAAAGGCTTACCAGCCGTGGCGCTCGTGCCAGCGCTCTTCGCGGTGCGCCTCATGACGCCACTGACGCTCGCGCCATTCATGACGGCGCCATTCGCGCTCGCGCCAGCGTTCGTGATCGTCGCCGTATCCGTAGTAGCCGACCGGCACCGCGGGCTGCGCATAAACCGGCTGCGAATACACCGGCACGCCCAGGCCCACCGCTACGTCGACGTGCGCATTCGCCGTCGCCGACACGGCCAGCGCAGTCAACCCGCCAAGCCCGATCACCATTCCGAGAAGTTTCTTTTTCATGTCGATTTCTCCCTGCACCGAGTGCGCTGTGAAGTGCTCTGTGAGTCAGTGCAGTCTAAAAGTCGACTTTGGATACAGGTGCAACGGGTCTGCCAGAAAGGTAACGTCAGGTAACGGTCACGTCGCGCGAGGGTGCTTCAGTGCACGCGTTTGCCGGATGCGTCGATCACCACTTCGCCGTCTTCTTTCGTGAACGGGCCTTTCTGCGGCTCGGGCAGGATATCGAGCACGAGTTCGGACGGACGGCACAGGCGCGCGCCCTGCGGCGTATCGACGAACGGCCGGTTGATGAGGATCGGATGCGCGAGCATTGCGTCGATGAGTTGATCGTCGGTGAGCGTGACATCGTCGAGGCCGAGTTCGGCATATGGCGTGCCTTTTTCGCGCAGCGCATCGCGCACCGAAAGCCCCGCGCGCGCGATCAGCGCGACGAGCGTGGCGCGATCCGGCGGCGCCGTCAGATACTCGATCACGACAGGCTCGATACCCGCGTTGCGGATCAGCGCGAGCGTGTTGCGGGACGTGCCGCACTTTGGATTGTGGTAGATGGTGACGGTCATGGTCGCGAGGTCCTTGCGTGCGTGAGAAGTCGTGAGAAGGCTTGCAGCTTGGCATTCTAAAACCGTTGCGCGCTTGTCGATTCGTGTTGGTTCGCACCGCGTCGATGACGTCTGCGCCAGCCCTGCGTCACGCGTCTGCCCGCATGCAGGCGCGTGGCTCAATTGTGCTGTTCATTCTCCCAACTGCGGCCTATAACGAAGTGTGCAGCGATGAAGTGTGCAGCGCGGCATGCGTCTTCTCCGGACCGCGGGTCCTCGACGTTCCTTCGCACCGGCACGCGCGCCGGCGCTTCGTCTGCATCGCATCGGCGAGACGCCGTGCGTGAGTCGCATACCTGGAAACTCGGGACTTGGGCCACGGCGCACCGCCTGGCCGCCAACCAACACGATGTCCGCCTGGCACACCACGCATGGCAAGGAGCGGAAAGTGGCACGTTCCGTGCGGCACATCGGTCCGAATCAGCGAACAGCGTCCTTGCGCATCGAAGCGCGGGCGCGTTTTCCGAACAAGGAGTCGACATGAAATCACGTATCGTCTTAGCGGCGCTCGCCGCCTCGTTACTCGCTACCGCAGGCATCGCCTCGGCCCAGCAATCCTACTATCGCACCGCGCAGGTGCCAGGACAGGCAACCGCCGACACCTGGACCGATCCCAGCGCGCCCCGGCAAAGCGCCATGCAGAGCCAGCCGGGCGACATGTCCGGCGACACGTCGTATGGCGGTGCGCCGATGACACGCGGCGCCGCCGGTTCGATGACGATGGACAGCTCCGCCTCCAAGCCCTGCACGCGGGGACCGCAGTGCAACATCTTCTTCGGCAACTGAGCTTGATCGACCGAGTTTGATCGTTCGAACGCGGCCAACGCAGCTTTTGCAACCGCGTTAGCATAGATGCATGACATCGCGCGCCCACGCAAATGGGCGCGCACTCCCCTTCGCTTCCTTTTCGACCGGGATGACGACATGCATCGCGATGAATTTCTTGCCGCTCTTTCCAGCGAAGGCTTCAACGAAGTCGTCACCGTCACGCGCGAGCCGAACGTCGCGCTCGACCTGCACGCACATCCGTTCGAAGCCAAGGCGCTGATTCTCGAAGGCAATCTCACGATCCGCACCGGCCGCACCGACGACGACGCGCGCACCTACAGCGCCGGCGATGTCTTCCATCTCGCGGCGAACATCGAGCATTCGGAGCAATACGGGCCCGAGGGCGTGAGCTATCTCGTCGGCCGCAAATAAGCGGACGCGCGCCCGATGACCACCAGCAAAAAGACCACGCGCATTTATGTCGGCGTCGGCGGATGGACCTTCGAGCCGTGGCGCGGCACCTTTTATCCCGAAGGCCTCGCGCAGAAACGCGAACTCGAATACGCAAGCCGCGCGCTGACTTCAATCGAAGTGAACGGCACGTTTTATGGCGCGCAGAAGCCCGCGAGCTTCATCAAATGGCGCGACGAAACGCCGGACGATTTCGTGCTCTCGCTCAAGGCGCCGCGCTACGCGACCAACCGGCGCGTGCTCGCCGATGCAGGCGACACGATCGAGCGTTTTTTCGGGAGCGGCGTGCTCGAACTGAAGGACAAACTCGGTCCGATCAACTGGCAATTCGCGCCGACCAAGAAGTTCGATCCCGAAGACTTCGAGCGCTTTCTCGAACTGCTGCCCGCGAAAGTCGAGGGTCGCGCGATCCGGCATGCGCTCGAGGTGCGGCACGAGAGTTTCTGCGATCCGCAGTTCGTCGAGTTGGCGCGCAAGTACGGCGTTGCGGTGGTGATTGCGGGAGATTCGAAGTATCCGCAAATCGCGGATGTCACGGCGCCTTTCGTCTACGCACGCATCATGGGCACGACGGACAAGCAGGCCAAAGGTTATGCGAAAGCCGCGCTCGATCGCTGGGCCGCGCGCGCGCAAACCTGGGCCGAAGGCGGCTCGCCGGACGACTTGCAGACCTTCGGCCGCGCCGCGCCGAAAGCCAAAGCGCGCGATGTGTTTCTGTATGTCATCAGCGGGCACAAGGTGGTCAATCCGGCGGCGGCCGTCGCGTTGATCGAGCGTCTGAAAAAGTAGCAGCGGCGCGCGCCGCTGCCACGTTTCGATGCATCGCCGCGATCAGCGCACGAGGCAAGGCTTCTTGTTGTCGAACTTCCAGTTCGGGATCAGATACTGCATCGCGACGCCGTCATCGCGCGCGCCGAGGCCGTGCTTCTGATACAGCTCGTGCGCCTTCTCGACTTCGTCCATGTCGAGTTCGACGCCGAGACCCGGCACTTCCGGCACCTTCACCTTGCCGCCGACGATCTGCAGCGGCTCGCGCGTCAGACGCTGGCCGTCCTGCCAGATCCAGTGCGTGTCGATGGCCGTGATCTTGCCCGGCGCGGCCGCGGCGACATGCGTGAACATCGCGAGCGACACGTCGAAGTGGTTATTCGAATGCGAGCCCCACGTGAGGCCCCAGTCGTTGCACATCTGAGCGACGCGCACCGAGCCCTGCATCGTCCAGAAATGCGGATCGGCCAGCGGAATGTCGACGGATTGCAGTTGAATGGCGTGGCCCATCTGACGCCAGTCGGTCGCGATCATGTTCGTCGCCGTCGGCAGACCGGTCGCGCGGCGGAATTCGGCCATCACTTCGCGGCCCGAATAACCGTTTTCCGCGCCGCACGGATCTTCCGCGTAGGCGAGCACGTCGTGCTTGTCGCGGCACAGGCGGATCGCTTCCGCGAGCGACCACGCGCCGTTCGGATCGAGCGTCACGCGCGCCTCCGGGAAACGCTCCGCGAGCGCGGTGGCGGCTTCCATTTCGGCGTCGCCGGTGAGCACGCCGCCTTTGAGCTTGAAGTCGTTGAAGCCGTAGCGCGCCTTCGCCGCTTCCGCCAGACGCACGACCGCTTCCGGCGTCAGCGCGACTTCGGTGCGCAGGCGCTCCCAGTCGTCGCGGCCATCCGCGCCGGATGCGTAGTCGAGATCCGTCTTGTTGCGATCGCCGATATAGAACAGATAGCCGAGCATTTCGACTTCATCGCGCTGCTGGCCTTCGCCGAGCAACGCCGCGACCGGCACGCCCAGATGCTGGCCGAGCAGGTCGAGCAGCGCCGCTTCGAGCGCCGTGACCGCGTGAATGGTCGTGCGCAGATCGAAGGTTTGCAGCCCGCGGCCGCCCGCGTCGCGATCGGCGAACGCCGTGCGCACGCGGTTGAGCACCGCCTGCAAGTTGCCGATGGATTGTCCGACGACATACGCGCGCGCATCGTCGATGGTCTTGCGGATGCTCTCGCCGCCCGGCACTTCGCCGACGCCCGTGTTACCCGCGCTGTCCTTCAGGATCACGATGTTGCGCGTGAAGAACGGGCCGTGCGCGCCGGAGAGATTCATGAGCATGCTGTCGCGCCCCGCGACCGGGACGACGCGCAATTCGGTGACGGTCGGAGTGGCGTTCGGTTTGACTGCGTTCGTGGACATGAGCGTGATCCTGTGGGTTTAATTTTGTGAACTGAGCTTGTGAACTGAGCGAGCGTTCAATGTGCGCTGCGATGAGCGGTCTGCCCGCCGTGCGTGTGATCCTGCCGGCGATGGCGCGTGAGGAATCCCGCGGCGGCCGCGATCAACGAAGCGACGCCGAGCGCGTACAGGCCGCCCGACACCGAGCCCGTATGCTGTTGAAGATAGCCGAAAGTCGCGGGCGCGAAGAAGCCGCCGAGATTGCCGACCGAGTTGATCAGCGCGATGACGCCAGCCGCGACGCGGGCATCGAGATAGCCTTGCGGAATCGGCCAGAACAGCGACGCCGCCGCCTTGAACCCGATTGCGGAGAAGCAGATCGCGACAAACGAGAGCACCGCGTTGCCGGTCGTCGACGCGAACAGGCCGCACGCCGCGATCACGAGCGCCGTGGCGAGCCACGCCTGCTGGAAGCGCCAGCGCGCGGAGAGCAGCGCGAAGCAGTACATGGCGACCATCGCGATCAGCCACGGCACCGCGTTGAACAGGCCAACCTGGAAATCGGAGAGGCCGCCCATCTTGCGGATGATCGTCGGCAGCCAGAAGGTCGCCGCGTAGATCGTCAATTGGATCGCGAAATACAGAAAACAGAACAGCACGATCTGCGGGTCCTTCAGCAGCTTGAGCGCGGAAACGTGCGCGCCGCCGCTCGCGGCCTCGCGCTCGGCCTGCTCCGTCGTGATGGCTTTTTGCAGCGCGCGCTGTTCGTCGGCGCTGAGCCAGTGCGCGTCGCTGATGCGCGATTTCAGCAGCATCCAGCTTGCGCCGCACAGCAGCACGGAAAACGCGCCTTCGATCAGGAACATCCACTGCCAGCCTTTCAGGCCGAGGCCGGTGATCGACAGCAGACTGCCGGTGATCGGGCCGGACAGCACGGAGGCGAACGCCGAGCCGCCCAAGAAGATCGCGACCGCCTTGCCGCGCTCTTTCTGCGGCAGCCATTGCGTGAAGTAATAGACGACGCCCGGAAAAAAGCCCGCCTCGGCGATGCCGAGCAGAAAGCGCAGCACGTAGAACGAGGTGTCGTTCCAGACGAAGGCCATCGCCGCCGCGACGATGCCCCACGTGCCCATGATGCGCGTGAGCCACGCGCGCGCGCCGTACTTCTGCATCAGCACGTTGGACGGCACTTCGAAGAGCGCATAGCCGATGAAAAACAGGCCGCTGCCGAGCCCGTAAGCCGCCGCGCCGATACCGAGATCGGCCTGCATGTGCGAATTCACGAAACCGACGTTCACGCGATCGATGTAGTTCGCGATGAACATGATGAGGAACAGCGGCAGAACGTGACGCTTGACCTTGGAACTGGCCGATTCGAGGGCATCGGCGGCGGGGGCGGCTGGGTTCAACGGATATCTCCTCATTGCATCAAGTAGTACGTTGTCTGATGACATTGTAGGATGACCGCTCTGTCGTGCCAATCGCGTGTTTACCCTTTGGGGCTTAGAGGCTTATCCTATGGCCTTTAGCCGTCTTTTACCGGTCTCTCCAGGCCTAAGATCAAGCTTCGGATTCAGACGTCTGACAACTGCGCATTGCGCCAGAAAGCGACGAAGCCGGCTTGCGCCGGCTTCGTCGGTCCTGCTTTCATTGCCTACGGAAATCACCGCTTCAGCTTAGTGCGTCCGCCGCCCTTGAACGCGCCGTCCGGCGAGCCCAGCGAAGGACGCCGGAAACGAAACTGCCGGCGCGAAGCCGGCAGCGATCCACATTGGGCAAACGATGACGCCTACTTCGTGCCCTGACCGATCTCGTGATTGGCCATGATTTCGAGTGCGCGCACCATGCCCGAGTGATCCCACGCCTTGCCGCCGTGCGCGGCGCATGCGTTGAACAACTGCATGCAGTTCGACGTGTTCGGCAGCGCGACGCCGAGCGCCTGCGCCGTCGCGAGCGCCAGATTCAGATCCTTTTGATGCAGCTCGATGCGGAAGCCCGGATTGAACGTGCGCTTGGTCATGCGCTCGCCGTGCACTTCGAGAATGCGCGACGACGCGAAGCCGCCCATCAGCGCCGTGCGAACCTTCTCGGCATCGACGCCGGCCTTCGACGCGAGCAACAACGCTTCGCCGACAGCCTCGATCGTCGCCGCGACGATCACCTGATTCGCGACCTTGCAGACCTGACCCGCGCCGACTTCGCCGATCAGCGAGATGTTCTTGCCCATCATGTCGAAGAGCGGCTTGACCTTGTCGAAGGTTGCCTGCGCGCCGCCGACCATGATCGTGAGCGACGCAGCCTTCGCGCCGACTTCGCCGCCGGAAACGGGCGCGTCGAGATAATCGGCGCCCTTCTCGCGCACCTTCGCCGCGAACTCGCGCGTGGCGATCGGCGAAATCGAACTCATGTCGACGACGATCTGCCCCGCCTTCAGCTTGTCCGCGACGCCGTTCTCGCCGAACAGCACTTTCTCGACGTCGGGCGTGTCCGGCACCATGACGAAGATCACGTCGGCCTTCTCGGCGACGGCCGCGGGGGAATCGCACGCCGTGGCGCCCGCCTGCGTAAGCTCGGCGGACACACCGCTGCGGGTGTACGCCGCGAGCTGCACGCCGTTCTTGAGAAGATTGGCCGCCATGGGATTGCCCATGATGCCCAGTCCGATAAAGCCTGCCTTTTGCATGTATCGCTCCTTGATGTCGATTCGTTTTGCTTTCGTTTTGCTTTGTCCGGCGCGTGTGGAGCGTGCGCTCACTCCGCGATGAAATGTTTCCTCACGCCCTGCGCCGCGTTTCTGAGCAGGCCCAGGTCGGCGCATACGGCGACGAGCGTGCTGCCCATCGCGATGTAACGCTCGGCGTCTTCCTGCACCGGCGCGAGGATGCCGCTCGGCTTGCCCGCCGCGTGCGCGCGCTCAAACACGTGCGCGATGGCCGCCTGCACGTCGGGGTGACTCGCGTTGCCGAGATGTCCGTACGCGGCGGCGAGATCCGAAGGACCGACGAACAGCGCATCGACGCCTTCGACCGCGATGATCTCGTCGATCGCCTCGACCGCCGCGCGGCTCTCGATCTGGACCGCGACGCTGATATTGTCGTTCGCGATCTGGAAATAGTTCGCGACGGTGCCGTACTTGTTGCCGCGATGCCCGACCGACACGCCGCGGATGCCATGTGGAGGATAGCGCGTTGCGGCGACGGCGCGTTTTGCATCGGCGGCGCTGTCGACGAACGGGATCAGGAAATTGACGAAGCCCGAGTCGAGCAGCTTCTTGATGACGATGGCGTCGTTGGCCTGCGGGCGCACGACGGGCGCGCTCACGCTGTCCTTGAGCGCCATCAGTTGCGGAATGAGCGTCAGGGCGTCGTTCGGCGCGTGTTCGGCGTCGAGCAGCATCCAGTCGAAGCCGACCACGCCGACGAGCTCGGTGGCGATCGGGCTCGCAAGCGACATCCAGCATCCGATCAGTTTCTTGCGCTCGCGCAGCGACGCCCGGAATGCGTTGGGCAGCGGTTGATACGGTGACGACGACGGCATGATGCCTCCCTGTGACGACTACGATCTGTTTGAAAGCCGTGTGTCTGAGGCGCAATGTCATCAGACGTCTTAACACAGGGTACCGCTGCAACAGGGTGCACATACAGGGGCGTAAACCCTAGTTTGCTTGATTTTATTCTGTTTTATTGCTGCTTGAGTTTGTCGTACTTATATGATGTCTTATATCTTTACGTGTATCGGATACTGGAAGCGCCGAATTGACGCGCGATGCCGTCGGCCGGATGATGCGTTGTCCGACATCTTGATCTGCATTGTGCGTAGAGGCAGTGCCCTGCGCCGTCCCGAAGCTGTGAGGCCACATCAAGATGTCCGACAACGCACGCTACGTCAATCCGAATAACCGCACCGAACGAACCGCAAGTCACACATGGGCATTCTCACCGATAAAGTCGTCGCTACCCTTTTCGAGGATATCGAGCGAGGCGCGCTGCGTCCCGGCGACAAGATTCCGACCGAAGCCGCGCTCATGAAGCAGTTGTCGGTGAGCCGCTCGGTCGTGCGCGAGGCGGTATCGCGCTTGCAGGCGGCGAATGTCGTCGAGACGCGGCATGGCATCGGCACATTCATCCGGGCGCCGGAGGAGCGCGAGGCGGTGCGCCTGCAGGACGCCGATCTGTCGAGTCTGCTCGACATCATGGCGATCATCGAGTTTCGCATCGATCTGGAAGGCGCGGCTGCGGCGCTCGCCGCCGGACGACGCACCGATGCCCATCTGAAACAGATCTCAGCCGCGCTCAAAAAATTCGAGGAGCAACTGGCGAACGGCAGCACGGACGTGCTGCAACACGACGTCGAGTTTCATCTTCAGATCGCGCGCGCGAGCGGCAACCGCTATTTCTACGATGTGCTGAGTCAAATGGGACGCGGCGTCAGTCCGCGTACGCGTCTGGGCAAAGCGGAGATCGCCGAACTCGATCAGGTCGAGCGGTTGCGGCATGTGCTCGCTGAACACAGGGCGATCTATCAGGCGATCGTGCGCCAGGATCCCGACGATGCGCGCGCCGCGATGCGCATGCATCTCAGCAATAGCCGGGAGCGGCTGAGGCAAGTGCATGGGGCGGGTTGAGGCGAAGCTCGCGAAGCGCGGTGGTTTTGAGCAGCGCAGCCTGCTTGCTTAAGTAAACAGAAGAGATCGTATGTATACGTAGTAGTAGTTAACAAGCCCCTCGGTTTTCAGTGGATAACCACGATCGTGCGTTTCGCATCAGGGACTTATCGCGTAAACAAGTCCGGTATATCGCATGCGGTTTCGGGCTGAGGCTTGAACAACTTTCGCGCGAATTGACGTTGCCGCGAGTTGTTCAGAAAGGACCAACAGTTAACTCGGTGGAATGCCAACAAGGTTGTCCACAGGTGGCTGTTCTAGTGTGTGGCGCGATCACGCCGCTATTCGTGGCGGCGGGCGTGTCGAAGCAACTCGGAGCGCGAAAAAAAAGCGCCTCCGAAGAGGCGCTTCTTAGCGAGAGATGAACGCGCAAACCTCGCGCTCTTACTCCACCGTCACCGACTTCGCCAGATTCCGCGGCTTATCGACATCCGTCCCACGCGCGCAAGCCGTGTGATACGCCAGCAACTGCAACGGCACGACGTGCAGGATCGGCGAGAGCGGCCCGTAGTGCTCCGGCATGCGGATCACATGAATACCGTCTTCGCTGACGATGCGCGTATCCGCATCCGCGAACACATACAACTCGCCGCCGCGCGCCCGCACTTCCTGCATGTTCGACTTGAGCTTCTCGAGCAGCGTATCGTTCGGCGCGACCGTCACGACGGGCATGGCCTCGGTCACCAGCGCGAGCGGTCCGTGCTTCAGTTCGCCCGCCGGATACGCTTCCGCGTGGATGTACGAAATTTCCTTCAACTTCAACGCGCCTTCGAGCGCAATCGGATAATGCAGCCCGCGTCCGAGGAACAGCGCATTTTCCTTGCGCGCGAACTCCTCCGACCACGCGATGATCTGCGGTTCCAGCGCCAGCACGCTGTTCAACGCCGCCGGCAAGTGCCGCAGTTGCCCGAAATAAGCCGCCTCCTGCTTCGCATTCACGTGACCGCGCATCTTCGCGAGCGTCACCGCGAGCACGAACAGGCCGACGAGCTGCGTCGTGAACGCCTTCGTCGACGCCACGCCGATTTCCGTGCCCGCGTGCGTCAGGAACGCGAATTCGGTCTGGCGCACCATCGCACTCGTCGCGACGTTGCACACGGCCAGCGTGTGCTTATGGCCGAGCGATTGCGCGTGCTTCAGCGCGGCGAGCGTATCGGCGGTTTCGCCCGATTGCGAGATGACGACGACCAGCGCCTTCGGATTCGGCACCGACTCGCGATACCGGTACTCGCTCGCAATCTCGACCTGCGTCGGAATCTTCGCGATCGATTCGAGCCAGTACTTCGCCGTCAGCCCCGAGTAATAGCTCGTGCCGCACGCGAGAATCAGCAGGCTGTCGATGCCCGCGAATACGTCGCCTGCGCCCGCGCCGAACAGCGCCGGATCGAAGTGATCGGCTTGCGGGATCGTGTCGGTGATCGCGCGCGGCTGCTCGAAGATTTCCTTCTGCATGAAATGCCGGTACGGCCCGAGTTCCACCGCGCCGCCGTACGCCGTCACCACGCGCACTTCGCGCTCGGCGGGCAGGCCTTCGCGATCAACGATCTTCACGCCGTCGAGCCCGATCTCCACGACATCGCCCTCTTCCAGAAACGCGAAGTGGTCCGTGCTGCCGGCAAGCGCGAGCGCGTCGGAAGCGAGGAAGTTCTCGCCCTGGCCCACACCGACGACGAGCGGCGAACCCTGGCGCGCGCCCACCACCGTATGCGGCTGATCCTTGTGGATCACGGCGATGGCATAAGCGCCGTGCAGTTGCCTGACGGCGTCGCGCACGGTCTGGAACAGGTCGCCGCGATACATGCTGTGAATCAGATGCGCGATGACTTCGGTGTCCGTCTGCGACACGAACTCGTAGCCTTTGCCCTTGAGCATTTCGCGCAGCGTCTCGTAGTTCTCGATGATGCCGTTATGCACGAGCGCCACGGTATCGCGCGAAAAAATGGGGTGCGCGTTGTCGGTGACGGGCGCGCCGTGCGTTGCCCAGCGCGTGTGCGCGATGCCGGTCATGCCGCTCAGATGCGTTTCGCGCACTTGCGCATCGAGATCCGCCACGCGCTCGACGCTGCGTGCGCGGCGCGGCTCGCCGTTGCTCAGCACGGCCACGCCGCACGAGTCATAACCGCGATACTCGAGGCGGCGCAGGCCTTCGACCAGCACCGGGACGATGTTACGTTGCGCTACCGCGCCGACAATTCCGCACATGGGCGTTCATCCTTCGAAACTTGCATTTGAAAACGCGGCATACGAGGCGCCGCGCGCGTCTGACTGAACGAAACGGCAGCCTTACGACTTCTTTTGTTTGACCGGGCGCACGTAGCCCGTACGGCTCACTTGCGTCTTCTCGTTGAGCACGAGTTCGCCGTCGCCCACGTCTTTCCAGACGGTCGTGCCCGCCGCGATCGTCACGCCGCGCCCGATGCGCACCGGCGCGACCAGTTGCGTATCCGACCCGACGAAGACATCGTCGCCGATAACCGTGCGATGCTTGTTCGCGCCGTCGTAATTGCAGGTGATCGTGCCCGCGCCGACATTCACGCGCGCGCCGATGTCCGAGTCGCCGATATAGGTGAGATGGTTCGCCTTCGAGCCGTGCCCGAGCACTGCATTCTTCACCTCGACGAAGTTGCCGACGTGCGCTTCGTCGCCGAGCGTGGCGCCCGGACGCAGCCGCGCGTACGGCCCGAGCACGACATTCGCGCCGGCCGTGGCGCCTTCGATATGCGTATAGGCATCCACGCGTGTGCCCGCGCCGATCACGGCATCGCGCAGCACGCAGTTCGGGCCGATTGTCACGTTGTCGCCGATCTTGACGTGTCCTTCGAACACGCAGTTCACGTCGATCGACACATCCGTGCCGCATTCGAGCGAACCGCGCACGTCAATGCGCGCCGGATCCATGAGCGTCACGCCCGCGTCGAGCAGCGCATACGCGACGTTGCGCTGATGCACGCGCTCCAGCTCCGCGAGCTGAATCTTGCTGTTCACGCCGAGCGTTTCCCATTCGGCGTCCGGCTGCGCGGTCACGACCTCGACGCCCGATTGAATCGCGCGTTCGACGACATCGGTCAGATAGAACTCGCCCTGCGCGTTGTCGTTCTTCAGCGAGGCGAGCCAGGTTTCGAGCGTGCGCGTCGGCGTGATGACGATGCCCGTGTTGATTTCCGCGATGCGCCGTTCTTCCTCGCTCGCGTCTTTCTGTTCGACGATCTTTTTAACTTTGCCAGCCGCGTCGCGCACGATGCGCCCGTAACCGGCCGGATCGGCGACGTTCACGGTCAGCACGCCGTAACGACCGGCGCCCGCGGCATCGATCAGACGTTTGAGCGTGCTTGCGCGCGTGAGCGGCACGTCGCCGTACAGCACGAGCGTAGGAACGGCGGTATCGAGCAGCGGCAAGGCCTGCTGCACGGCGTGGCCGGTGCCGAGCTGTTTGTCCTGGACGGCGAACTGGACGTCCGGCGCGCCGACGGCTTCGCGGACCTTCTCCGCGCCGTGTCCGACGACGACGACGAGCCGCGTCGGCGAGAGCGTGCGCGCGGTGTCGATGACATGCGCCAGTAGCGGCTTGCCCGCCAATGAATGAAGTACTTTCGGCAGAGCGGAGCGCATGCGCTTGCCCATGCCGGCAGCCAGAATAACGATGTTCATCGCGGAAAGCCTTGCTGGGTAGAACGAGCCGTCAATATATCACCGGGCTATTTGACGCAGTGCGGCAAAAGCCACGCTGTAGCCTTATATAACAACGGTTACAAGTCGTCGAACTGCACAATCGAAATGGATTTTGTCGGCGCTGACGGCTCGCTCGCGCACGGCTCCTCGTCGAACGCGATATCGCCTTGCGGATCGGCCTCGCCCGTCGCGCGCAGCCCGGCGAACGGGAACAGCGTGCTGTCCATCAGATGCGACGGCACCACCTTCGACAGCGCGTTGAACATGTTCTCCACGCGCCCCGGAAAACGCTTGTCCCAGTCGCGGATCAGCGCCTTCATTTCCGCGCGTTTCAGATTCGGCTGACTGCCGCACAGGTTGCACGGAATGATCGGGAATTCGCGCAGTTCGGCGTACTTTTCCAGATCCGTTTCCTTCACATAGGCGAGCGGCCGGATCACGACGTTCTTGCCGTCGTCCGATTGCAGCTTGGGCGGCATGCCCTTCAGCTTGCCGCCATAGAACATGTTGAGCAAGAGCGTCTGCAGGATGTCGTCGCGATGATGGCCGAGCGCGATCTTGGTCGCGCCGAGCTCGCCCGCCACGCGATACAGAATGCCGCGGCGCAGGCGCGAGCACAGCGAGCACGTCGTCTTGCCTTCCGGCACGAGGCGCTTGACGATGCTGTACGTGTCCTGATTCTCGATATGAAACGGAATGTCGAGCTTGCTCAGATACTCGGGCAGCACGTGCTCCGGAAAGCCCGGCTGCTTCTGATCGAGATTCACCGCAACAATTTCGAAGTCGATCGGCGCGCGCTCGCGCAGGCGCATCAGCACGTCGAGCATCGCGTAGCTGTCTTTGCCGCCCGAGAGGCACACCATCACGCGGTCGCCCTGCTCGATCATGTTGAAGTCGCCGATCGCCTCGCCGACCTGCCGCGCAATGCGCTTGAACAACTTGTTGTTCTCGTACGCTTCCTTTTGCTGGCGGCGGGTCATGGCCTCGCGCGCGGGCTTCGGGTCTTCGAGAATGTCTTCGCGCGCGTTCATGCTCGCTCCTCTTTGATGCGAAAGACTTCGACGCCCACCGCGTCGCAGTCGGGATAGACGTCCGGCTTTTCCGTCGACACGGCCACCGCGCGCACGTTCGGATGCGCGAGCAAGGCGGCGGCGACGTCGTCGCACAGCGTTTCCTGCAAGTGAATATGGCCGCGCTTCACGCGCGCCGCGATGGTCGAGCGCATGAAGTCGTAATCGACGACTTCGGCCAGCTTGTCGGCGACGGGCGTCGACAGCGCGAGCGGCACGAACAGCTCGACGTTGATCACGACGCGCTGCTCGCCGCGCTTCTCGAAGTCATGCACGCCGATATTGATGCGCACTTCGTAGTTGCGCAGAAAAAGCCGCCGGCAATCGGTCAGCCGGGGATGCGAAAGTGCGGCAAGCATGGTTTCATCCAAAAGTTAGTCGTGGCGCGCCGGAGCTTACGGCTGGCGCGTGCCGATCATGTACATCACGTCGCGCGGGCTCGGCACGAGATGCTGGCCGCCATCGACGACGAGCGTCGTGCCCGTCACGCCGTGCGCGTTCGCCAGATAGCAGGCGGCCTGCGCGACGTCCGCCACCGTCGATGCGCGATTGAGCGGCGTCACGCGATGCGCCGTCTCGAACGAGGCGGGCGTCTGCCCGGTCGAAATCAGCGTGAGGCCCGGCGCCAGGCCGACCACGCGCAGTTTCGGCCCGAGCGCCTGCGCCAGCGCGACCGTGGCGTTGTCGAGCGCGGCCTTCGTGAGCGTGTACGACAGGTAATCCGGGTTCATGTTGTACAGCTTCTGGTCGAGCACGTTGATGACGACGCCGCGCGCATCGGGGTTCTCCGCGGCGGCATCCGGCACGATGGCGTGCAGCATGCGCGCGAGCGTGAGCGGCGCGGCGACGTTGATCGCGGTCATCTCCAGCAGTTTCGCGTAGCCGAAGTCGGTGGCCGTGTCCTCGTCGAAACGCGACGCGCAGTTCACGACACACGCAAGCCCGCCGAACGCCTCGACGCACGCCGGCACCAGCCGTTCCACGTCCGCCTCGACGCCGAGGTCCGCGCGTAGCGCGATCGCGCGCTGCCCGAGCGCCTCGATCTCCGCGACGGTTTCCCGCGCCTCGTGCTCCGAGCCGCAGTAGTGCACGGCCACGTCCCAGCCCTGCCGCGCGAATTCGAGCGCGATGCCGCGTCCGATCCGCTTGGCCGCGCCCGTCACGAGCACGGCGCGCGCACGCGCAATGGAGCCGGAAGACGGCGAGTTGGCGGAAGAAACCGACGTGGATGCGCTCATTTACAATACTGGGATGAATCCGAATGCCCGACAATCCGATAGTTTACCTGCTCCGGGCGCCGACGCGCTCGCGCAGTCCGACGCGCTGGCCGACCTGATCCGCGGACGCATTGCCGCGGCGCGCGGCTGGCTGCCGTTCGACCTCTACATGGACCTCGCGCTCTACGCGCCCGGCCTCGGCTACTACGGCGGCGGTGCGATGAAATTCGGCCGTCTCGCCGACGACGGCAGCGACTTCGTCACTGCGCCCGAATTGTCCCCGCTTTTCGCGACGACGCTGGCGCGCCCGCTCGCGCAGGCGCTCCAGCAAAGCGGCACGCGCGAGCTGATGGAATTCGGCGCGGGCACCGGCAAGCTGGCGGCAGGCTTGCTCACGGCGCTCACCGATCTCGACGTCCCGTTCGACAGCTATTCGATCGTCGATCTGTCCGGCGAATTGCGCGAGCGCCAGCGCGAAACGCTCGCCAAAGAAGCGCCCGCGCTCGCCGCGAAGGTCAAATGGCTCGACGCGCTGCCCGACCGCTTCGAAGGCGTCGTGATCGGCAACGAAGTGCTCGACGCGATGCCCGTGCGCCTCGTCGTGCGCAAACTTGGCGCGTGGCACGAGCGCGGCGTCGTCGTGCTGAACGGACGTTTCGCGTTCGACGACCGGCCGATTACGCCCGACGCGCAAATCGAATTGATCGATGCCGCCATCGACGAATCCGCCGACGAACCCTTCGCCGAGTATCTGACGGAAACGCACGAAGCCGCGCTCGCCTTCACGAAAACCGTCTGCACGATGCTCACGCGCGGCGCGGCGTTTTTCATCGACTATGGATTCCCGCAGCGCGAGTTCTATCACGCCCAGCGCGCCGCCGGCACGCTGATGTGCCATTACCGGCATCGCGCGCACACGGACCCGTTTTTGTACCCCGGCTTGCAGGACATCACGGCGCACGTCGAATTCACGGGCATCGCGGAGGCGGGCGTCGAGACGGGCGCCGATCTGCTCGGCTTCACGTCGCAGGCGCGCTTTCTGATGAACGCCGGCATCACCGATGTGCTCAGCGAACTCGATCCATCGGATGTGCGGCGTTTCCTGCCGGCCGCGAATGCCGTGCAGAAGCTCTTGTCGGAGGCGGAGATGGGCGAGTTGTTCAAGGTGATCGCGTTTTCGCGCGGCATTCCCGGCACGCTCGACGCGTTCGCGGTCGGCGAGCGTTCTCACACTTTATAAGTCGCGATCATGATCCGCTGGCTGCTGACCACGTTCATCGCGCTCGCGATCCTCTCCGGCTCGATGCCGTGGCTCCGGAAGATCGGCATCGGGCGCCTGCCCGGCGACTTCACGCTGCGGCTCTTCGGGCGCGAGTATTCGTTTCCGTTCATGTCGACGTTGCTGCTGTCGATCATCCTCTCGCTGATCGCGCGGGCGCTCTGACGCGCGCATCCGGCGCCGTAGATTCGGACTGCGGCTAGGACGTTTCGCGTCCGTGGCTGACACAATCGCCCGGATCGGACGACGGCCGCCGGACGCCGGACGGGCCAATTCCCCGGCTGCGCGCCGTTGCCTCGACCCACGAGCGAGCGCCACACGATGACCGTACCCGGACAACACGCCATTTCCGCCGATCAGCAATATCGCTTGGCGGAAGCCCATTATCTGAACAATCGTTTCCACGAAGCGCTCGCCGGCGTCGATGCCGCTTGGCGCGCGCGGCTGGCGTCGCCGGCCTTGTGGAACGTCGCGGCTGCGTCGTTTCTCGCGCTCGGCAAAACGGCGGACGCCGAACGCTGCTTTCGCGAGGCCATCGCGATGCATCCCGGCTTCTGCCCGGCGCACTCGAATCTGGGCATGCTGCTGTCCGGCCAGCGCCGTTACGAAGAAGCCGAATCGGAGCTTCGCGAAGCGCTGAGAATCGACCCCGCGCACGTCGAGACGCACAACAACCTGGGCGTGATGTTCAAGGAGCAGGACCGGTGCGAAAAGGCCGAGGCCGCTTTCTCGCGCGCGCTCGAACTCAGGCCGGATTTCGCCGACGCCGCGCTGAATCTCGGCATGCTGCTCTGCGATCAGCGACGTTTCGCCGAGGCCGCCGCCGTCCTTCGCCGCCTGCAGGAACGGGACGCCCGGCATTCGAACGATGTCGATTTGCACCTCGGCATCGTGTTTCGCGAAGAGGGACGGCTTGCGGAAGCCGAGGCCGCGTTCCGGCGCGTGTCGGCGACTCATCCCCGGCATGCGGCGGCATGCGCGGAACTCGCGCATCTGCTGCTGCGCGCGGGGCGCTACGCCGAGGGCTGGACGCTGTATGAGTATCGCTGTGATGCGCGCCTCGCGCGGCGCAGTACGTTTGCGCCGGATCTGGATCTACCCCGGTGGCAAGGCGAACCGCTTGCAGGAAAGTCGGTGCTTTTGCCCTACGAGCAGGGATACGGCGACATGATCCAGTTCAGCCGCTACTTTCCGGTGCTCAAGGCGCTGGGCGCGGCGCACGTGACCGTCGCGTGCCCGGAGCCGTTGCATCGGCTGATGCAAGGCGCGCGCGCCGTCGATGCTGTCGTGAACAACGCGGCGCGGCTGGATGCCCGGCACTACGATGTCTGGACCTTCCCGCTCAGCATCCCGCTGCATGTCGGAACGACGCTCGGCACCATTCCCTCCGCCGCGGGCGTGATCTCCGCGGCAGAGGCCGATATCGAACGCTGGCGTCCGCTGCTGCAGCCGCTGTCGGGAATGAAAATCGGCCTCGTGTGGAAAGGCAGCGCGACGCATTCCAACGATCGTTTTCGTTCGCTGCCCGGACTCGCGTCGCTCGCGCCGCTGTGGTCGATTCCCGGCGCACGTTTCGTCAGTCTGCAGAAGGGCGCGGGCGAGGACGAGGCGCACAACCCGCCGCCTGCGCAGCCGCTTTTGCATGTCGGATCGGCGATGCAGGATTTCGCGGACACCGCCGCCGTGATCGCGCAACTGGATGCCGTCGTTTGCGTGGACACCGCCGTCGCGCATCTGGCGGGCGCGCTCGGCAAGCCGTGCTGGCTCCTCTTGCCCGCCCTCCGCACCGACTGGCGATGGATGCACGATACCGCGGTCACGCCGTGGTATCCGCACATGCGGCTCGTCCGTCAAACGACTTCCGAGAACTGGACTGCGCCCGTCGAAACAATACGCGCGGCGCTGGCAAGCGAAGCGGGCTGCTGAGTCGACGCGTAAATTCGGCCCGTCAGGCGCGGACGTCGTGCAACGCCGTCTTCACCGCATCGACGCGCGCGTCGTGCACGGCGTCCTTGATCTTCGACGGCTGATCGGCGTATTGCTGCGCGACCGCGCCCGCATCGACGGATCGCGCCGCAACGAGTGCCTCGCGCAAGCGCTCCGCCTGCGGATAAGGCTGCTGCTCCAGACCGAGCCTGCCGCGCGCATCGGCGACGCAGGCCTGCAACGCTTCGGCGAAGCGCGCCGGTTTGCGCAGCGCATCGGCGCGTTCGAACAGCCGCACCAGCGCGGCCGCGCCCGCCTCCATCACGCGATGAATATTGCCGTGTTCGCGCGCGACCAGCACCGCCAGATCGCGGCATTCGTTCGGCACGCGCAGACGCTCGCACAGCGGCCGGAGCAAATCCACGCTGCGCCCTTCATGCCCGATATGACGCGGGAGAATGTCTTCCGGCGTGGTCGCCTTGCCGAGATCGTGCGTGAGCGCGGCGAAGCGCACCGGCAGCGCGTAGCCTTGCGACGCCGCGTAGTCGAGCACCATCATCACGTGCACGCCGGTATCCACTTCCGGATGATAGTCGGCGCGCTGCGGCACGCCCCATAGCGCATCGACTTCGGGCAGGATGCGCACGAGCGCGCCGCAGCCGCGCAGCACCTCGAACATGCGCGACGGCTTCTTTTCCATCAGTCCGCGCGACACTTCCTGCCACACGCGCTCGGGCACGAGCGCATCGACTTCGCCGGCGGCGACCATCTTTTTCATCAGCGCATCGGTTTGCGGCGCGACGGCGAAATCCGCGAAACGCGCCGCAAAGCGCGCGAGCCGGAGAATGCGCACCGGATCTTCGATAAACGCATCGCCCACATGCCGGAACAACTTGCGCGCGAGATCGGACTGGCCGTCGTACGGATCGATGACCGGACCCGTCAGCTCGCCCGACGGCGTGACTTCGCGCGCCATCGCGTTGATCGTGAGATCGCGCCGCGCGAGGTCTTCTTCGAGCGTCACGTCCGGCGAATAGTAGAACTGGAAGCCGTGATAGCCGGCCGCCGTCTTGCGCTCGGTGCGCGCGAGCGCGTATTCCTCGTGCGTCTGCGGATGCAGGAACACGGGGAAATCTTTGCCCACCGGCCGATAACCCTGCGCCACCATCTGCTCGGGCGTCGCGCCGACGACTACATAATCGCGATCCACCACCGGCACGCCGAGCAATTCATCGCGGATCGCGCCGCCCACGGCGTAGATGTTCATTGCGTTTCCTCGCGCGCGCCGTCGATCCAGGCCGCGACCGCGGGCAGTGCCGTGATGCGCTTCGCATACGCGCGCGACGTCTCGCTCAGTTTCGGCCCGTAGGAATTGAAGCGCATGACGACCGGCGCGAACATCGCATCCGCAATGCCGAACTCGCCGAACAGAAACGGCCCGCCCGACTTCGCGAGACATTCGGCCCAGATCGCCTCGATGCGCGCGATGTTCGCCAGCACGCCCGGCGTCGCGCCCGTGCCCGGCGCGTGCTTCGTGATTTCCATCGGCATGTTCTGGCGCAGATCGGCGAAACCGGCGTGCATCTCCGCGCTGATGCTGCGGGCGCGCGCGCGAATGGCGGCATCGCGCGGCCACATGGCGTGTTCGGGATGCAACTCGGCAATCGTCTCGATGATCGCCAGCGATTCCCACACGGCGTCGCCCGCCTCGGTGACGAGGCACGGCACCTTGCCGGACGGCGATACGGCGAGAATGTTCGCTTGCGTATCGTGGCGGCCGAGGCGGATCAGCACTTCGTCGAACGGGATGCCGAAATGCTTGAGCAGCACCCACGGACGCATCGACCAGGAAGAATTGAGCTTGTCACCGATAACGAGTTTCATGCAGTCGAAATCAAAAATTTAACGATGCGCAGTTGCGCGGAAAGAGTTGAAGCGCGAGCGCGACGAGTTGCCCGTGAGATACAGCGGCGCGATCGCCTCGATGCTCGCCGGTTCCTCGATACCGAGTTCCGGCGCAAGCGGCCCGCTCGCGATGTTCGGCGTTTTCATCGAATCGAGATTGTCGCGCGAAAGGATAGGCTCGCCGGGCGCCAGTTCCATGGTCATCGCCTGAAGGCGGCCGAGGCTCTCCGGCAGCTTAATGATGCGCGCATGTTTGCCGATGGTCGCGCCCGCGAAACGCACCAGTTCCGCCAGCGTATAGACGCCCGGCCCCGCGAGTTCGTAGACGTGGCGGTTGGCGGCGTCGAGGTCGAGCACGTTGACCATCGCCTTCGCGACGTCGCCGACGAACACCGGCTGGAACTGGGCGTCGGCGCAGGCGAGCGGAATCACCGGAAACACGCGCTCCAGAAACGCGAACTGGTTGAGCAGATTGTCTTCGGGACCGAAGACGACCGAGCTGCGAAAGATCGTCCAGTCGAGGCCGGATTCGCGCACGATCTTCTCGCCGTCGCCCTTGGAGCGCAGATACATGCTCGGTCCGTCCGAATCGGCGCCGATCGCGCTCATGTGCAGCAGGCGCCGCACGCCTTTCGCCTCGCACGCGGCGGCAATCTTGCGCGGCAGTTCGACATGCGCGCGGGCAAATTCGGGCCCGTAGGGTTCGCCGCGCCGCCCTTGCAACACGCCGACAAGATTGATCACCGCATCGGCCTGCTCGACGAACGCAGCGAGTTGCAGCGGATCGTGCACATCGGTTTCGATGACATCGACGGGCAGCAGCGTGAGATGCGCGGCGTTGGCGCGCCGCCGTGTCGCGATGCGCACTTTCTTGCCGAGATCGACGAGCGCGTTGACGAGATGACTGCCGATGAAACCCGAACCGCCGATCAGCGCTACATGTTGGTGTCGCATATTCGCCTCTTGGTCACGGCTTGACGGATGCGGTATCGGAACGGCGGGCCGAAAAGAGAACGCCCGCGCGTCTTATCAGGAGACGCGCGGGCGTGAAGTTACGCTGCGAAGGCGTCAGGGCGCGATATAGCCCAGACGCGCCTTCAACGACTGCGGACGGCCTTCGAACAACGCGGCGTAGTAGACGGTGTTCGACAGCACGTTCTTCACGTAATCGCGAGTCTCGGTGAACGGGATAGTTTCAGCAAAAACCGCGCCCTCCACGGGTGCGCGCAAGTCCTGCCGCCACTTGGTCGGCCGGCCCGGCCCGGCGTTATAGCCGGCGGTGGCGAGCACGGGCGAGTTGTCGAATTGATTGTAGATCATCGACAGGTAATTCGTGCCGAGCAGGATATTGGTGTTGATGTCGTTCATCTGCTCGCGCGATACGGGCCCGAGGCCGATCTTCTTGGCCACGAGTTGCGCCGTGCCGGGCATCAGTTGCATGAGGCCGCCCGCGCCCACTTCCGAACGCGCGTTGATGATGAAACGCGATTCCTGGCGAATCAGCCCGTACGCCCATTCGATGTCGAGACCGGTGGTCTGCGCATCTCGCTCGACGATATCGCGGAACGGCGACAGATAGCGCAGCGTGAAATCGTGCTCGCTCTTCGTCTTGTCGGCCGTGTTCACAGTGCGGTCGAACATTTCGATGCGCTTCGCGTACTGCGCGGCGGCGATCAGCTGACGGTCGGTCATCGTGCGCAGCGGCCAGTTCCATTCGCGGTTGCCTTCGAGCCGCATGTTCAGCGCGTAGAAACGCTGCGACAGTGCGAAACCCGGCACCGACTGCATCTGCGCGATTTCGGCGTCCGAGACGGTCGTGCGCGGCGGCACGTTGATCTTCTGGCCGAGTTCTTCCAGCGCGAGTTGGCCGTAGAAGTTGTATTGATCGGCGATGGTCTGGAATTCCTGATTCGCCGTGGCCGCGTCGCCGGCCTGCTTCACGGCGCGCGCGTGCCAGTAGACCCACGAGGGCTGCGCGCGCAACGTGGGCGGCATCTGCTCGATGGACCAGCGCACCATGTTCCAGTCGCCCGCGAGCAGCGCGCTGCGCGTGCGCCACTCGTACGCCGGATTCGACAGCTGCGCATTCGCCGACAGCCGGTACCAGTCCGCTGCCGCCGGCATGCGCTTGAGCGCCGCCTGATAGCCGATGGTGCCCCAGCCGGTCGCGCGCTCGGCGGGCGTAAGGCTCGGCGCGACGGAACTGAATGTGGCCGCGGCCATCGCCGGATCGTTGCGGGCCATGCGCGTGATCGCGAGCAGCGTCAGCTGATGCGCGGGCGTATTCGGCATGACGCCGCGCGCGAGATAGAGCGGCGGCTTGTTGACGGCATCGTCGAGCAGCGTGCCTTTCGGCTTTTCCTGCCCGAGCGCCTCGACGATATTCCCGCCCGTCGACGTGTAGTTCTGCTCGTAGGCCAGGCGGATTTGCTGCCAGATGTCGTCGCTCGTGAACTGGCCGGACTCCGCGAGCGCGCCGATCAGATCGACGCAGCCGTCGCCGTACCATTTCGGATCGACGAGCAGCGCGCGCGCCGCATCCGCGACGTTCTCGCCGTGCGACAAGCGTGCTTCGAGCGCGTAGCACTTGACCTGCGTGTCGTCGTTGAGCACGAAACGGGGATATTGCTGCTCGAAGTTTTTCCAGTCGTGACGGCCGCCGAGCACGACGAGATAATCGTTGCGCATGCGGTCGGCGATCGCCTGACCGTCGTAGCGTTGCAGGAACGAGAGCACGGGCGCGTCGGGCGCGTCGATGCGCGCGTGGCCTTGCGAGTCGAACAACTGCGGCTTGAGCGTGAAGTATTCGACATAGCTCGGCGCCGGATAATCCGGAATCTGCGCGGCGAGCGCGGCGGCTTTGCCTGCGTCGTTCGTGCGTGCGGCGTCGCGCAGCTGCAGGAAGATGCGGTCGTCGGGCGACGGCGTGAGATCGGCGTCGGGACGAACGGCGGAAGCCGTTCCGCAAGCGACGAGCGTCGCGGCGGTCAAGGCAGCACCGACCGCGAGATATACTCGGTTGAGGCGTTTTGACATCGTTATTTCTGGAGCGCGAATGGTCTTGAAGCAGGTCTTGAGATCGGAGGAAAGCATAGCACGCAACGTTTCCGCGAAACCCCGGAGCGCGCCGAAAAGCGAGCCGAAAAGCGCCTTGCGCGCGACGTTGCTCGCCACGCGCGAAGCGCAGAGCGAGCAGGCGGATCACGTCGCGCGAAGTGAGGCGCTCGCGCGCCGTCTCGAAGCGCTGATCGCGCGGCATGATGTGCAGTGCGTCGGGTTCTACTGGCCGGTCGCCGGCGAGTTCGATGCGCGCGATGCCCTCGCCCGCTGGCTCGCCGCCGAACCGACGCGCACGGCGGCGCTGCCGGTCGTCGTCGAAGCGCACGCGCCGATGGCTTTTCACGCGTGGCACGCCAGCGCGCCAATGAAAACAGGCCGTTACCGGATTCCCGTGCCTGCTGAGGAACGCGTCGTGGTTCCGGAACTGCTGCTGATTCCGTGCGTGGGTTTCGACGCCGAGCGTTATCGGCTGGGTTACGGCGGCGGCTACTACGACCGCACGCTCGCCCAGTGGCCCGGCGCGCGGCGGCCGGCGACCATCGGCATTGCGTTCGAGGCGGGCAGATGCGGCACGTTGCCGCGCGAGGCGCACGACATGCCGCTCGACGCAATCGTTACCGAATCGAAGGTTTATTAGCGGCGGGAGAGATCAGAGCGACGCCGCAGCGCGCGCGGCGGTGTCGTAGAGACCGGACGCATTGCGCATCAACTGGGCGGCCTCGCCGATCTGCTCGTTGCTGAGACCGCTCTCGCGCAACGTCGCGATAAGACAGGCCTCGCGCACTTCGCGATATTTCCCGCACAATTCGCGCCCTGCCGGCGTCGCCGAAAAGAACACTTCCTTGCCCGTCTTCTCGCTTTTCACATAGCCGCGCGCGACGAGTTTTTTGAGCGCATACGTGGCAACGTGCGTGTCCTCGATATTCAGCACGAAACAGATGTCGGCCAGCTTTTTCTTGCGATCGCGATGGCTCACGTGATGCAGCAGTGACACTTCCACCGCCGTCATGTCCTTCGCGCCCGCCGCCGACATGCAGCGCACCATCCAGCGATTGAACGCATTACCCGCCATGATGAGGCCATATTCGAATTCCGACAGTTCCGCGCTGCTTTCGGAGACGAGATGCTCGGACGACACGATCTTGGTGGGATGGCGCGGCATGGTTCTTGAAGGTTAAAAAGTGCGTTGGAGTGTAGCGCAAGGCCATTTCGACAAGCACGCCGCGCGCCTTGGCGAAAACGTTAATTGATAATTTCTTGATAATTTATTGACAATGTAACATTCTGCGACGACGCAAGACTCACCCGACGGGCGAAATTTGCGGGTCGCAAAGGCAATCAAAGGCATGACAAAACCACGTATTCATCCGCTGGGCGACACCGCGCTCGTGTGCGAAGCCGCGCCGCCCGCCACGCTCGACTGCCAGCGCCGCATCTGGGCGCTGGCGGAGCATGCGCGCCTGATGCCGCACGTCGTCGAGGTGGTGCCGGGCATGAACAACCTGACGATCGTGTTCGATCCGCTCGCGGCGGACTACGAAACGCTCGCCGCGCAGCTCGAAAGCGGCTGGGACGCCGTCCAGACGATCGACGCGGACAGCGCCGACATCGAGATTCCGGTGCGCTACGGCGGCGCCGACGGCCCCGATCTCGCGGCGCTGGCCAAGCACACGGGCTTGTCCATCGACGAAGTGGTGAAACGCCATACCGCGGCGGAGTACATCGTGTTCTTTCTCGGCTTCAAGCCGGGTTTCGCGTATCTCGGCGGGCTCGATCCCGCGCTGCACATGCCGCGCCGCGCCGAGCCGCGGCTCGAGGTGCCGGCGGGCTCGGTTGGCATCGGCGGCGAGCAGACGGGCATTTACCCGGCGGCTTCGCCGGGCGGCTGGCAGTTGCTGGGACGCACCGAACTCGCGCTCTTCGATCCGGCCAGAAATCCGCCGACGCTGATGCAGCCCGGCGACCGCGTGCGCTTCACGGTGCTGGAGGTACGCGCATGATCGACGTCATTCGCGCGGGCGTGCTGACTTCGGTACAGGATCTGGGACGCCACGGCTATCGACATCTCGGCGTGAGTTCGGGCGGCGCACTCGATGCGCTGTCGCTCGAAGTGGGCAACCGTATCGTCGGGAACCGGCCGGATGCGGCGGGCATCGAGGTGACGTTCGGGCCGACCGTGCTGCGCTTCAAACATGCGACGCGCATCGCTATCGCCGGGACGGATTTCGGCGCGACGCTCGACGACCGGCCAGTCTATTCGTGGTGGAGCCTGCCGGTACGCGCGGGGCAGGAACTGACGCTGCGCGCGGCCAAGCGCGGCATGCGCGCCTACGTGTGCATTGCGGGCGGCATCGACGTCCTGCCGATGCTCGGCTCGCGCTCGACCGATCTCGCCGCGTGTTTCGGCGGACTCGGCGGACGCGCGCTGCGCGACGGCGACCGTCTGCCGGTCGGCGTGCCGCAGCCGCACAAGGGCATCGCGTTTTCGCCGGAAGAACCCGCGTTCGGCGTGAAAGCGCCGGCGTGGTGCAAGTTCGTGCTCGTCGACGAACCCGTGCGGCGTGGGCGCCATGCGCCGAGCCTCGCGTGGGCGCCGCCGATCCGCGTGCTGCGCGGCCCCGAGTACGAGAGTTTCAGCGAACAGGCGCAGCGCGATTTCTGGAACGACGAATGGACGATCACGCCGAACAGCAACCGCATGGGCTTTCGTCTCGCGGGCACGGCGCTGGAACGCAGCCAGAAGATCGAGTTGCTGTCGCATGCGGTGTTGCCGGGCACGATCCAGGTGCCGCCGAACGGCCAGCCGATCGTCCTGATGGGCGACGCGCAGACCACGGGCGGCTATCCGAAGATCGGCGCGGTCATCAAGGCGGATTTGTGGAAGCTCGCGCAGGTGAGGCTGAACGGCGGCGTGCGCTTCGTCGAAACATCGGTGGAAGAGGCGCGCCATGCGCTCGCGGACGAACGTCAGTATGTGAGTCAAGTGGAAACCGCGATCGCCATGCACGAGGAACGCATTGCACGCGCCGGCTCGTGAACCGGAAGCCGCGCGACGGACGCGGCGCATCACCCTCAACATTCAACGAATGACTGCAAACAACATCATGGAAATCGATCTCAATGCCGATCTCGGCGAAGGCTGCGGCTCCGACGAAGCACTGCTCGATCTCGTGAGTTCCGCGAACATCGCGTGCGGCTGGCACGCGGGCGGCGCTACCGCGATGCGCGACTGCGTGCGCTGGGCCGTCGAAAAGGGCGTGGCCATCGGCGCGCATCCGAGTTTCAACGATCCCGAGAATTTCGGCCGCAGGGAAATGGACCTGCCGCCCGAGGAAATCTACGCGGGCGTGCTGTATCAGCTGGGCGCGCTCTCGGCGATCGCGCAGGCGGAAGGCGGGCGCATCGCGCACGTGAAGCCGCACGGCGCGCTCTACAACCAAGCGGCGAAAAGCACCGAAATCGCCGATGCCATCGTTTCCGCCGTGCACGACTTCGATCCGTCGCTGCTCGTGTTCGGGCTTGCGAACAGCGGGCTCATCGAGGCGGCGCGGCGCGCGGGGCTGATCGCGATCGAGGAAGTGTTCGCGGATCGCGGTTATCGCGCGGATGGTTCGCTCGTGCCGCGCAAGGAGCCCGGCGCCTTGCTCGACGACGAAAACCTCGTGCTCGACCGCACCCTCGCGATGGTGCGCGAGCAGCGCGTGCAGGCCGTGTCCGGCGAATGGGTGCCGCTCAACGCGCAGACCATCTGCCTGCACGGCGACGGCGCGCACGCGCTGGAATTCGCCCGGCGCATTCGCGATGCACTGGCGGACGCGGGCATCGAAGTACGCGCCGCGCACGCCGCCGCCTGACGCGATTCATCGAAGATCGAACGCCCCGCCTAGCCGGGGCGTTTTAGCAAGCGGCCACGAAAGACCTGACAAGAGCCGCATGTTGTGAAACCACGCGCCCGGTTCGAGGCGTGACGTCTGACTTGTTTGGAGAACTCATGGCAGATTCCGTCAACTTATGGCCGCTCATTGGCGTGGCCGTCATCATCGTGGGCTTCGTGCTGCGCTTCAATCCGATGCTGATCGTCGCGGCTGCGGCGATCATCACCGGTTTTGCGGCACATTTTCCGGTCGAGAAGATTCTGACCGCGATCGGCAGCGGCTTTCTCAAGACGCGCAATATTCCGCTCATCATCCTGTTGCCGCTCGCGGTGATCGGCCTGCTGGAGCGTCACGGACTGCGCGAGCGGGCGCAGATGTGGATATCGAGCATCAAGGCGGCGACAGCCGGGCGGCTGTTGATCGTCTATCTGTTCGTGCGCGAGATCACGGCGGCGGTCGGCCTGACCGGGCTCGGCGGCCATCCGCAGATGGTGCGCCCGCTGCTCGCGCCGATGGCCGAAGGCGCCACCGAAGCGCGCTACGGCAAACTCTCCGACGCGACGCGCCAAAAGCTGCGCGCGTACTCGGCGGCGACCGACAATGTCGGCCTGTTCTTCGGCGAGGACATCTTCGTCGCGTTCGGCGCGATCGTGCTGATGGTCACGTTCCTGAAGGAAGCGGGGATCGTCGTGGAACCGATGCACGTCGCGGTGTGGGGCATTCCCACCGCGATCTGCGCGTTCCTGATCCACGGCTTCCGCCTGTGGCTGCTCGACCGCAGGCTCGCGCGCGAACTCGACGCCCTCACGCGCAACGTCGCCGGAGAAAAAGCATGACGCTCACGATCAACTATCTGTTCTATCTCGTCGGCATCATTCTGCTGGTGGTCGGCGGCATGATCATCACGGACAAGTCGCATCCGAAGCGCGTCTCCGCGGGCGGATTCTGGCTGATCTACGCGCTGATTTTTCTTGTCGGCGACTGGCTGCCGGTCACGGTAGTCGGCGTGCTCGTCGTGGCGATGGCGCTGATCGCGGGACTCGGCGGCGTGACCGGCGCGAAGCCGAAGATGCTCGCCGAGCAGACGCGCCGCCAGAGCGCCGTGCGACTCGGCAACAAGCTGTTCGTGCCTGCGCTGACCATTCCGGTCGTCACCGTGATCCTCACGCTCGGCGCGAAGTATCTCGTGTTCGGCGGCGTGCCGTTGATCGAGCTGAAGAACGTGACGCTGATCGGCTTCGGCGTCGGCTGCGTGATCGCGTTGGCGATTGCGTGCGTGATGACGCGCGATACCGTCGGCCAGTCGATGCGCGAGACACGCCGTCTGATCGACGCACTTTCCTGGGCCGCCGTGCTGCCGCAGATGCTTGGCATGCTCGGGCTGGTGTTTTCGGACGCGGGCGTGGGCAAGGCGGTCGCGCACGTGACGACGGCCTACGTCAACATGGATTACCGGATCGTCGCGGTCGCGGTGTATGTGATCGGCATGGCGCTCTTCACGATGGTGATGGGCAACGGTTTCGCCGCATTCCCGGTGATGACGGGCGGCGTCGGCGTGCCAATTCTGGTCGGCGTGTTCCACGGCAATCCCGCGACGATGGCCGCAATCGGCATGTTTTCCGGCTACTGCGGCACGCTGATGACGCCGATGGCGGCGAACTTCAACATTGTGCCGGCGGCATTATTGGAATTGCCCGACAAGAATGCGGTGATAAAAGTTCAAGTGCCGACGGCGGTGACGCTTTTGGTGGTGAATATTATCTTGCTTAATTGGTTGATGTTTATTTGATGCCGCGAATCACATCGCTTACCGCAAAAAATATCCAGCGATCAAGCCCCGATTCTGAGAAAGCCTGAGGGTCAAGGCTTCCCTGACCGTCCGCGCTTCTCAACGTCCCCTCCCCCGTGCCAAGGCGTGCGCCGCCTTGGCACGCGCATCGTCGCTCATATGACAGCGCGCGATCCAAGCGCCCGCGCGTAGCTTGTGACAGCAACATTCGCGGATTTTTTGCCTTCACGCAGTATTTTCAAGCAAGCGCGAAGCGAGTAACACATGTAACTTTCAGTAAGTTATCCTCATTTAATATTCCGCTAGGACTGGGACTAAATAGCTGCCCCGGCGCTGGACACGCTCGCACGTTGATACTCAAAATGCGCTTCCTAAGTGGTTGGCAAGAGGCAATTTACGCTTTCGTTTAGGCAACAAAGTGCTCGACGTGCCGCCTGCTGCTTTACGTTCGCCGAACGCTGCAAATCAAATTCTCCTTTCGAGTGCGATTCGTTCGCAATTCCTTTGCCGATCAAATCGGCCGTCTCGCGACCCATTCATTTCGAGGCGCATATGCAAAGGCCCAATCGTAAAAATTGGCGCAATTGGACTGCGACTTGTTCGTTGCGATTGCTCTTTGGCTAACTGATGTTGGTGTCTGTGATGACTTGTGTCCTGTTGCTGGTTGCGTTGGCAACTTCGTATATTTTTGTTTCGTTGACAGTCCGTTTTAAGAACTGGCACGGGCCTCTTTCGATGGATCTGGATCTCGATGGCGTACAGAAAGTGCACGCCATCGCAGTCCCGCGTGTCGGTGGCGTTGGCATCGCAATAGCCGTCGCGATCGCGCTCACCGTCGGTTCCGTGCTGAACCCTTCGGCGCCTCAAACGCAAGCGCTGCTCCTGCTGATCTGCTCTTTGCCCGCATTCCTTTCGGGTCTCGTGGAAGATTTGACCAAGCGCGTCAGCCCGCGGGTCCGCCTGATCACGTCGATGATCGCCGCATTGCTGGCCTGTTTCCTTCTGGAGGCAGTGGTGGAACGCGTCGGGTTGAGTTACGTCGACGCTTTGCTCGTCTATCTCCCGTGCTCCATTTTCTTCACCGTACTCTCCGTTTCCGGACTCGTGCACGCCATCAATATCATCGACGGCATGAACGGCCTGGCTTCCGTGGTCGCCATCCTCATCCTCTCGTCGATCGGAATCGTCGCGGCGCAAGTCGGTGATCATCTGGTGGTGAATATGGCGATCGTCGTGATCGCCGCGATCGCTGGCTTCCTCACCTGGAACTATCCCGTCTCTCGCATTTTTCTCGGTGACGGGGGCGCTTACTTCATCGGATTCATCGTCGCCGAATTGCTGGTGTTGCTCGTCGCCCGAACGGGACTTGCTCGTTGGAACCGCATCGCCAATCTCTTGTTGCCGAGTGCTCAGGGAACGAATCTCGGCCGGCAGATCGCGGGCTACTGATGGCCTTCGGTTCGTCAGTCCCGCCTCGGGATTCTGCAATGTTCGCGTCGGTATTGATCGTTTGTGAAGGGAACATCTGCCGAAGTCCGATGGCGGCCGGAATCTTCTCTCTTCGACTTCCCGCGGTCCGCGTATGGTCCGCAGGGATTGGCGCGCTCATCGGATCTCCGCCAGCATCGTTTGCGAACCAAGTGATGCGGATGAACGGTATCGATATTTCAACGCACCGTGCAAGGCAACTCACTGTCGCGGATTGCAGGGAAGCAGAGCTGATTCTAGTCATGGACGAGGCGCAAAAGTCCTATTTCCATGAGCGTCACAAGGGGGCGGCCAGGCCGGTCCTGGCCGAACGCTTCCCGGCCGATCCGGCTGTGGAGAGCCTGCGCAGTTTGCGCACGGCGCTCAAGTTCGCGCTGCTTGCCGCGCCTAGCAACGTGGTGTTGATCACCGGCGCGACGCCGGGGCTGGGCAAGTCGTTCATCTCCGTGAATCTTGCGGCGATCCTCGCATCGGGCGGCCAACGCGTGCTTCTCGTCGACGGCGACTTGCGTCGGGGATATCACCGATGACCTGCCTGTGATCGGCTGCGTTGCACGGTGGAACGCGCAGAAAGATCACCGGAACCTGTTCCGCGCTATCGCCAGGCTCGGAGGCTGTGGTGCCGACTTCCGGCTGGTGCTCGTCGGGCAACAGATGACGCACGAGAACAGTGAATTGGTTGCAGATCCGCTACTTTCGCTCGCTGATTTTCCGCGACAACCACGCGCAAGACTTGCTCGGTCGAGCGCTGTACCTTGGAGCATGCGATCCGGATGTCGGAGCGACGGTCCGCATCGAGCGCAACGCGTTTGAGCGTTGTTCTAGCACGACCGTGAACAAGGCATACAACAGCGCGATCATGATCGGCGTCGACGCGCCGTCCAGCATCAATGAACTGGTCCTGAGAAAAAACACTGCGCTAAGCTGCGGATCCACGCTGTACGCCGTGTCAAATGGTCCGTTGACGATAGGCGCGCTGCTGGATGAGGAAAATTCAATCGATCGCTCGATGCAGCGTGTCGGCACCATCGGCGCGGCTGCGCGGCTCGCCCCTGGACGCATTCAAATCAGGCGCACGGATAATGCGCCGCCGCGGGGCGTCGTGCGTGCTTCTTACGGCAGTGAGATTACCGATGCAACGACCGGGATCATCTGGCGTTGCGACCAACCGGGCGAGACGGTCGGATCATGGACGGCGGTGTCGCGCTGACATTTGCTTGGTCACACCGGGCGAAAAGATCGACTCTCTATCCGGAAATCAAATATCCCATCAAATCCGATTCGTCCCGACATTCACTTGCGAGATCGGGAAGAAACAACAGACTTTCCTTGTCGAATCGTGAGACTGGTTCTAATGCATGGGAGTCCTATGATAATAAATGATCGACTCTTCGCGCCGAGCCGCGAAACTGTGTGTCCATAGATAAGCGTTCTCCAGACGATATGAAAGAAATCATCAAACTCATTCAAAGCGACCTTTTTCGAGTCTGTGGGAGAACAGATTCTGGAGCGTTTATCCGCACGTTTCTGTCGAAGGAAGGCTTCAATTATCTCGTTTGGTTTCGGCTCGCCTCGGGCATGAGAGGCACGTTTATCGGCAGATTACTCCGCATTAAGTTGCGTTCCCAACAGCGTCGCTTCGGAATTGTGATCCCCGTCGGAACGACGATCGGGCCCGGCTTTTATATTGGACATTTCGGCGGAATTGTCGTGAATGAGACCGCGGTCATCGGTGCGAACTGCAATATCTCGCAAAACGTGACTATTGGAAGCAATCACGGGCGGGCAGCGACAATCGGTCAGAACGTGTATATCGGGCCCAACGTTTGCATCATTGAAGATGTTGAGATTGGGGACAACGTGACTATCGGCGCGGGGAGTGTTGTCACCCGGTACGTGCGCTCGTTTACCACAGTTGCCGGATCTCCCGCACGGGTGATCAGGGAGGACGACGCGGCGCGAGCCGGACGCTATGTGACCCGGAGATGGGAAGTGTCCAGCGACGTCTAGTCAGACCGATCGGCCTGCTCCGGCAAACGTGGAATCGCCGAAGTAAATCTGCCCCCAAGGTCCTGTACTACGCGGCTGCTTTCGCGGCTTTCCGTGTCGCGCTTGCCGGCGTTTCGCTTGTCCTTGCGCCGGTAGCTTTCGCCGCTGATTTGAACGATGTGAGCGTGATGCAGCAGCCAGGCGAGCATCGCAGCCGTGGGCGTCTGGTCATCGGCAACCGCTGTCGACCATTGCGTGGACGGTAGGTTGCTCGTCAATATGATTGAAGCCCGCTCATAGCGCTTTGCAACGACGTTAAAGAATAGGTCGGCATCCTCACGTCCGAACGGCAGATAGCCGATTTCATCGATGATGGGTAACCTCGGCCGCATGACCGCGCGATTGAAGAACTCGTGCGACCGATTCTGCTGCCGCGCGGTTGCCAACTGCATCATGAACTCGGCTGCCGTAAGGAAAGGCGTCTTGATTCCGGCGTACGTCGCTCGAAGGGCGAGCGCACACGCAATGTGTGTTTTGCCGACGCCAGATGATCCAAGTAGCATCACATTCTCTTCACGCTCGATGAACACCAAACGCGCCAACTCTTGTTTCAGATAACGGTTGAAGCGTTCAACCTTGCCCTTGATCTCTGCTCGGTACGAGCCGGTAGACCTTCGGCGTGAAGCCATAGCTATCGGCCAGCGCAAGGAGTTCCCGATTCCATCGATGTTCGCCGTTACCGTATGCGTCGCACTCGAGGGTTACCTACTTTGCGTTATCGAATAGGACATGCTCGGGTGTGCCACCGGAATATACGCACGCTTCACGCAGGCTTTCGCATAAGGTCGTGGGCGTCTTCCTCGCAGTGACGTGCATGAAGCTCGCACGGCTGTAACCGAGCGTGGCCACCAGCGTCAGTAATGGCGTGCGGCCACGACGAATGACTGTAAATTCTGCCTGCATCTGCTTGCTGGCTGGCGTTTCGAACCGCACGACGGGCGCCGGGTCGGCACGCTTGTGGAGTGGGAGAAATTCCTTGTGCAGACTGATGCCACCTTCGTAACCATCCTCTTGCAATTCGCGCAATAGCGCGATCGCCAGCATCAATGCGGTCGAGCGGCCGCAACCCGTTCGAGCAGGTGGCTCTTGAACGGCTCAGGTTTGGTTCGGCGCGGCTCGCGCGGTTTGTAGCGTGTCGCGTTCTCGTCGCGCAGGTAACGACGCCACCGTATTGCGCGACAAGCCCGTCTGTCGCGCTATCTCTCGACCTGCGGTTCCGCGTCGTGCCAATACCCCGATTTCCACTGCTTGCTCTTGAGCTAGCATCGGCGGCAAAAAATCCGCCATTGTCTCCCCGGTGGGTCAGCTTCACATCGGCGACTGGCTGCCGGTCACGGTAGTCGGCGTGCTCGTCGTGGCGATGGCGCTGATCGCGGGACTCGGCGGCGTGACCGGCGCGAAGCCGAAGATGCTCGCCGAGCAGACGCGTCGCCAGAGTGCCGTGCGCCTCGGCAACAATCTGTTCGTTGCGCTGACCATTCCGGTTGTCTCCGTGATCTTCACGCGCGGCGCGAAGTATCTCGTGTTCGGCGGCGTGCCGTTGATCGAGTTGAAGAACGTGACGCTGATCGGCTTCGGCGTCGGCTGCGTGATCGCACTCACGATTGCGTGCGTGATGACGCGCGATACCGTCGGCCAGTCGATGCGCGAAACGCGCCGCCTGATCGACGCGCTTTCGTGGGCGGCCGTGCTGCCGCAGATGCTCGGCATGCTCGGGCTGGTGTTTTCGGACGCGGGCGTGGGCAAGGCGGTCGCGCACGTGACGACGGCTTACGTCAACATGGATTACCGGATCGTCGCGGTGGCGGTGTATGTGATCGGCGTGGCGCTCTTCACGATGGTGATGGGCAACGGTTTCGCCGCATTCCCGGTGATGACGGGCGGCGTCGGCGTGCCAATTCTGGTCGGCGTGTTCCACGGCAATCCCGCGACGATGGCCGCGAACTTCAATATGGTGCCGGCGGCATTATTGGAATTGCCCGACAAGAATGCGCTGATAAGAGTTCAATTGCCGACGGTGATGACGCCTTTGGTGGTGAATATCGGGTTGCTTAATTGCTTCATTAATCCGGCACGCGATCTCGCAATGAGTCGCGCGCTTTCGCGTTCTGCTCCCGGCGCATCCGACGCGACGCACCTCTTCTTTTCCGTATCGCGAATCGCTGCTTAAATGCAGCTTAAACGAATATTTGATTCGCTTCTCCGTATTTCATCTCCGTCACGTCCGTGCACAAGCCTCGGAGGCCAAGAATCATCTTTTGCTATTAGATTAGTGTAACTAATGGTTAGTTTACCTAATTAAGACATTACCTATAGTTGGGTCTGCTCGAATCCACTCGCATCGCTTTACGCAACATGTCGTGGTCAATGTCGCCAAGCTGGTTAATATGCAGACGGATGCCGCGCTCTCTGAATCCGTGCGAGCCTGCGATATTATTAATATTGACGGTATGGGCGTGGTCTGGGGTGCGCGGTTTCTTGGACATCATGTGCCAGAGCGAGTCGCAGGAGTCGACTTGTTCGATCGACTCTTGGCTATGGCCGCCGAAAGCGGTTTTCCAGTGTACTTATTAGGCGGTACACAGGACATTGTGGAGCGGACAGCAACTGTTGTCGCTAGCCGTCATCCCTCGCTTGAAATTGCAGGATATCATCACGGTTTTTTTTGGGATGATGAGCAAAGCGTAGTGCGCAAGATTAGCGAATCAGGCGCTCGCCTCTTGTTTGTCGCAATAACCTCACCAAAAAAAGAAATTTTTATTAACCAATGGAAGGATATATTAAATGTGGATTTTGTTATGGGTGTCGGCGGAACGTTTGATGTAACAGCGGGAAAAGTGCGGCGGGCACCGAGTTGGATGCAGCGTTGCGGTTTGGAATGGTTGTATAGAGTACTTCAGGAACCGCGACGTATGTGGCGGCGGTATCTCGTCACCAACCTCGCATTTGCCAAAATGCTCGTTAAAACTCGATTTTCTAGATAGGAAGTCTCTCTAACTAAATACGAGTGACAAGCACTCAATGCAATTTCGGTTGGTTATAATTTGGATCTACGAAGTATCCAAGTGGTCATATCTTTGCGGCGTTCCGTTCCGCCCTCACTGCTGACGGCGGTGAACAGACTTCTTTTTTGGTGGTTCTCCCGTCGACTGCCAAAGTCGGAAAGAACGTTCCTCTAGCGTTCCAAGGGATGGGCATCGTGGTGCATGCTCATGCCGTAATTGGCGACGGCGTAAAATTTGACCAAACGTAGTGAGCGGAGCGCGAGGTGGTAAGAGACCCGGAATTTCAATCATCGCGAATCATGCCGTCATCGGCGCTGGAGCTTGTATTCTCGGAGTGGTAACTTCGGGAGAAGGATCCGTAATCGGTGCGAACTCGGTCGCTCTTGACGACGTGCCGCTGGCGCCGTTGTCGTAAGAATCCCCGCGCGCGTCATAAAACTTGACGAGGTGGAAATTCATTTCGGGCGCAATGCGTAAGGAGCCACTCTGTTTCAATTGCGAAGAACATTTTTTCTGCACTTTGGCGCATTGCTTGCTGCTTGCTTTTCACGCAAGCTTCTTGCGAAACCCGTGCTTAACAGTGGTGATATTGAGCGAAAACGCTTAAATATCGCTCAATTCGGTGCAGTGGCTGGTTCGGACTGTTCGGGGGCGCTTCAGCGCGCCTTGAATTTCGCCGAGTCTTTGGCAGGGTACGACGGGGCAGATGTCGGGACAGTTATCGAATTCGGTCCAGGGCTCTGGTATGTGAACAACATCAAAATCCAAAAATCGGGCTTTCGCTTTATTGGAGCAGGAAAACGCGCGACGTTGCTTGTCAATAAAGATGCGACGGCACCTATGTTCATGCTCCAAGCACAGAGTTCAGCACTATCGCCGGTGATCTCCGACATTGCCTTCGAAAACTTGCAGTTTCGTAACATCGTGGATCGTGCGGATGAAAGTGAATTCCTGATAAGAGGTATCAAGGCGGTACGTCTCTATTTTTCGAATGTTGACTTTGTATCCTCACCAATTTCGTCGAACGGCTACAGGAGCGCGAGGAAGTGCGACTTCTTCAAATCAGACACGTTCGAATCGACTTGGGCAAACTGCAATTTCTGGGGAATTATTGGATGTGCGATCGATATTCCAGACGGGCCACAATCCGATACCCTGCTCTTTAGAAGCTGTATCTGGGCGTATTGCACGATTGCAGGTGTATTCGGCTTAGGCAACGGTTCCGGAATAAATGGTCTTTCGATAGAGTCGAGCAAGGTCATCGGTAGCCAAGGCGGCTCGTACGTCAGCCAGGGACATGACAACTTTTCTTCCACTCGATGTGCTTCCGTAAATGGGAAACTCATTGAGGTTGAGGATAGCACTGGCTTTCGGGCGGGTAAGGCAATTTTGATCGGCACCGGAAGCGCTACCAGTCAATATGCAATTGTTCGAGCCATCTCTGGCAATACGATGACTCTCGATCGCCCCCTCAAGTGCAAACGCGGTGATTTGATCATTCACGGGGTCTTTGGGTTCGTGTTTGGGCACGCGTCAATGCCCAGCCTTCGCGCTTCCCAAATGGAAGGTTGCGACACCGCGATTTATTTGGATGGTGGTCGTGCCCTGACCGTCGAATCAACTTCGTTCATTTCGTGCGCGCGTGGCATCCTGGCTAGCGCTGACTTCGAATTTCTTAAACTTTCGGCGTGTACAGCCGCAACAATAGGGCAACTGAAGAGCGGTGTCTCGTGGGAACTCATATCAATCATTGCGGTTTCCGGCAAATCGAATTTGGTGCGAGTCGAAGGACTGCATTTCGAGGGTAGCGGCTACTACCGGGGAGATCCGTCGTCCGTCGTGGCTAATCACAGCGAGCACAAGGTGTCGATATCGTGGCCTTCTCAAAGCGAATGCGTGGTTGATGAGGTCTAGTAGGCGCGCGTCGTGCGTCGATGTGACACCGCTACGGCCTCGGCCTCTTTGATGAGGATACCTGATCACCTATGATAGATTTTCGTAGGGCTGGCCTCACCCCCCCTCCACCACAAACCCCCTCTTCCTCAACAACTCCAACACGCCCTTGAGGCCTCCAAGATGCAACGCCCCAATCGCGACAAACACTGGCTTATCCGGCGCGGCCAGCCCCACCATCCGCGCCACAAACCGCCTATTCCGCTCATACACGACGCGATTATCCACCTGCGCCGCCAGCTCCTTCGACCTCGCGAGCTTGCTGCTCTTAGCATCATCCCAAGCCTTCAATGCATCCGCATCCCCAATGCGCCACAGCCTGTGCAACTCCTTCACATCCGCGATATTCTCCGCCGGCGTCTGCACCAGATCCTGCGCCAGCATCTCGCGCTGCTGCGCCGAACTCAGCCGGGTGAACGTCGAAATTTGCTCGTTCAACGTCTCCAGCCCGACAATCTTCCCCCGCGCCCGCAGATACACGTTCTGCAACTGCGCCTCCGTCCCGTACTCGCTCTGAAACCCCGCCTTCAGCGTGTCGTACGTTTCGATCAACATCGACGCAAGCCACGGCCGCGTATGCCGCAACTCCTTCAGCGCCTCCGGATTGCTGCGCATGCGCGTCTCGACCTTCTTCCACATCGAGTCCGGCAGATAGTCGATCAGACACTCGCTACGGCACATGCCATAGCGGTTCACATCGTCTTGTGAAAGCAGCAGTTCGTCGGGGGAAATTTCGAGCGCCAGCGTAGGCGATGCATCCAGCGCCGCCAGAATCGACTTGCGAAACGGCTGCTCGGGCGGATAGTCGCTCGCGAAACCCACATGGAGCGTGCCGAGCACATAGATGGTCGTCGCGCCCTTGGTCGCGACGTAGAACGGCATGCGCGGCGCCTGCACGCGTACCGGGCCGGTCGCCGTGGTGCCGGTCGAGCGATCCACGCGCGGCGGCGGTGCGGGATTGGCGGGCGCGGCGGCGGACCCGGCATCGCCCGCGGCCTGCGGCGTGCGCGACCCGATCACGGCGAAACTCGCCGGCGACACCGCCGTGCCTGCCGCGAAAATCACGACGGAAAGGACGAACGACAGCCCGAAGGCTGTCGCTTGGGAGAACGCCGCGCGGAAGGCGCGCGGCTTGTCGTATGAATCCGGCACGACCGACATCTTAAAACATTCGTGTGTCGAGTCCTGCGCACCCGGCGCTCGTCCGGCGCGAGTCAGGCGTCGCCGTCCCCGACTTCCTCTGCACGATGGCACGACACCTGACGTCCGTCGACCTCGCGCAGCTTCGGCTCCTCCGTGCGGCATCGGTCGATCGCATACGGGCAGCGCTGATGGAACGTGCAGCCCGACGGCGGACTCAGCGGCGACGGCATTTCACCTTGCAGCTTGATCTTGATGCGGCGGTCTTCCTCGAACAGCGCGGGCGTCGCGGACATCAGCGCGCGCGTGTACGGATGACGCGGCTTCGCGAAGATCGTCTGCTTGTCGCCCAGTTCGGCAACGCCGCCAAAGTACATCACCATCACGTCGTCGGCGATATGCTCCACCACCGACAAGTTATGCGAGATGAACACGTAGCTCGTGCCGAACTCCGCCTGCAAATCCATGAAGAGATTCAGGATCTGCGCCTGGATCGACACGTCGAGCGCGGACACCGGCTCATCGGCGACGACGATCTGCGGATCGAGAATCATCGCCCGCGCAATCGCCACGCGCTGCCGCTGTCCGCCCGAAAACATGTGCGGATAGCGCGTCGCGTGCTCGGGCCGCAAGCCGACCGTGCGCATCATGTGCGCGATACGCTTGGCGCGCTCGCTGGCGTTGAGCTTCGTGTTGATGGCAAGCGGCTCGCCGAGCGTCTGCTCAACGGTCTTACGCGGATTCAGCGACGCAAACGGGTTCTGGAACACCATCTGCACGCGCTGACGCAGTTGCGCGATCTTCTCCTTGCCCGCGCCCGCGACATCTTCACCGTCGATGAGCAACCGGCCCGACGTCGGCGCTTCGATCATCGTCAGCTGGCGCGCGAGCGTCGACTTGCCGCAGCCCGATTCGCCGACGACCGCGAGCGTGCGCCCGCGCTTCAGCTCGAACGACACGCCGTTGAGCGCCTTCACCGTGCCCTGCTCGAACATGCTCTTCTTGACGCTGTAATGACGCGCGAGGTTGTCCGCGGCGAGCACGATATCCTGATTCATTTCCTTCGGTACGGCGTTCATCGCGCGCCTCCTTCCACCACGACATCGATGTTCAACGGCTTGATGCAACGCGCGCGCACCGCCGGATCGTTCCGGTCGAGCTGGAACAGGTTCGGCCGCGCCTTCCAGCAATCCTCGACGGCATACGTGCAGCGCGGCGCAAACAGACACCCGCTCGGACGATCGTCCTTGCCCGGCACCATGCCCGGCAGCGCAGCGAGCCGCTCCGCACCGCGGCTATGTTCGGGAATCGCGGCGAGCAGCGCTTCGGTGTACGGATGATGCGGCTCGCTGAAGATCGTCGGCACATGATTCGTCTCGATGATCTCGCCCGCGTACATCACCGCGACGCGCTGCGCCACTTCCGACACCACGGCGAGATCGTGCGAAATCAGCACGAGCGCCATGCCGCGTTCCTTCTGCAGCTTCACGAGCAATTCCATGATCTGCGCCTGAATGGTCACGTCGAGCGCGGTGGTCGGCTCGTCGGCGATCAGGAGCTTCGGGTTGCACGCGACCGCCATCGCGATCATCACGCGCTGGTTCATGCCGCCCGACATCTGATGCGGAAACGCGTTGATGCGGCTCTTCGCGTCCGGAATGCCGACCTGATCGAGCAGTTCCAGCGCGCGTTTGTTGAGAGCATCGCCGCGCAAGCCTTCGTGCAGCTTCAGCACTTCCTTGATCTGATAGCCGACGGTGTAGCTCGGGTTCAGGCTCGACAGCGCGTCCTGAAACACCATGGCAATATCTTTGCCGATGATCTTGCGGCGTTCGCGCGCCGACGCCTTCAGCAGGTCTTTGCCGTCGAACGTGATCTGATCGGCGCTGACCTTGCCGGGCGCGTCGATGAGGCCCATCAGCGCCATCATCGTGACGCTCTTGCCCGAGCCGGATTCGCCGACGACGCCGACGACTTCGCCCGGCTTCACGGAAAGGTCGATGCGATCGACCGCCTGCGTGCCGCCGAACGTCACTTGCAGGTTACGGATAGTCAACAGATCGTTCATGTCAGCCCATCCGTTTGAGTTTCGGGTCGAGCGCGTCGCGCAGGCCGTCGCCGAGAAGGTTGATGACGAGCACGGAGACCAGAATCGACAGGCCCGGCATCGTCACGATCCACCATGCGCTTTCGATGTAATCGCGCGCCGAGGCGAGCATCGCGCCCCACTCCGCCGCCGGCGGTTGCACGCCTAAGCCGAGGAAGCCGAGCGCGGCGGCATCGAGAATTGCGGAGGAGAAGCCGAGCGTCGCCTGCACGATCAGCGGCGCGGCGCAGTTCGGCAGCACTTGCGAGAACATCAGCCGCACGGTGCCCGCGCCCGCCACGCGCGATGCCGTCACGTATTCCTTCTGCAACTCGCCGAGCGCCGACGCGCGCGTGAGCCGCACGTAACCCGGCAGCGCGACGATCGCGATCGCGAGCATCGTGTTGACGAGCCCCGGCCCGATGATCGCCACGACGGCGACCGCGAGCAGCAGCGACGGCAACGCGAGCAGGACGTCCATCACGCGCATGATCGGCGTATCGAGCCAGCTAAAGAACGCGGCCATCAGGCCGAGCACGACGCCCGGAATCAACGCGAGAATCACCGACACGAAGCCGATCCAGAACGACAGCCGCGCGCCGTACATCAGACGCGAGAGGATGTCGCGGCCCGCTTCGTCGGTGCCGAGCAGGAACATGCGGTTGCCGCCTTCGAGCCACGCGGGCGGAATCTTGACGTAATCGCGATATTGCTCGATCGGGCTATGCGGCGCGATCAGCGGAGCCGTCAACGCGATGAGGATCAGCAACGTGACGATCACGCCCGCGGCAACGGCGCCGCGATTGCGCGAGAAGTTTGCCCAGAACTCGCGCGCCGCGACCATGCGGCCGGACGGCGGCGGCATCACTGCCTGCGGCGGGAGATTGTTTTGAATGTCAGCCATATCTTGTGTTTCCTCAGCGAGTATGGCGAATGCGCGGATTCAACACGCCGTACAACAAATCGACGACCAGATTTACGACGATCACAAGCGTCGCGATCATCAGAATGCCGCCTTGCACGACCGGATAATCGCGCCGCGAAATGGCGTCGATGAGCCACTTGCCGACGCCCGGCCACGAGAACAGCGTCTCGGTCAGCACCGCGCCTGCGAGCAGCGTGCCGACCTGCAGGCCGATCACGGTGACGACGGGAATCAGCGCATTGCGCAACGCATGCACGACGACCACGCGCAGCGGCGCAAGCCCTTTGGCGCGCGCCGTGCGGATGTAGTCTTCGCGCAGCACTTCGAGCATCGACGAGCGCGTCATGCGCGCGATCACCGCGAGCGGAATCGTGCCGAGCACGATGGTCGGCAGGATCAGATGGCTCAGCGCCGACTTGAACGCGCCTTCATCGGTCGAAAAAATCGAGTCGATCAGCATGAAGCCCGTCACGTGCGGAATGTCGTATTCCACGGCGATGCGGCCCGACACCGGCGTCCAGCCGAGCTTCGCGGAGAAGAACATGATGAGGATCAAGCCCCACCAGAAAATCGGCATGGAATAGCCGGTGAGCGCGGTGCCCATCACGCCGTGATCGACAACCGTGCCGCGCTTCAGCGCCGCCGCGACGCCTGCCGGAAGACCGACGGCGAGCGCGAAGATCATCGCGCAGATCGAGAGTTCGACGGTGGCCGGAAAGCGCGCCAGAAATTCGCCCATCACGCTGGTATTGGTGATGATGGACGTGCCCAGATCGCCCTTCAGCGCATGGCCGACATAGGTCAGATACTGGACCGGGAGCGGTTGATCGAGGCCTAAGCGCTTCATGGCTTCGGCGTGCATGGCCGGGTCCACGCCACGCTCGCCCATCATCACTTCGATGGGGTCGCCCGGGATCAGGTGGATGAGCGCGAACGCGAGAATCGTAATGCCGATGAACGTCGGTATCACCATTCCTATGCGTCGCAAAACGAATCGGAACATGATCGCCCTTTGCAGTCGTTCGTAGGGATAGAAACGTATCCGGCGGCTTGGATCGTTGATCGACCCACGCCGCCGGACCTTTTCGATTAGTTATGGTTTAGTGCAAAAACCGTTCCGCAGCAAAAGCTTACTGCATGCCCACGCCGTCGAAACGCACGTAGCCGAGCGGCTCGATCTTCATGTTCGTCACCTTCTTGCTGACCGGCTGATACACGGTCGAGTGCGCGATCGGCGAGAACGGCAGTTGCTGCGCGAAGATCTGCTGCGCGTCGACGTACGCCTTCGTGCGCGCGGCGACATCGGTGGTCGAGCGGCCCTTCACGACGAGTTCGTCGAACGGCTTGTAGCACCACTTCGAGAAGTTGCTGCCCTTCACCGCGTCGCAGCCGAGCAGCGTGCCGAGCCAGTTGTCGGGGTCGCCGTTGTCGCCCGTCCAGCCGATCAAGAGCGCATCATGCTCGCCCGCGTGCGCGCGCTTCAGATACTCGCCCCACTCGTACGACACGATGTTCGCCTTCACGCCGATCTTCGCCCAGTCAGCCTGAATCATTTCAGCCATCAGACGCGCGTTCGGGTTGTATGCACGTTGAACCGGCATCGCCCAGAGCGTGATCTCGAAGCCGTTCGGGAAGCCTGCCTTCGCGAGCAGTGCCTTCGCCTTCGCGGTGTCGTAGGTCTGGCCCTTCAGATTCTTGTCGAACGACCATTGGGTCGGCGGCATCGGTGCGGTGGCCGGCTGGCCCGCGCCCTGATACACGGAATCGATGATCGCCTTCTTGTTGATCGCCATGTCGAGCGCGCGGCGCACGTCGGTGTTGCCGAGGTCCTTCTTCGTCACGTTATAAGCGACGTAACCTTCGTTGAAGCCCGCCTGCGACGGCGTATCGACATTCGATGCCGACTTGAGCGCCGCGATGTCGCCCGGACGCGGATAGCTCATCACCTGGCATTCGTTGTTCTTCAGCTTCTGCACGCGCACGGCGGCGTCCGGCGTGATCGAGAAGATCAGCTTCGAGATCTGCACCGCGTTGGGCTTCCAGTAATCAGGATTGCCGTCGAAGCGGATGGTCGCGTCCTTCGTGTAGCTGCGGAAGATGAACGGGCCCGTGCCGACCGGATTCTGGTTGATGTCGGCGGCCTTGCCGTCCTTCAGCAACTTGTCCGTGTACTCGGCCGACAAGATCGACGCATATTCCATCGCCATATTCTGGATGAACGGTGCGCTCACTTCCTTCAGCGTGAACTTCACGGTGTACGGATCGACCTTCTCGACCTTCGAGATCAGCTTGTCCATGCCGAGGTCCGTGAAGTACGGAAACTGCACGTTGTACGCCTTACGGAACGGATTGTTCGGATCGAGCATGCGGTTGAACGTGAAGATCACGTCGTCCGCGTTGAATTCGCGCGTCGGCTTGAAGAACGACGTCGTTTGGAATTTCACGCCGTGGCGCAGATGGAACGTGTATGTGAGGCCGTCCGGCGACACATCCCACTTTTCGGCGAGGCCCGGCTCGACCTTCGTGCCGCCGCGCTCGAACTCGACGAGACGGTTATAAACGGTGAACGTGTTCGCGGTGAAATCGGTGCCGGTCGTGTACTGGGCCGGATCGAAACCGGCCGGGCTGCCTTCCGAGCAGTAGACGAGCGTCTTGTTCGGGATTGCGGCGTGGGCGACGCTTGCTGCAAAAAGCGTCGCCGTGGCCACGGCGCCCGCCAGCGCCGAGCAGCGAACGGCGCGCAACAGATTGTTTTTTCTCATGTTTTCTCCAAGTCAATGCCGGCTTTTGACCGGCGTGGCGCGAGTGTATCTGATCGCATCGCCCCTGCTTTCGGAGCGCACGTGCGAAGTCGGGCGCTACCCTAGCACGAACAAAAGTGACGTGCGTAGTTGGTTTTCCCCAGTAGAGTTTGCGGCGCAAAGCACTTCGATAAGAGTAGGTTATCTGCCATGCGCTGACGTAATAGTTTGGACGACGGAATCTTGCGCGCACGAAGGCGAGCGGGCGCAAAAAGGCGAAATTCGGCGGGGAATGGCAAAGAACCGCGCGACGAGCGCCGCGCGGTTAAAACCTTGATGCAAATCAGGCGCTTTTGAAGCCGAGCCCTTCGCAGACGGTCCGTGCAGCCCACGCGCCGTTGAGCGTGTAGAAATGCAGGCCGGGCGCGCCTCCGTCGATGAGACGGCGGCACAAGCCCGTCACCACTTCGACGCCGAACGCGCGGATCGACTCGCGGTCGTCGCCGAAGCTTTCGAGCCGGCGCGCGATCCACTTCGGCACTTCGGCGCCGCACATGTCGGAGAAGCGCATCAGTTGCGAGAAGTTGGTGATCGGCATGATGCCCGGCACGATAGGCACATCGACGCCGAGCTTCTTCGCTTCGTCAACGAACTTGAAGTACGAATCGGCGTTGAAGAAGTACTGCGTGATCGCGGAATTCGCGCCCGCCTTCACCTTGCGCGCGAAGTTTTCGAGATCGGCGCGCGGCGATTTCGATTGCGGATGAAACTCCGGATACGCGGCCACTTCAATGTTGAACCAGTCGCCGTGTTCCTGACGGATAAACGCCACGAGTTCGGACGCATAGCGCAACTCGCCGACTTCGCCCATGCCCGAGGGCAGATCGCCGCGCAGCGCGACGATATGGCGAATGCCGTGGCTGCGATATTGCGCAAGAATCGCGCGCAGATTTTCTCGCGACGATCCAATGCACGACAAATGCGGCGCGGCTTCGAAGCCTTCCGCGGCCATTTCGAGCACGGTGTCGAGCGTGCCTTGCTGCGTGGAGCCGCCCGCGCCGAACGTCACGGAGACGAACTTGGGTGCGAGCTTCTTCAGTTCGGCTCGGGTCGCGCGCAACTTGTCCACGCCTTCCTGCGTCTTCGGCGGGAAAAACTCGAATGAAAGTTCGATCGGTTTCATGATGTGTGTTGGTCGAACGGCAAAGCCTGAACGACCCGACTCAGCCGAAGTTGCGGTTCCCGAAGATCAGCGCCGACAGCAGCCACGACACGATGCTGTAGAGAATCGAGCCGAAGAACGCGGACCAGAATCCCGACACCTCGAAGCCCTTCAGCAGCGACGAGCACAGCCAGAAGCACAGCGCATTCACCACGAGGATGAACAGGCCGAGCGTCACGATCGTCACCGGCAACGTGAGGATGATGAGCAGCGGACGCAGAACCGCGTTGATGAGCCCGAGCACCACCGCGATGATGAGCGCCGTGCCGAAACTGCGAATATGAATCGACGGCACGAGATAGGTGATGATCAGAAGCGCGAGCGCGTTGATCAGCCATGTCAGCAGCACGGTCATCGAAAATTCTCCGGTTGAAGCCTTGGGTCGCGCGCGGACCGAAACGCCCGCGCGCCGCCTGGCCGTCGAGCGCGATTAATAGCGATAGTGATTCGGCTTGAACGGACCGTTCTTATCGACGCCGATATAACCGGCCTGTTCCGTCGACAACACTGTCAGTTCCGCACCAATGCGTCCCAGATGCAGACGCGCGACCTTCTCGTCCAGATGCTTCGGCAGCACGTACACCTTGTTCTCGTACTTGTCGCCTTGCGTGAAGAGTTCGATCTGCGCGAGCGTCTGATTCGTGAACGAGTTCGACATCACGAACGACGGATGGCCCGTGGCGCAACCCAGATTCACGAGACGGCCTTCGGCCAGCAGGATGATCTTCTTGCCGTCCGGGAAGACGATGTGATCGACTTGCGGCTTGATGTTGTCCCACGTGTACTGGCGCGTGGAGGCGACGTCGATTTCCGAATCGAAGTGACCGATGTTGCAGACGATCGCGTTGTTGCGCATCGCCTTCATGTGGTCGTGATTGATGACGTGATAGTTGCCCGTTGCCGTCACGAAGATGTCGGCCTTGTCGGCGGCGTATTCCATCGTCACGACGCGATAGCCTTCCATCGCGGCTTGCAGCGCGCAGATCGGATCGATTTCCGTGACCCACACGGTGGCGCCCAGACCGCGCAGCGATTGCGCGCAGCCCTTGCCCACGTCGCCGTAACCGGCCACGACCGCGATCTTGCCGGCGATCATCACGTCGGTGGCGCGCTTGATGCCGTCCACGAGCGATTCGCGGCAGCCATACAGGTTGTCGAACTTCGACTTCGTGACCGAATCGTTCACGTTGATGGCCGGGAACGGCAGACGCCCTTCCTTTTCCATCTGATACAGACGATGCACGCCCGTGGTCGTTTCTTCCGTCACGCCCTGAATGTGCTTGAGGCGCGTGGAATACCAGACCGGATCGATGTCGAGATGGCGCGCGATGGACTTGTACAGCGCGACTTCTTCCTCGTTGGTCGGCTTGCCGATAACCGAGCGGTCTTTTTCCGCCTTCGAGCCGAGGATGAGCAGAAGCGTTGCGTCGCCGCCGTCATCGAGAATCATGTTGGCGAATTCGCCGTTCGGCCATTCGAAAATGCGGTGCGAGAATTCCCAGTACTCGTCGAGCGATTCGCCCTTGAACGCGAATACCGGCGTGCCGCCCGCGGCGATGGCGGCAGCGGCGTGATCCTGCGTGGAGAAGATGTTGCACGATGCCCAGCGCACGTCGGCGCCGAGCGCCGTCAGCGTTTCGATCAGCACGCCGGTCTGGATGGTCATGTGCAGCGAGCCCGCGACGCGCGCGCCTTTCAGCGGCTGCTGCGCCTTGTACTCTTCGCGCGTCTGGATGAGACCGGGCATCTCCGTTTCGGCGATGTCGAGTTCCTTGCGGCCCCATGCGGCGAGCGACATGTCGGCGACGACGTAATCTTTGGAATCTTTGGAATCGAGAACTGCGGCGTTCATCACGCCCTCCTTTCTAAATAGTCTAGAAATGTTGACGTGAGCGCCGTTCGATGCGGTGGCTCAGCGGGCATTTTCCATGCCTTCGAACCGTCCGGATTGAATGCTCCGAGCCTGGCGGGCGAATGTAAAGCGATTACCCGTCGCAACGCTCCTCGGAAGCGAGTGGCGATTGTAGCAAAAAAGCCTGCGTGCTTTGTGTCCTAAGCCGCCTTGACCCGCGTATTCCTCAGACGGGCCAGTTCTTCGATCGCGGCGGCCGCGCGTCGCACGGCGTGCATTTGCGCGGACATCACGGCTGCCGTGGTTTGCGGTTCGGGGTCCGTGATGAACCCCATGTTGATGAGGAAGAACCGCTCGGCATGGATGCGCGGATGGTAGTGCATGCGTACATGCCGGGTGCCGGTCAGGCGCGTGTTGCCGAACAGCTCGAACAGCGCCTTCGACAGCGGCATGTCCTCGCCGCCGGCGGTGCGGAAAATCTCGTCGCACGGAAAGCCGCCGAGCGCCAGAAAGATCGAGCGGCGAATCACCAGGCTGCTCGGCACGGTGCCGACGAGCAGCCCGCCGAGACGGTCGAAATCGGGATGCGTGGCGATCCGTTCGGGAAAGCCGCAAAACTCGATATTCAAGCGGACGCTCGCTTCATTGGGATAGGTGACGAGGTAGACCGCGGCCGTGTGCAGCGCGCCCGGCAGATATTCGTCGTCGGCGTCGAGGAAGGCGAGTACGTCGTAATCGGCGTGCATTGCGCCCCAGTTACGCGCGCGGGCCGCGCCGGCATTCCGGCCCAGCGACAGGCATTTCACTTTGGAAAACTGCGCCGCGTAGCGCGCGGCAATGTCTTGCGAGCCGTCGGTCGAACCGTCGTCCACAACGATGATTTGCTTCGCCTCCGGTTGCCGTACACAGCTGTCCAGAGTTCGCGCGAGCGTCGCAGCCGCATTGAAGCAGGGAATGATGACTGACGTAGCAAGCATGATCGGGCCGGATAAAAGCGAAACCGGCTATTTTATTTCGTCCGACCTCGATTTTTGGGCAGACTAGTCCGAATTCGATCGACGCGATGCGTCACATCGGCAGCAGGCTGAACAGCGGCGCGAGCAAGACCATGGCGACGCCCGCGATCATCATCGTGAGACTGGCGACGACGCCCTCTTCGCTGCCGAGTTCGCGCGCCTTCGCCGTGCCGACGCCATGCGCCGCCGCGCCGAACAGCGCGCCGCGCGCGAGGCGCGTGCGCAGCGGCACGAGCGCCAGCACGATTTCGCCGAACAACATGCCGCAGACGCCCGTCGCGATGACGAACAGCGCGGTGAGATCCTTCGGCGCGTGGATTTTGTCGGAGACGGCGAGCGCGAACGGCGTGGAGACGGAGCGCGTCGCGAGGCTGCGCTGCAGTTCGGGCGACAGATGCAGCAGCTTGGCCAGCGCGAGCGATCCGCCGACCGCCACGAGAATGCCGACCGTCACGCCGACCGTCAGCGAAAGCCAGTGCCGCCTGATGAGCGCGCGGTATTCGTAGATCGGCACCGCGAACGCGACGGTCGCCGGGCCGAGCAACCACATGAGCCAGCGCGTATCGGCGAAGTAGACAGGATAAGGAATGCGCGCCACCACGACGATAATCGCGAGCACCGCCGGCACCGCGAGCAAGGGCGTGAGCCACGGGCGGCGAAAACGCGCGTAAAGATGCTTCGCGACGAAGTACAGCGCGACTGTCAGCACGAAGCAGCCCGCCGCGATCAGGCGCGCGGCGTCGTCTGCGAAAAGGGACGTGTAGAAGTGGTTCATGTCGGCTCGCTTCGTCAGGCCCGATCAGGCCCGCGCATGCCGCGCCACGAGCGCGCGGCGCAACGCGAGACGGCGCTCCAGCCCCGCAGCCCGGTCGACGGCAAATGCGACCGCCACCATCACCATCAACGTTCCGCCGACGACGACCAGCGCCAGCCGCCAGCCGTCTTCCCTGAAGAGGCCGCCGTACTGAACCGCCGCGACCGCCGCCGGAATGAAGAACAGCAGCATGTCGGCGAGCAGCCAGTCGGCGCCGGCCTTCACCCAGCGCGGCGCGACGCCGCCGCAGAACAGCAGCGCCAGCAGTGCGACGAGGCCGATCACGCCGCCCGGCACCGGCAGCGCCAGCTTGCGCGCGACGAAATCCGCGACGACCCAGATCCCCGCGAGCGCCGCCGACTGCAGCGCGACGCGCAGGAAGCGGCCGAGCGCCGCGCGGACGGTCGCGGTTTGGGTGTTGGGCAGGGTGACGGCGGACATGGCGGACTCTTCGGGTGAGACAAGCAATGAATAAGGGTTAACCTGTAGCCGAGTATATGGGCGCCCTTCGCATAATAAAAATGACTTAACCTTATCCAATTCATTCCAAAGTGGAATTCGGGAGTCGAGAATGGAGTTGCGCGCCTTGCGGTATTTCATCGAGGTCGTGAAGCAGAAGAGCTTCACCGCCGCCGCCGAGCACATGTTCGTGACGCAGCCGACCATCAGCAAGATGGTCAAGGCGCTGGAGGACGAGGTCGGCTCGCCGCTGTTGTTGCGCGAAGGCCGTCAGATGGTGCTGACCGATACCGGGCAGATCGTGTATCAGCGCGGCGTCGAGGTGCTGGCGGCGCACGCGCGGCTCGAAGCCGAACTGAACGATCTCGGCACGTTCGGGCGCGGCACGCTCACAATCGGCATTCCGCCGATGGGCGGCTCACTGTTCACGCCCGCCATCGCCGAATTCCGGCGGCGTTATCCGAAGGTCGAGCTGAAGCTGTTCGAGCGCGGCTCGAAGGCGATCGAGGCGGCGCTCATCGACGGCGAACTGGAACTGGGCGGCGTGCTGCAGCCCGTCGACACCGACACGTTCGACGTCCTGCCCGTCAGCCGGCAGATTTTGTGGCTCGTCGCGCAGAAGGGTTCGCGCTGGGACGCGTCGCGCGAAGTCGCGCTCACCGATCTCGCCGCCGAGCCGTTCGTGTTTTACGGCGAGAGCCTGGCCCTGAACGATGTCGTGCTCAACGCGTGCCGCGAGGCAGGCTTCGCGCCGACGATCGTCGGGCGCAGCGGACACTGGGATTTCATGGCGGCGCTGGTGCAGGCGGGCATCGGCATCGCGCTGCTGCCCGCGCCGTATTGCCGGCGGCTCGACGCCGACGCGTTCACTTGCCGTCCCGTGGTCGCGCCCGAAATTCACTGGGATATGGCGCTCGGCTGGCGGCGCAACGGTTATTTGTCGCACGCGGCGCGCGCGTGGATCGAGGTCGCCCGCGAAATGCTGCCCGCTCATCTGGACCAGGATTTCGTCGGCGATGGCTTTCCGCGCGCCCGGCGCGGCGAGCCTGAAAAATAAAAACGCGCCGGCCCGCGATGAGCGGGCCGGCGCGCTTGTCAGACAGCTTTCAGCGCGTATCGAGGATTAGTCGACTTGCTTGAACTCGATGCGGCGGTTCGCCGTACGGCCTGCGGCGGTCGCGTTGTCGGCGATCGGGCTGGCTTCGCCGAAGCCTTGCGCCGTCAGCGTTTCAGCAGACACGCCGTTGCGGACCAGATACGCGCGCACAGCTTCCGCGCGCTTTTCCGACAGGCGGGCGTTCAATGCGGCATCGCCCACGTTGTCCGTGTAGCCGCCGATCTGCAGCTTGATCGGCTTGCCGGCTGCCTGGCATTCCTTCAGCGACTTCGCCGATTCAGCCAGACCCTTGAGCGCGGCTTGCGGCAGCGTGTTCGACGCAAAGTTGAAATTGACCGGCTGGAGGCTCAACTTCTTGGCGATGTTGCCGGCTGCGCAGGCATCGTCGTCGGCATTGGCGGCAGTTGCTGCTTGCACGCCGCTCGTGGTGATCGTCCAGCCGGCGCCGAAGAGAGCCTTCAGCTTGTCCAGCCAGCCGAGCTTCGCGTCGGCGGCGCTGCCGCTCAGATCAATCTTGTCGCCGTTGATTTGAGCTTGCGCGCCCGGCACTGCCATCAGCGGCAGCAGGCCTTGGAGCTTGCTCAGCCACGAAGCCGGCTTCGTGTCCGAATCCACCGTGATGTTCGCGTGGAACTTGTCTGCGCCCAGCGCAGCCGACAGCGCGTCGATCAGACTGCGCTTTTCGTCTTCGCTGTTGACCGTGGCGGTCAGCGTCGGGACGCCTGCCGGATCGACGACGAACGACATCGTCGAATCCTTCGTCGGCGCGGCGACCGGTGCCGAAGCAACGGCCGAAGCAGCAGCGTCGGCTTCCGGCTTGGCGGCAGGCGTAGCTTCCTGTTCCGGCTTCGCGGCGTTGTCCGACTGCTCCGTCGTGCAACCGCGGCCGATCAGCGCGGCCAACAGCGCGAGCGCGGCGGCCACGGCGATCCACCACCAACGCTTGCGGCTCGCCTTTTCCTCCGGCACGGGCTGGCTGACGGGGGCCATTTCCGACTGGCGCGGGAATTCGGCGGCTTCGTGCGTCGCCGGGTGTTCGAGATGCGCCGTCACCGCCTTCAGGCGCGATGCCACGCCCGCGATGAACGCGCCGACCGAGCCGAGTCCGAGCGCGCTGGCGAACGAATCGGTCAGATTGGCGCGGACTGCCGGCAACTGATGGCCGAGCACACCGGGAAGATGGGACGCATCGCTGTGTTGCAGCGAGAAATGACGCTTCAGCAGGCCGAAGATCGTCGCGCAGACGACGCCGGTCAGCGTGCGGCTCGCGGTCGTCGAAACGCCCGTGTGGTCGCCGACGCGGCTGGCGAGCACGTCGAGGCTGTCGCGCGAGGCGACCGCGTGATCCAGCTTCGTGGCGTCGTCGACGAGCGCCTTGAAGCTGTCGGCGTGCGCGACGACATGCGGCAGATCTTCGGCGATCAGCGCGTTCGCGGCGGGAGACATGACGACCGAATACAGGCTGCGTGCGCCTTCGATCGACGATGCCCGGTTCATCATCGAGCCGATGAGTGCGGGTGCGACAAGCGCCACCACACGTTTAGCGGCTTCCGGCGCGCAACCGATGCGCCCGGCGATGTCCTGCAGCACGCTGTCAGTCAGCGCGCCTTGTACCATTTGATTGAGGTTAATGCTCATCGCGAGTGCTTCCTTAAAGGGCGAACGGGTGTTCGCTGGAAATGGGCGAGGCGATTATAGGTTCGGTATCCTGCACGTCATTGGGGTGGCATGAACAATCAGAAACGTCCCAAGCACTTTCTCGCGAAGTGCGCTATCGGAAACGGATAGAGCATTCTGAAAAGAGCGATGCCTCTACACCCCGGACGGTTGTGCGGCCTATGATTCCTAAATTCGAGATGGCGCCCGCGGGGTCGAAAGTGGCTGTTGCGCGCGCCCGACAGTGCGCCGCGCACATGGAGGAGTCCGACGATGTCCTCGTCCTCGCCCACCTTTTCCGAGATTGAAAGCCACCCGTTCGGGCAGACACACGAAGTCACGAATCAGGTGGAACCGCTCGTCGGCTACGACGCTTTCACCTTCGATCGCGCGCTCGCCGCCGCCGTCGAGCGCGAAGGCGCGCAATGGCATGCGCAGGCGCTCTCGCGCGACGGCATGGCGCTGACGCAGCCGGATGTCATCGCGCTTGCGGAGTTGGCCAACCGCCATGAACCCGAACTCGCGACACATAATCCGCGCGGCGAGCGTATCGACGCGCTGTCGTTTCATCCGGCCTGGCACGAATTGTTGCGCCGTCTGCGGCACGAAGGCCTGCACGCGCTGCCGTTCGAGCCGTCCGCGCGCGCCGGGTCGATGCCCGCGCGCTGCGCCGGCTATTTTCTGCACGGCCAGCTCGAATCCGGCTCGCTGTGTCCAATCACGATGACCTTCGCCAGCATTCCGGTCTTGCGGCAGGAACCAGACTTGTTCGCGCGGCTGGCGCATCCGCTGTTGTCGCGCGAGCACGATTCCCGCGACTTTCCGCTGGAAGCCGGCAAGCATTCGATGATGATCGGCATGGGCATGACGGAGAAACAGGGCGGCTCCGACGTGCGCAGCAACCGCACGCGCGCGTATGCGACCGGCGCGCCGGGACGCGGCGGCGCCTACCGGCTCGTCGGCCACAAATGGTTCTTCTCCGCGCCGCAGTGCGACGCGCACCTCGTGCTCGCGCGCACGCAGGACGAAGGCGGCCTGTCGTGCTTCTACGTGCCGCGCTTCAGGCCGGACGGCCGCAAGAACGCGGTGCAGGTGCAGCGCCTGAAGGACAAGCTCGGCAATCGTTCGAATGCGAGCAGCGAAGTCGAATTTCTCGACGCTTACGGCGTGATGATCGGCGACGAGGGACGCGGCGTGCCGACCATCATCGAGATGGCGAATTACACGCGGCTCGATTGCGTGATCGGCAGCGCAGCGCTGATGCGCGCGGCGCTCGTGCAGGCGATCCATCACGCGCGGCATCGCACGGCGTTCGGCGCGCATCTCGTCGATCAGCCGCTGATGCGCAACGTGCTCGCCGATCTCGCGCTCGAATCGGAAGCCGCGACGCTGCTGTTCATGCGGCTCGCGGGCGCGTTCGAGCAAAGCGCGGCGCCCGGCGGTTCGCCGCAGGCGCGCGCGTGGCGGCGCATCGTGACGCCGGCGGCCAAGTTCTGGGTCTGCAAGCGCGCGCTCGAATTCACCGGCGAGGCGATGGAAGTCTGGGGCGGCAACGGCTATGTCGAAACCGGACCGATGGCGCGCTTCTATCGCGAGGCGCCGGTCAATTCCATCTGGGAAGGTTCGGGCAACGTGATGTGTCTCGATGTGCTGCGCGCCTTCGAGCGCGAACAGGACGCCGCGCAGGCGCTGCTGGACGACTGGAAAACGAGCGCGGGCGCGCATCCGGCGCTGGCGGGCGCGCTGGCGTCGCTCGTGAAGATGCTGACGGGCGACGCCGCCGCGCGCGAGGCGTCGGCGCGGCGCATCGCGCAGCAAGTGGCGTTGTGCGCGCAGGGCGTGCTGATGGCGCGGCATGCGCCGCAGGACGTCGCCGATGCGTTCATCGACACCCGGCTCGGCGAGGCGCGCGGCGAAACGGGGCGCGTGTACGGCACGCTGCCCGCGCGCTTCGATCACGCGGCGATCGTCACGCGGGCGTTTCCGGTTTGATTGGCTTTAAGCGGCGTTAAGCAGCGTCAGCGAATCGCCCGCCCCGCTTCGCGCATCGGTTCTTCGTTTTCGAGCCGGTACACCCACGACAGCAATTCCGCCACCGCGTGATACAGCGCGGGCGGAATATGCGCGTCGAGATCGACCTGCATCAGCAGCGACACCATTTCCGGCGATTCGTGCACGTACAGGCCCGCTTCCTTCGCGCGCTGCACGATCATCTCGGCGACCATGCCGTAGCCTTTCGCGACGACGCGCGGCGTCGATTCGCGATTGCCTGCTTCATAAGCGAGCGCCGTTGCCTGCTTGCGCGTGTAGGGTGGATTGCCGGTCGAACTCATGCGTCGCCCTCCCCGCCGGACGAAGCGCGGAACAAATGTTCGAGCGGCGAGCGCACCGGTTTTTTCGCGGCGCTGTTCGCGTCGCCGGATAACGCCGCATCGGTCGATCCGTCCATCGAGCGCACGGACAGCGACGCCAGCGCGATTCCCGCCGCTTCGAGCTGGCGCGCGAACGCGGGGCCTTCGGAGGCGAGCCGCCGTGCGCCCGCATCGCTTGCCTTGATGCGCGCGACGAGTTTGTCGCCCGCCAAAACGAGTTCGGCGTCCACGGTGCCGAGCGCCGGCAGCGACAGCGTGATGCGCGTGCGCCAGGCGCGTTCGTCGGCGGCATCGTCAGCGTTGGCGCTGCGCGGATCGCGCGGCTCTCGGGCGATTTCCCATTCGAAGCGCGTGCCCGGCCACGCCTCGCCCTGCCAGCGAAACTGCTCGTTGGCGAGCATGTCGAGTTGCTGGCGGACGACGTTGATCGTCGCCGGATGGATGCCCGCCGCGATCGACGCCTGCATCGCCGATTCGTGCTGGCTCGGCTGCGCGGCGGGCGTGCCGGTGCCGTTCGCGGCGGTCGCGGCACTCGTGCCTTGCGAATTCGACAGCGCGGACGGCGGCGCATCGCGCACCGACGCGGCGAGCGCGGCCGCCTGCTGCGGCGTTTGCGGCGTCGCGACGGCGCGCGCGGGGCTGTGGAAATCGGGCAGATCCGGCGCGGCCGGCGGCGCCGATGCGTCGTCGAACCATGCTGCGCCGGCCGCGGCGCCGTTCGACGTGTTATTCGGGAAATCGAGCGGCAACGCCAGCGCGCGCGCATCGACGCGCGCCTGCGGTTCGTTGCCGAGCGACGCGGCGCTGCGCTGGCCCGCGAGCCACTGCATCAGATGGGCTTCGTAGAACAGTCCGCTCTCGCCGACGGTCTTCGCCAGTTCCGTGGCGAGCGCGGCGGCGGGCAGCGGCGGCAAATTCTGGCTCGCGGCGCGCGCCGCGGCGACGGCTGCGGCGTTGGAGGAGAAAGCGGTATCGAAGAGGCCGGTGGTGAGCGCGGCGAAGGCGCTCGCCGGGCGCGGCGGGGTCGGCCAGAGCGGCGCGTCGCTGGTGATCGCGGGGGTCGCGCCGCCGAAGCGGGAAATCACGTCGAGCGTGCGCGCGACGCTCGACAGCGCGGTTTGCGCCGATGCCGCCGGTGCGCTCGTGCCCGTCGGCGTGCCGGCGAGTGGCGAGGTGTCCGCCTGCGCCGTCGTCTGTCCGACGCTCGCGCCGGTGACGCCGCTGCCGGCGACGCCGTTGGGCGCGCGAATCGCGGACAGAAGGAGCTCGGTGCGGTTGGCGAGCAACGATGCGATCGCGGTATCGAGTCCAGTCATGCCCACATCCTCATATGCGCGTAGGCTGTGCCGCCGCGCGAACGGACGCCCAGTTGCCTAGCGCAGTCCGACCATCTTTTTCAGTACGCGCGCCGGGCTGTTGACCGTGAAGAGCGCGGACAGGCGCGCGAGGCTCGGCGACGTCAGATCGCGAATCGCGGCGTCGTCGGCGAGAATCTTCTTCACGAGGTCCAGCTTGCGCGCCCGGGCGTTTTCGTCGAGTTCCGAGCCGGAGTCCACTTCCTTCAGCTTGTCGACCAGCTCGCGGTACGTGCCCTGCAACGCCTTCAGCTCGCTCCACTCTCCGCCGCGCGCGGCCGAAAGCATCTGGCCCGAAATCGTCGCGATGGCTTCGTAGTGGGCGAAATATTCTTGTGTCGTCTTCATTCTCATGAGGCTGTCGGGCCGGCTTCCCGTCAAACGGGCGCTGCGGTCAACTGAGCCACTTCCGGTGCAATGCCCACCCACGCTTCTTCGAGCGTCGCGAGCAGATTGTCGACTTCCACGAGCATGGCCTCGTCCTGCTTCAGGTTCGCCTCGAGCAGCCGGCGCGCCATGTACGTGTACAGCGCGTCGAGCCGTCCGGCGATCTCGCCGCCCGCTTCCTTGTTGAGCGCCTGCTGAAGCCCGCTCTCGATGATGCTGATCGCCTTGCCGATCGCCGTGCCGCGCGCGCCGATGTTGTTCTGCTGCATGTGCATGCGCGCCTGCGCGATCGCCTGGCGCGCGCCCTGGTACAGCATCGTGATCAGCCGGTGCGGGCTCGCTCCCATCACGCCTGTCTGAACGCCCACGCGAGCGTAAGCGTTGGCTCCGGCCTGTCCTGGGGAAAACATCTGTCGCTTCTCCTTTTACGATGCCGCGGCGTCTCGCGAACCCGGCGGGACGCGGCATTCGCGGCCTGCGGCGGGCGCCGGCGCGCGTCGTCCTGTGTCGATCCGGTCTCGGTGCGGCGCGAACCGGTGCAGGCGAGCGGGCCGCCCGCCGTACGCGGGCGAACCATCGTTCGCTGTGCTGTTATCGAGGTTATCGGAGAAACGCGGCAAAGCTTTAGGAGGTAAGGCTCCAGAGCCGCTCGGGCGGACAGCCGGGCTGTCGGGCCGTGGCGGGCGGGACGAACCGGCGACGCGCGTCAGACCGAGATCTGCATGATGTCGTTGTAGGCCGACACGAGCTTGTTGCGCACTTGCAGCCCGAATTGCAGGCCGACGTTCGCCTTCTGCATATCCACCATCACGTCGTTGAGCGACACGTTCGGCGCGCCGATTTCGAATGCATGCGCTTCGCCGAGCGCCTTGGTCTGAGTGTCGCTGATCTTGTCGATAGACGTTTTCAGCGCATCCGCGAAACTGCCCGCGCTGGCCGCGCCCGATGTCCCGCCCGACCCGGTGACGGCGCCCGACGCGCTGGTCGGACCGGACGTCCCGCCGGTGGCCTGCGACGCCATCGACTGGATCGCCGAGAGAGCGGCGGAAAGCGGATTGATCGGAAAGTTCATGTTGACTCCGGGTGACGGTGAAATGCCGGCGGAACGCGTCCGAAGGCGGGACGGCCCGCGCCGACCGAGGCGGTGGGCACAGGCTCGGGGCCGCAGCAGCGGATGACCGAGTATGAAAAAGATTAGCAGCGGGCGGTTTTTCAAAGCGCGGGAAGAACGGGGAAAACCCCGCTCTGTTCGCCGAATCGACTTGCAATGTTCTGCGGATAATCCCCATCGTGAAAAGTCCTCCACCGCCGCTTACATGAGAGCGATAAGCGGCGCGAGGAGACACCTGGATTCGGAGCTTCGACGCTAAATGGAAACGCCCAACAACTCACTGATCACGCCAGACGCCAGAATGGGCCTGGCGGGCGCGCAGCCGGGCACGGCCGGCGCGGCCGCGGGCCCAGGCCTCGCGGGCGGCGCCGACTTCGGCGGATTCGCGCAGCGCGTGCCGATGCTCAACCAGTTCCGCTCGAATCCGCGCGTGCCGCTCATCGTGGCCGTGGCGATTCTGGTGATGGTGGTCGCGGGCCTCGTCATGTGGTCGCGCCAGCCGGACTACCGCGTGCTGTTCTCCAATCTCTCCGATCGCGACGGCGGCGCAATCGTTGCCGCGCTCCAGCAGGGCAACATCCCCTATAAGTTGTCCGACGGCGGCGGCGCCATTCTCGTCCCCGCCGAACAGGTTCACGAAACGCGTCTGCGTCTCGCAAGCCAGGGTTTGCCGAAAAGCGGCTCGGTCGGCTTCGAACTGATGGACAACCAGAAGTTCGGCATCAGCCAGTTCGCCGAACAGGTCAACTATCAGCGCGCGCTGGAAGGCGAACTCGAACGCACGATCGGCGCGGTGTCGTCGGTGAAGTCGGCGCGCGTGCATCTGGCGATTCCGAAGCCGAGCGTCTTCGTGCGCGACAAGGAACTGCCGACCGCCTCCGTGATGGTCAATCTGTATCCGGGCCGCGTGCTCGACGAAGGGCAAGTGGTCGCGATCGCGCACATGGTGGCGTCGGGCGTGGCGGACATGCCGGTCAAGAACGTCAATATCGTCGATCAGGACGGCAACCTGCTCACGAGCCAGAGCGCGGCAAGCGGCCTCGACGCGTCGCAACTGAAGTACGTGCAGCAGATCGAGCACAACACGCAGAAGCGCATCGACGCGATCCTCGCGCCGCTGTTCGGCGCCGGCAACGCCCGCTCGCAGGTGAGCGCGGACATCGATTTCTCGAAGCTCGAGCAGACCGCCGAAAGCTACGGCCCGAACGGCAACCCGCAAAGCACGGCGATCCGCAGCCAGCAGTCGAGCGAATCGAGCGAAACAACGGGCAGCGGTGCTTCCGGCGTGCCGGGCGCGCTGTCGAACCAGCCGCCGCAGCCGGCATCCGCACCGGTCGATGCAGCCGCATCCGGTGCCGCAGGCGCGGCCGCGAAGGCGACGCCGCAGAATCAGCGCCGCGACACGACCACCAACTACGAAGTGGATCGCACCGTGCGCCACTACGAGCAGGCGACGGGCGGCATCAAGCGTCTGTCGGTGGCGGTGGTCGTCAACTACGACAAGAAGGTCGACGCAAAAGGCAACGTCACGATGACGCCGCTCGCCGCCGACAAGCTCGCGCAGGTCCAGCAACTCGTGAAGGACGCGATGGGCTTCGACGAAAAGCGCGGCGACTCGGTGAACGTGGTGAACAGCGCGTTCTCCGCGGACCTGAACGTGACGCCCGATCTGCCCTGGTGGCGCACGCCGCAGATGATCGCGTGGGGTCTGCAGGCGGCGAAGTACGTGGGCATCGGCATCGTCGGGTTGTTCCTGTACTTCAGCATGGTGAAGCCGGCGATGCGCCGCGCCTTCCCGCCGCCGGAACCCGCCGCGCCGGCACTCGGCGCACCGGATGAACTCTCGCTGCTGGACGGCCCGTCGGTCGGCGGCGAGAACAAGGAAGACGAAGACAAGGATGCCGAGGTGAGTCTGCTCGGTCATGAAAGCAAGAAGGCCAAATTCGATCGCAATCTCGACTACGCGCGCATGGTGGCGCGTCAGGACGCGAGAATCGTTGCGACGGTCGTGAAAAACTGGGTGTCCGATGAACGCTGAAGGCCTGAATAAAGCCGCGCTCCTCCTGATGTCGATCGGTGAGGAAGAAGCCGCCGAAGTATTCAAGTATCTCGCCCCGCGCGAGGTGCAGAAGATCGGCGCGACCATGGCGGCGCTGAAAAACGTGACGCGCGAACAGCTCGACAACGTGCTGACCGAATTCGTGAGCGAAGCGGAACAGCACACCGCGCTGTCGCTGGATTCGAGCGAATACATCCGCTCGGTGCTGACCAAGGCGCTCGGCGAGACCAAGGCCGGCGCGCTGATCGACCGCATCTTGCAGGGCAGCGACACGAGCGGCATCGAAGGCCTGAAGTGGATGGATTCGGGCGCGGTCGCGGAACTGATCAAGAACGAGCATCCGCAGATCATCGCGACGATCCTCGTGCATCTGGACCGCGATCAGGCGTCGGAAATCGTCTCGCTCTTGACCGAGCGGCTGCGCAACGACGTGCTGCTGCGCATCGCGACGCTCGACGGCATCCAGCCCGCCGCGCTGCGCGAACTCGACGACGTGCTGACCACGCTCCTCTCCGGCAGCGACAACCTGAAGCGCGCGCCGATGGGCGGCATCCGCACGGCGGCGGAGATTCTCAACTTCATGTCGAGCAATCACGAGGAAGGCGTCATTTCGAACGTGCGCGAATACGATGCGGAACTCGCGCAGAAGATCATCGACCAGATGTTCGTGTTCGAAAACCTGCTCGACCTCGAAGACCGCGCGATCCAGTTGCTGCTCAAGGAAGTGGAGTCGGAGACGCTGATCGTGTCGCTCAAGGGCGCGCAGCCGGCGCTGCGTCAGAAGTTCCTGTCGAACATGTCGCAGCGCGCGGCCGAACTGCTCGCCGAAGACCTCGATTCGCGCGGTCCGGTGCGCGTGTCGGAAGTCGAGCAGCAACAGCGCAAGGTGCTGCAGATCGTGCGCAATCTCGCGGAAAACGGCCAGATCCAGCTAGGCGGCAAGGCGGAGGATGCGTATGTCTGACGCGGCCCGCTCGCAGAAGGCTCCGCTCTCGGCGTATCAGCGCTGGGAAATGGCGTCGTTCGATCCCGTCACCGTCACGGTCGACAACAGCGCGGCGGAACAGGCCGCACTCGAAGCGCATCTGCGCGGCCTCGAAGAAGAGGCGCACGCGCAAGGGCTCGCGAAGGGTCACGTCGCGGGACAGGCGCTCGGCTATCAGGCGGGTTTCGAGCAAGGCCAGGCGAAGGGTTTCGAGGAAGGCCGCAAGGAAGCGCTCGCGCAGGCCGCGCGTCTCGCCGAAATCGCCGACAGCTTTAAGACCGCGCTCGCCGCCGCCGATGCCGCCATCGCGGAAGCACTGGCCGAACTGGCCGTCGATATCGCGCAACAGGTCGTGCGCCAGCATCTCGCGCTCGATCCGACCGCGCTCGTCGCCGTGGCGCGTGAAGTGATCGCCGCCGAGCCGGAGCTTTCGGGCGCGCCGACGCTCGTCGTCAATCCGGCGGACATGCCGATCGTCGATGCATATCTGAAGGACGAACTCGAAGCGGCGGGCTGGACCGTGCGGCCCGATCCGCTGGTCGAGCGCGGCGGCTGCCGTGCGCACGCCGCGACCGGCGAAGTCGATTCGACTAACGCGTCGCGCTGGGAGCGCGTCGTGGGCGCGCTGGGGAGACACAAGCCGTGGTGAACATCCAAGCAGGCAGCCAGGCGCATCGCATCACGCAGGACGGGTTGAGCGCGCTCGAACAGGAACTGGCGCGCGCATCGTTCGGCCCGCTCGCCGCCCATGACAGCACCGACGACACCGCCGCCGACGAAGCCCCCGACGAACTCGCCGCCCGCACGATCGCCGAACTTGCCGATATCGCCGGCAATCCGCACATCGACGCGTGGCGCGCCAAGCTCGACGCCCTCAAAACGCGCAGCGAACTCGCCAAGCCGCTGCGTTCGTGCGGGCGTCTGACGCGCGCCGCCGGCCTTGTGCTGGAAGCGGTCGGCCTGAAGATGGGCGTCGGCTCCGAATGCATGATCGAGCTGCCGCCGGGCAGCGCGATTCCGACCGCCGAGGCGGAAGTCGTCGGCTTCTCGGGCGACAAGCTTTTTCTGATGCCGACCACCGAAGTGGCCGGCCTTCTGCCCGGCGCGCGCGTCTATCCGCTCGAAAGCGCGCCGATCAACGATCCGATGGCGGGCGCGAAGCGCTTGCCCGTCGGCTGGGAAATGCTCGGGCGCGTGGTCGATGCGTCGGGCCGTCCGCTCGACGGCCTGGGCCCGCTCGGTGCGAAAGTCGACGCGCCGCTGTCCGCGCCGGTCATCAATCCGCTGAACCGCGAGCCGATTCACAAGGTGCTCGATGTCGGCGTGCGCGCGATCAACACGCTCCTGACTGTGGGACGCGGCCAGCGCATGGGCCTGTTCGCGGGCTCGGGCGTCGGCAAGTCGGTGCTGCTCGGCACGATGGCGCGCTACACGAGCGCGGAAGTCATCGTGATCGGGCTGATCGGCGAACGCGGCCGCGAAGTGAAGGAATTCATCGAGCAGATTCTGGGCGAGGACGGGCTCGCGCGCTCGGTGGTGGTTGCGGCGCCGGCGGACGTGTCGCCCGTGCTGCGCATGCAGGCCGCCGCGTACACGACTTCGCTCGCCGAATATTTCCGCGATCAGGGCAAGCACGTTCTGATGCTGATGGATTCGCTCACGCGCTACGCGATGGCGCAGCGCGAGATTGCGCTTGCGATCGGCGAGCCGCCCGCGACCAAAGGCTATCCGCCGTCGGTGTTCGCGAAGCTGCCGGCGCTCGTCGAGCGTACCGGCAACGGTCCGGAAGGCGGCGGCTCGATCACCGCGTTCTACACCGTGCTCACCGAAGGCGACGATCAGCAGGACCCGATCGCCGACTCGGCGCGCGCGATTCTCGACGGCCATATCGTGCTGAACCGCTCGCTGGCGGAGGCGGGGCACTATCCGGCTATCGATATCGAACAGTCGATCAGCCGCGCGATGACCGCGCTCATCGACGACAAACATCTCGAACGCGTGCGCCTGTTCAAGCAGATGCTGTCGCGTTATCAGCGCAACAAGGATCTGATCAACGTAGGCGCGTATTCGAGCGGCCGCGACGCGCTGCTCGACCGCGCGATTGCGCTGTATCCGCGCATGGAGTCGTTTTTGCAGCAGGGGTTTCGCGAGCAGGCGCCGTTCGAGCCGAGCATCGCGATGTTGAATCAACTGTTCGAATAGTTTTGGACTAGTATCCGAAGCATTCGTCATAAGAACGTCAAAAGACCAAACGGGACCGCCACGCCATGTCCAAGAATCTGCCGATCAACACCCTCATCGGACTTGCCGAAGAGGAACTCGACGCCGCCGCCAAGAAGCTCGGCAAGCTCCAGCAGGAGCGAAACGAGATCGAGACGCAGCTGAACTCGCTCGTCACTTATCGCGACGAGTATCACGCGCGGTTCACGGCATCGGCGCAGGAAGGCACCACGGCGCAGACGCTGCGCAATTTCCAGGCGTTCGTCGATACGCTCGATGCCGCTATTTCGCAGCAGCGCGCGTTGCTGGTCGCGGCGGATCAGCGTATCGAGGCGGCCAAGCCCGACTGGCGTCTGAAGAAGCAGAAGCTCGGCAGCTACGAAGTGCTGGCCGCGCGCGGCGAGGCGATGCTCGCGAAGAAGGCCGCGCGCGTCGAGCAGCGCGATGCCGACGAGCACGCCGCGAAGATTCTGCGCATGCGCGCCGAGCGTGCCTCGTCTTAATCGATCCAACACTATTTACTGAATTCGCAGAGGCTCAGCATGTCCTCCGTTTCTCTTCTCGGCGCGCTTTCGGGCGCGGCGTCTTCGAACAAGGCGGCGTCGCAGCGTGCGGCGAGCGCGGCTGTGTCTTTCGGCATGACGCTGCAGGGCATCACCGACCGCGCGAACGCCGACGCGCAGGCCGCGCAGGCGCGGGCGGATTCGGCGCAGGCCTCGGGCGACAAATCGAGCGTGCACGACGCGCCGAAGCCCGACGACAGCGCGCATGCAGCGGATGCGTCCAATACGTCCGATGCGTCCACCGCGCACGCTGCCGACAAGGCTGATCCGTCCGCGAAGCCGGAGGCATCGAAGCATGCGGGCAAGAGCGATTCGGCGGATGCATCGAAGCCCGCGACGCAATCGGCGGGGGCTTCGTCGGATGCGGCTGCGGCGGCCGCGCAGGCGAAAGCGCGTGCAGATGCCGCCGACGCCGGCGACACCGACCCGACACTCGCAGAACTGAGCGACGCAGCCGTCGCCGCGACGGCGAGCGACGCGACCGGCGACACGAAATCGACCGGCGACGCGCACAAGAGCGGCGATGCGCAATCGGCGCAATCAACACAATCGGCGCAGGACGCGTTGCAGGCGGCGCTCGCGGCGCTGAACAATCCGCAGCCGAACGCGCTGCCGGCGAACGCGGCGGCGGCCAATGGTTCTGCCGCGACGGCGCGCGAAGGTGCCGAGGGCGCGGAATCGGGCGTGCTGTCCGGCAAGGGCGGAAAGCGTGGAGACGGCGCGAGCCTGATCGCCCTGACGAATAACGCGAACGTGAACGCGACTGTGGACGCGAAGGCGGCGCAACTCGACGCCGCCGCTCAGGCCGTCGCAACGACGCCCGCCGATGCCGCGACCGCCGCATACAAGGAAGCCGCCGACGCGGCAGCGCATGCGGTGGCGCTGCAGGCGGCTTCGGCGAATTCGGCGGTGTCGAGCCCGCAAGGTTCGATGGCGGCGGCGACCAGCGCGGCGATTGCGCCGCACGTCGGCGGTTCCGGCTGGGACGATGCGTTCAGCCAGAAGGTCGTGTTTCTGTCGAAGTCGGATCAGACGAGCGCCGAGCTGACGCTGAATCCGAAGGATCTCGGGCCGTTGCAGGTGACGTTGCAGGTTTCGGAGAATCACGCGCACGCGTTGTTCGTGTCGCAACACTCGCAGGTGCGCGAAGCGGTCGAGGCCGCGATGCCTAAGCTGCGCGAGGCGATGGAGGCGAATGGCATCAGTCTCGGGAGTGCTTCGGTATCGGATGGGTCGGCGTTTGCGCGCCAGTCGCAGCAAGGGAGCGGTGGCGAGCGCTCCGGCTCGCGTCGGGATGGCTCCGGCGGTGGCGTTGGTGGCGGCGGTGCCGTCGCGGCGGGTGTGAATGTGGCCGTGCGGCGCAGCGTCGGGATTGTGGATACGTTTGCCTGACGGCTTTGGTTTTTTTTCGTGGAATCCTGATATTGCGGTGGGGTGTTTTCGGGGTTTCGTTGTCGTGGAATCCTGAGTTCACGTCGGTCTATTTGTGTTGCCCCTGTGCGGGGCGGCAGTCACTTTCTTTGCTGCTGCAAAGAAAGTAACCAAAGAAACAGCTCTCCCCATCCAAAGCACTTCACGCCGGCCGCGGCACAGGCGAATTGCCTGTGGCCCGGCAATAGCAAGTGCCGTTATAGGTCAACGTTTCTTGGCTCGCGGAACACTGTGGCATCGCGCCGTTTAACGGACTGGCACAGCACCAAATAGCTCCGGCCCGCTTCGCGGCCGACGGGTCAATCGGGTCGGCGCGTGCTTCTTTGCTGACGCTTCCATCTCGCCGCATACGCGGCACGTCGGTTTCCCTTGCAGACCCAGCGGCAGCGCGCAGCGCTGTGCCGGAACTCTTTCGTGCTGAGCCAGTGCGCTAAAAGGAATGGCGAGTCAGACCGTGCGCGAGCCAAGTCCGGCGAGACCTTTGAGGGCTACGGCTACTCCCGTGCCATAGGCAATTCGCCTGTGCCGGGGCCGGCGTGAAGTACTTTGGATGGGAGGAGCTGTTTCTTTGGTTACTTTCTTTGCAGCAGCAAAGAAAGTGACTGCCGCCCCGCACAGGGGCAGTGCTAATAGACCGACGCGAATTCAGGATTCAACGAAACAGGCGTCCACGAAAGCCCAAAGCGAAGCGAACAAAAAAAACCGCCGCCCCGCGCAGGGGCCAAAGCAATCAGATGGAATAACCCCAAATCCCCCCTCTGTTCGACCCATCGCTTTACACCGCGATCGCCAACAATTCAACCTATCGAAAGAGGCACGCATTCATGGCTACCACGACCGCAAACCAGCAACCCATCGTCCCCGCGAAGAGCGGGAAGCTCAAGCGCATCCTGATCATCGCCGTCGGCGCGATCGTCCTGCTCGGCGCGGGAGCCGGAGGCGCCTACTTCTTCCTCGGCAAGAATCACGGCCCGGCCAAGCCCGCTCCCGAGCCGCCGCCCGTGTTCTTCCCGCTCGACTCGCTCACGGTCAACCTCCAGTCCGACGACGGCTCCATGCACTATCTCCGCTCCGGCCTCACGCTCAAGCTGAAGGACGAAAAGGTTCAGTTGCTCGTCACCGAGCACATGCCCGAAGTCCGCAGCCGCGTGCTGCTTCTGCTCTCCGGCAAGCGCCCCGAAGACCTCGCGAGCGTCGACGGCAAGAAGCAGCTCGCGAGCGAACTGCGCGCGGCGGTCGAGACGGCGGCGAGCACGGCAGAAAAGCCGGTGCGCGTCGAAGAGGTGCTGTTCACCGAATTCGTCGTTCAGTAACGCGGCATCATCGAGTAAAGAGTCATGGGCCACGAAGAGTTCATGTCGCAAGAGGAGGTCGATGCCCTCCTCAAGGGCGTCACCGGCGAAATCGATCAGGTCTCGGACGAGACCAAACCCGCCGGTGTACGTCCCTACAACATCGCGACGCAGGAACGCATCGTCCGCGGCCGGATGCCCGGCCTCGAAATCATCAACGACCGCTTCGCGCGTCTCATGCGCGTGGGCATCTTCAACTTCATGCGGCGTTCGGCGGAAATCTCCGTCGGTCCGGTGAAGGTGCAGAAATACAGCGAGTTCACGCGCAACCTGCCGATCCCGACCAATCTCAACCTGGTCCACGTGAAGCCGTTGCGCGGCACGTCGCTGTTCGTGTTCGACCCGAACCTCGTGTTCTTCGTGGTCGACAATTTGTTCGGCGGCGACGGGCGTTTTCATACGCGCGTCGAAGGCCGCGAATTCACGCAGACCGAGCAGCGCATCATCAGCAAGCTGCTCAATCTGGTGTTCGAGCATTACTCGACGTCCTGGCGCAGCGTGAAGCCGCTCCAGTTCGAATACATGCGCTCGGAGATGCACACGCAGTTCGCCAACGTGGCGACGCCGAACGAGATCGTCATCGTGACGCAGTTCACGATCGAGTTCGGCTCGACGGGCGGCACGCTGCACATCTGCATGCCGTACTCGATGATCGAGCCGATCCGCGATGTGCTTTCCTCGCCGATTCAGGGCGAAGCGCTCGAAGTGGACCGCCGCTGGGTGCGCGTGCTGTCGCAGCAGGTGCAGTCGGCGGAAGTGGAGCTGACGGTGGATCTCGCGACCGTGCGCTCGTCGTTCGAGCAGATTCTCAACATGCGCGCAGGCGACGTGTTGCCGATCGACGTGCCGGAGCATGTCGTCGCGAAAGTGGATGGCGTGCCGGTCATGGAATGCGGCTACGGAATTTTCAATGGTCAATACGCGCTGCGCGTGCAGAAGATGATCAGCGCAAGCGACACGATGAAGGAAGGTGGATATGAGTGATCTGATGCAGAACGACGCGCCCGGCGCGCCTGAAAAAGACGAAGAGCTCCTGCTGGACGACTGGGCGAGCGCGCTCGCCGAGCAGAACGGCAACGAAGCGCCGGCTGCGGCCGCGGGCGTGTTCCAGCCGCTGTCGAAGGCCGCGGCGCCGTCCACGCGCAACGACATCGACATGATTCTCGATATCCCCGTGCAGATGACGGTGGAACTCGGGCGCACGAAGATCGCGATCCGCAACCTGCTGCAACTCGCGCAAGGCTCGGTCGTGGAACTCGACGGCCTCGCCGGCGAACCGATGGACGTGCTCGTGAACGGCTGCCTCATCGCGCAGGGCGAAGTGGTCGTCGTCAACGACAAGTTCGGCATTCGCCTGACCGACATCATCACGCCGTCCGAACGCATCCGGAAGCTGAACCGATGAAACGCTTCGCCGCCTTGTTGTCCGCAGCGCCGCTTCTGGCGCGCGCCGCGGACATGAACGCCGTGAATCACGCGTCGCAGATCGCATCGAGCGTCGGCGCGGGCACCGCGGTGCCGTCGCTCGGCTTCGGCGCGGTGCTGCAAACGCTCGTCGGGCTCGTCGTCGTGATCGGCTTCGTGTTCGGCTGCGCGTGGCTCGCGCGCAAGTTCGGCTATCAGGGCGGCAGGCGCGGCGGTCTCGTGAAGGTCGTGGGCGGCGCATCGCTCGGCAACAAGGAACGCGTCGCGGTCGTCGAAGTCGGCGATACGTGGCTCGTGCTCGGCGCCGGTCCCGGCAACGTGCGTCTTTTGCACACCATGCCCGCCGGTTCGGCTGAAGTCGATAGCGTGGGCGTTGCGGCGTCTTCGCCTGCGGGCAACTTTAGCGCACGCTTTCGCGACGCCCTCGCGGGCGAAGCGAACAAACGTCTTCAGAAGTTCGCCGGTTCGGGCAAATAATCCCTACGCGTTTTTCAATGCATCGGGCGTGCTCCGCGAGGGTCACGCCCGATGTCCGTTCAAGCGGCCGCGCGCAATAGAACGAGTTAGCCCCAAATCCCCCTTCTGTTCGCGCCATCGTCGGATGAATGGATAGACAACAATTCAGCCTATCGAAACAGGCAGGTTGTCATGGCTATCACGTTCGTCATTTCCCAGAGCCGGCGGGAGCAAGTAATGCAGGTTAGTCGCAACATCGCGCGCGGCGTGAAGATCGCGCTGCCGGTCATCGCCGGATTGATGCCGTATCTCGCGTTCGCGCAAAGCACCGCGGGTCTGCCCGCCTTCAACACCAGCCCCGGCCCGAACGGCGGCACGACGTATTCGCTCAGCGTGCAGACGATGCTGCTGCTGACGATGCTCTCGTTCCTCCCCGCAATGGTCCTGATGATGACGAGCTTCACGCGCATCATCATCGTGCTGTCGCTGCTGCGTCAGGCGCTCGGCACGGCCAGCACGCCGCCGAATCAGGTGCTCGTCGGCCTCGCGCTGTTTCTCTCTTTCTTCGTGATGTCGCCGGTGCTCGACCGCGCCTACAACGACGCGTACAAGCCGTTTTCCGAAGGCCAGATCGCGATGGATCAGGCGATGACGCGCGGCGTCGCGCCCTTCAAGCAGTTCATGCTCAAGCAGACGCGCGAGTCCGATCTCGCGCTGTTCGCGCGCATCTCGAAGGCCGCGCCGATGAACGGTCCGGAAGACGTGCCGCTGTCGCTGCTGGTGCCGTCCTTCGTCACGAGTGAACTCAAGACCGGTTTCCAGATTGGCTTCACGATCTTCATTCCGTTTCTCATCATCGACATGGTGGTGGCGAGCGTGCTGATGTCGATGGGCATGATGATGGTCTCGCCCACGACCATCGCGCTGCCGTTCAAGCTGATGCTGTTCGTGCTCGTCGATGGCTGGCAGTTGCTGATCGGCTCGCTCGCACAAAGTTTCGTTTCCTGATTTCGTATCCTGAGGAGACCCGCATGACACCCGAATCCGTCATGACGATGGCCCATCAGGCGATGTACGTCGCCTTGCTGCTGGCCGCGCCGCTGTTGCTTGTCGCACTGGTCGTCGGTCTGGTGGTGAGCCTGTTTCAGGCGGCCACGCAGATCAACGAGTCGACGCTGTCGTTCATCCCGAAGCTGATCGCGGTGGCGGTGACGCTCGTGATCGCGGGTCCGTGGATGCTCGCGACGCTGCTCGATTACATGCGCCACGTCTTCACGATCACGCCTGCGATCACTGGCTGAGTGTGCGCCGATGTTCTCCGTCACTTACGCGCAACTGAACGGCTGGCTCACGGCGTTTCTGTGGCCGTTCGTGCGCATTCTCGCGCTGATCGCGACCGCGCCCGTGCTGAGCCACATGGCGATCCCGATGCGCGTGAAGATCGCGCTGGCCGCGTTCGTTTCGCTGATCGTCGCGCCGACGCTTCCCGCCATGCCGCAGGCGACGGTGTTCTCGGCGGCAGGCGTGTGGATCATCGTGAATCAGTTTCTGATCGGCGCGGCCATCGGCATGACGATGCAGATCGCATTCGCCGCCGTCGATGCAGCCGGCGAGTTCATCGGCCAGCAAATGGGCCTCGGCTTCGCGATGCTTTACGATCCGCGCGCGGGCGGCAATGCGGTGGTGGTTTCGCGTTATCTCAACACGCTTGCAATGCTCGCGTTCCTCGTCTTCGATGGACACTTGCAGTTGCTGAGCGCGCTTGTCGCTACGTTTCAGAGCGTGCCGGTCGAGGCGAATGTCGTGGCCGCCGCGTCGCATGCGCAAGGGTGGCGCATTCTCGTCGGCTACGGCGCGAGCGTGTTTTCGACGGGCTTGTTGCTGGCGTTGCCCGTCGTGGCCGCGCTTCTGATTGCGAATCTCGCGCTGGGCATTCTCAATCGGGCAGCGCCGCAGATCGGCATTTTTCAGGTCGGCTTTCCGGTGACGATGCTCATCGGTCTGTTGCTGTTGCAACTGATGGTGCCGAACCTGATGCCGTTCTTTCAGCGCATATTCGATGTCGGAATCGCGCAGGTGGGACGCGTCGCGGGCGGGATGTTCTAGCGCCGCCGCGCCTCCGACCATTCGCCGAGCCACGCGCCGATACGTGCGACGACTTTCGTCCAGTCGTCGCCCCACTCCGTCCGCAGAAGACGCATGCTCGGATACCACGGGCTGTCCTCGCGGATATAGTGCCAGCGCCAGTCGCCATACGACGGCAGCATCAGCCAGACCGGCGTGCCGAGCGCGCCCGCCACATGCGCGACGGACGTATCCACGGTCACGACGACATCCAGTGCCATGATCGCGCTGGCGGTCTGCTCCATGGTCGTCACGTGTGCGCCGATATCGTGGAAGTTGGGCAATCGTTCCGCATAGTCCGCCGCTTCGTCCGCGCCCGCGCCTTTTTGCAGGCTGTAGAACTCGGCGCCTTCAATGGCGAACAAAGAGTCGAGCACGGAAAGCGACGGAAGCGAGCGCGAGGCATCGTTCTCGTGCGTCGGGTCGCCCTTGAACACGATGCCCACTTTCACGGCGCGCGCATCGAGTTGCTCCATGCCGGGTGCGGGCACATCCGGCGCGCGAAGATACGGTATCGATGGCGGCAGCGCGTCGAGATCGAGCGGCAGATGCGCGGGGATCGCGTGGGGATAGACCCAGAAGTCGTGCGGCGGGATCGAGCCGGCGTCTTTTACGTCGATGATCGCGTCCGCTTCACCCGATGCTTCGAAGAGCTTCGTGAGCGGCGACTGACACACGACGCTGACGCTGGCCGCGCCCGCCCGCTCGCGCAGAATGCGGGCGAAGCGGAAGAAGAAGATCTCGTCGCCGAGCCCGAACTCGCTCCAGATGACGATGCGCTTGCCGGCGAGCGGTTCGCCCTTCCATGCTGGCGTGTCCTGCGGCGGTTCGGCTTTCGTGCGGCGCTGCCAGCGCATCCGCTTGGCGATTTGCTCGCGCTGAGTGAAGCCTGCTTTCAGCCGCCCAACCGAAATTTGATGGTACGCGCGCGACAGGAGCGCCTGGTTTTCGTGCGGCATGGTTTCCACTGCGCGCTCGACCACGACGTCCATGTGCGAAAGCTCACGCCAGCGGAGCAAATGCTGCACCGCAACAAGATGGACGTCGGAGCGATACGGATAAGTCTCGATCGCCGTGTAACACGCCGCGACGCAAGCCTCCGCGCTCTTCACCGTGAAGATCGCCTTCACGCATTCGCTCATGCTTCGCACCTGGCGCTTGCGCAACACGAGTTCGATGATGCTTTCGGCCGATGCGTCCGCCGACTCATCTGCCGACTCATCCGCCGCCTCATTGGCCCGATCATCGCGAATGACCGCGAGCCGCTCGCATTGAGCGACATGCCCCAGCTTCTTCACGACTTCGAGCATATCGATGCAAGGTAACGACGCGCTCGATGCCCCGCCGATCGAGAAGCTCCATTTGTGCGTTGCGTCGCCGTGTTCGTTCGGCACGGTAACGATCGCATGGCCGCCCGGCTTGAGCAGATCGAGCCATCGCGACAGCGCCTGCACGGGATCGTGCTGCGCGGCAAGACAGAAGTCCGCGTGCACGAAATCGAGCGATATGTCGTCGACGCCGTTCATGTAAATCTCGCCGCCCAGCGACGTGTTCCACCACAGCACCTTCGAGACCTTGGGGAACAGATGGCTCAGGGGCCTGAAGTGTGACGCATCCGGTGCGAAATCGAGGCCCGCGCCGGCCAGATAGCGCTGCACGAATTCCGGATCGCGCGCGCGGCGCTCCGCTGTCTTGATCGCTGCTTCCACTCTCGTCTCCACGACCCTTCGGTCCCATGCACGTTTTAAAGGCTCGAAAGTTTATTGACGAGCGTGAATCGCCGGCATAGGAAAACGCCTATTCGCACGAATGCGCGTGCAAATGAGGCGTTGAAAGGAGGCGTCGAAAGGAGGCGTTAAGGAAACGAGGTTTCGGCGGGCGGCATCCACCGCCCGGGCGCCGGAGCTTACTGAAGCGCAAGCGCCCGATCGGGATGAGGACTTCGGAACCGAAGCCCGATCAATTGCCGATATAGTCGAACAGCGACATCTTCTGGATCTGCGAGAAGGCCATTTGCGCCGCCTGCAGCGATGTCTGCGTCAACTCATACTGGCTGATCGACGAAACCAGATCGATGCTCGTCAGATTGGCGATATCGCTTGCCGTCTGCGTCGTGCTCGCCTGCATCGTCGATTGCGTCGACTGCACTTCCTGCTCGCGGCCGCCCACCACCGTCTGCGCCGCCAGCACGTTGTTGAACGTGTTGTTGATCTTTGTGCCTGCGGTCGTCAGGGCATTGGTGAGCGTCGCTTGCGCACCGGGCGAACCCGTCGGCTGCTTGAGCGCATTCACGATGTTGTCGAGCGTCGCGAAGATGTCGTTGTTACCCGACGACGCCGGTTGCACCGTGAAGCTGTCGCCGTCGGCGGGCGCGCCGTCGAGCGTCACCTTCTGGCCGCCGAGCGTGACGTCGGTCTTTCCGGTGTACGCGACGTTGGTCGGCAGCGACGAATCCGCCGGGTTCGACGTGATCGAATAAGTCGTCGAGCCATCCGTCTGCGATACGGAGAACTTGATCGTGTACGTGCTCGCATTGCCCGCGTTGCTCGTGTCGCTCACGCTCACCGCGCTGATCGTGCCGGTGCCCTTGTTCTGGGCGCCCGCGCTCGATACCGGATCGCTTTCCGTTGGCGAGACGCTGCCGAAGATCGACAGACCCGTGTCGCCCACCGCGATCGAACGTCCTTCGCTGATCTGCACTGTGCGCTGGCCGAGGTCGCCCGAATACGTCGTGCCGACGCCCGACGGATCGTCCGAGAACGGCGCCGTGCCGCCTTTGAGACCCGAGAAGATGTAGTTGCCGCTGCTGTCGGTGGTGTTCGCGAGGCCGAACAACTGGCCGCGCAGACCCTGAATCGCGTTGGCGATCGACGTGCGGTCCGCATCGGTGAGCGAGCCGTCGCCTGCGTGCACGATCTGCGTCTGAATGCTTTGCAGCACGTTGCTCACGCCGCCGAGCGTCGAATCTTCCTGCTGCAACGACGAAAGCGCGGTCGTCTGATTCGTGCCGTATTGCGCGAGCGCGCCGCTCTTCAACGTGAGCTGCACCGCCTGCGCCGCGCCGAGCGGATCGTCGGATGCGGTGAGAATGCGCTTGCCCGACGAGATCTGCTGATACATCGACGCAAGCGTGCTTTGCTGGTCGCTCATCGAAGCGACGTTCATGTTGAAGTACTGTGAACTGGAAATGCGCATCGCGTTTGCCTCAGTTGAACATGCCGAGCAGCGACTGGAACAGCGTCGCGGCGGTCTGAATCACCTTGCTGTTCGCTTGATAAAGCTGCTGATACTGAATCAGGTTGGCCGCTTCTTCGTTCAGGTTCACGCCCTGCACCGATTGCTGCGCCGTGGTCGCCTGCGAAAGCAGCGCGGTCTGCGCCGAACTCGTGGCCTTGAGCTGATTGGTCTGGTTGCCGATCGTGTTCACGTAGCCCGCGTACGAACTCGTGAGCGTGTCGGTGCCGCCGTTGAGCGACTTCGCCGATACCAAGTTGGCCATCGCGAGCGCATTGCTGCCGTCGCTCGTGCCGCCCTTGTTCTGCGCGACGTTGAACACGTCGTTGTTTTTCGGCGTGCCGCTGATCGTCGCGGACACGCCGTTCGATACGACCGTCATGCCCTTCGACGCGTCGTACGGAATGGTCGTGCCGGCCGCGTAAGCGGTGCCGCCGACATTGAGCGCGACGTTCGACTTGAAGCCGCCCGCAGCCGAATCGTAGGTCAGGCTGATGTCGGCGGTCATCGAATAGCCCTTCGAGATCGTCGCCGACGAAATCGATGCCGTGCCGGTGTTCGCGCTCGCCGCCGACGTCACCGCAGGCGACGCCGCCGCGATCGCCGCGCCGTTGCTCGTCGTGAGCTGGAAGGCATCGAGAGCGCCGCGCGTCGGCTGGATCGTGAAGGAGTCGCCCTTTTGCACGCCGGTCATGCCGGACACGTCAATCTTCAAGCCGTTGATGGTCGCGTTGCCGACTGCCGGATCGATGGTGCCGAGCTTCTGCCCGCTCGCCGGGTCCGTTACCGTGTACTGGCTGCCGTCGAAACTGACGGTGAAGTCGTTGGTCGGCGGCTGCGTGCCATCGACGATCGATGCCGTCGGCGTGCCGGTGCCCTTGTTGCGCGCGTTGGCGAGAATGTTCGGTGCGCCCGCCGCGAAGAGATCGCCGCCCTTCACGCCGTTGAGGTCCACGCCGAGCGCGTTCTGGCCGTTCAGTTGGCTCGCGAAACTGGTCGCGATGGCGCCGAGTTGCGCCTGCGCCGGATCGAGCGTCTGCGTGCGGAAGTCGATCAGACCGCCGACGACGCCGCCCGTCAACGCCGAGTTGTCGAGATATTGCGTCGTGGCGGGCGTTTGCGTCGAGCCATCGCGGCTTTGAAACGCAACCGTGAGTTCGCTCGGATCGGACGGCGACGGCGCGGTCTGCAAGCCGTACTGCGTATTGCCGACGACGAGCGGCTGCCCGTTACCGATGAACACGTTGTAGTTGCCGTCCTGCTGCACGACCTGCACGCCGATCATCGAACTCAGGTTCGTGACGAGTTGATCGCGCTGATCGAGCAACTGGTTCGGTTGCTGTCCGCCCGCGGTCGCGATGTTGATCTGCTTGTTGAGATCGGCGATCTGCTGCGAATAGCTGTTGATCTGCGTGACGGCGCTGGTCAGTTGCGTGTTGACGCTCTGACGCAACTGATCGTATTGCTCGCCGGCCGAATTGATCTGATCGGCGAGCGTTTGTGCGTTGCTCATCAGCGACTGACGCGCGGCCGAGCTATTCGCCGAGTTCGCCACCGACTGCAGGCCGGAGAAGTAATTCGTGATGCCCTGCGCGATGCCTTTGGTCGGATCGCCGACGAGGTTGTTCAGTTGCGAGATGAGCGAGTAATACGTGCTGGCCGCGCTGCTCGACGCCTGCGTGTTGTTCACTTGCGTCGTCAGATACTGGCTGTACTGACGCGTCACGGTGACGGCCTGCACGCCGCCGCCGAGATAGCCCGAGCCGGTGAACTGCCCGGGCGACTCCTGATACGAGACCTTTTCGAGCGTATAGCCCGGCGTCGCGGCGTTGCTGATGTTCTGGCCCGTCGTCGTCAGGCCCCACTGGGCCGCATTCAGACCGGAGAGACCAATGCTGAAGATGTTGTTGGACATGCGTGAATCCTGGTGAGGCGGCGTGGGTTCGGGCGCTGCCGCATGGGTGCCTTGTTTATCGGCCGATTGCCGGGGAAGTTGAGGTTTTGCTTGAGCGACTCGTCGCGGGGGGTGCGGAAGCTGGGCGCTCGTTGCGATGGGGCCATTATCGGCGGGTAGGGGCAATGGCTATTGCCCGAAGAGCTTGGGGTTTTGGCTTTATTCTTCGGTTTTGGGTTTTTGCTCTTTTTGCTCTTTTTGCTTTGTGCTTGGGCTTCTAGGGAATCCTGAATTCACGTCGGTCTATTAGCACTGCCCCTGTGCGGGGCGGCAGTCACTTTCTTTGCTGCTGCAAAGAAAGTAACCAAAGAAACAGCTCCTCCCATCCAAAGCACTTCACGCCGGCCCCGGCACAGGCGAATTGCCTATGGCACGGCAATAGCCATTGCCCTCAAAGGTCTAACCGGGCTTGGCTCGCGCACGATCTGACTCGCCAAACGTTTCAGGGCGCTGGCTCAGCACGAAAGAGTTCCGGCACAGCGCTGCGCGCTGCCGCTGGGTTTGCAAGGGAAACCGACATGCCGCGCATGCGGCGAGATGGAAGCGTTAGCAAAGAAGCACGCGCCGACCCGATTGACCCGTCGGCCGCGAAGCGGGCTGGAGCTATTTGGTGCTGTGCCAGTCCGTTAAACGGCGCGATGCCACAGTGTTCCGCGAGCCAATACGCGTTGACCCTCGAGGGCACCTGCTATTGCCGTGCCACGGGCAATTCGCCTGTGCCGCGGCCGGCGTGAAGTGCTTTGGATGGGGAGAGCTGTTTCTTTGGTTACTTTCTTTGCAGCAGCAAAGAAAGTGACTGCCGCCCCGCACAGGGGCAGTGCTAATAGACCGACGCGAACTCAGGATTCCACGAAACGAGCGCAAGCAAGAAAACTACTTCGCCAAAGACCGCCGCTTCATCTCAAGCTGAGTAATAAGCCGCTGCAGCGTATTCTCCGCCGACCCCGGCATGGAAGTGAACTTGAAGCCCATCGTATACCGCCGATCGCCCTTCGGCGTAGTCGACTCACGATGCGAAACAAGCATCATATCCAGCGTCACTCTGCCATTCGCGCTGAAATGCAACTCAGCATCCTGAATCACGATGCCCATCTCGAGATTCGCAACACGTTCATCGGTCGTCCGCAACGCAACGCCACCGAGCGAAAGATCATGCACCTCGAAGCGAAAGCGCTCGCCATCCGGCAACGACCCCGTGCAGATATACGGGTCCAGCACCGGCGCCTCGACGCGGAAATACTCGCGCCGCTGCATGTAATAAAGCACCTGAGGAAATTCCGCCTCGAACGCCGGGCGTCCGTCGAACACGGTCTCGCGCGGGGGCGCTGTCGTGAATTCGACCCGCACGCCCTCCGGCGCCGCGTTGAAAATGAGCTTCTGCGAAGCTAGCACGCCGCGATTCTGCTCGGCCACGCCGCCCCAGTCGAAGGTGAAGCGATGCGCCGTCACGTCGACGTCCAGCAAGCGCGTCACGATCTGCCCGTCGCCATATTGCGCCGTCAGGAAATCGCCGCGATGGGCGAGATTGCGCAACGCCACGCCGATTTCGAGCGGATTACGCCGCCCGAAGTCCACGATCGGGGCAATATCCTCGTCGGCGACGTCATGCTTGTGATTGGTGTTCATGGTGCTAGCCGTGTTCATTGTGCACGCGCGCCGCTCGCTTTTCCGAACCTCGCGCGTCGGTCCGAACCCAGATGGGCCCGGCATTTCGATTATTCAGGTTAGCGGCATGCCTGTTCAAAAGTTTAGGGTCTCGCGGCGCAAATAGTATGTGGTGCGCCGTCCCGATGAACGTAAAACGTTTGCAATCGCTTAAGGTCCGAACAATCCCGCTGTGCCGCGCAAAAATGCGCGTGCGATGCCATTAATAGCAAGAAGGCGGCCGCATACATCGGTGGATTACGTTCCGGCCGCGCGCGCCTTCGTCAGACGATCTGACGCATGATCGAAATGAGCTTCTTCGCGTACTGCGGATCGGTCGCGTAACCGGCCTTCTGCATGCCGTGCGCGAAGCCCGCGACATCGCGCGAAGCCTGAATCACCGGCGCATAACGCGGGTTGTTCTTGATCACGCTCGCGTAGTCGGTCAGCGCTTCCTCGTACGAATCGTAGGCGCGGAAACGCTCCACGACCTTCTGCGGACGGCCGTTGACGTATTCCGTCGTCACCGAATCGACCGTCTTGCCGGTCCAGTTGCTCGTCGCCTTGATGCCGAAGATGTTGTGGCTCGTCGCGCCGTTCGCGTGCTTGATCTCGCGCTTGCCCCAGCCGGATTCGAGCGCCGCCTGGCCGATGATGAAGCGCGCCGGAATGCCCGTCGCCGAGCTTGCAGCTTGCGCCGGTGCGGCCAGTCTGTCGACGAACGCGTTGACCTTGTCCGAGCCGTTGCCGCGCACGGGCGGTTCGAGCGAATCCGCCGCCGAATAGCCGCGCCCGGCGAGCGACGCGTTGTTCTTGCCCGCCTGCGCCGCCGCGTAAGCCTTCGCCATCGCGTTCATCGCGGCGAGATTGCCCGCGTTCGCGTCGAGGTCGCCGCCGCCGCCCGTCATGCCGCCGAGTCCCTGCATCGCGTTCATTGCACCGGCGCTGCCCGTGGCGTTCGCGTCGGTCTTGCCGCCTGCGTTGCGCATAAGCTGCTTGAGCATCATGTCCGCGACGCCGATACCCTTCGACGACATCTGCTGCGACAACTGCTGATCGAGCATCGACGTGAACGACTTCGTATCGTTCGATTCGAACGGGCTGTCGGAAGGCGTCGCGTCACGCATGCTCTTGAGCATCATCTGCGTGAAGACCGCGTCGAACTGCTTCGCGGCCTCCTTGAGCCCCTGCTGCGGATTCGTGCCCGCCTGCGCGCGCAACGCATCGAAGCCTTGTGTGTCGAGCGCGAATTTGTTCGACAGGTTCGAAAAGCCGCTCGTCGTATCGGTCGATGCCAGCGCGGTGCTGGCGATACCGCTCGTGTTCGAGTTCATACCCTTCGTTCCTTAGATGATTTCGAGGTCGGCACGCAGCGCGCCCGCGGCCTTCATCGACTGAAGAATCGAGATCAGATCCGCCGGCGTCGCGCCGAGCGCGTTGAGCGCCTTCACGACATCCGCGAGATTGGCGCCCGCGTTCAGCATCTTGAGCGCGCCGCTGTCCTGCTTGAGCTGAATCGACGATTCCTTCGCCGCGACCGTCTGGCCGTTCGAGAACGCGCCCGGCTGGCTCACCGCCGTCTTCGTGTTGATCACGACCGAGAGATTGCCGTGCGCGACCGCGCAGTTTTGCAACGTGACCATCTGGTTCATGACGATCGAACCGGTGCGCGCGTTCAGGATCACCTTCGCGGCGGCCTGCGCCGGACGCACGTCGATGTTCTGTAACTGCGCCATGAACGACACCTGCTCGCTCGCGTCCTGCGGCGCGCGCAGTTGAATCGTGCGGCCGTCGAGCGCGAGCGCCGTGCCCATGCCGAACTGATTGTTCACCGCCGCGACGATGCGCTGCGTCGTGTCGAAATCCATCTCGCGCAGTTCCATCTGCATGACGCCGCCTTGCTGCTGCAGCGCCGTCGGCACCGCGCGCTCGACGATCGCGCCCGCCGAAATGCGCCCGACCGCAAGCTGATTGACCTGCACCTTGCTGCCGTTCGCGCTCGCGCCCGCGCCGCCGACGACAAGATTGCCCTGCGCCATTGCGTACACCTGGCCGTCCGCGCCCTTCAGCGGCGACATCAGCAGCGTGCCGCCGCGCAGGCTCTTCGCGTTGCCGAGCGAGGACACCGTCACGTCGATCGCTTCGCCCGGACGCGCGAACGGCGGCAGCGTCGCGGTCACCATCACGGCGGCGACGTTCTTCAACTGCATGTTCTGCGTCGTCGCCGAGTTCACCGTGATGCCGAGATTGCCGAGCATGTTGGTGAGCGATTGCGTCGTGAAAGGCGTTTGCATCGTCTGGTCGCCGGTGCCGTCGAGACCGACGACGAGGCCATAGCCGATCAGCGGATTGTCGCGCACGCCCTGAAACGAGACGAGGTCCTTGAGACGCTCGGCGTGCGCGGGCGGTACCGTGTGGATCGCGACGAGTGCGGCCGCGAGCGAGAAGGAAACGAAACGAAGAAGCGGATTCATGATCAGAACGGCGCGACGTTGAGGAAGAAGCGCTGGAGCCAGCCCATGTTCTGCGCTTCGTCGATATAACCCTTCGCCGAATATTCGATCTTCGCGTCGGCGATTTGCGTGGAGAACACGGTGTTGGTGCCCGAGATGGTCGTCGGATTGACGACGCCCGAGAAGCGCACGTATTCGTTGCCCTGATTGATGAGCATCTGCTTCTCGCCGCTCACCATCAGGTTGCCGTTGGGCAGAACGTCCGTGACGGTCACGGTCAGCGTGCCGCTGAACGTGTTGGCCGCGCTCGCGCCGCCGGTCGCGGTGAACTTGTTGGCGCCGGTGGCCGACAGATTCGTGTTGTTGAACAGGCCGCCGAAGATGCCCGGCACGGTCGGCACGGCGAACGCGGCGTTGCTGCCGCGGTTCGTGTTGGCCGCCGACGACTTCGTCGCGTTGACGTTTTCCGAGATCACGATGGTCAGGATGTCGCCCACGTTGCGCGGACGCTGATCTTCGAACAGCGGCCGGCCCGCATAGCCCGCGTTGTAGATCGCGCCCGGCGAACGCGTGCCGACGGGCGGCTGCGGCGGACGCGCCGACATCGGCTGCTGGACGATCGGCTCTTTCGGCACGAGGCCGCATGCCCCGAGCGCCGCGATGAGCGCGGCGATCGTTGCACGCGAGAGAATTTGAGTAGACGACATCGTGGTGACTCGTATCGAGCGAATAAAGCGTTAAACCTGCATCTGCGAGAGCGTCTGCAACATCTGGTCGGACGTGGTCACGGCCTTGCTGTTGATCTCGTAGGCGCGCTGGGTCTGGATCATGTTGACCAGTTCCTGCACCACGTTCACGTTCGACGCTTCCACATAACCCTGTTGCAGCGAACCCGCGCCGTTCAGACCCGGCTGCGACACGTTCGGCGCGCCGGAGCTGCCCGTCTCGGAGAACAGGTTTTCGCCGCGCGCTTCGAGACCGGCCGGGTTGATGAAGGTCGCAAGCTGAATCGCGCCGACGGTCGTGCTGGTCGACGTGCCCGACTGCACGATCGACACCGTGCCGTCCGAGCCGATGGTGATCGAGGTTGCGTTCTGCGGAATCGTGATCGCCGGGTTCAGTTGATAGCCGCTCGACGTGACGAGCTGGCCCTGCGCGTTGGTCTGGAACGAGCCGTCGCGCGTATAGGCGGTCGTGCCGTCGGGCATCGTCACCTGGAAGAAGCCTTGGCCGTTGATCGCGACGTCCTTCGAATTGCCGGTCTGCTGCAAATTGCCCTGCGTGTAGAGCCGTTCGGTTGCGACCTGCTGCACGCCGGTGCCGAGCTGCACGCCCGAAGCGAGTTCGGTCTGCTGCGTGGAGTTCGCGCCCGGCTGGCGGGTCGTCTGATACAGCAGGTCTTCGAACACCGCGCGCGAGCCCTTGAAGCCGTTCGTGCTCACGTTGGCCAGGTTGTTCGAGATGGTGTCCATCTGCGCCTGTTGCGCATTCATGCCGGTCGCGGCGATGTAAAGAGAGCGATTCATGTGTGTTTCCTGAGTGTCTTGTCTGCGCCGCTTAGGAGAAGTTCAGCAGCTTGTTGGCCGACTGTTCGTTCTGGTCGGCCGATTCCATCAGCTTGGTCTGCATCTGGAACTGCCGGGCGTTGGTGATCATCGAGACCATCGCCGAGACCGGGTTCACGTTGCTGCCTTCGAGCGCGCCACCGGCTACGACGACGCTCGGGTCCGCATCCGCGGGGTCGCCCGTCGCGGTGCGGAAGAGCCCGTCGTCGCCGCGCGAAAGCGACGCCGGATCGGGATTCACGAGCTTCAGCTGATCGACCACCGCGATGGCCGTCGGCGGGTCGCCGGGGATCAGCGCGGAGATCGTGCCGTCGTGGCCGATCGTCACTTCCGCGCCCGGCGGAATCGACAGCGGCCCGCTGTTGCCGAGCACCGGCAGGTTGTTCGCCGTGACGAGCTGGCCGTTCTGATCGACATGCAGGTTGCCGGCGCGCGTGTACGCCTCGCTGCCGTCCGCCGCCTGCACGGACAGCCAGCCGGGGCCCTGGATCGCGACATCGAGCGGATTGCCGGTCTGCTGCACCGGGCCCGCCGAGTAGTCCGCATTCGGCGTCGACGAGAGCACGAAGGTGCGCGTCGTGCCATCGGCGGACTGGTTCTCGAACGACATCGGCACCTGGCGGAACGCCGCGAGCTGCGCCTTGAAACCCGTGGTCGACGTGTTCGCGAGGTTGTTCGCCACGACGGCTTGCTGTTCCAGTGCCTGGCTCGCGCCGGTCATCGCGGTGTAGATCAGACGGTCCATGAATCGCTTCCTTCTTGCCTGCGTGCGGGCGGTGCTTACAGATTGATCAGCGTCTGGTCGACGGTCTGCTGCGTCTTGATCGTCTGCGCGTTCGCCTGATAGTTGCGCTGCGCGGTGATCAGGTTCACGAGTTCGCTCGTCAGATCGACGTTGGAGTTTTCCACCGCGCCGCCCTGCAGCGTGCCGTGGTTGGTCGAGCCCGGCACGGACACTTGCGCGGCGCCCGACGCGGCGGTTTGCGCGTACACGTTGCCGCCCAGGTTCTGCAGGCCGTTCTGGTTGTTGAAGTTGGCGATCGCGATCTGGCCGAGCGCCTTCGTGCCGCCGTTCGAGTAGTTCCCGGTCAGCATGCCGTCGCTGCCCACGGTGAAGCCTGTCAGTTCGCCTGTGGCGAGACCGTCCTGATGCAGGTTCGTGAGGCCGCTCTTCGCGCCGTACTGCGTCGTGCCGGCGAGGTTCAACGTGAGCGACTGCGTGGTGGCGCCGTTGTCCGCGCCGTTCGGGATCGTGAAGGTGAACTGGCCGGTCTTGGGCGAGGTCACGCCGCCCGTCGTGCTCGCGGTCGTCGAGCTGAGATTGCCGGACGCATCGAACGTCACGCCGCCGAGATCCGTGGTCTTCGAGACCGGGTCGCCGTAACCCGCGAAGGCTTCCCAGGAACCGGTGGCCGTCTTCGTGAAGTACACGGACACTTTCTGCGTGCCGCCGAGCGTGTCGAACGCATCCACCGAAGTCGACGCGTTATACGTGTTGCCGTCGTTCGGATCGAAATTGGCGGCGGCCTTGTTGGCGTCTTGCGAGTTCAGGTTGAACGAGGCGGTGATGGTCTTGGTCGCGACCGGCGAGAGATTGGCCGTCGGCACCGACAGCGGCACCGTGCTCGCGCTGTTGACGACGCCGCTCGAATCCGCCGCGTAGCCCATCAGTTGCAGGCCCGACGAGTTGACGATGTTGCCGTTGTCATCGAGATGGAACACGCCGTTGCGCGAATACACGACCGAGCCGTTGTTCGACAGCTGATAGAAACCGTTGCCGTTGATCGCGACGTCGAGCGCCTGGTTGGTCGTCGTGATCGTGCCTTGCGAGAACTGCTGCTGCACTTCCGACAGCCGCGTGCCGATGCCGATCTGGTTGTTGACGGCGGTGGCCATCGAGTTGGCGTACATGTCGGCGAATTGCGCCGAGCCCTGCTTGAAGCCGACGGTGTTCGCGTTCGCGATGTTGTTGCCGATCACGTCGAGGTCGCTCGATGCAGCGCCCAGACCGCTCAGTGCTTGTTGATAGCTCATGGATGTTTCTCCGCGACGAGTCCGCGCTCGCCCTATAAAAGTGGAATCAGAGGATCGACGCGACGCTCGTCAGCGCAACCGTGGAACCGTTCGCGAGCTTGAGACCCGGCGCGCCGCCCGACATCTGCACGACGCTCTGGACCTGCGAGGCTGCAAGCGTCGTCGCCGTGGCTTGCTGGCCGTTGATCGTGCCTTGCGCAGTGATCGTGTAGCTGCCGTCGGGGAGTGCCGTGCCCTTCGAATCGACGGCCTTCCAGCCCGTCACCGGCACGACGCCCGCGCCTTGCGCGCCGAGATCGAGCGTGTTGACGATCTGGCCCGACGCGTTCTTGACCACGATCTGCAGGTCGCTCACGTCGTTCGCGAGTTGCACGCCGAAGCTCGACGCCGTGCCGCTCGCCACCGTCACGCCGTTGCCGGCTGCAAGCACGTTCGAGCCGATCAAGAGCGCGGCCTGCGTCTGCTGGCCGGCGGACAGTTGCGTCGCGAGCGACGACAGCGACGTGTTCAGCTGCCCGATGCCCGTCACCGTGTTGATCTGCGCGAGCTGCGAGGTCATCTGCGAGCTGTCGGCGGGGTTGGTCGGGTCCTGGTTCTTCAACTGCGTCACGAGCAGCGTCAGAAAAGTGTTCTGCAAATCCGACGCCGATTGCGCGCCGGTCGCCGAGCTCGACGAAGCCGACGAACTCGACGATGTGCCGTTCATGGTGTCGAGCAGCGTCTTCGACACCGTGGTGCCGTTGCTGCCGATGGTTGTGCTGGTCGTCACGTGGGGTTCCTTGGGGTTCTGAATCAGGTTCCGATGGTCAGGGTCTTGAGCATCAATTGCTTGGCGGTATTGAGCGTCTCGACGTTCGCCTGATAGGAACGCGACGCGGAAATCATGTTGACCATCTCCTGCACCGGATCGACGTTCGGCAGCGTCACGTAGCCGTCCGCGTTCGCCGCCGGATTGCTCGGGTCGTAGCTGGTTTTCATCGGCGTGGGATCGTCGATGACGCCGGTCACCTGCACGCCGCCGACCTGCTGGCCCGACGCGGTGCGCGCGCCACCGAGCGGATCGACCGCGAACACGACCTGCTTCGCCTTGTACGGCTGGCCGTCGGGGCCGGTCGTGCTGTCCGCGTTGGCGAGATTCGACGCGGTGACGTTCAGGCGCTGCGCCTGGGCCGACATCGCCGAGCCGGCGACGTTGAAGATATTCATCAAAGAGGGCATCGATATTCCTTAACTGTTCGACGTGATCGCCGCGAGCATCGACTTGATCTGCGAACTCAGCACCGTCATGCCGGCCTCGAAGTGCAGCGCGTTGTCCGCGAACTGCACGCGCTCGGCGTCGAGATCGACCGTGTTGCCGTCGAGCGACGGCTGGCTCGGCACGCGATAAGCGAGGCGGCCATAGTCGTCGGTGGAGCCGCCCGATGCGTTGAGCGTCGACGTGCCGGCCATGTGGCCTTTCGCGGTCGTCGCCATCGCGGCGCCCATGCTCACGCTGACCGGCTGCGCCATCGCGAGCGTGCCGCCGTTCGACGCCGAACTCGTGCCGCCCGTCTTCTTCAGCGCGCCCGCGAGCGCGCTCGAAAATTCGACGTCGCGCGCCTTGTAGCCGGGCGTGTCCGCGTTAGCGATATTCGACGACAGCAATTCCTGCCGATAAGCGCGCACGTCGAGCGCCTCACGGCCAAAGGCGAATTCCTTGTCGAGTCTGTCTAGCATTGCGGTTTCTCCTGTCGGCAGTGCCGAGGCCTTTTTGCATGACACGCATCTTAGGAGCCGCGCACAAGAACTAATCCGACGAATAACCGGGAAACGGGGCCTCTATTCGACGCTTGGCTGCTGCAGCCGATATCTAGAATGCGTTTCGTGGTCTGGCGCGGATGGGTTTTCCGCGTTCGGCCGGAATGCAGTGGCCGCGCGGTGTGCGGCCGGTCGAATAGAGACGTCGCGCAGCGCATGCGCGGCGTGAAGGAGAGAAGTAATGAGCAGGTCCGCGAAACGTGCATCGAAGCCTACGGCCCGCGCCGCAGCGACGTTCGCGCGCCGCACGCTGCGCGGACTCGCGGGCGTGTCGTTGTTCATGAGCGTCGCGTCGGGCGCGTATGCGCAGCAGGCCGACGGCCCGATCGTCATTCCGGGCAACGCCGAGACCAATCCCGCCGCCGCAGCCGAGATGGCCAAGAGCCTGAATCAGCCTGTTGCGCGCTCGTCCGCGCCGGTTGCCCCGGTTGCTTCGACTGCGCCGACGCCCGCGCCCGATTACGCGCGCCCGAGCGGTTATCGCGCCGCGACGAAAGCCGCCGACGCCGCCATGCGCAACGCCGCGCTCGCACTCGAAGCCCGCGCCGACGCCGCCGACGATTCCATGAACGGCGCGACGAACGACGCGAACGGCATGATCGTGATTCCGGGTGCGGGCGAGGCGAAGGTTGCGCGGCCGGCTGTTATCGCTACTGCGGCACCCGCGCCGTTGACGAGAGTGCCTGCCGCATCCGCGTCGCGCGACGTGATGCCCGTCGTCGTCACCCGCGACGATGCCATCGCCCGCAATCAGAACGTGAGGCCCGTCGCGGCTGGCGCGGCCGCTCCGGTCGCTGGCGTCGCCAATGCCGCCGCAGCCTCGCCGATGAAGCGCGTCAGCTTCAATCCATCCGCGGCAACGTCCGCAGCACCTTTGCCCCAATCGACGCAAGCGCCCGCCGCGATGCAGGACGGCGAATCGATCCGCGTCGCCGCGCTCGACTTTCTGCGCCAGCAAGCCGCCGGACTGCCAGGCAAAGTGGACATCACCGTCACGCCGGTGTTTCCGCGCGGACTTGCGCCCTGCTCGTCGCTCGATCCGTTCATGCCGACGGGCGCGCGCCTCTGGGGCCGCATGACCGTCGGCGTGCGCTGCGTCGGCGAACGGCCGTGGACGCTTTACGTACAAGCGCGTATCTCGATCAACGCCACTTACTATCTGGCCGCCCGCGCCATCGCGCCGGGCGAGGTCCTGAACCAGGCCGATCTCGTCGCGCGCGACGGCGACATCACCTCCATGCCGCAGGCCATCGTCACCGATCCGTCGCAGGCGGTCGGCGCAGTGGCGCTGTCGCGCGTGCCCGCCGGCCTGCCGCTGCGCACCGACATGCTGCGCGCGGCCAGTTCGGTGTCGATCGGCCAGAACGTGCACGTGATCACCGGCGGCACGGGCTTCACGATTTCGGTCGAAGGTAGCGCGATGAACAACGCCGCGCCCGGCCAGCAAGTGCGTGTAAAAACTGCCGGGGGACAGATCATCACCGGCATCGTGAAGGACAGTCAGACCGTGGAAGTGTCGCTCTGAAGCGGCTTGTGTTCGGCATCCCACGTTTGTTTCATTTTGTTGCAATTGCGCCGAAAGCCCGCCAGACAAGGCTTTGAACGCGATGAGCGCAGCGAACGGCAGTTGGCGGTCCGGTAGCAGGGTAAAGTTTTCAAGCACCCTCGCCGATAAAGGACTCAACACGTTCGGGAATGGACATCGTGAAAATCGAATCGAATAGCAACACCACGCTGGCAGGCCTTCAAGACAACCTGCAACGCGCGTCGCAAAACGACGCAAAAGGTGCCGCGGGCACCGTGCAACAGTCGGGCGCAAACCCGTCGACGAATTCGAAGGTGAGCTTGTCGCCGTTGTCGAGCGACCTGCGCGCATCGAACGGGTCGGACATCGACACGGCGAAAGTCGAGTCGATCAAGGCCGCGATCCGCGACGGCAGCCTGACGATGGACCCGGCCAAGATCGCCGACGGCATTCTGAGCACCGCCCGCGACCTGCTGCAAACGAGAACCCCGCCGACCGGCGGCTGAACGCAGTGACACCGTCCGCGCCTTGGTTTCGAGGCGCGCGCCGGCGAGCAGCGTTCATTGCGCCGGGCGGCTTTTGTGAAACCGCTATTTGAGCGATGCAATGAGAGACGCCCTGCTTGCCACCGTCACGGAAGAAGTCGCCGCTGTTCAGGCCTTCGAATCCCTCCTCGTCGAAGAGGAAAAAGCGTTGATCGCCGCGCAGCCGCTTCCGGCGCTGCCCGGCATCATCGAGAACAAGACCGCGTTGACCGAGCGCATCGCCGCGCTCGAACAGACGCGCGACGCGCAACTCAACGCGCTCGGTTTCCCCGGCGGCCTCGTCGGGATGGAAGCCGCCGCCGCGAACGACGAAGCCATCGCCGCACAATGGGCGCTCCTCACGGCCGCCGCCCGCCGCGCGAAACAAGGCAACAACAACAATGGCGTGCTGATCCGCACGCGCATGGAATACAACCGCAAGACGCTCGCCGCCTTGCAGGTCGCGCCGTCGAAGGCCGGTTTCTACGGCCCGGACGGCCGCGTGCCCGGCGCCTGAGCGCGCCGCACGCTTTATCGAAATAACGGCGCGCGCCTCCCGCAAGGCACGCGCCGCTTTCGTTTCCGACGCTTTCATCGAGCGAATAACCCCCTTTTCTCCAGCCTTATCCGTCGATGGCGACTGGACGCTCTCCGCAATAATTCCTCTCATCGAAAAGCGGCTTTGCGCCGCTCGCCTGTGTGACGCAGAGGAAGGAGTAGGGCCCGGTGGCAGAAGAAAGCGATCTCGAAAAAACCGAATCAGCCACTCCCAAGCGCCTGGAAAAGGCGCGGGAGGAAGGCCAGGTTGCGCGCTCGCGGGAACTCGCCTCCTTCGCGTTGCTGGCGGCGGGATTTTTCGGCGTGTGGGGTTTGTCGGGGCCGATGAGCGAGCACTTGCAGTCGATTCTGCGCGGCGCGTTCACCTTCGATCACGCGATGGTGCTCGACACGCACCAGATGATGATCGGCGCGGCGAAGGCGGGCAAGGAAGGCATGTTCGCGGTGTTGCCGGTGCTGTTGCTCACGTGCTTCGCGGCGCTGGCCGCACCGATGGCGCTCGGCGGCTGGCTCATCACCACGAAGCCGCTCGCGCCGAACTTCGGCCGACTCAATCCGATCAGCGGTCTGGGCAAGATTTTCTCGGTGCAAGGGCCGGTTCAGCTCGGCATGTCGATTCTGAAGACGGTGGTCGTCGGCGGCATGGCGGGCTCGGCGATCTGGAGCCGCAAGGCCGAAGTGCTCGGCCTGCTGACCAAGCCGCTTGCGCTCGCACTCGCCGACGCGATGCATCTGATCTTCGTGTGCTGCGGCATGGCGATCGCGGGTCTGTTTCTCGTCGCGGCCGTCGACGTGCCGTATCAACTCTACTCGCACGCGAAGAAGCTGCGCATGAGCAAAGAAGAAGTGAAGCGCGAGCACAAGGAAAGCGAAGGCGATCCGCACATCAAGGGCAAGATTCGCCAGCAGCAGCGCGCGGCCGCACGCCGCCGGATGATGCAGGCGATTCCGACCGCCGACGTGATCGTGACGAACCCGACGCACTTCGCCGTCGCGCTGAAATACGCCGATGGCGAGATGCGCGCGCCGAAGGTCGTCGCGAAGGGCGTGAACCTCGTCGCGGGGCGTATCCGCGAACTGGGCCGCGAGCACAACGTGCCGCTGCTCGAAGCGCCGCCGCTGGCGCGCGCGCTGTATCACAACGTCGAGATCAACCGCGAGATTCCGGGCGCGCTGTATGGCGCGGTCGCGCAAGTGCTGGCGTGGGTGTATCAGCTCAAACGCTACAAGGAAGACGGCGGCACGAAGCCGGACGATCCGACCGATCTCGACGTGCCGAAAGAACTCGACAAAGGCGGCGTTTCCGACGCCGACGCCGACCGCGAAGCCGCAGAGGCTCTCGGCGGCGACAACCCTGACCAAGGAGCCGCCGCATGAACGCGCGCGCTGGATTTTTCGCCAAACGACCCGACGCGCTGGGTACGCAGAACTTGCGGGCGCTCGCCGGCCCGATCCTGATCTGCATGATCTTGGGCATGATGATTCTGCCCTTGCCGGCGTTCCTGCTGGATCTGCTGTTCACGTTCAACATCGCGCTGTCGGTGATGGTGCTGCTCGTCAGCATGTACACGCAAAAGCCGCTCGACTTCGCGGCGTTCCCGAGCGTGCTGCTGTTCTCGACGCTGCTGCGGCTTTCGCTTAACGTTGCCTCGACGCGTATCGTGCTGCTCGAAGGCCACACCGGCCCGGACGCGGCGGGTCAGGTGATCGAATCGTTCGGGCACTTTCTCGTCGGCGGGAATTTCGCGGTCGGTATTGTCGTGTTCGTGATTCTGATGATCATCAACTTCATGGTGATCACGAAGGGCGCGGGACGTATCGCGGAAGTGGGCGCGCGCTTCACGCTCGACGCGATGCCCGGCAAGCAGATGGCCATCGACGCCGACCTGAACGCCGGCCTCATCAACGAGGAAACCGCGAAGAAGCGCCGCCAGGCCGTCGCGCAGGAAGCCGAGTTCTACGGCTCGATGGACGGCGCGAGCAAGTTCGTGCGCGGCGATGCGATCGCGGGCCTCTTGATCATGGTGATCAACGTGGTCGGCGGGTTGATTGTCGGCATGCTCCAGCACGACATGGACTTCGGCCACGCGGCGACCAACTACACGCTGCTGACGATCGGCGACGGCCTCGTCGCGCAGATTCCGTCGCTCATCATTTCGACGGCGGCGGGCGTGATCGTGTCGCGCGTCGCGACCGAGGAAGATATCGGCACGCAGCTGACCGGGCAACTGTTCCAGAACCCGCGCGTGTTGATGATTACGGGCGTGATCATCGGCATCATGGGGCTGATTCCGGGCATGCCGCATTTTGCGTTCATGCTGCTCGGCGGCGGGCTCATCTACGCCGCGCGCACGATGAACAAGCGCGCCGAAGCAAAGAAGAAAGCAGGCTCGATCACCGATGTCACGCCGCTCGCCTCGGCTGCGGCGGCGACCGCGGAGAACGCGGAAGCGAGCTGGGAAGATGTCGCGCTGATCGATCCGCTCGGGCTGGAAGTGGGCTACCGGCTGATTCCGCTCGTCGACAAGAACGCCGATGGCGAACTGCTCAAGCGCATCAAGGGCATCCGCAAGAAGTTCGCGCAGGAAATCGGCTTTCTGCCGCCGGTCATTCATATTCGCGACAATCTCGAATTGCGGCCGAACGGTTATCGCATTGCGCTGAAGGGCGTGGAAGTGGGCGTCGGCGAAGCGTTCCCGGGCCAGTGGCTCGCGATCAATCCGGGGCAGGTGTCGGCGGCGCTGCCGGGCACGCAGACGCAGGACCCGGCGTTCGGCTTGCCGGCGGTGTGGATCGATACGAACCTGCGCGAGCAGGCGCAGGTGTATGGCTATACCGTCGTCGATGCGAGTACGGTCGTCGCGACGCATTTGAATCATCTCGTAGTGACGCACGCCGCCGAACTGCTCGGCCGGCAGGAAGTGCAGGCGCTGCTCGAACGCATCGGCAAGGACACGCCTTCGCTCACGGAAGATCTGGTGCCGAAGGTGCTGTCGCTCACGACCTTGCAAAAGGTGCTGCAGAACCTGCTCGACGAAAGCGTGCCGATCCGCGACATGCGCACGATTCTCGACGCGCTCCAGGAGCACGCGCCGCGCATGGCCGATCCGTACGATCTCACTGGCGCCGTGCGTCTCGCGCTCGGTCGCGCGATCACGCAGCAGTGGTATCCGGGCAGCGACGATCTACAGGTGATGGGCCTCGATCCGACGCTGGAGCGGGTGCTGTCGCAGGCGCTGTCGACCGGAACGAATCCGGGGCTCGAACCGGGGCTGGCGCAAACGCTGATGACGTCGACGCAGAACGCGATGATGCGTCAGCAGAATCTGGGCTTGCCGCCGGTGCTGCTGGTGCAGCATTCACTGCGCGCCATGCTTGCGCGCTTCCTGCGGCGGAGCCTGCCGCAGTTGAAGGTGCTGTCGTATGCGGAAGTGCCGGATACGCGGAATGTGAAGGTGGTGAATCTGATTGGGGGGTGATTGCGGCGGTGCCGGTTCCTGATTTCGCTCTGTTCGGATTCGCATCGACACCTTGCAGCATTGTTTGCTCCGCATGACATTCATATCGTCATGCTAAGCAAAGTCGATGCGTTCAGACATCCGCCAGACGGACGACTTGCGCCGAACCCCGATCCGACGCAAGCCGCAACGACTCAACACTCCACAATATTCACCGCCAACCCGCCGCGCGACGTTTCCTTGTACTTGGTCTTCATATCCGCGCCGGTTTCGCGCATGGTCTTGATGACCGAATCCAGCGAAACGTAGTGCGAGCCGTCGCCGCGCATCGCCATGCGCGCGGCATTGACCGCCTTGACCGAGCCCATCGCGTTCCGCTCGATGCACGGAATCTGCACCATTCCACCCACCGGATCGCACGTCAGCCCGAGGTTGTGCTCCATGCCGATTTCCCCCGCGTTCTCCACCTGCGCAGGCGTGCCGCCGAGCACCGCGGCGAGCGCGCCCGCCGCCATCGAACACGCGACGCCGACTTCGCCCTGACAGCCCACTTCCGCACCCGAGATCGACGCGTTCATCTTGTACAGAATGCCGATTGCCGCCGCCGTCAGCAGGAAGTCGATCACGCCCTGTTCGTTCGATCCCGGCACGAAGCGATCGTAGTAATGCAGCACCGCCGGAACGATGCCCGCCGCGCCGTTGGTCGGCGCCGTCACGACGCGCCCGCCCACCGCGTTCTCTTCATTCACCGCGATCGCGTAGAGATTGATCCAGTCGATCATCGACAACGGATCGCGCAGCGCCTGCTCCGGCTTTTCCGCCAGCGCCTTGTACAACAGCGGCGCGCGGCGCTTCACCTGGAACGGCCCCGGCAAATGCCCTTCGGCTTCCGGATTGCCGATGCCGCAACCACGCGCGACGCAATCCTGCATGACGTCCCAGATGCGCAGCAGCCCGCTGCGGATTTCGTCCTCGCTGCGCCAGACGCGCTCGTTCTCCCACATCAGCTGCGCAATCGACTTGCCGGATTCGGCGCACATCTTCATCAACTCGTCGCCGGTCAGGAACGGATACGGCAAGTGCTCGTGTGCGCTCAGGACCGCCGTGTTCGCCGCGCCCGCCGTCACGACGAAGCCGCCGCCCACCGACAGATATGTCGCCTCGCGCAGCAATGCGCCGCTCGAATCGAATGCGTGCAGCTTCATGCCGTTGGGATGCTCCGGCAGCGCCTGCCGGTAGAACGCAATGTTCTCCTTCAGCGTGAACGGGATCTTGTGCTCGCCGAGCAGCGCGAGCGTCTTCGATGCGCGAACCTGCTCCAGCCTCGGAACGATGGTGTGGGCATCGACGGTATCGGGGGCGTCGCCCATCAGGCCGAGCATCACGCCGCGGTCCGTGCCGTGGCCCTTGCCCGTCGCGCCGAGCGAGCCGTACAGCTCGCATTTCACCGATGCCACCGCATCCAGCAGCCCGTCGCGCCCGAGCCCTTGCGCGAACATCAGCGCTGCACGCATCGGGCCGACGGTGTGCGAGCTGGAGGGGCCGATGCCGATCTTGAAGAGGTCGAAAACGCTGACTGCCATGATGGTGCCTGCCTATAGAAATTGACGCGAATTAACGCGCAGCCAGCGGCAGACACACCGCCAGCCAGGCCGGCGGCGCGGGCGCGAGCCGCAGCGCCACCGGCGCGTAGCGGCCGTCGAGACGGGCCGCCAGATGAAAGAGTTCCGCCGCGTTCTTCGGATCCCACTGACCCGAGTAACCCGGTAATCCGGCCTCGCGACGCTTGGCGTCGAAGGGAACGGACGAATGCACGAATTCGTCGTGCGTGCGCGTGCCCAGCGCGTAAGGCGTGAGCCAGTTAAGGGCTTCGGCGAGCGTCGCGCCCGACTGCGCGCGTTCCGGCAACCAGTTGCGGTTGTGCCGGCGTGCCGCGAGCGCAGCCGTCACGAGCGGCTGGAGGTCGTAGGTGACGTAGCGCAGCGCATCGCGTTCGGCGAAATCGACGGTCGAACCATCCGGCGCGATGTTGTCGCCGATATGCTCGACGAACAGCCGCTGCGCCGCATTGATGAGCTTGCGGTCGTCGATGGTGAACGCGCCCATCGCCACCAGCTTCACGCGATGGCTCTGCCAGTTGTTGCGATACGTGCCCATGAGCGGCCGCGGCTGCTTGTCCATATCGGCGATATAGCCGGTCACCATCTTCGTGATGAATGCGTTCGCCGTGTTGCGTGTCTTCACCGGCAACGCGCTCGCCGTGAGATCGTAGGCGAGGATCAGCGATTCGAAATTCGTCTCGTCGATCGGGTTGAAGCTCGGTTGATACGTGGTTGTCCACGCGAAGAGAAAGCGGTCGACCAGGCGCAGATAGCGTTCGTCGCCGGTGGCGCGCCACGCGAGCGCCGCGTCGCGCATCAGGCCGAGATCCTTCTCAGCCTCGACGCTTTCGTCGTAGATGCCTTCGTGCGGCAACGTGCCTTCGGTATGCAGCTTCGCGCGCGGCTTCGGCTGATCGTTGACGTGCGACTGCACCATCTTCACGAGCGCCTTCACGCCGGGATCGGCATTGGTGCGCTCGCTCGTCTGCATTGCGGGCGCGGCGCAAAAATTCATCGCCGCGTGCGCGGACGGCGCGGCGAACGCCAGTGCGCATAACACGGCGCGCGCCGCCTGGAAGCGCTTCGTCTCGTTCACCTCTCGCACCCTTGCCGCCATATGAACTCCCTGTTTTGGCCTTTGGTCCGGGGTGAGATGTTAGCCCTTCTGACGCGCGCCGCAAAACCGCCCGACAATGCTTTACGTTTCTTCGGGCGGCTCAACCGCCTGCTGCATCCGGCAGGTCTGCGTCCGCTTCCTGCTGCTCGAAAATCTTCATCGCGACGTTGTAGCAGTCGTCCACATGCTTGTTGCCCACGTACTTCATTACGCCAAAACTGAGACCCGCCGACACCGCCTGCCCGATGATCGGAACGAACTTCGCCACCGACTTCGACGCCACGCTGATGCCGAGCCGCTTGAGCAACTGCTTGACGATCTGCTTCGTGATCGCGCGGCCGATCAGGTCGCTGCCGCGACTCGTTGCCGCCACCAGCACGTATTGCTTGAGCTTGGGATCGCTCGACAGATCGGCTTCGCCGAGACCGAACTTCTGGTTGATGGCCGGCAGCATCGCCATCAGCAGCGCGACATCCGCGCCTACGTCCACGCCAGGCACCGGCACCACCGCCGCGCCCGCCGACAGGCCCGCGCGCTTGGTCACCATCGACTTGCACTCATTGCGAAGGGCTTCGATCTCTTCGCGCGAGCGGTATTTCGGCTGCATCTTGTTCGTCATCTGCATCTTTTTCCTTCGAAAAGAAGATGCAGATGGTAAGGCTGCACGATCCACACAGCTTGACTCGAACAACGTAAAGTTTTGAGCACCCATGTCAGGCGCTCAAACCCTCGCTTACTCGTCCGTATATTCCGAAACCGGCACGCACGAGCACATCAGGTTGCGGTCGCCATACGCGTTGTCCGCGCGGCCGACCGGCGACCAGTACTTTCGCGCGATCAGCGACTTCACAGGATACGCCGCCGCTTCACGCGTGTACTTGTGCGCCCACGCATCCGACGTGACAACCGCTGCCGTATGCGGCGCGTGCTTCAGCACGTTGTCTTCGCGGTCCGCGCTGCCTTCTTCGACTGCGCGAATCTCGTTGCGAATGGCGATCATCGCGTCGATGAAGCGGTCGAGTTCTTCCTTCGATTCCGATTCCGTCGGCTCCACCATCAGCGTGCCGGGCACGGGGAAGCTCATGGTCGGCGCGTGGAAGCCGTAATCGATCAAACGCTTGGCGACGTCTTCCACCGAAATGCCGCTCGATTCCTTGATCGGCCGCACGTCGAGAATGCATTCGTGCGCGACCAGTCCGCCCGCGCCGCTGTACAGCACCGGATAGTGCGGCGCGAGTCGCTTCGCGACATAGTTCGCCGCGAGAATCGCGCTTTCGGTGGCGGCGGTGAGGCCTTGCGCGCCCATCATCGCGATATACATCCACGAGATCGGCAGGATCGCAGCCGAGCCATACGGCGCCGACGACACCGCGCCGATGCCCGCCTCATCGCGCTTGTAGCCGGTCGATGTCTGATTGGGCAGGAACTTCGCCAGATGCGCGCCGACCGCAACCGGCCCGACGCCCGGTCCGCCGCCGCCGTGCGGAATGCAGAACGTCTTGTGCAGATTCAGGTGCGACACGTCGCCGCCGAACTGGCCGGGCGCACAGAGGCCGACCATCGCGTTCATGTTGGCGCCATCGACATACACCTGGCCGCCGTGCGCATGCACGATGTCGCAAATCTCGCGGACATTGCGCTCGAACACGCCGTGCGTCGACGGATACGTGATCATGATCGCCGCGAGATTCGCGGAGTGCTTCTCGGCCTTCGCCTTCAGGTCGTCGATATCGACATTGCCGTTCGCATCGCAGGCGACTACGACCACCTGCATGCCCGCCATCTGCGCCGACGCCGGATTCGTGCCGTGCGCGGACGCCGGAATCAGACACACGTTGCGATGCCCTTCGCCGCGCGATTCGTGATACGCGTGGATGATGAGCAGGCCCGCGTACTCGCCCTGCGAACCGGCGTTCGGCTGCAGCGACACCGCCGCGTAACCCGTACACGCGACGAGCATCTGTTCGAGTTGATCGATCATCGTGCGATAACCGACTGTCTGCTCGGCGGGCGCGAACGGGTGAATCTGCGCGAACTCGGGCCACGTCACCGGCAGCATTTCGGACGTCGCGTTGAGCTTCATCGTGCAGGAGCCGAGCGGGATCATCGTGCGGTCGAGCGCGAGATCCTTGTCGGCGAGACTGCGCAGATAGCGCAGCATTTCGTGCTCGGAATGATGGCGATTGAAGACCGGATGCGTCAGGTAATCGCTCGTGCGCTTGAGCGCGTCCGGAATCGAATCGGCCGAGGCCGCATCGAGCGCGTCGATGTCGAACGTCTCGGTCTTGCCCGCGACTTCCGCGAACAGCGCGAAGAGCTTCAGGAGATCGTCGCGCGTGGTGGTTTCGTCGAGCGACACGCCGACCTGGCTTGCATTCACGTGGCGCAGATTGACGTGCGCGGCGTAGGCGGCCTGATGCAGCGCGTTGGTGTTCGCGCCGCTGTCGATCGTGACGGTGTCGAAGAACGTGTCGTTGGCGATGGCATAGCCGAGCTTGCGGATGCCCGCCGCGAAGATCGACGCGACGCGGTTCACGCGCTGCGCGATTGTCTTCAGGCCCTCAGGGCCGTGATAAACCGCATACATGCTCGCCATGATCGCGAGCAGCGCCTGCGCCGTGCAGACGTTCGATGTCGCCTTCTCGCGGCGAATGTGCTGTTCGCGCGTTTGCAGCGCGAGACGCAGCGCGGAATTGCCCTGCGCATCGACGGTCACGCCGACGAGTCGCCCCGGCATCTGGCGCTTGAATTCGTCGCGCACGGCCATATAGGCCGCATGCGGGCCGCCGAAGCCGACCGGCACGCCGAAGCGCTGCGTGTTGCCGATTGCGACATCCGCGCCCCATTCGCCCGGCGGCGTGATGAGCGTGAGCGCCAGCAAGTCCGCCGCCGCGACCACATGGCCGCCCGCAGCGTGAATGGCATCCGCGAGCGCGCGATAGTCGCGCACATCGCCGCTCGCGCCGGGATATTGCAGCAGCACGCCGAACGCATTCGCGCTGGCGGCATCGGCAGCGGGGCCGACCTTCACGTCGATGCCCGCGGGTTTCGCGCGCGTCTTCACCACTTCGATGGTTTGCGGCAGCACGTCGTCCGCAACATAGAACACGTTCGATTTCGGCTTGCCGACGCGCTGCAGCAGCGTCATCGCTTCCGCAGCGGCGGTGGCTTCGTCGAGCAGCGAGGCGTTCGCCATCGCAAGGCCCGTCAGGTCCATCACCATCTGCTGGAAGTTCAGCAGCGCTTCGAGACGCCCCTGCGAAATCTCCGGCTGATACGGCGTGTAGGCCGTGTACCACGCCGGATTTTCGAGCACGTTGCGCAGGATCACCGCCGGCGTGTGCGTGCCGTAGTAACCCTGACCGATGTAAGTCCGAAACACCAGATTCTCGTCCGCCAGCTTACGCAACGACGCGAGCGCTTCCGCCTCGCTTTTCGGCTGCGTGAACGCGCCGAGCGGCAGCGTCTCCTTGCGGCGGATCGATTCAGGAATCACCGCGTCGATGAAAGCCGCGCGCGATGCGAAGCCGAGCGCATCGAGCATTGCGCGCTGGTCCGCGTCATCGGGGCCGATGTGCCGTTGCGCGAACGCATCGTGGCATTCGAGCGCGGCGAGTGACAGGGAGGTGCGGTTCATCAGGCGATCCGGGTGTTCGAGCTTCATGTGAATTCCTGCGAGAAGCGGCTCCCGTGCGAACGCGCGCGCAGAACCGCCTTCGTCCAAAAAGAGTTATTCGCCGATCGACTTGCCGTAACCTTCGGCGTCGAGCAACTTGTCGAGACCGTCGTTGCTCGACGGCTTGATCTTGAAGAGCCAGCTTTCGTAGGGCGCGCCGTTCACCTGATCGGGCGCCGACGTCAGCGCATCGTTCGATGCGACGATCTCGCCCGAAACCGGCGCGTAAATGTCGGAGGCCGCCTTCACCGATTCGATGACCGCGATGGCGTCGCCCGCCGTGACCGTCTTGCCCGCCGCGGGCAATTCGACGAAGACGATGTCACCGAGCGCTTCCTGCGCGTGATCGGTAATGCCGACGGACAGCGTGCCGTCGGATTCGGTGCGGACCCATTCGTGCGATTCGGTGTATTTCAGTTCGGCCGGGATGCTCATTGGATGCTCCTTGCGTGATGCGTTCGTTGGTTCTTGATCGGAGGGAACGGGCGCGACGGCCGTCAGGAAAGCTCCACGAGCACACGGCCGTTGCGCACGAACGGAAGTTTTACCACGCGCGCGGGAACTTGCTTGTCGCGGATGACGACCTGCACCGTGTCGCCCGCGGCAACAGCACTCGGCACGCGCGCAAACGCGATCGACTCCTGCATCGACGGCGAAAACGTGCCGCTCGTGATCTCGCCCTCACCGTGTTGCGTAACGACTTTCTGATGCGCGCGCAGCACGCCGCCCGCACGGCCGTTCTCCTTAATCAGCACGAGGCCGACGAAGTTCGCCTTCGAGCCGTTCGCCTCGAGCGCGCTGCGTCCGACGAAAGCGCGCTCCGATTTGAGATCGACGGTCCATGCGAGGCCCGCGTCGAGCGGCGACACGGCTTCGTCCATGTCCTGTCCGTATAGATTCATGCCGGCTTCCAGGCGCAGCGTGTCGCGCGCGCCGAGTCCGGCGGGCTTCACGCCGGCGGCGGCGAGCGCGTTCCACAGCGCCTCGACGTGCGTTGCCGGCACGACGATCTCGAAGCCGTCTTCGCCGGTGTAGCCGGTGCGCGCGAGCATGACTTCGCCAAACGCCGTCGACGGGAAAACGACTGCATTGAACGGCTTGATGTCCTGAGTCTGCGCGCGCGTCTCCGGCAGCACTTGCCAGGTTTTTTCGCGCGCGTTCGGCCCTTGCACCGCGACGATCGCGAGATCGCGGCGCGGCGTGATGGAAAGATTGAATTCGCCCTGGGCATTGAGCTGCCCGAACCAGGCGATGTCCTTCTCCGCCGTGCCCGCGTTCACGACCACGCGGAAACTCGTCTCGGAGAAGTAATAGACGATCAAATCGTCGATCACGCCGCCATCGCCGTTCAGCAGGCACGAGTAGAGCGCCTTGCCCGGTGTGGTGAGCTTGTCGATGTTATTGGCGATCGCGTGGCGGAAGAATTCGCGGACGGCTTCGCCTTCGAAATCGACGACACGCATGTGCGATACGTCGAACATGCCGGCGTCGGTGCGCACGGCGCGGTGTTCGTCGATCTGCGAACCGTAGTTGACGGGCATGTCCCAGCCACCGAAATCGACCATGCGCGCGTTGAGCGCGAGGTGAGCGGCATGCAAGGGCGTGTGTTGAAGAGAAGTCATTGGGGCCTCGGTTCGCCAGACAAAAAAGGGCCACGCAGCGCACATTTCGCTAGCGGATTTTCAGCGCGCGTGCGGCATCGATGCTATTTCGATACTGCACGCAAAACGCGTTCCGACTGGCGGTTGCGATGCGTGACCCCTCTGTCCTCGGTACCTGAGAGATTGCGCGGATCACGGATGATCCGTCGCGCGCCCCTTCGGTGGGCAACTGGCTCGATCATTTCGACGAAGCCGCTGCCGCTCTCCAGAGTGCGAGGAAATTGATTTCCTCGACGCAGTCGGTCCTTTTGCCTGAGAGTTTGCGGGTGTGCCCCTTCGGCGGCGCGGTCTTCGCTGCATGAACGAAACCACGCGCTCTCCCGACGCGTGCGGCAGAATTTACGCGACGCCTCGCGCAATGTCAATTTCGTTCGAAATTCCGGGGCGAACCCGTCAGGTGTTGCTCAGTGCGTATATTCGCTTCTCAACGCCGCGTCGGGATCCGGCAGTGTGATCGGTCGTGAAAAAAAGGCACTGACCAGCCGCGCCAGTCCCGCAGTCGTCAGAAACTGGCCTGTGCGGCCCCCGGATGGCACGACGTTCGGAACCGGTTCGAATACCTCGAGCAGCCTGTTTGACTGCAATCCTTCGGCGATTGCGAAGAAAACCGACTGGTTGCCAATAAAGAGCGACGCCTCTGCAATCCGATCGCAGGCGTCCTGTGCGTGGCGCGTTGGCACATGTTCGATCGGCAAGAAAGGAAAGCGCGAACTGAATTGCGCAAATTCATTCTTCAATCCGATGAATCCAATACGCCCGTCTAATTGCGCGAGCACGCCGTAATCGATCGCCTGATTCAAATAGCGCATCGAACGGCCAATCAGAATGTCATAGGGTTTCGCGTACGAGTGGACTCCGCCGGACCGTTTGAGCCAGCGAGACGGCGACTCGGCGAGCAGCGCGAAGATCTTAAAATAGTAATCCTTAATGTTTCCAGCCAAAACATTAACGCTTCCGCCGCGAAAAGCATCGAAGTTGACGGCGTCGCATGGAATGTCGTTGCCGGGAACGAAATGCACTGCCTCGATATAAGCCTGGGACCGCAGCAATGGCGCGACGAAATCGAACGCCGCATCATCGATCATCTTGTCACCGGCGGGATGACGCCTGTCCGGGCCGTAACCCGAATTGACGTCGTTCGGAATGTAAAGCGTCACGCGGACGCCGCAGTGCCGGGCGATCGTCCGCATTGCAGGCAGCGAATAGACGATATCGCCCAGATGACCGGAATGTTTGAATGTGACAGACATGACGAATTCGACCCGTTATTGACTTTACTCTGCCCTCAACAAATGACAGATAAACATCAAAAATATTGTCCGTCATCTCGAAGAGTCAAAGCGAGTCAATGTTTGTCAAATTCCATTCGGTCACACAATGTTGATGCCTCTTCGCGTCAGCGCAATCGGGCGAACTCCACGCGCCGCCCTTCCCGATCACTCTGAATCGCCAGTTCGATGATCGTCATCGTGTCCACGGCGTCCTGCGGCGTGACCGGAAACGGCTTGCCGTCTTGAATCGACGCCGCGAGCGCGCTGTAAAACTCGATATACGCGCCGTCTTTCGTCGCGAATTCGTGACGCAGATCGAGGTCGCCATCGACTTCGCGCAGCAAGCCCGCCGGATTCTTGCCGAACTCCGGATTGCCCGGCCGCATGCCCGCGCGCAACTGATCTTCCTGCGTGTCGAGCCCGTTTTTCACGTAGCTGCCGCGCGTGCCGTGGATCGCGAAACGCGGCGGTTCGAGCGCGGCGAGCGCGCTTGCGTGCAGGATCACTTCCTTGTCGCCGTAGCCGAGCACGAGATGCACGTAATCCGGCGCGTGCGCATGGTCGCGATGCGCCTTGACGAACGCCGTCACCGTTTGCGGCGCGCCGAACAGCGTCAGCGCCTGATCGATCAGATGCGGCCCCAGATCGAACAGCAGGCCGCCGCCGCGCGCCTCTTCCTCGCGCCAGCGCTGCGGCACTTTCGGGCGAAAGCGGTCGAAATGCGATTCGTAATGCGTGATGCGCCCGAGCCGTCCGCTCTCGATCAACGCGCGCACCGTCATGAAATCGCCGTCCCAGCGGCGGTTGTGGAACGGCGCGAACAGCAGGCCTTTTTGCCGCGCGAGATCGGCGAGCGTGCGGGCGTCGCGCGACGACAGCGTCACCGGCTTGTCGACGACCACATGCTTGCCCGCCGACAGCGCGCGCTGCGCGAGATCGAAGTGCGTGTCGTTAGGCGTTGCGACGACGACGCATTCGAGGCCATCGACGGCGAGCAGCGCATCGAAGTCCGCGACGATCCGCGCGTTCGGATAGTCGGCCTGCGCGCGCTCGGCCTGGCTCGTCGCGATGGCGGTCACTTCCGCGCGGCCGCAATGTTCGATGACGGGCGCGTGAAACGTCGCGCCGGCGAGGCCGTAGCCCATCACGCCGACTTTCAGTGCTGAACTCATGCGGGGATCCTGTCGTGAAATCGGGTCCGATATTGTGGCACGGCCGCGCGCGAACGCCGTCCCGATACGCGGGAACGAGGGCCGGAACCGGGTGCTTTCTATCGTGTTAACATCGCGCACTCCTCCATGCGCCGGCGCTTGCCGCGCGCTTCAAATTCCAAAAGCACAGAACGATGTCCGCAGGTCTGAACGCCGCGCAAAGCGAAGCCGTGCGCTATCTCGATGGTCCCTGTCTCGTGCTCGCCGGCGCGGGCAGCGGCAAGACGCGCGTCATCACGCAGAAGATTGCGCATCTGATCGAAGGACGCGGCTTCGAGCCGAAGCACATCGCCGCCCTCACTTTCACGAACAAGGCCGCGCTCGAAATGCGCGAGCGCACCGCGAAACTCCTCGAAGGCAAGACGCTGACGACGCCCGGCAAGGAAGGCCGCAAGATTCCGGTCAATCAATTGACGATCTGCACCTTTCACTCGCTCGGCGTGCAGATCATGCGGCAGGAAGCGGAGCACGTCGGGCTGAAGCCGCAGTTTTCCATCATGGATGCGGACGACTGCTTCGGCATGGTTCAGGAGCAGCTCGGCACGACCGACAAGGGCCTGATCCGCAAGGTGCAATCGACGATCTCGCTGTGGAAGAACGCGATGGTCTCGCCCGATCAGGCCGCCGTGCTCGCGAACAACGAGGACGAGCATCAGGCGGCGATCGTCTACCGGAGCTACGCGGCGACGCTGCACGCGTATCAGGCGCTCGACTTCGACGACCTGATCCTGCGTCCCGCGCAACTCTTCGCGCAAAACGAGCAAGTGCGCGACAAATGGCAGAACCGGCTGCGCTATCTGCTGATCGACGAATATCAGGACACGAACACCTGCCAGTACGAACTGCTGAAGCAACTCGCGGGTCCGCGCGCGGCGTTCACGGCCGTCGGCGACGACGATCAGGCGATCTACGGCTGGCGCGGCGCCACGATCGAAAATCTCGCGCAGCTTGGCAAGGATTTCCCGAAGCTGCATGTCGTCAAGCTGGAGCAGAACTATCGCTCGACGGTGCGCATTCTGACGGCGGCGAACAACGTCATCGCGAACAATCCGAAGCTTTTCGAGAAGAAGCTGTGGTCCGAGCACGGCATGGGCGACACGATCACCGTCACGGGCTGCAACGACGAAGAACACGAAGCGGAATCGGTGGTGTTCCGGCTATCGGCGCACAAGTTCGAGCGGCGCGCGGCGTTTCGCGATTACGCCATTCTGTATCGCGGCAACTTTCAGGCGCGCATCTTCGAACAGGTCTTGCGGCGCGAGCGCATTCCTTACGTGCTGTCGGGCGGGCAATCGTTCTTCGACCGCGCGGAGATCAAGGACATCATCGCGTATCTGCGGCTGATCGCGAATCCCGACGACGATCCCGCGTTCATCCGCGCGATCACGACGCCACGGCGCGGCGTCGGCAATACGACGCTCGAAGCACTCGGCGCGTTCGCGGGCGCGGCGAAGGTGTCGCTGTTCGAGGCGGTGTTCATGGGCGGCATCGAGGCGCGCCTGTCCGCGCGGCAAGTGGAGCCGCTGCGCACGTTCTGCGAATGGATGCGGCGTCTGGGCGATCGTGCGGCGCGCGATCCCGCGACCGAAGTCCTCGACGACATGATGGAGGCCATCCACTACGAGGCGTATCTCTACGACGCGCACGACGAACGTCAGGCGCAGTCGAAGTGGCAGAACGTGCTCGAATTTCTCGAATGGCTCAAGCGCAAGGGCACGAAGCCCGCGCCATCGGTGGACGCGGAACAGACGGGTTACGACACGGCGGACGGTTTCGGCGACGAAGGCAAGAACCTGCTCGGCCTGATCCAGACCGTCGCGCTGATGTCGATGCTCGAAGGCAAGGACGAAGATCCGGATGCGGTGCGGCTCTCAACGGTGCATGCGTCGAAGGGGCTTGAGTATCCGCACGTGTTTCTGGTGGGCGTGGAGGAAGGCATCATGCCGCATCGCGGCGGCTCGGACGACGACGCGCCCATCGACGGTGCGCGCATCGAGGAAGAGCGGCGGCTGATGTATGTGGCGATCACGCGGGCGCAGCGCAGTCTGCATCTGAACTGGTGCAAGAAGCGCAAGCGCGCACGGGAGACGGTGGTGTGCGAGCCGTCGCGCTTCATTCCCGAGATGCTGCTCGACGATGCGCCGCCGCCCACGCCGGAGGAAGCGCCGCTCTCGCCCAAGGATCGCATGGCGATGCTCAAGGCGATGCTGCAAAAGACCTGACTACTTGGTGCTTTCCGCGCTTTCAAATAAAAAACCCTGCGCCGCGAGACGCAGGGTTTTTTTATCGCGCGATGAAGCGTTACTTCGCCGCGTTCGCCATGTAATCGACGGCGGCTTTCACGTCCGCGTCCGATGCGTTCGATCCGCCCTTCGGCGGCATCGCGCCCTTGCCTTTGAGCGCGTAGTTGTAGACGGTCTCCATCGGCTCTTTCAGACGCGGTGCCCATGCGGCCTTGTCGCCGAACTTCGGCGCACCGAGCACGCCTGCCGCGTGACACGCCTGGCAGACTTGCTCGTAGAGCGCCTTGCCGGCTTGAGCGGCGTCGGCGCTTTGCGCGCCTGCGGCGGGCGCTGCCGCCTGCGGCACGGATGCCAGGGCGGCCACCGCTGCCGCGGCCTGCGCGTTTTCATTGGCGTTCGCGCCGCCCGCTGCGGCTGCGGCGCCTGAATCGCCTTCCGCAGGCGCTGCTCCCGCCGCCGGTGCCGATGCCGCCGCATTTGCCGCCGCGCCCGGCGCGGGTTGTGCCGGTTCCGCGAATTTGCCGCCGCCGTTGTTCGCCATATAGACGACAGCGCGCGCGATTTCGAAGTCGCTGTAGTCGTCGGGGCTCGTGCCGCCGCGTGCGGGCATCGCCCCCTTGCCGTTGAGCGCGTTGTGCAGGAGCGTGTCGTAGCCTTCGCTGATGCGCGGGGCCCAGGCGCCGGCATCGCCGAATTTGGGTGCGCCCGCCGTTCCTGCCGCGTGACAGGCCGAGCACACGGCTTTGTAGACTTCCTCGCCGGTCTTGAAGACGCGCGGCGCGTTGGCGTCGCGGACGTCGACCTGGGCGGACGGTGCGATGCGCTCCTTCACGGAGGCTTCGAGATCGGTGCCGGCGCCGGTGCGCGTCGCGTTGTTCACGTAGACCGCGAGCAGGATGATGATGGCGACCGGAATACCGAAGCCCGCGATGATGGCGGCGATGAGTTGGCCGGGTGTCTTGATCGGGGCTCCGTGGGGTGCTTCGCTCATGCTTGTCTCGTCTCCCGTTTTTTGGTGTGAGTCGGTTCAGTGACAGCGTGACAGCTACCGCATTGCGCTAAGGCGCCTTGGGGAAAGGCACGGTCGATTATAGACGGAACACTTAACTGTCGGCGCGGGGCGGCGGCGTGGCGGAACGGGCGTTTACCCGAATCGTGTGATGCATACTTGCGTGTTTCGCGGAAGCCGTCCGGGCCCGCGCGATGGACGAAGTCACGGAAAGCAGGTATTCTCTCGGATTCGCATGGGCCTTGCCGCCGTGTATCGGCTCCCTCCTCGCAAGGTTCCCCGCAGTTGCGCCCGTAGCTCAATGGATAGAGTACTGCCCTCCGAAGGCAGGGGTTGCTGGTTCGATCCCAGCCGGGCGCGCCAAAAATTCCGACTCAAACTAAGGCGACAGCGCCCGCAGCATTATCAAAGCTCGTCCGCACGCATCATGACGCGCCCCCGCGTCACGCAACTGTCCCGTACCCAAACCCCATCCCCGCCAACCATCTCCTATAAGCCACCGCCATCCGGTCACACCTCTGATGCAACTCCACATCGAGATCGAGCGGCAGACACTTCGGCCATTGCGATTCCACGATCGGCGTGTCCTGCAACAGAATCTCCATGTTGAAGTCGTAAAGCTCCTGATCGGAATGCGTCGTGTCGTCCTCGTGAATGGACACGAGCCACGCGCGCGTCTCCGTCTGCGTCACCGGCGACGCCGCCAGCATGATGTGCAACGCGCCCTGCCCGCCTGACGCCATCTTCGTGAGACTCGCAATCAACGGCCGCTTCACGCGATACACGTAGTCCATCATCGCGCCGCTCTGCCCCGGAATGCCCGCGGGTTGCCAGTATCGGCACTGCCGCGCCTCCAGTCCGCCCGCGCGCTCGCGCACTTCGTAATCCGGCACTTCCGTGTGCGCATGCTCGCCCAGAATCCCGACATGCACGAACGAAAAGTGCGCCATATCCAGAAAATTTTCGACGACGCGCGGCGCCGACGACCTCACGGTCTGCGGCGCGAGATTGATGCGCCGGCCGCCGGGAATCGCGGCTTCGGGAAAGAAGTCGAGCGGATAAGCAGGCTCGCCGAAACACATCCACACGACGCCGTATTTTTCATCGCTGACGAACGTCGTCGCGCACGCGCGCTTCGGCGGACGCAACGACGGATTCGACGGAATCCGCAAACACTGCCCCTCGATGTCGTAACTCCAGCCGTGATACGGACACACGATCTGGTCGCGCATCACGGCACCGAGCGACAGTTGCGCGCCACGATGCGGACAGTAATCGCGCCACACATGCGCCGCGCCGAGACTGTCGCGCCACACGACGATCCGCTCATCCGCGACGATGAAGCCACGCGCCCCGCCAGCCGGCACGTCGTCGCTGTTGCAGACCGGCAGCCATTCGGCCATCAGGGAAGTCGAAGGAGTTTGATCGGACATCGGTTAAAGCGCGTGGTGAGTACGAAAGCCGTTCTTACACGAAACACAGCGTCTTCGCAAAAAGTTGCAAAATAGCGGGTCGCCCGCACGGTGCAACTCGCTGCAACCCGATGCCGCCTCATGCAATCACCCACCGGTGCCGCGCGACGGACCGCAATACAAAACAGCAAAACACAACAGCACGACACAACAGCAAGAAATCACCATCCAGGGGTTCAGTATGGAGCAGGCGCATCAACCGGCACGCCGGGCTTATGCCTTCGCATGGTCCGAGCACCGGAATCCCGAGCGCGAGCAAGCCACGCTCAGAGTCTGGATGGGCGCCGCGGTTCTTCTGGCGTATGGCGTCTTCGAATGGCTGCACCCGTCGCACGATGCGTCTTTGGTCACGCGCTTCGTCGCATCGTATGTGGCTTACGGGGCGATGACATTGCTCATAGTGAGCCGCATGAGCGCGCCGTCGATCACGCGTCTCACCGTCACGACCATCGCCGATCAAACGATTCTCGGGCTCGCGCTCGCGGCCGGCGGTGTGATTGCGTTGCCGCTGCTGTGGGTCGTGTTCTGGTTTCTGATCGGCTCGGGTTGCCGCTATGGCAAGCGCACGCTCGCGGTTTCGTGCGCGACGGCACTCGCCATCGTGATCGCGCTCGCAATCGGGCAGCCGTGGTGGCACGCGAATCTCCCCGCCGCCATCGGGCTGGGGCTGAGCGTGCTGGGAATATCGGTGTATCTGAGCGTGCTCGTCGACCGGCTCGGCAACGCGAACCGCATTCTCGCGCGCCAGGCATCGACCGATCCGCTCACGGGATTATCCAACCGGTACGCGCTCGAACAGATCGTCGATCGCGCGATGAGCACGCACGCAACCCACGACACTCAAGCCACCGCGCTGCTGCTGATCGATCTCGACGGCTTCAAGGAAGTGAACGATACCTACGGGCACGCCGTCGGCGACATGCTGCTGCAGGCCTTCGCGCAATCGCTCGCGAAGCGCATGCGCCAGTCGGACACCATTGCGCGTCTGGGCGGCGACGAGTTCGTCGTGCTCGCGCATCAGGTGCGCGACCGGACGGCGGTGCTGGCCGTGGCCGACACCATCCATGCCGTGCTGAGCACGATCACGTCGGTGCAGGAGCGGCCGGTGTCGGTATCGGCGAGCATCGGCGCGTGCCAGCTTTCCAGCGCGAGCGCCGCGCGTCAGACCGACATGACCGCCGTGCTGCGCGCCGCCGACCGCGCCATGTATCGCGCGAAAAGTCTCGGCGAAGGGAAAACCATCTTCGCCGAAACGCGCGACTTCGAAACGAACTAAACGGCGGCGCTTCGTCCGCTCACGCCTCGACGCTCGTCCAGGCCTGCTCGCGCAGTTTGGTGCGCAGACGCGCCACGGCCTGGCTATGCAACTGGCATACGCGCGACTCGCTCACTTCCATCACCGCGCCGATTTCGCGCAGGTTCAGGCCGCGTTCGTAGTAGAGGCTCATCAGGAGCTTCTCGCGCTCGGGCAGCTTGTCGATCGCTTCGATCAGCGCGCCGCGCAGGCTGTCGTCGAGCAGCGCCGACAGCGGGTCCGAACGATCGACGCAATAACGGTCGAGGAACGGTTCGTCGTCAGCGGAGCGGTCGAAGTCTTCGTAATAGATGAGTTGGCTGCCGTGCAGGTCCTGCAGCATCGACTGATATTCGTCGAGCGGCATGTTCATGTGCTCGGCGATCTCCGTCTCGCTCGCGGAGCGGCCGAGGCTCTGCTCGACCTTGTGCACCGCCGATTCCACTTCGCGCGAAGTCTTGCGCATGCTGCGCGGCAGCCAGTCGTTGGCGCGCAGCTCGTCGAGCATCGCGCCGCGAATGCGCTGGCTTGCATAGGTTTCGAACTGCGCGCCCTGATCTTCCTTGTAGCGGCTCGCCGCATCCATGAGGCCGATCATGCCGGCCTGAATCAGATCGTCGAGATCGACGCTCGCCGGCATCTTGGCGACGAGCTGAAGCCCCAGCCGGCGAACGAGCGGTGCATATTTCGTCAGCACGTCGGACTGTGAGAGTTTGCCTTGGGCGTTATACATCTTGGTCACCTATCTTGATCACATCGACGCCGTACTGCTCATTGCAAAGTCGTGAAGCGCAGCCGTTCGATGCGCCGCCCCCCGCCCGCCCTGTTCAGAGTCGCCTTCCGGAATTCGCACGTCTGCCTGGCCATCCGCCGCGCGCATGTACGGCGCGGGGCGCATCGGCCAGTGCAGGAGCTCCGCCGCGATCGCGCGGTAGTCGCGTGCCGCGGCCGTGGCCGGGAACGCTTCGACTGCGCAGCGTGAGAGATCCTTCGCCCGAGCGACGCGCGCATCCTCGGACACATACCCTGCCTGCACGAGCGACACGGCCAGATACCGGCTCGCGACGCCCGACAGGTTGTCGAACGCGACCGCCGCGTCAGCCGGGTTCTGCACGTGATTGATGAGCACGCGGAACTGGCCGATCGCATGGGCGTAATGCAGGCGCTTCATGCACGCATACGCTTCGGTGATCGCCGACGCGGCTACCCGCGTCACGATGAGAAAGTCATGCGCCTGCGCCGCGAGCGACGAGAGCGCGCCATGGCGATCGAGTTGCGCATCGATCAGCACGATGTCCGCCGGGCCGTCGAGCAACGCGCGGCAGTGCGCGGCGTCGTGGCTGATGCGCTCGTCGCGGGGCGCTGCGATCAGCGAGAAGCCGAACGACGTGCGCCCGACGACATCGGCGAGCGCGCGGCGTCCCGACATCACCGCGGCGAGCGCGCCTGCATCCTCGATTCCCGCCAGACGGCCGACGCAATCGGCATTGCGATGCTCGTCGATCACGAGCACGTCCTTGCCGTGCACGGACAGCGCCGCGCCGAGATTCATCACCGCCGACGTGCAGCCGATCCCCGCCGGCCCGCCCACCACCGCCACCACACGCGAGCCTGCGCGCGTGAGCAGCCGTCGCAGACCTTCCGCCTGATCGAGCACGAACTTATCCAAAGTGCACCCCATGCATGTCGGTCGTGGCGCGCGCGGACAGCGCGGACAAGAGCGCCGGCACTTCTTCGTCGTGCGGCACGAACGGCGAGCCGTCGCGCGGAATGCAGAACGCGCTCTTGATGAGAAATCGCTTGGTCGCGACGTACAGGTTCTCCGGCACCTTCTGACCCGTCGAGACGTAATGCACGGGCAGCTTGTAACGGATAACCGTATCGAGCACGCCGCCGAGATTGGTCGCCTCATCCAGCTTGGTCAGAATGCAGCCCGCGAGCGGCGGCTGATCCGGCGCGCTCTTGTAGGCCTGCACGACTTCGTTGAGCGTGTCGCCGTGGCTCGTCGCGTTGAGCAGCAGAATGCGCTGGACCGGTTGACCCGCGCCGCACAGCATCGCGATCTGGTCGGAGACCATGCGGTCGCGCTGGCTCATGCCGATCGTGTCGATCAGCACGATGTGTTTGTTGCGCAACTCGGACAGCGCGAGTTGCAGGTCGGCGGCGTCCTTCACCGCGTGCACCGACACGCCCAGAATCTTGCCGAAGATGCGCAGTTGCTCGTGCGCGCCGATCCGGTAGCTGTCGGTCGTGAGCAACGCGACCTTGCTCGCGCCGAAGCGCATCACGCAGCGCGCGGCGAGCTTCGCGGTGGTCGTCGTCTTGCCGACGCCCGTCGGGCCCATCAGCGCGAATACGCCGCCGCGCTCCATCAGCGCGTCTTCGCTGTCCATCACCGGGATATTCGTTTCGAGAACCTGCTGCACCCATTCGAGCGCGCCTTCGACGCTTTCCATCTCCGGCATGTTGTCCATCATCATGCGCACGAGCTGGGCGGAGAAACCCGCCGCGAACAGCCGCTTCGTCAGCGTGCTGCCGGTCGGGTTGCGGCGCTGGCGCTCGCCCCAGAGCAGACCGGAGAAATGCTCTTCCATCATCTCGCGCATCGACGAGAGTTCGTTCATCACCGTATCGTTGACGACCTGCTGCATGCGCGCGCGGATCGCTTCGGTCACGACCGCCGCGGCGTTCGCGGGCAGGCCTTCGAATGCGTTCTCCGGCGAAGCCTGCGCGGCGTTCGCGACGGGCGCGGCTTCTGCGGCCGCGTGCGGCGCGCTCGTGTTGATCTTCTGCGCGGCGCGGCGGGCGGCGACCTGTGCGGCTTCGCGCGCCCAGTCCGGCGTGTCGATCTTCGACTGCGTGACCGGCGCGGCGTGGTTCTGCTGCTGGCGCATCACGTAGCGCGCGGCGTCCGGCTGTTCGGCGCGCGGTTCCTGCGCGCTGACCTTCACCGGCACGCCCATGCCGCGGGCGATTGCGGCGGACGCCGTGAGCGGACGGTTCGACGGCATCGACGCCTGTTGCGCGAGGCGCTTCGCGTGCTCGATCAGCCACGGGTTCGAATCGGCCATCGTGCGGGACGCGTCGTCGGCGTGCGCGGCTTCGTGGCCCGGCTGGGCGTAATCGTCTTCGTCGTCGGCGTCGCTGTTCGCGCCGAACACCGAGGAAAACACATCGCCGCTCGCATACGGGTTCGCGGCGGGCTGCTTCGCCGGCAACGCGGCGGCAGCGGCGGCCAGCGCCGCGCGGGACGTGCCGTTCGAGCGCACCGCCTGCTCCTTGACGGCGGGCGAAATCGACGCGATGTCGCTGTCCGCGACCGCCACGATTTCGACGGAACCGTCGTCGAGCGTGCGATTGGACAACACCACGGCATCGGGGCCGAGCGCTTCACGAACCTGGCGCAGTGCGTCGCGGCTGTTCGCGCCGATGAATTTACGAATGTTCAAACGTGCCCCCGATGAGGTGTGGACTGCAATCTTTAGCAAGCGGACTCCGTCTGGCTTATTGCCGTGTCCGCTTTTCAGTGAGGCCATTATTGCGAACTTCGTCTTTTGTCCATCGCCGGATAAAGGGTGAGAAAAAGGGGTATTTCGGCTGATGGAGACGCCGCGTCCGCCGTTCCGAGTTCCGCACATCGGAAGAAGATTCCGCGTGGCGGGTTTTCAGCGACCGCGCGAGGGCGTAAGCTTGAGGACATTTCGCTCGACGTCCGGCTGCGTTTTTTGGCCGGCGAGCCATCCAAAGGAGACTTCATCGCATGGCGTCCGCTGTCCCTCCCGCGCAATCCGCTGCCCCTGACGACCAGACCACCGGCGCGCGCCTCGTCGTCGATGCGCTCGTGCATCACGGCGTCGAGCGCGTGTTCTGCGTGCCCGGCGAGAGTTTTCTCGCGGTGCTCGATTCCCTGCACGACGAAACCGCGCACATCCAGACGATCGTCTGCCGCCACGAGGCCGCTGCGGCGAACATGGCCGAAGCCGTCGGCAAGCTGACGGGCAAACCGGGCGTCGCGATCGTCACGCGCGGACCGGGCGCGACGCACGCGTCGATCGGCGTGCACACCGCGTTTCAGGACTCGACGCCGATGATCCTGCTCATCGGCCAATGCGCGCGCGATCACATGGATCGCGAGGCGTTTCAGGAGATCGATTACCGCCGCATGTTCGGGCAGATGGCGAAATGGGTCGCGCAGATCGACGATCCGCGCCGCGTGCCGGAGTATCTGAGCCACGCGTTCCACGTCGCGACTTCGGGGCGGCCTGGTCCGGTCGTGCTGGCGCTGCCGGAGGACATGCTGACCGAGACGTGTCCGGCCGTGCCGCCGGCGCCGCGTTATCAGCGCGTGGCGGCGGCGCCCGCGCCCGCGCAGATCGAGCGCCTGCGCGCGTTGCTCGCGAATGCGAAGAAGCCGTTCGTGATTGCGGGCGGTAGCGGCTGGAGCTTGCAAGCCACGCAAGATTTCGCGCGCTTCGTCGAGCAATGGAAACTGCCGGTCGGCTGCGCGTTCCGCTATCAGGACACCCTGAACAACGAGCATCCGAATTACGCGGGCGATGTCGGGCTCGGCATCAATCCGGCGCTTGCCGCGCGCGTGCGCGACGCCGACGTGCTGTTCGTGCTCGGCCCGCGCATGGGCGAATCGACGACGGGCGGCTACACGCTGCTCGATATCCCGAAGACGAAGCAGACGCTCATCCACGTGCATCAGGGCGCGGAGGAACTCGGGCGCGTGTACAGCGCAGATTTGCCGATCGTCTCCGGCATGCCGGAAATCGCGTCGATGCTCGCGGCGCTCGAACCGCCGTCCGACATTCCGTGGGCGGGCGAAGCCGAAGCCGCGCACGCCGCGTATTTGTCTTGGCGCACGCCGCGCCCGATGCTCGGCGACGTCCAGCTCGGCGAAATCATGCGCGCGCTGGCGCAAACCATTCCCGCCGACTCCATCCTCACGAACGGCGCGGGCAATTACGCGACGTGGCTGCATCGGCACTATTCGTACCGGCATTTCCGCTCGCAGGTCGCGCCGACCAGCGGCGCCATGGGCTACGGCGTGCCCGCCGCGATCGCCGCGAAGTCGCTGTATCCGGAGCGCACGGTGATCGCGTTCGCGGGCGACGGCTGCTTCATGATGTCGAGCAACGAACTCGCCACGGCAATGCAGTATGGGCTGGCGGTGATTTTCGTCGTCGTGAACAACGCGCAGTACGGCACGATCCGCATGCATCAGGAGCGGCATTACCCGAATCGCGTGCACGGCACCGGGCTCACCAATCCGGACTTCGTCGCGTATGCGCGCGCGTTCGGTGCGCACGGCGAATTGGTCGAGACGACAGATCAGTTCATGCCCGCCTTCGAACGCGCGGTGGCTTCCGGCTTGCCCGCGGTCATCGAAATCCGCATTCCGCCGGATCAGAGCACGCCGGGCGCGACACTTGAACAAATTCGCCAGCAAGGCACGCGCTAACGGACAAACTTTCAATCCGCTTGCGACAGTATTCCGGTGGCAGTAGAGTAGCCAGTTCGAAACCACCGGGAGTTAGCGATGCTTAAGATTCTGGCGCTGTCATTGGCTTTGGGTTTCTCGGGCGCGGCGTTCGCGAAGGCGGATTGCACGGCGCACCCGAAGAGCGAATGGATGAAGGAGTCGGATGCCAAGGCGCAGCTCGAAGCGCAGGGCTACAAGATCCGCAAATTCAAGGTCGATGGCAACTGCTATGAAATCTACGGCCACGACAAGAACGGCAAGAAGGTCGAGATTTATTACGACACGAAGACGCTGGCTGTCGTGAAGTCGGAAGTGGAATAAGCGTGACGCCCGTTGCCCGCGTGAGAGTATGGGACGCCTGGGTCCGGCTCACGCACTGGACGGTGGCGGGCATCGTCATCTGGAATCTGTTCGGGCCGACGGATTCCACGCATCGTCTGCTGGGATATGTCGCGGCGGGGCTGGTCGCCGCGCGTATCGTGTGGGGCTTCGTCGGCTCGCGTCATGCGCGCTTCTCGGCGTGGTGGCCTACGTGGTCACATCTCATCGATTATCTGCGCTCGCTTGCGCAAGGCAAGCCGATGCATCACGTCTCGCACAATCCGCTCGGCGGATTGATGGCGCTCTTTCTGTGGTCGCTGATTCTCGCGCTCGCGGTGTCCGGCTGGATCATGCGGCTCGATATGTTCTGGGGCGAAGACTGGCCGCAGGAGATTCACACGCGGCTGTCGGTCGCGGTCGAGGTTTGCGTGTGCGTGCATGTGGCCGCGGCAGTGCTGATGAGTCTGTGGACGCGGGAGAATCTCATCGGGGCGATGGTGACGGGGTGGAAGCGGAGCGCCGAAAACAAAAAAGCCCCGTGACGCGAATCACGAGGCTTTCTCACCGCTCGGAACCGAGAGCGCTTACTTCCCGCCCACGCTCTGCAGCGTCGTCCACTTGCCGCCGACAACCTTATACAGCGTGATGCCGCCGTTCTTCAGATCGCCCTTCGTGTCGTACGACAGATGCTTTGCCGTCACGCCCTGCATGTCCGTCTTCGCGAGGAACGGCAGGTACTTCGCCGGGTCCGTCGAGTTGGCGGCCTTCATCGCGTTGAACAGGGCCATCGCGCCGTCGTAGGCGTACGGCGAGTACGTCTGCACGTCTTCGTTGAAGCGCTTCTTGTACTTCGCTTCGTAGTCCGCGCCGCCCGGCATTTCGTTCATCGGCAGACCGGCGAGCGATGCCACCGTGCCGTCAGCCGCGTCGCCCGCGATCTTCAGGAACGTGTCCGTCTTCACCATTTCGCCCGCCATCAGCGGTGCGCGGAAGCCGAGCGTCTTCATTTGCTTGGCCATCGGGCCGGCTTGCGAATCGGCGCCGCCGTAGTACACGAGGTCCGGATTCGTCGACTTGATCTTGGTCAGAATCGCCTTGAAGTCGACGGCCTTGTCGTTCGTGAATTCACGATCGACCACCGTGCCGCCCGCTGCCTTCGCCGCCTTCTCGAACTGGTCCGCGAGACCCTGGCCGTAAGCCGTGCGGTCGTCGACGATCGCGATCTTCTTGACCTTCAGGTTCTTCACCGCGAACTCGCCCGCGACCGAGCCTTGCTGCGTGTCCGAGGTCATCATGCGGAAGGCCGTCTTGAAGCCTTGCGTCGTGTATTCGGGAGCGGTCGCCATGGCGACTTGCGGGATGCCCGCGTTCGCGTAGATGCGCGATGCCGGAATCGTCGTGCCCGAGTTGAAGTGGCCGAGCATGCCCTTGATGCCGTCGTCGACGAGGCGCTGCGCGACGGTCGTGCCCGTGCGCGGGTCAGCCTGGTCGTCCGCCGAGTCCAGCACGATGCGAACCGGCTTGCCGCCGATCACCGGCTTGGTCGCGTTGAAGTCCTCGACCGCCAGCGTGATGCCGTTCTGCATGTCCTTGCCGTAGTGCGCCTGCGCGCCGGTCAGCGGTCCGGCATAACCGACCTTCACGTCCTCTGCCTGCTGTGCAACTGCGGTCCCCGCGAACAGGCCGGCGAACGTCATGGCTGCCGCCAGCTTGGTCATCGTGTGCTTCATAGCTTCTCCTGGTTCCAGTGTGGATGGCAGCCTGTGCCGGGATCGCCGTGCCTGCTGCCGCTTGTTTGAATTCGCTTGAATCGAACGTTCGAGGGTGGCTCAACCGATCGTCATCAAATTCGCATTGCCGCCCGCCGCCGCCGTGTTCACGCTCACCGAGCGTTCCGTCAGCAGACGTTCGAGCGCGTAGTCCTCGCCGTCGTGGTCAGCGTCGGCGAACGCTCCCGCAGCCACGCCCTGCACCGATACGATCGGCCCCGGACGCTTCGCGACTTCCTTCACCAGCGACAGCAGTTCGTCGCTGTCGCCTTCGAACAGCACTGCATCGAAGTCTTCGGCCGCCTTGCGGACCTGTGCATACGGCTTGAGCGACGCCGGCAGCGACGCCGCCAGCTGTTCGCCCGCCGAGCCGCTGAACAACGCGCGGTTGCCCGTCGCGAGCACCGCCGCGAATTGCGCGCGCGCACCGCTCGCCGTAGCCGCCACGCACAGCACCGTGCCGCGCGCGCCGAGCGTGTAGGTGTTGCGCTCGCCGGTCGGGCCGCTCAGCACCGCCGTCGCGCCCGCCATCACGTGTTGCAGATAGCCATCGCAGCGCGCGGCCGTCTGCGGATCGCGCTCGCCGATCGCCCAGTCGCGCAGCGCGGTGAGCGCAGCGGCCGGCGCATCCTTCGACGCAGCCTGATCGACCGTCAGCGTGTTCGCGAGCGACTTCGGCAGACCGGTCGGACGCTTGGCCAAGAGACGCTGCAAATACAGCGCGCCGCCTGCCTTCGGACCCGTGCCCGACAACCCTTCGCCGCCGAACGGCTGCACGCCGACCACGGCGCCGATCACATTGCGGTTCACATAGATATTGCCGACATGCGCCCGCGAAATCACATGCGCGATGGTTTCGTCGATCCGCGTATGGATGCCGAGCGTCAAGCCATAGCCGGTCGAGCGAATTTGGTCGAGGAGTTTATCAAGGTTCGATCGGCGATAACGCACCACATGGAGCACCGGGCCGAACACTTCGCGCTTCAGTTCGTCGATGCTGTCGAGCGCGATCAGCGTCGGCGGCACGAACGTGCCTTGCGCGCAGGCATCGGGCAGCGGCAGTTGCACGACCTCGCGGCCTTTGTCGCGCATCGCGGCGATGTGCGCGTCGATGCCGCGTTTCGCGTCGGCATCGATCACGGGGCCGACATCCGTCGACAGCCGGTCCGGATTGCCGACCGCGAGTTGCTTCATCGCGCCGGTGAGCATTTCGAGCGTGCGATCGGCGACATCCTCCTGCAGGCACAGCACGCGCAGCGCCGAGCAGCGTTGTCCGGCCGAATCGAACGACGACTGCAGCACGTCCGCCACGACCTGTTCCGCGAGCGCGGACGAATCGACGATCATCGCGTTCTGGCCGCCGGTCTCGGCGATCAGCGGAATCGGGCGGCCGTCGGAATCGAGTCGTTCGGAGAGCGTCTTGTTGATGAGGCGCGCGACTTCCGTCGAGCCGGTGAACATGACGGCGCGCGTGCGCGGATCGGCGACCAGCGCCGCGCCCACGGTTTCGCCGTTGCCCGGCAGCAGTTGCACCGCGCCCTCCGGCACGCCGGCCTCGCGCAGAATGCGCACGGCTTGCGCGGCGATCAGCGGCGTCTGTTCGGCGGGCTTCGCGAGCACCGGATTGCCGGCGGCCAGCGCCGCCGCGACCTGACCCATGAAGATCGCGAGCGGGAAATTCCACGGGCTGATACACACGACCGGACCGAGCGGGCGATGCGTGTCGTTCGAGAACTCGCCGCGAATCTGCGCGGAGTAGTAGCGCAGGAAGTCGATGGCTTCGCGAATCTCGGCGACCGCGTTCGCCAGCGACTTGCCCGCTTCGCGCACGACGAGGCCCATCAGCGTGTGCATCTGTGCTTCGAGCAGGTCGGCGGCGCGCGCGAGGCAATCGGCGCGGTCTTCGACGGGCGTCGCCTGCCAGATCGGCGCGGCAGCGACCGCGTTCGCGAGCGCGGCGCTCACCTGTTCCGACGACGCTTCCGTCACCGTGCCGACAACGTCACGCAAATCCGACGGATTGCGGACATCGCGCGTCATGCCGTTCTCGATGATGATGCCGCCTTCGAGCATCGGTGCCGCGCGCCACGGATGATTCCCGCTCGCGAGCAGCGCCGACGACAGCGACGCCAGACGATGCTCGTTCGACAGATCGAGGCCCATCGAGTTGGAGCGCTCGTCGCCATAGAGCTGGCGCGGCAGCGGAATCTTCGCGTGCGGCGCGCCGAGCGGCACGATGCGCTGCGCCTCGTCGATCGGATCCTGCACGAGATCCTTCACCGGCACGCTTTCATCGGCGATTCGGTTCACGAAGGACGTGTTCGCGCCGTTTTCGAGCAGACGGCGCACGAGATACGCGAGCAGCGTTTCATGCGTGCCGACCGGCGCATACACGCGGCACGGTCGGTTCAGCTTGTCGCGGCCGGTCACTTCTTCGTAGAGCGGCTCGCCCATGCCGTGCAAACACTGGAATTCGTACTGGCCGGGATAGTAGTTCTGCCCCGCGAGGTGATAGATCGCCGACAGCGTGTAGGCGTTGTGCGTCGCGAACTGCGGATAAACGGCGTCGGGCGCGGCGAGCAGCTTCTTCGCGCACGCGAGATACGAAATGTCCGTATAGATCTTGCGCGTGTAGACCGGATAGCCTTCGAGGCCGTCGACTTGCGCGCGCTTGATTTCCGTGTCCCAGTAAGCGCCCTTCACGAGACGGATCATCAAACGATGACGGCTGCGGCGCGCGAGATCGATCAGATAGTCGATCACGAACGGGCAGCGCTTCTGATAACCCTGCACCACGAAGCCGATGCCGTTCCAGCCCGCGAGTTCCGGATCGAAACAGAGCGCTTCGAGCAGATCGAGCGAAATTTCGAGGCGGTCGGCCTCCTCGGCGTCGATATTCAAACCGATGTCATAGCGCCGCGCGAGTTGCGCGAGCGAACGCACGCGCGGCAGCAGTTCGTTCATCGTGCGTTCCTGCTGCGCGCGCGAATAGCGCGGATGCAGCGCGGAGAGCTTGATCGAGATGCCCGGGCCTTCGTAGATGCCGCGCCCGCCCGCCGCCTTGCCGATCGCGTGGATGGCTTGCTCGTACGAGGCGTAGTAGCGTTGCGCGTCTTCTTCGGTCGTCGCGGCTTCGCCGAGCATGTCGTAGGAATAGCGGAAACCGCGCGCCTCGAACTTGCGGCTGTTCGCGAGCGCCTCGGAGATCGTCTCGCCGGTGACGAACTGCTCGCCCATCAGGCGCATCGCCATGTCGACGCCCTTGCGGATCAGCGGCTCGCCGCCCCGGCCGATCAGACGCGTAAGCGCCGACGACAGACCCGCTTCGCTGTTCGTCGTGACGAGCTTGCCGGTGATCATCAAACCCCACGTCGCCGCGTTCACGAACAGCGACGGCGCCTGGCCCATATGCGATTTCCAGTCGCCCTTGCTGATCTTGTCGCGGATCAACGCGTCGCGCGTGGCGCGATCGGGAATGCGCAGCAGCGCTTCGGCGAGGCACATCAGCGCGACGCCTTCTTGGCTCGACAGCGAAAACTCGTGGATCAGGCCTTCGACGCCGCCGCCCGAGTTCTTCGCGCGCAGCGCTTCGACGAGTTTGGTCGCGAGCTTTTCCGCTTCGGCGGCAACCGGCGCGGAGAGACGCGCCTGACCAATCAGAAACGGCAAGCACTCCGGTTCCGGCCGGCGATACGCGGCCGTGATCGCCGCGCGCAACACCGATTGCGGTTGCACGTTCTGAGCGAAATCGAGGAACGGATGCGGCGCGCCGTCTTCATCGTTGTCGGCGGGCGCGGCATCGGCCAGTTCCGACGAGCCGTTCACGCCCGTCAGTTCCGGCGGCAACTGGCCATGCTCGATGCGCTCCAGATACGCGAAGATCGCCTGCTTGATCAGCCAGTGCGGGGTGCGCTCGAGACGCGTCGCGGCATCCTTCAGCCGGGAACGCAGCAGATCGTCGACTTTGACGCCAAGGGTTGTGCTCGCCATATATCCTTCGTTTGCCGGTCGTCATCACCCGGCGAGAGACCTAAAAGTTGGCGAATCCTACCCCGCTGTAATAAAAGGTGCAACCGAGAATTTCGCTAGGGTTGCACCATATTGAAACCCTTATCCCGCAAGGCTTTGCGCGGTGCACCGCCGGTGGGCGGCCGGCGCTTTTCGCCTAGTAGTTTCCCTAATCGGATTTATTTTGGGACAACCCCTAAGTATTCGCCCGGCCTCCGCCGATATAAACGCAATGCGCGGTCGACGAACCGCGATTTCGGGGAGAGTCACAGCATGAGCACTTGGATGGTAGTAACGAGCGTTTGGATGATGTTCGCCCTTTGCGTCGTCTTGTTCGTGCGCGGCGCGTCGCCGCACGTGCAACGATCCGACGACGCCCACGATCAGGGCGGCCACACGCCCGCGGACATGTCACGCGCGAAAATCTGAACGGCGCGCCGGGCCGGCGCCGACATCACACGTCCAGCGGATCGACTTCGACGTTCCAGCGCAGCACGCCTTTCAGCGAACGCAACACGGGTTGCCACGCACGCAGCGACGCCTGGAGCGCCGCCCGCGATCCGCTTTCGAGCAGCAGTTGCGCCCGGTGCACGTTGAACACTTTCACGATGGTGAGCGGCACCGCGTCGTAGACGGTCACGCGATCCGCGCCCGGTAACGGCGCGAATGCCGCCGCCGCTTCTTCCAGAAACGCCAGCGCCGCATCCAGCGTGCGGCCTTCGGCGCGCAGCATCGCCTGATAGACGAAGGGCGGAAGACGCGCGTCGCGGCGTTCAGCAAGCGTCGAGTTGGCGAATCCCACGTAATCCTGCCGCGCGAGCGCCTGATACAGCGCGTGACGCGGATAGCGCGTCTGAATCAGCACTTCGCCAGGCAAGCCCGCGCGCCCGGCGCGGCCGCTCACCTGCGTCAATTGCGCGAAGAGGCGTTCGCTCGCGCGGAAGTCGTGCGAGAACAGCGCGGTATCGGCATTGAGGACGCCGACGAGCGTCACGCGCCGGAAGTCGTGGCCTTTCGCGATCATCTGCGTGCCGACGAGGATATCGACTTCGCCCGCGTGGACATCGGAGAAAAGCGCCTGCGCGCTGCCTTTGCGGCGCGTGCTGTCGGCATCGATGCGCAGCACGCGCGCGCCCGGCACCACGCTCGCGAGCGTTTCCTCGACGCGCTGCGTGCCGCGGCCCATCGGCGCGATATCGATGTTGCCGCAGTCCGGGCACGACTTCGGAATGCGCGACTCCCAGCCGCAGTGATGGCAGCGCAGCGCGCGCTCCGGCTTATGCAGAACGGCATAGGCGCTGCAACGCGGACAGCCTGCGACCCACCCGCAGGCGTCGCAGGACAGAATCGGCGCATAGCCGCGCCGGTTCAGGAACACGAGACTCTGCTCGCCGCGCTCGACCCGCGTCTTCAACGCGGCGATCAGCGGTCCCGCCAGCCCGTCGACCGATGCGCGGCCGCGCTGCCGCTCCTCCTCCAGATCGACGAGCCGCACGCTCGGCAGCGCCGCCTCGGCAACAGCGCGGCGCGTGAGCGTCAGCCGCGTATAGCGCCCCTGTTCCGCCTGCCACCAGGTTTCGAGCGACGGCGTCGCCGACCCGAGCACGACCGGAATATCGAGCTGCTTCGCGCGATAGATGGCGAGATCGCGGGCGGAATAGCGCAAGCCTTCCTGCTGCTTGTACGCGGGATCGTGTTCTTCATCGACGACGATCATCGCGAGTTTCGGCATCGACGCGAGAATGGCGAGACGCGTGCCGAGCACGATGCGCGCGCGGCCCGTATGCGCCGCGAGCCAGTTGCGCGCGCGTTCGCCTTCGGCGAGGCCGCTGTGCATCGTGACGAGAGCGCCCTCGGCAAGCGACGCAAAGCGCGCGCGAAAGACGGCTTCGAACTGCGGCGTCAGATTGATTTCGGGCACAAGAACGAGCGCCTGCGCGTCGGGCCGCGCGCCGAGCAATCCGGCCAGCGCGTGCAGATACACCTCGGTTTTGCCGCTGCCGGTCACGCCGTGCAGCAGAAAGGGCGCGAAGCCTTGCGCGCGCGAGATTGCGTCGACGGCTTCGCGCTGCTCGTCGGTGAGTACGGGAAGCGGCACGTTCGCGGCCGGCTCGGCTGACGTCGCCGCTTCGATGGCATCCGCGCCCGCGCGTTCGATCCAGCCGCGCGCCAGCCAGTCGTCGAAGGTCGCGCTCGCCTTCGGATGCAGCGCGCGTGCGTCCGACAAACCGAGCGACGCCTGCTCGCCGAGCGCCTCGGCCAGACGGCGCAAGGCGCTCGCGCGCGCGGGCAATGCATCGGGAAGCTCGACGCGTCCCGCCGGCAACAGCCGGAAGCGCTCCTCGACCGCGAACAGACGATTCCACCGCGACGCGTCGCGCAAAGCCTGCGGCAGCGCCGGCAACGCGACTTCGCCCAGACCGCGCTGATAGTAATCGGCCGCGAAGGCAGCCAGCGCGATCCACGCTTCGGACACGGGCGCGCAGGCCGAGCAGATCGCGCTCACGTGGCGCAGTTTGGCGGCGGGGACGTCGCTCGTCGGGATGATGTCGCAAATCAGGCCGACCACTTCGCGTCGGCCGAACGGAACCAGCACGAGCGCACCGACAACGGGCGGCTGAGCGAGCGCGTAACGGTAATCGAACTGCACGGGCATCGGCTGATCGACGGCCACGCGCACAAAGCGCTCCGTCATTGTGCAAGGCCCCGTGCGTGGTGGTTTGAACCAGGCGCGGGCGTCTGCCGGGCGAAGTTAAAGTGAAACATCAGAATCGCCGCTAAACCGCAGATTAGTTTTAGATTTCCGATGCTTTCCACAGGCCTGTGGATAACTTTGTTGAGAAGTGCTGCCGGCATCGCCGTGAACAACCTCAGGAATCCCTTATGTGCGCTAGCCCACATTTCGGGCAAAGCTCTTGAATTTCGTTAAAAATCATTGGCTTATGACACATATAGAGACATCTTATTGGTTGCTGCGGCCCATACGTCTGATGGCGCGCCGCAGCGAACGAAATGTGCATAAGTTCAGTCTTGACATCGCCGGGGACCGCGTGAGGCGGGCGATCCCGGCGAAACGCCGCCGCCCATTGCTAACCAAGCCGGTGCATCGATCGTGCACCGCAACATGACATGCGCTGGCGGCGCGGCCCGACGTTCAGCGCGCGCGTATTGCGCGGCTATGGCGATGCACTTCGTCCACCAGTTCGGCAACGTGTTCCGGCGGCGTGAACTGCGAGATGCCGTGCCCCAGATTGAACACGTGACCCGGATGATTTCCGAAGCTGTCCAGGACGGCGCGCGCTTCCGTGCGAATCGCCGCGGGCGGCGCGAACAGTACGCTCGGATCGATATTTCCCTGCAGCGCCACGCGTGCGCCGACTTTCTCACGCGCGCGGCCCAGATTCACGGTCCAGTCGAGACCGACTGCATCGACGCCCGTGGCCGCGATTTCTTCGAGCCACAAACCGCCGCCCTTCGTGAACGTGATGACCGGCACGCGAACGCCGTCGTGCTCGCGCTTCAGACCCGCGACCACCTTCGCGATGTAGTCGAGCGAGAAGCGTTGATACGCGCCGTCGGCGAGCGCCCCGCCCCATGTGTCGAAGATCATCACGGCCTGCGCGCCGGCTTCGATCTGCGCGTTCAGGTAAGCGATGACAGCCTGCGCGTTGACTTCGAGAATGCGATGCATCAGGTCGGGCCGCGCGTAAGCCATCGACTTGACCGTGCGGTGATCGTCCGAGCCGCCGCCTTCGACCATGTAGCACGCGAGCGTCCACGGGCTGCCCGAGAAGCCGATCAGCGGCACCTTCTGACGGCCTTGCGCGTCGGTGAGCGCGCGGCGAATCTGGCTGACGGCATCGGTGACGTAGCGCAGCGTCGCGTCGATGTCCGGCACGGCGAGGCGCTTCACGTCGTCTTCCGTGCGCACGGTGCGCTCGAAGCGCGGACCTTCGCCCTGCACGAAATTCAGGCCGAGGCCCATGGCGTCGGGCACGGTGAGGATGTCGGAGAAGAGGATCGCGGCGTCGAGCGGAAAGCGTTCGAGCGGCTGGAGCGTCACTTCGGTCGCGTAATCCGGATTTTTCGCGAGACCGAGGAAGCTGCCCGCGCGCGCACGGGTCGCGTTGTACTCCGGCAGATAGCGGCCGGCCTGACGCATCAGCCAGATCGGCGTGTAGTCGGTCGGCTGGCGCAGGAGCGCGCGCAGGAAGGTGTCGTTCAGGAGAGTGTGGGCCACGTCGCTCGATGCTGAAGCCGAAGAATCGTTCATTCTACCGGACCGGCCGCGCGTTTTACCCGCCTGAGTCCGGCCATTCCGGGCGTGTCATGGGCCGCGGCTTATGCCGTTTGGCCGAATGTTCATGCATCCGATGCCTCGCTATCATCGACGGGCGTACACAACTAGAACCCGGAGAATCGATGAAACGCACGTCCGTCAGTCTCGCCGCTTTCGCTATGTCTTTTGCGCTCGCGGGCACCGCACAGTCTCAAACGATCCAGGCCGGCACGGTCTCGGGCGCGCAACCCGCGCCCGCAGCCGCGCCTGCCGTGGCTCCGTCGCGTCTGGACGACGTCCTCGCCCGCCACGCTTTGCGCGTCTGCACCACGGGCGACTACAAGCCGTATTCGTTTCTGCGTCCGGACGGACAGTTCGAGGGCATCGACATCGATCTCGCGGAGAGCCTCGCGAAGTCGCTCGGCGCGCGGACGGAGTATGTGAAGACGTCGTGGTCGAACCTGATGAACGATTTCGTCGCGAAGTGCGATATCGCCGTGGGCGGCGTGTCCACCACGCTCGAGCGGCAAAAACGCGCATTTTTCACGGACGCCTACATGGAAGACGGCAAAACGCCGATCGTCCGCTGCGACGATGTGGACAAGTACCAGACCGTCGCGCAGATCGATCAGCCGAGCGTGCGCACCATCGTCAATCCGGGTGGTACGAACGAGCGTTTCGCGAAGCAGTTCTTCCCGCACGCGCAGTTGGTCGAGTACCCGGACAACGTGACGATCTTCAAGCAAATCCTGGAAGGAAAGGCCGACGTCATGGTCACCGACGCCTCGGAAACCCTGCTACAGCAGAAGCTCAACCCGGGCTTGTGCTCGGTGCATCCGGACAAACCGTTCCAGTTCGGCGAAAAAGCGTATTTGCTGCCGCGCGGCGACGTCCCGTTCCAGCAGTATGTCGATCAATGGCTGCATCTCGCGCGTTCATCGGGCGAGTTTCAGGCCGTGTACGACAAGTGGCTGAAATGAGCCGGCAGCCGCGCTCGATGCTACGCGCGCAGAAGTTCGCCCGCGCGTTCGCCGATCGTGCGCAGCCAGCCGAGCGCCGCTTCGGATTGCGAATGCAGTCGGGCAAAGCCGTGCGTCATGTCGTGGGCGTCGAACATGTCGACGCGTCCGCCGTTGGCTTGCAGAAAGCGCTGAAGTTCGAAGGCGTCGTCGTAGAGCGGATCGTAGGCCGCCGCGACCACGAGCGCGCGCGCCGGCGTGCGCTCGAACGGCTCGGACAGCGGAAACGCGCGCACGTCGTGGTCATGCGGCGTCTGGCCGGAGAAGAATTGGGTCCAGTACCACTTCATTTCCTCGTTCGTGAGACCGGGGCCGTTCGCATTGGCGAGGCAACTGGGACTGTCGAACTGGCGGCGCATCACCGGGTAAAGCAGAAGTTGCAAGCCGACAAGTCCGGCGACACGCTCGTTTGCGCCTCGCGCGGCAACAACCGCCAGGTGCGCGCCGGCGCTGTCGCCGCCCACGGCCAGCCGGTCGGTCGCGAAGCCCAGCCGCGAGCGATGCTCGGCGAGCCAGATGAGCGCGTCGAGTGCGTCGTCGCATGGCGCGGGAAACGGATGCTCGGGCGCGAGTCGATAATCGACACTCGCCACGGCGCATCGCGAGTCTTGCGCGAGCCGCGCGACGAGGCCGTCGTGCGTGTCGAGATCGCCGACCACCCAGCCGCCGCCGTGAAAATAGACGATCAGCGGCAACGGCCCGCGCGCGGCTTTCGGCTTGTAAATGCGCACGGCAAGCGTACGGCCTTCGAGCCCAATCTCGATGTCTTCAGCCGTTACGGCGTCGCTGCGTGCTTGAGCGTAGGCCTTTGCGACGTCGCCGAAGCGGCGCCGGATCGTCTGCGCGTCGGCGTCCGGCGCGACGGGCGGAAAAGCCTCGGCAACGCCGTGGTAGTAGCGAAGCAAGGCTGCGTCGATGGTCATGCGGGTCTCCAGAAGCTTTTTGTGAGAGGAAAATCAGGCTTGAACGGCATTGCGCATCGTTTTCATACGTCCAACCGTTCGATTTTCCGGGAATATTAGAATAATCGCATGAGTCCGAAAATCGGATTTTAATGGTTACACCCGACCGATCGAATGAACGATTTGAATAACAGACAATATATTCGCGAGATTCAACGGTTTCGTGCGAGGAAATTCTCTCGGAGCCTTGCGTGACGGGGGTTACAACCTGAAACACTTTGTTACGGCGATCCGGAATCAATTCGCCCACAATCTGTTCAAACGGTTTCAACACGGATGTATTTGGACGTGCCGTGAAAAGGCGGCATGTTTTGAGTGGTCGGCTTTGGCCGAAGCCCAGATTGGGGCATCCTTGTTGGGGTCGTTTTTCGAGTGACAGTCATTCGAAAACATCCCACAATTGGTCTCCTCGCGCTAACCCCGTAGCGTGTGGTTTTTAGCGGGCTCCAGGCCCGCTTTTTTTTCGTCCGTTTAAACGTTTGCGCCGTTTGACAGGTTAGCGCCCGAACGTTTCATCGAAAGACAGAAGGAGCGCCACGGCGCTCCTTTCGTTTTTTCTGCCTCGAAAAAATCACCGGGCGGCTCAGGCCGTTTTCGCCTCGGCGAGCTTGAGTTCGTCGATCATCCGTGCGCGCATGACGAATTTCTGCGCCTTGCCGGTGACAGTCATCGGCAATTCGTCGACGAAACGGATATAGCGCGGAATCTTGTAATGCGCGATCTGCCCGTCGCAGAACGCGCGAATCTCGTCCTCGCTCGCCTGCTCGCCCGGCCGCACGATAATCCACGCACACACTTCCTCGCCGTACTTTTCGTCCGGCACGCCGAAAACCTGCACCGATTGCACTTTCGGATGCCGGAACAGGAATTCTTCGATCTCGCGCGGATAGATGTTCTCGCCGCCGCGAATCAGCATGTCCTTCAGGCGTCCGACGATATTGCAATAGCCTTGCGCGTCGAGCGTCGCAAGATCGCCGGTGTGCATCCATCCGTCGATGACCGCTTCGCGCGTCTTGGCCTCGTCGCCCCAGTAGCCCTTCATCACCGAATAGCCGCGCGTGCAGAGTTCGCCCGTCTCGCCGACCGGCACGATATTTCCCAGCGGATCGACGATCTTCACCTCGAGATGCGGCTGGATGCGTCCGACCGTGGTCGTGCGCTTGTCGAGCGGGTCGGTGGTCGAGCTCTGAAACGAGACCGGGCTCGTTTCCGTCATGCCATACGCGATCGTGATTTCGCCCAGATGCATGGTCGAGACGACGCGCTTCATCGTTTCGATGGGACACGGCGAGCCCGCCATGATGCCCGTGCGCAGGCGGCTGAAATCGTACTTCGCGAATTCGGGGTGATCGAGTTCGGCGATGAACATCGTCGGCACGCCGTGCAGCGCGGTGCATTTCTCCTCGTGGACGGCGGCGAGCGTCGCGCCGGGATCGAACGCCTCTCCGGGGAAGACCATCGTGCAACCGGTCGAGACGCACGCGAGCACTGCCAGCACCATCCCGAAACAGTGATACAGCGGCACCGGAATGCACAGCGAATCCTGCTCGGTGAGGCGCATCGCTATCGCGATATAGCGCGCGTTGTTGACGATGTTCCGATGCGTGAGCGTCGCGCCCTTCGGGTTTCCCGTCGTGCCGCTCGTGAACTGAATGTTGATCGGATCGTGCGACGTCAGCGGCGCTTCGATTCCGTCGAGTTTCGCGGCGTCGAGTTGCTCGCGGCCGGTGCGCATGACGTCGTCGAAATTGAGCATGCCGGGCGTCGCGCCCGCGCCCATGCGGATCACGGCGCGCAGGTCCGGCAACTTCGCCGCATGTAACGCGTTCGGCTCGGCGTCCGCGAGTTCGGGCGCCAGTGTCTGGAGCATCTCCAGATATTTGGACGTCTTGAATTGCTCCGCCGCGATGATCGCCTTGCACCCGACCTTGTTCAGCGCGTACTCAAGTTCGGCCAGCCGATAAGCCGGATTGATGTTGACGAGCACCGCGCCCATGCGCGCCGTGGCGAACTGCGTGAGCAGCCATTCGGCGCGATTCGGCGACCAGATGCCCACGCGATCACCCGCGCGCACGCCGAGCGCAAGCAGGCCGCTTGCGAGCACATCGATTTCGCGAGCGAACTCGCCCCAGGTCCAGCGGATGTTTTGCTCACGGAACACCACCGCCGGGCGATCTGCGAAGCGGCGAGCGGTGTCGAGAAGAAAGCGCGAAACGGTGGCTTCGCTCAAGGGAATATCGGTCGCGCCGCGAACGTAGGAAATGCCGTCGCGCGGTTCGATCTGCGCGCTGGCCTGCGTCGGTTCAGTTGCCATCGATGGTCTCCGCCAAGATGAGTGGCCTGCTGCGAAGGCCAATTGGAAGGTCATTGTGCATGGCGGAGCTGCTTACGGGCATTGAGTGTTTCCCCGCAATGCCCGTCTGAAGCGATTCGCGAAAACCGCGCAAAATCAACGAGCTAGCCTATTTCGACCGAGGATGCGCGCATCCGTTATGCAGATTTGCCTGCGCGGTTTGCCGATTTGGAGCATAAAAAAAGCAGCCCGAAGGCTGCTTTCTCTCACTGCTGAAACGTCGCTCCAGCGAGCGGCGACACGCTCAATGCTTCGCGTGCACCTTGCGCAGACGCTGGATTGCCGCGAGCTGCGCCGTCGCGTACGCGAGTTCGGCTTGCGCCGTCGCGTATTCGAGCTCCGACGTGTTGTTCTGCATTGCTTCCTCGGCGCGCTTCTTGGCCTGTTCGGCCTTGGCTTCGTCGAGATCGGCACCGCGAATGGCGGTGTCGGCGAGCACGGTCACGACGCCCGGCTGGATTTCGAGAATCCCGCCTGCGACGAACACGAACTCTTCCGAACCGTCTTCCGCCTCGATGCGCACCGCGCCCGGACGAATGCGCGTGATGAGCGGCGTGTGGCCCGGCAGAATGCCGAGTTCACCTGCTTCGCCCGGCAGCGCGACGAACTTCGCCTGGCCGGAGAAGATTTGCTCTTCCGCGCTGACGACGTCTACTTTGATGGTTGCCATATCGACTCGACTCCCTGGTTGAGCGTATTACGAAGGCGCGAACCGTCAGGTCCGCGCCCGCTTCGTGTACACCCGACCTTTACTGGATCTTCTTGGCCTTTTCGAAGGCTTCGTCGATCGTGCCGACCATGTAGAACGCCTGCTCCGGCAGATGATCGCACTCGCCTTCGACAATCATCTTGAAGCCGCGGATCGTTTCCTTCAGCGGCACGTACTTGCCCGGCGAACCCGTGAACACTTCAGCAACGTGGAACGGCTGCGACAGGAAACGCTGGATCTTACGCGCGCGCGCGACCGACAGCTTGTCTTCCGGCGACAGTTCGTCCATGCCCAGAATCGCGATAATGTCGCGCAGTTCCTTGTAGCGCTGCAGCGTTTGCTGCACGCCGCGCGTGATCGAGTAGTGCTCTTCGCCGATCACGTTCGGGTCGATCTGACGCGAGGTCGAATCGAGCGGGTCCACGGCCGGGTAGATACCCAGCGAAGCGATATCACGCGACAACACGACAGTTGCGTCCAAGTGGCCGAAGGTCGTAGCCGGCGACGGGTCGGTCAAGTCATCCGCAGGAACGTACACGGCCTGAACCGACGTAATCGAACCGGTCTTGGTCGACGTAATACGCTCTTGCAGCTTGCCCATTTCTTCAGCCAGCGTCGGCTGATAACCCACTGCCGAAGGCATACGGCCGAGCAGTGCGGACACTTCCGTACCCGCCAGCGTGAAACGGTAGATGTTGTCCACGAAGAACAGCACGTCCAGACCTTCGTCACGGAAGTGCTCGGCCATCGTCAGACCGGTCAGCGCCACGCGCAGACGGTTGCCCGGCGGCTCGTTCATCTGGCCGTACACCAGCGCGACCTTGTCGAGAACGTTCGAGTCCTTCATTTCATGATAGAAGTCGTTCCCTTCACGGGTACGCTCACCCACACCGGCGAACACGGAATAACCGCCGTGTTCCTTCGCGATGTTGTTGATGAGTTCCATCATGTTCACGGTCTTGCCCACACCGGCGCCACCGAACAGACCCACCTTGCCGCCCTTCGCGAACGGGCAGATCAGATCGATAACTTTGATGCCGGTTTCGAGCAGTTCCGTCGACGGCGACAGCTCGTCGAACTTCGGCGCTTGCTGGTGAATCGAACGCACGGTGGTCGAGTCGATCGGGCCGGCTTCGTCGATCGGACGGCCGAGCACGTCCATGATGCGGCCGAGCGTCGGCTTGCCGACCGGCACGCTGATGGGCTTGCCCGTGTTCTTCACGATCGTGCCGCGGCGCAGGCCGTCGGATGCACCCAGACAGATGGTGCGAACCACGCCGTCGCCCAGCTGCTGCTGGACTTCGAGCGTCAGTTCGGTGCCTTCCAGAATGAGCGCGTCGTAAATCTTCGGCATGTGCGAGCGCGGAAATTCCACGTCGATAACGGCGCCGATGCACTGTACGATCTTGCCTTCTACCAAAGCAGTAGTACTCATCGCATTTCCTTTAGATACTGTGTTCTTTCACGCGGTCATCAAGATCAGACCGCAGCGGCGCCGCCGACGATTTCCGACAATTCTTTCGTAATCGCGGCCTGGCGGCTCTTGTTGTAGACGAGCTGCAGTTCGTTGATCACGGTCTTCGCGTTGTCGGACGCGGCCTTCATCGCGACCATGCGCGCCGATTGCTCCGACGCCATGTTTTCCGCGACCGCCTGATAGACGAGCGCCTCGACGTAGCGCACGAGCAATTCGTCCACCACGGTTTGCGCGTCCGGCTCGTAGATGTAATCCCACGAGGTCTTCGGCGTTACGCCTTCTTCGTCTTTCTGATGGAGGTCGTCCACCGACAACGGCAGCAGTTGCTCGATCACCGCTTCCTGCTTCATCGTGTTGACGAAGCGCGTGTACGCCAGGTACACCGCGTTGATCTTGCCTTCCGAATACAGGTCGAGCTGCACCTTGATTGCGCCGATCAGCTTTTCCAGATGCGGCGTGTCGCCCAGTTGCGTGACTTGCGACACGACCTTGGCCTTCAGCCGGTTCAGGAAGCCGAGCCCCTTGCTGCCGATCGCCGACGCTTCGATCTTGATGCCGCTCTGATCGAGTTCCTTGATCTTGCCCAGCGACGCGCGCAGCACGTTCGTGTTCATGCCGCCGCACAGACCCTTGTCGGTCGTGACGAGGATCAGGCCGGCCGTCTTCGCGCCGTCGTTCTTCAACATGAACGGGTGACGGTACTCGGGGTTCGCAGCGCTCATGTGCGATGCGATTGCACGAACCTTGTCGGCATACGGACGGGCGGAGCGCATGCGTTCCTGGGCACGGCGCATCTTCGATGCGGCGACCATTTCCATCGCTTTGGTGATCTTGCGCGTGTTCTGCACGCTCTTGATCTTGCCGCGAATTTCCTTCATTCCAGCCATTGCTTACTCCTTGATCGAAGCCGCGCGATGCCGCTTTTCATGCAGGCACCGCGCGTCGCTCCTCAGTCCCGATCAATAAGCGCCCGACTTCTTGAAGTCCTTCAGCGCGGCATGCAGCGCGCCTTCGTCGTCCTTCGACAAGTCTTTGGTGTCTTCGATGCGCTTAATCAGATCGGCATGGCTCGTCTTCAGGTATTCGCGCAGGCCCTTTTCGAACGGCAGCACTTGCGAGACATCCAGATCGTCGAGGTAACCGTTGTTGGCCGCGAACAGCGCGACAGCCAGTTCCCACACTTGCAGCGGTTGATACTGCGGCTGCTTCAGCAGTTCCGTCACGCGGCGGCCGCGCTCCAGCTGCTTGCGGGTGGCTTCGTCGAGGTCCGATGCGAACTGCGCGAACGCAGCCAGCTCGCGATACTGCGCGAGGTCGGTACGGATACCGCCCGACAGCTTCTTCACGACCTTGGTCTGAGCCGCACCACCGACGCGCGACACCGACACGCCCGCGTTGATAGCAGGGCGGATACCGGCGTTGAACAGGTCGGTTTCCAGGAAGATCTGGCCGTCGGTAATCGAGATCACGTTCGTCGGAACGAACGCGGTCACGTCGCCGGCTTGCGTTTCGATGACCGGCAGCGCCGTCAACGAACCGCTCTTGCCCTTCACTTCGCCGTTGGTGAACTTTTCGACGTACTCTTCCGAGACGCGAGCCGCACGCTCGAGCAGACGCGAGTGCAGATAGAACACGTCACCCGGATACGCTTCACGGCCCGGCGGACGGCGCAGCAGCAGCGAAATCTGGCGATACGCCCACGCTTGCTTGGTCAAATCGTCATAGACGATCAGCGCGTCTTGTCCGCGGTCGCGGAAGTATTCGCCCATCGTGCAGCCGGCGTACGGCGCGAGGTATTGCATCGCGGCCGATTCCGAAGCCGAAGCCGCCACGACGATGGTGTAAGCCATCGCGCCGGTTTCTTCGAGCTTGCGCACCACGTTCATGATCGACGAAGCCTTCTGGCCGATCGCGACGTAGATACAGATGAGGTCCTTGCCCTTTTGGTTGATGATCGCGTCGACGGCCACCGCGGTCTTGCCGCACTGACGGTCGCCGATGATCAGCTCACGCTGGCCACGGCCGATCGGCACCATCGAGTCGATGGACTTCAGACCCGTTTGCACCGGCTGCGACACCGACTTACGCCAGATCACGCCCGGGGCGATCTTTTCGATAGCGTCCGTTGCTTTCGCGTTGATCGGGCCCTTGCCGTCGATCGGGTTGCCGAGCGCATCGACCACGCGGCCGATCAGTTCCGGACCGACCGGCACTTCGAGAATGCGGCCCGTCGTCTTGACGATGTCGCCTTCCGAGATGTGCTCGTACTGGCCGAGAATAACGGCGCCGACGGAGTCGCGTTCGAGGTTCAGCGCGAGGCCGAACGTGTTGCCCGGGAATTCGAGCATTTCGCCCTGCATCACGTCCGACAGGCCGTGGATACGCACGATACCGTCGGTCACGGAGATCACGGTGCCCTGGTTGCGAACGTCCGCGCTCGCTTCAAGGCCCTGGATCCTGCTCTTGATCAGCTCGCTGATCTCAGAGGGATTGAGTTGCATTATTCGCTCCTGATAGTCAATTCTGTTGCGTGCCAGCTAAGGCGCTTCTGTCGAAGCGTCAGGCGGTCAGAGCCGTCTGCATGCTGGCGAGGCGCGCGCGGACCGAGGTATCGAGCACTTCGTCGCCAACCGTCACGCGAACGCCGCCGATCAGCGACTGATCGACTGCGACGGTCGGCTTCAGCTTGCGCTGGAACTTGCGTTCGAGGCTTGCAACGAGGTCGTTCAACTGTTCGCCTTCGAGGGGGAACGCGCTCACGATATGCGCGTCGGCCGCACCTTCGCGGGCGTTCTTCAGCTCGTCGAACTGGACGGCGATTTCCGGCAGCAGCGACAGGCGATGGTTCTCGACCAGCATGCCGACGAAGTTCTTCGCCTGCGCGTTGCTCTGCGCGAGCGGCGACTTCACTGCGGCAAGCAGGAGATCGACGATTTGCTGGCGGTTCACCTTCGGGCTCGACGCGACCGATTCCACTTCGGGCAGACGCGCAACCTGTGCCAGCTCCTCGACCAAAGTGGACCAGCCCGCGAGATCGCCGGTCTCGGCCACGCGGAACAGCGCTTCTGCGTAAGGACGAGCGATGGTTGCAAGTTCGGCCATGATCAGAGCTCGGTTTTGAGTTGATTCAGCAGATCGGCGTGAGCCTTCTGATCGACTTCGCGCTTCAGAATTTGCTCGGCGCCCTTGACTGCCAGCGCAGCGACTTCGGCGCGCAGCGATTCGCGTGCCTTCACGACTTGCTGGTCGGCGTCAGCCTTGGCTTGCGCGACGATGCGAGCGGCTTCCGCCTGAGCGTTGGCCTTGATTTCTTCGGCGACTGCAGCGGCGCGCTTTTCAGCGTCGGCGATGCGTTGCTGGCCGTCGGTACGTGCCTGGGCGAGTTCCTGGTCGACGCGCTTGTGCGCAGCTTCGAGTTCCGCTTTGCCCTTGTCGGCGGCGGCGAGGCCGTCGGCAATCTTTTTCGAGCGCTCGTCGAGGGCGTTGATCAACGGCGGCCACACGAACTTCATCGTGAACCACGCGAGGATCAGAAACACGACCATTTGCGCAAACAGGGTTGCGTTGAGATTCACGGTGTTTCCTTAAACGTTGCTTGATCGGAGGGGAAACGGTTAAAAGGCGCTCATCGGCTTGTTGAGCTCGATCAGCGCCTCACCCGTTCCGTCTAGCGTCCTGTCAAGAGATCAGACGCACACTTCCGAGGAACCTCAGCCTGCGAGCTTCGAGAGCAGCGGGTTCGCAAACGCAAACAGCATTGCCACACCAACGCCAATCAGGAACGCCGCGTCGATCAGACCAGCCAGCAGGAACATCTTGGTCTGCAGCGGGTTCATCAGTTCCGGCTGGCGGGCGCACGCTTCAATGTACTTGCCGCCCATCAGACCGATACCGATACAGGCGCCGATTGCACCCAGGCCGATGATGATGCCGATACCGATGGCGGTCAGACCCTGGATGTTGGCGATGAAAGCTTGCATGATCACTCCTTTGATTAAAGACTTTGGAACTGGATTTATAAAAAACGAAAACTCAAAACCTGAACGATTCTGGACCTGCGGCCCGATCTCTTAGTGAGAATCGTGCGCCTGACCGATGTACACCAGCGTCAGCATCATGAAGATGAACGCTTGCAGCAGAACGATCAGAATGTGGAAGATCGCCCAGACCGTACCCGCGACCACGTGGCCGATAAAGCCAAGTACAGAGGCGTCCGCGCCGAAGTGCCACATGCTGCCGAGCAGCGCGATCAGCAAGAACAGCAGTTCGCCCGCGTACATGTTGCCGAACAGCCGCATGCCGAGCGAAACCGTCTTGGCGACGAACTCGATGATGTTCAGCGCGAGATTCGGAATCCACAAGAGCGGATGCGCGCCGAACGGAGCGGACAGCAGTTCGTGCACGAAGCCGCCGACGCCCTTGATCTTGAAGTTGTAATAGATCATCAGCACGAACACGCCGAGCGCGATGCCGATGGTGCCGTTCAGATCGGCCGTCGGCACGATGCGATGATGTGGCAGCGCCTCCGACAGACCCAGCCAGCCGATGATGCGGCCCGGCAGATCGACGGGGATGAAGTCGAGCGAGTTCATCAGGGCGACCCAGACGAAGACGGTCAGCGCGAGCGGTGCGATGAAACGGCGGCTGCCGTGGATCATCGACTTCGACTGGTCCTCGACCATTTCGACCAGCATTTCGATGGCGCACTGGAAACGGCCGGGAACACCGGACGTTGCTTTGCGCGCGGCAATGCCAAGAATGAGGATGGTGAGAAGACCGCACACGATCGACCAGAACAGCGTGTCGAGATTCCAGACGTGGATATCGAAGATCGACGTCTGTGTGTGCGTGGAAAGATTCTGCAAGTGGTGCGCAATGTACTCGGACGGATCCAGAGCGTGCGTTCCTTCGCTAGCTGCCATATCGTTAAAGCCACCCAAATTGTCAAAAATCTTTCGTTGCTGCCGCTTCCGAGCCGTCGCTTCGCGTTACGACTCCGGGCGGCGAGCCCGTGCGCGGAACGTGGTCCGCGCCTGATCATCTGTGATGCTACTTACATCTCGTGCCGCCGGCACTTACCTGGCACGTCATGAATTGTCACCGCAACGCCATTGCCACCCAGTACGTCTTCAGCGCGACGATGTAAGTCACGAGCAGCGGCAACCACAACGCGCTCTTGTACCAGAACGCGACCGCTACGAACATCGCAATCGTTGCTCCCATCTTGAGCGCTTCGCCGATCATCCAGCTCATGATCGTCTCGGCGCCGCTCTTCGCTTTCAGGCGCGCGGCGAACAGGGCGCTCGGCAGCCAGCAAATCGCGCCACCCAGAAAGGCGGACAGCGCAGCATGACCCGGCGGCTTGTAGAACAGCCACCACAAGAGCGTCGCACCCAGGGACAAAACCATTTGCGCCGCCACGACCTTAAACGGCGTGACACGCGATGGACGACTCACTTCAGGGCCAAACAGCTTCTGTGCCTGATCCCGCGTGAGCGGAACGATATTGTTATCTTGCGCTTCGGCGTCCCACGAATCGCTCGACGAACTGCGCGGCTGATTTCCGGAGGCGTTCGCTTCGCCGGTTGCGTGAGCGTCCGGCGCTCGATTTTCCTCTCGCACCGTCTTCAAACCTTCAACCAAAAGTCCGGGGAAATCACCTTGCGCTTTCGTCGCGCTTTCGAGGTGGCCTAGCTGATAAATCCGGGGGATTGTAAGCGATTGTTGTCGCGGATTCAATAGTTTAGGTGTGTCAAAAGCCAAGCAGACAAACCTTAAAAAACGGTCTCAAAAGCGAGACTTTTCTTGCAATTGCAAGGAGATTCTCAATCGATCTCGAACCGTTCGGTGAGCGTCAAACGAGCGCCCAACCAATGACCATTGCCACGATCCAGAATGGTATCGACACCATGTGGAACGGCATCCACATGCCCTTTTCACCCGAGAGTCTTACGGCGATGAGATTGGCCAGCGAGCCGATCGCCACACCGAAACCGCCCACGCTCACGCCGAAAGCGAGCGCGCGCCAGTCTTTCGAGAACTCCGCGAGCACGATCGCCGCCGGCACGTTGCTGATCGCCTGCGACAGCACGGCGCCCGTGACGTACGCGCGCACCGGCGTGCCGACACCCAAATGCGCGATGGCTTCGTGTATCGATGGCAGGGATGCGGCGCTGCGCAGCACGATGAACATCATCACGAAGATGAGCAGCAGCAAATAGTCGATCTCGAACACAACCTGGCGGCGCCACAGCAGGAAGGCCGCGGCAAGCACGACAAGCGCCGGGCCTGCATGATGCGCGTCCGCGGATGCGACGAACGCAGCGAAGGCCAGCACGCTGACGCCGCACAGCACGCGATCGACGCGATGCTCTTCGACATCGCCGGAGAGATCGAGCGGTTCCGCGCGAAACATCGCGAACGTCACGGCGCCGAGCAGCGCCATCAGCGCAGCGCAAAGCGGCAGCAGCGCCCACACGAAGCCGCCGAACGAGACCCCGCTCGTCTGCCAGAGGAACAGGTTCTGCGGATTGCCGAGCGGCGTGAGAATCGACCCCGCGTTGACCGCCAACGCGATCACGATGACCAGCCGCTTGATCGGCAGCGGCGCGAGCCTGTGCAAGGACAGCGTGAGCGGCACCACGGCAAAGAGCGCGACATCGTTCGTCAGCACGGTCGAAAGGGCCGCAGCAAGCGCGACGAGCAGCAATGCCAGCGTGCGCTCACCGTGAATGTGATGCACCAACCGGTGCGCCGCCCACATCAGGAATCCTGACAATTCGATGGCTTTGGTCAGGATGAGGAGTCCCGCGAGCGTCAGAACCGTCTGCCAGTCGACGAGACCGGGCAGCGACATCAACGGACGCGGATGCGCAATCTGCAACACGACGAGCGCGAACGCGAGGATCGCGAGAACCGGCTCTTTCGAGACGGTTCTCCAGATGCGTGCGAGCAGATCCTGTCGAGGGCGCTTGGCGTCGAGTTCGGACAAGATGCGCGCGATCAGGCAGCGGGTGCCGGCGTTTCGATGCTGCCGCGCAGCTTCGTCAAGATGCCTTCGAGCGAATCGAGATTGCCGAAGTCGATCGTGACCTTGCCGCGCCCTCTTCCGCCGAGCTTGATCTTCACATTGGCCGACAGCAAATCCGACAACTCTTCTTCCAGACGACGGGTGTCGCGGCCGCCATCGTTCGCGACGCGCGCTTTCGTCGCGGGCGCTTCTTTGGTGGTCGCCGCAACCAGGCGCTCAGTTTCACGCACCGACAAGCGCCGGTTGACCACGTGGTTGGCCAACTGAATCTGCGTGGCGGCATCGACAGCGAGGAGCGCGCGCGCGTGACCCATATCGAGATCGCCTGCGAGCAGCATCGTCTGAACGGGCGTGGCGAGATTCAGCAGACGCAGCAGATTGGACACCGCGCTGCGCGAGCGGCCGACCGATTCGGCGGCCTGCTCGTGCGTGAAGCTGAATTCGTCGAGCAGGCGCTGAATGCCTTGTGCCTCTTCCAGCGGATTCAAATCCTCGCGCTGAATGTTCTCGATCAAAGCCATCGCGGCTGCGGCTTGATCTGGCACGTTTTTCACGAGGACCGGAACTTCGTCGAGACCGGCCAGACGCGCCGCGCGGAATCGGCGTTCGCCTGCGATGATTTCGTAGCGATCGTCGCCGACCGAGCGCACGAGAATAGGCTGCATCAGCCCTTGCGCGCGAATGCTGGCGGCGAGTTCCTGAAGCGCGCCTTCGTCCATGCGCGTCCGCGGTTGATACTTGCCGGCCTGCATTTTGTCGAGCGGCAATACCGAGGGCGTGCCTTCGCCGCGCACGGCTTCCGTAATGTCGACGCTGCCACCGAGCAACGCATCCAGGCCGCGGCCCAAACCCTTCTTCTTCATCACAGCGCTCATTTCGGTTCCTCCGACGGCGTTCCCTGCCGCATCGACTGGGTGTGTTTAGTTCATGCTCAGCGCGCGGACGCGCTCGATCATTTCCGTGCCGAACTGGATGTAGGCCTGCGCACCGCGCGACGACTTGTCGAACACCACGCCCGGCAGCCCATAACTCGGCGCCTCGGCAAGACGCACATTGCGCGGGATCACGACGTCGAACAGCTTGTCGCCGAAGTGTTCTTTCAACTGGTCGGACACTTGTTGCTGCAGCGTGATGCGCGGATCGAACATGACGCGCAACAGGCCGATGACTTTCAGATCGCGATTGAGATTCGCATGGACCTGCTTGATGGTGTTCACCAGATCCGACAGCCCTTCCAGCGCAAAGTATTCGCACTGCATCGGGATCACGACGCCGTGGGCCGCGCACAACGCATTGAGCGTCAGCAGCGAGAGCGCCGGGGGGCAATCGATCAGCACGAAGTCATAGTCATCGACTACTTCGTCGATGGCGCCGCGAAGAATACGTTCGCGATTCTCCATATCGACGAGTTCGACTTCCGCGCCCGCCAGTTCGCGATTCGCCGGGAGCACGTCATAGCCGACCGCAGGCGGGCGCATGGTTGCATCGCGCAGCGAAACCCCGTCGACGAGCACTTCGTAGACGGTGTTTTCACACGCCGATTTGTCAATGCCACTGCCCATCGTGGCGTTACCTTGCGGATCCAGATCGATCAGCAGTACGCGTTGATCAAGCCCCGCCAGGCTCGCCGCGAGATTGACCGCTGTGGTGGTCTTTCCAACGCCGCCCTTCTGATTTGCGACGCAGAAGATATTTGCCATCGTTTAGTGTCCTCGTTTTCTCGCTGTCAGAAGATCAGCTTGCCTGGAATGCCGTATCAGACCGTGGCGACGGACGTCATCCCGCTCCGACGTCAATCTCGACGAGATGCCGCTCGGCATCCAGCATGGGAACGGTCAAACGCTCGATACCGAGCACCGCGACGCCTTCCGGCAGACGCGCCACTTCGGCGTCGGGCCGGACACCCTTCATCGCCAGAATTCGTCCATCGACGGCAACCAGATGACGCGCAAGTGTAACGAAATCCGAGAGCTCTGCGAACGCGCGAGACACGATTACGTCGAATTTTTCCGGCACGTCGCTACCGGGGCGCAAATTTTCGACTCGGCCCGTGACAACCGCGAGATTTCCGAGCCCCAACTGCACCTTTGCCTGCGACTGAAACGCAGTCTTCTTGTGGACGATGTCGTTCAACGTGACGCGCACATCGGGCAGGACGATTGCCAACACGATGCCCGGCAACCCACCGCCGGAGCCGACATCCAGCACGGTCGACGGATGGCGTGCCGAGACGGCCGGCACGATCGCGAGCGAATCAAGAATGTGTTGGATCATCATCTGCTGCGGATCGCGGATCGCCGTCAGGTTATAGACCGCGTTCCACTTGCCGAGCAACGCGACGTAGTCGAGCAGCTTTTGCCGTTGCGAGGAAGACAGCGTAAGGCCGAGCGCGGCGACGCCCTCGTCGAGCGTTGCCGCCAGGGATGAAGTGCGCTCCGTCATTGAGCCGCCGCCGGATTATCGGTGGACGACTCCCCCGCCGCTCCCCGACCGCGACGCCCTATTCCACGCTTCAGGTGAACCATCAGCAGCGAGATTGCAGCCGGCGTGATGCCAGAGATGCGTGAGGCTTGGCCGATCGTTTCAGGGCGATGCTGAATTAGCTTCTGGCGCGCCTCGAAGGAAAGACCGCGGACCTCGTTGTAGTCGATTCCCTCGGGCAAACGCGTGTTTTCCTGAGCACCGTTTCTGACGATTTCGTCGGCCTGGCGGTCGATATAGCCTTGGTACTTCACACCGATCTCGATCTGTTCCTTGATCTGCGCCAAAAGTACCGCGTCGTCAGCGAGCGGCATTTCGGGGCCGCACATATTGTCGCGGAGTGCGCAGACTCCGTCATAGGAAACGCCCGGACGGCGCAGGAGATCCGCGAGACTGTATTCGTGATCGATGGGCTTTCCGAGCAGCGCCGTCGCTTCTTCTGCCGGCAACGTCTTCGGATTGACCCACGTCGAACGGAGACGTTGTGTTTCACGTGAAACAGCATCGCGCTTGCGGCTGAAAGCATCCCAACGGATGTCGTCCACAACGCCAAGCTCGCGGCCAATCTCCGTCAGGCGCATATCGGCGTTGTCTTCCCGCAGCGACAAGCGATATTCCGCGCGGCTCGTGAACATGCGATACGGTTCGGACACGCCGCGCGTCACGAGATCGTCCACGAGCACGCCCAGATAGGCTTCATCGCGGCGTGGCGACCAAGGCTCTTTGCCCTGGACCTGCAAACCGGCGTTGATTCCGGCGAGCAAACCTTGAGCGGCCGCCTCTTCGTAGCCCGTAGTCCCGTTGATCTGCCCGGCAAAGAACAAACCACCGATCGCCTTGGTTTCGAGTGAGGCCTTCAACGCCCGCGGATCGAAATAGTCGTATTCGATGGCATAGCCCGGCCGCAGAATATGCGCGTGCTCAAGGCCGTGCATGGAGCGAACCAGCTCGAGCTGCACGTCGAAGGGAAGGCTCGTCGAAATTCCGTTCGGATAGAACTCGTTCGTCGAGAGCCCTTCCGGTTCCAGAAAGATCTGGTGCGCATCTTTTGACGCAAAGCGATGGATTTTGTCTTCGATGGACGGACAGTAACGCGGCCCCACTCCCTCGATCACGCCCGTATACATCGGCGAGCGGTCAAGGCCCGACCGGATGATGTCGTGCGTTCGCGAATTCGTGTGCGTGACCCAGCACGGCAACTGGCGCGGATGCTGTTCCACTCGGCCAAGAAACGAAAACACCGGAATCGGATCGAGATCGCCTGGTTGCTCTTCCAGCTTCGAAAAATCGATAGTTCGGCCGTCAATTCGGGGTGGCGTGCCTGTCTTGAGGCGGCCTTGCGGCAGTTTCAATTCCTTCAGGCGCGCCGAGAGCGATACGGCGGCCGGATCGCCAGCACGTCCGCCGACATAGTTGTTCAAGCCGACGTGAATCTTGCCGTCCAGGAAGGTGCCGGCCGTCAAAACCACAGCGCGGGAGCGGAATTTCAGCCCCACTTGCGTGACCGCGCCAACGACGCGATCGCCTTCGACCATCAGATCATCGACCGCCTGCTGGAAAAGCCACAAATTCGGCTGGTTTTCCAAACGATGGCGGATCGCTTGCTTATAGAGAAGCCGATCGGCCTGTGCGCGGGTCGCCCGCACCGCTGGGCCCTTCGACGAATTAAGGATACGGAACTGGATGCCCGACTCGTCCGTGGCGGTGGCCATTGCGCCGCCGAGCGCATCGACTTCCTTGACCAGATGACCTTTGCCAATGCCGCCAATCGACGGATTGCAGCTCATTTGGCCGAGCGTCTCGATGTTATGGGTCAAAAGCAGGGTTTTGCAGCCCATGCGTGCGGACGCGAGCGCGGCCTCAGTGCCTGCGTGACCGCCGCCAACGACGATCACATCGAATTCTGTGGGATAAAGCATCGGAGATTTCGTGTGCGAACGACACGAACCTGAAGAAGGAATATCGTTGAATTATAACGGGTTCCCTTCTATCTCGAATTCAGCCATTTGGCTAAGGACGAAAAAATGGCGTGTTTCACGTGAAACACGCCATTGACCGCCACCGCGCTTGTCGCGTTTATGCGACCTTTTTTGTCAGCCCGAGATAAGTCTCGATCACCTGAGGATTGTGCTGAAGTTCATCGGCATTCCCTTCCAGCGCGAATTCGCCCGTTTCGAGCACGTATCCATAGTCCGAGATCTGTAGCGCGGCACGGGCATTCTGCTCAATCAGTAGCGTCGCCACGCCTGTCTGCCGAAGCGCGCTGATGATGTGAAATATCTCCTTCACGATAAGCGGCGCCAAACCGAGACTTGGCTCATCCAGCATCAGCAACTGTGGTTTGCCCATCAACGCCCTTCCTACCGCCAGCATCTGCCGCTCGCCGCCAGATAACGTTCCAGCCGCTTGCTTGCGGCGTTCCTTGAGCCGGGGAAACAATTCGAACACGTGATCAAGCTGATCGAGAAAATTTCGCTCCCCCGCCCGCTTGCGCCGATAAGCGCCGAGAATCAAATTGTCTTCCACCGCCATGGTCGCGAACAACTCGCGCTTCTCCGGGACGAGGCACATTCCACGTGCGACGCGACGTTCGATTGGGAGCGCGGAGATATCCTCGTTGAGATACCGCACCGCGCCCTTCGCGTGCCCCGTCTGCGGCAGCGCGCCCATGATTGCGTTAAGCAGCGTCGACTTGCCTGCGCCATTCGGACCGATCACCGAGACGATCTGCCCCGCGCCGACGGTCAACGTGCCGTCGTGCAGCGCTTCCACTTTGCCATAGCGCACTGACAGCCCATCGACCTGCAAAATTGGATCTACATTTGTCATCATTCCACCCCGCCCAGATACGCTTCCAGAACCGCCGGGTCCTTCTGAACGTCCTTCGGCAATCCTTCCGCGATCTTCGTGCCGAATTCCATCACCACAAGACGGTCGGCGAGATTCATCACGAAGTCCATGTCGTGCTCGACGAGCAGAATACTCATGCCCTCCGCGCGCAGCTTCCTCAGCAAGTCCGCGAGTTGCAGCTTCTCCTGATAACGCAGGCCAGCCGCGGGCTCATCGAGCAATAACAAAGTCGGATCGCAGCACAGCGCGCGCGCGATTTCGAGAATCCGCTGCTGACCCAGCGCGAGACTACCCGCCTCGCTGTAGATGTGCTTGTCCAGACCCACGCGTGCGATCTGTCGCGCTGCCTCCGACATCAGCCGCGCCTCTTCGGCCGCGTTGAGCCGAGCGATACTGCGCCAAACGCCCGTATTGCCCCGCAGATGCGCGCCGATGGCAACGTTCTCCAGCACCGTCATGCCGGGCAGCATCTTGACGTGCTGAAACGTCCGTCCGATACCGCGTTTGACGATTTCACGTGAAGTCAGCTTTTCGATGCGCTCACCGTGTAAGCTGATTGCGCCGCCCGTCGCTTGCAGCACCCCCGTGACGAGATTGAACGTCGTGGATTTACCCGCGCCATTCGGCCCGATCAAACCGATGATTTCGCCCGCCTTGACGTCGAAACTCACATCGTTGACGGCCACGAGGCCGCCGAACTGCTTGCGCGCCTTCTCGACGACGAGCAGCGGCTCGCCCGCCACCGGCTTGCTGCGTTGCGGCAACGGCTCGCCATGCTCCGGCACATGCGCGCGCGGCCCACGCGGAAAGAGTCGCGCGACGAACGGCCACACGCCCTGCCGCGCGTACTGAAGCAGCAACACCATCAAAACGCCGAAGACGATGATTTCGAAATTGCCGTTCGCGCCCAGCAGCTTCGGCAGCAAGGTCTGCAAATAGTCCTGCAGAACGGTGAGAATGGTCGCACCGAGAATCGCACCCCAGACATGCGAGACGCCGCCGACAACCGCCATAAACAGGAACTCGATGCCGTGGTTCAGCCCGAATGGCGTCGGGTTCACCGCGCGCTGCAAATGGGCATACAAAAAGCCCGAAATAGCCGCCAGCACCGCCGCGTAGACGAAAATGACCACGCGCATCCACGCGGTATTGATGCCCATCGCTTCCGCCATCGTGCCGCCGCCGCGCAGCGCACGAATCGCCCGTCCGGGTCGGCTATTAAGCAGATTCTGAACAGAGATCACCGCCAGCAGCACCACGACCCAGATCAGGTAATAGATGCTGCGTCCCGACTCGAGCTGCCAGCCGAACACGTTGAGCACGGGAATGCCGTTGATGCCGTCGTACTTGCCGAGCATTTCCATGTTCCCGAACAGGTAGAACAGCGACAAGCCCCACGCGATCGTCCCAAGCGGCAGAAAATGCCCGGAGAGCCGCATCGTGATGAGCCCGAGCAGCAGCGCGATAAACGCCGTCAGCACGACGCCGGCGATCAGCGCAAGCCAGGGCGACACGCCATAGCTCGTCGTCAGAAAGGCCGTGGCATAGGCGCCGACGCCGACGAACGCAGCCTGACCGAAGCTCGTCATGCCGCCGATGCCCGTCAGCAATACGAGCCCGATCGCGACGATCGAATACAAGCCGATGTAGTTCAACAGCGTGATCCAGTATTCGGGCACGGCAACCGGACGCGGCAGCACGGGCAACGCGAAGACGATCAGCAGGAAGATCCAGAAGAATCGATATCGATGCAGGAATTTCATCGGCTTATTCCTCGTCCTCGTCCGAATGCGGGCTTGCCAGGCTTCGCCACAGCAGCACCGGAATAATCAGCGTGAAGACGATCACCTCCTTGTACGCGCTCGCCCAGAACGACGAATACGATTCGAGCAGCCCTACCAGCAGCGACCCCGCCGCCGCGAGCGGATAGCTCACCAGACCACCGACGATGGCGCCCACGAAACCCTTCAGACCGATCAGGAAGCCCGAGTCGTAGTAGATGGTCGTGATCGGCGCGACGAGCACGCCGCACAGTGCGCCCAGGCCCGCCGCGAGCGTGAACGCGAGGCGCCCTGCCTGCGTCGTGCCAATGCCCACGAGCCGCGCTCCCAGACGATTCACCGAGGTCGCGCGCAACGCCTTGCCGGAGATCGAGCGATCGAAGTAGAAGTACAGCGCGACGATCAATACGACCGCCGTGCCGACCACCCACAGGCTCTGCCCGGAGATCGACACACTGCCCAGGTTGAACGTGGCATCGGAGAACGCGGTCGTGCGCGACCCTTCCGCGCCGAACATGACGAGCCCGAGCCCGACCATCGCGAAGTGCACCGCGACCGCGACGATCAACAGCAGCAGCGTGCTCGCCTCCGCGATCGGTTCATACGCAAGCCGATAGACGAACGGACCCATCGGCACGACGATCAGCAGCGTCAGTGCAATCTGCGCGATCATCGGCAGCGAAACGGTGAAGACGGCCTGCGTGAGTCCCCACACGGCGACGGGAAAGAGCAAATACTTTCCCGCCAGCACGGCAAGCAGGCGCCCGATCTGGTGATATCGCGCAGGATGACGAACGATGCCCGCCACTTCCGCGACGAAACAGCCGACGCCCATCGCGATGAGCAAATAGCAGGTGGCGGGCAGCTTCTGCGTTTGCAGCGCGGCCAGCGTGAGCGCGCCATACGCGACGAACTCGCCCTGCGGAATGAAAATGACGCGCGTCACGGAGAACACGAGCACCAGCGCGAGCGCGAGCAACGCGTAGATCGCACCCGTGGTGATGCCGTCCTGCGCGAGAATCGCCGCAATCGATAAGTCCATACTTCCTCTTCGAAGCTCTCTGAAACAGACGGATCAAAAGCGCATCCGCCGGAACATGGTCAAAGCGGCGCGCCGTTGCCGGTGCGCCGCCGAATCATCTCGAAATTAGGAGACGAGAACGCGCGGTCAAGCGCGTTCCGTCACGTCAGTCGTTCAGCAACTTCCACTTGCCGTCGACGATCTGCACCATGACGCGTGCGCGATTGTCGAAGCCGTTGTGATCGTTCGGCGTCGTGTTCATGATGCCGTGCGACACCGGAAGATCCTTCAGGTTTTCCAGCGCGGCGCGCAGCGCTTCGCGGAATTCCGGCGTACCCGGCTGGCCTTTCTTGAGCGCCTCGGGAATCGCACGCTGCAGCATCTGGCCCGCGTCCCACGCGTGGCCGCCGAACGTCGACAGCGATCCCGCGCCGTTGGCCTTCTCGTACGCGTCCTTGTACGCCGCCGACGACTTCTTCACCGGATTGCCCTCCGGCAATTGCTCGGTCACGAGCACCGGACCGGCGGGCAGAATCTCGCCCTCGCAATCCTTGCCGCACACGCGCAGGAAGTCGTTATTGGCGACGCCGTGCGTCTGATAGACCTTGCCCTTATAGCCGCGCTCCTTCAGCGCCTTCGCCGGCAGCGCCGACGGCGTACCCGCGCCCGCGATCAGCACCGCGTCCGGATTCGCGCCCATCGTCTTCAGAACCTGGCCGGTGACCGAAGTGTCGGTGCGGTTATAGCGCTCGTTCGTGACGATCTTCAGCTTGTGCGCCGTGGCCGCCGCGTTGAAGACGTTGTACCAGCCGTCGCCGTATGCATCCGCGAAGCCGATGAAGCCCACCGTCTTCACGCCGTGCTTCTCCATATAGCTCGCAATTGCATCGGCCATCAGCGCGTCGTTCTGCGGCGTCTTGAAGACCCACGCTTTCTTGGCGTCCATCGGCGCGATGATCGCGGCGGACGCGGCCATCGAAATCATCGGCGTCTTGCCTGCTGCTGCGGCGTCGATCATTGCGAGCGAGTTGGGCGTCACAGTCGAGCCGACGATCGCATCGACGTGATCCTCGTCGATCAGCTTGCGCGTGTTCTGCACGGCGCGGCTCGTGTCGGAGCCGTCATCGAGCACGATGTACTCGACCGATTTCCCGCCGATCTCTTTCGGCAACAACGCGACCGTGTTTTTCTCGGGAATCCCGAGCGATGCGGCCGGTCCCGTCGCCGAGAGCGTCACGCCGATCTTCACCTGCGCGAACGCCGCGCCCGCGCCCGCCAGCACGCTGCCTGCGATGGCCAGCGCGATGCCCGTCTTGATCCATGCTTTCTTCGTTTTCATTGCTGTCTCCAAACGCGACTTGCTCGTTTTTTGCAAACACGCACCTTGCGATGCGCTGCTGCGAGTTGTTATCGATGCGGCTTGCCTGGCGTGATCCAGAGCCGCCCCAATCTATGTACCGCTTCACTGCATGCCAAGGCGAGTTTTCCCTGACCGTTGCGCGGCTGCGCGCGAGGCTCTGCGCCCTCTTCCTTCGCCGCCACTTTTCACTGCCCCACACAGAAAAAACCGCAGAAAAACCGCAGAAAAAAAGGCGCGTTCTCTTGCAACGCGCCTTTGTCTCCGAATCAGTTCATATGCGTTTTCCGTCAGTTGCCCGAGAGCTTCCACTTGCCGCCGACGATCTCGACCATCACGCGCGCGCGCTGATCCAGTCCGGAGTGGTCGTTGGGGCTCATATTGAAGATGCCGTGCGACGCTGGCAGATTCTTCGTCTCTTCGATAGCCGCGCGCAACGCTTCGCGGAACGCCGGCGTGCCGGGCTGGCCCTTCTTCAGCGCGACGGGAATCGCGCGCTGCAAGATGAGGCCCGCGTCCCACGCATGGCCGCCGAAAGTCGACACCGAGCCTGCACCGTACGCGCCTTCATACGCTTTCTTGTACGTGAGCGCGGCCTGCTTTACGGGATTGCTGTCCGGCAATTGCTCCGCGACGAGCAGCGGACCCGCGGGCAGGAACGTGCCTTCGCAGTCCTTGCCGCACACGCGCAGGAAATCGTTATTGGCGACGCCGTGCGTCTGATAGATCTTGCCCTTGTAGCCGCGCTCCTTGAGCGTCTTTTGCGGCAGCGCCGCCGGCGTGCCCGCGCCCGCGATCAGCACCGCGTCCGCGTTCTGCGACATCATCTTGAGCACCTGGCCCGTGACGGATGCATCGTTGCGCGCGAATCGCTCGTTCGCGACGACCTTCAGCTTCGCGAGATCGGCCGCCTTCGAGAACTCCTTGAACCAGCTCTCGCCATAAGCATCCGAGAAGCCGATGAACGCGACCGTCTTCACGCCGTGATTCGACATATGCTGCGCGATCGCGGTGGCCATCAGGATGTCGTTCTGCGGCGTCTTGAACACCCACGCGCGCTTGGCGTCCATCGGCTCGACAATACTTGCGGCGGCGGCCATGGAGATCATTGGCGTTTGCGTTTCCGCGGCGATGTCGATCATTGCGAGCGAGTTCGGCACGACCGTCGAACCGACGAGCGCATCGACGTGGTCTTCGCTCGTGAGCTTGCGTGCGTTCTTGACGGCCTGGGTGGAATCGGTGGCGTCATCGAGCACGATGTACTGCATTTTTTGCCCCGCGACTTCCTTCGGCAACAATGCAATGGTGTTCTTTTCGGGAATGCCGAGCGATGCGGCCGGACCCGTTGCCGATACCGTCACTCCGATTTTCACATCTGCAAGAACCTGATTGCTGAATACCGCGGAGAAACCGATGGAAACTGCCGCGACGGCCATTGCGACCGCCTTGCCGCGTAAAGCCAACTTCATTGATTTGCGCCCCGTAAAATCGTGTGTCTGCGTGAATAACCGCTCGCGAATTTGCCCGAGTTTTACACCGCCGATGAATCACCGACCAACTGGTCGGGAAATGCAGTTTAGCGGAGGAAAGTGCCGTGCAGCAAGCGTTTTGAAGGGATTCCGGCGCACTTCGACGGCGTTTTTTCAACGCGTCTGCAACGCTTTCGCGTAATGCCGAAAATCCTCGGGAAAACCCCGCCTTAAAATGACTGCGGGATTTATTCGTATTATCGATGGGGAATAAAAAAAGCGCTGTTGGAATCATCCAACAGCGCTTTTCGGTCGGGCACTTTGTGCCTCATGTCTCCTCGTTCTCCACCTCAAAAAATCTGGGTGCAACAGAACTAGGACGCATATTAAAGAACGAAACACTAAACAACAACCTAGCATTTACCCTAGTGGTGCATAAAAGCACCTGAAAAGGGCGTATTTCTTGCAATATAACGCCGTTTTGGACGCCGACCGCGATGCGTCGAATGGCCGATCGAATCAGCCGGTCGAGTCCACTCAGCCCTGCAACGGCCGAACCCGCGCGACGATCTCGCCGACAATGCCGCGCCTGAACGCCAGCACGCACGCGATAAAAATGACGCCCGTCACGATGGTCACCGACTCGCCGAGCGAATTGAACCAGTTCACGCCGGTGAGCCGCGCCATGCCGCTGCCGATATCGCCGAGCCGGTCTTCCAGCGCGACGATGATCGCCGCGCCCAGAAGCGGCCCGAACATCGTACTCATGCCGCCGACGAGCGTCATCAACACGACGAGGCCGGACATGGTCCAGTACGCATCGCCGAGCGTTTCGAAGCCGAGCACGACGGTCTTCAGCGAACCGGCGAATCCCGCGAGACCGGCCGACAGCACGAACGCGAGCAGCTTGTAGCGCGCCGTGTCGTAGCCGAGCGAGATCGCGCGCGGCTCGTTCTCCTTGATCGCGATCAGCACCTGGCCGAACGGCGAATGCACGATGCGCACGATCAGCGCGAACGCGAGCAGCATCACGACGAGCACGACGTAATACAGCGTGATGTCGCTGCTCAGATCGACGACGTTGAAGAGCCTGCCGCGCGGCACGCCCTGCAGGCCGTCCTCGCCGTGCGTGAACGGCGCCTGCAGGAAGACGAAGTACACCATCTGCGCGAGCGCGAGCGTGACCATCGCGAAGTAGATGCCCTGACGCCGAATTGCGAGCAGGCCCGCGACGAGGCCCAGCAGCGTCGCCGCCGCCGTGCCCGCAATCACGCCGAGTTCCGGCGTGAGGCCGAGCGTCTGGATGCCGTAGCCGGTGACGTAGCCCGCGGTCGCGAGGAACATCGCGTGCCCGAACGACAGCAGCCCGGTATAGCCGATCAGCAGATTGAACGCTGCCGCGAACAGCGCAAAGCACAGCACCTTCATCATGAACACGGGATACACGCCGACGAACGGCGCCACGATCAGGCCGATCAGCAACAGGCCGTAGAGCGCTTTTCTCTGCATCATTTTTCCTTGCCGAAGAGTCCTGCCGGGCGAATCATCAACACGATCGCCATGATGACGAAGACGACCGTCGCGGACGCTTCCGGATAGAACACGCGCGTGAAGCCTTCGATCACGCCGAGCAGCAGGCCCGTGAGAATCGAGCCCATGATCGAACCCATGCCGCCGATCACGACGACCGCGAACACGGTGATGATCATCGACTGGCCCATCAGCGGCGACACCTGAATCACGGGCGCGGCGAGCACGCCCGCGAACGCCGCGAGCGCGACGCCGAAGCCATAAGTAAGCGTGATCATCAGCGGCACGTTGACGCCGAATGCTTCGACGAGCTTCGGGTTCTCCGTGCCCGCACGCAAATAAGCGCCGATGCGTGTCTTCTCGATCACGAACCACGTCGCGAAGCACACCGCGAGCGAGGCCACCACGACCCATGCGCGATAGTTCGGCAGGAACATGAAGCCGAGATTGGTCGCGCCGGAAAGCAGCGACGGCACGTCATAAGGCTGACCGGACGAACCGTAGATCGAGCGGAACACGCCTTCGATCACGAGCGTCAGGCCGAAGGTGAGCAACAGCCCGTACAGATGGTCGAGCTTGTAGAGCCAGCGCAGCATCGAACGCTCGACGATCACGCCGAACAAGCCGACGATCACGGGCGCGAGCACGAGCATCGCCCAGTACGGGATGTTGAAGTACGAGTAGCCCATCCACGCGAGCATGGCGCCCAGCATGAAGAGCGCGCCGTGCGCGAAGTTGATGACGTTGAGCAAGCCGAAGATCACCGCGAGCCCGAGGCTCAGGATCGCGTAGAACGAGCCGTTCACCAGCCCGAGCAACAGCTGGCTCATCATAGCGGCGAGCGGAATGCCGAATATTTCCATTGAACCTGCCGTCAGAAACGTGTTGACGCGGACTGCGCAGCGAGCGGTCGTTCGGACCGGCCGCCGCGCACACGCGTTGAAGCGCTACCGCACGCTTACTTCCACAGCTTGCAGCGCGACTCCGCCTTCGTGCCGAATGCCTGATCGCCCGGAATCGTCGCGGTGATCTTGTAGTAGTCCCACGGCTCTTTCGATTCCGACGGCTTCTTCACTTCCATCAGGTACATGTCGTGGATCATCGAGCCGTCTTCGCGGATATAACCCTTCGCGTAGAAGTCGTCGATCTTCGCCTTGTGCAACTGCTCCATGACCTTGTCGCTGTCGGTCGTGCCGGCGGCCTTCACTGCGTTCAGATAGGTCGTCACGGCCGAGTAGTCGGCGGCCTGCAGGCTGGTCGGCATCTTCTTCATCTTGTCGAAGTAGCGCTTCGCCCAGGCGCGCGTCTTGTCGTCCTTGTTCCAGTACCAGCTGTCGGTCGCAACCAGTCCTTGCGTCGTCTCCAGTCCCAGGCTGTGGATGTCGGTCAGGAAGATCAGCAGCGCGGCGAGCTTCATCGACTTGCTGACGCCGAACTCCTTCGCGGCCTTGATCGAGTTGATGGTGTCGCCGCCCGCGTTCGCGAGGCCAAGCACCTGTGCCTTCGAGCCTTGCGCCTGCAACAGGAACGACGAGAAGTCCGACGCCGACAGCGGATGACGCACTTCGCCGAGCACCTGGCCGCCGTTCGCCTTGACGACATCGGCCGTATTCTTTTCCAGCGCCTTGCCGAACGCGTAGTCGGCGGTCAGGAAGTACCACGTCTTGCCGCCCTGCTTCGTCACCGCGGAACCGGTGCCCTTCGCGAGCGCCATCGTGTCGTAGGCGTAGTGGACCGTGTAGGGCGAGCATTGCTCGTTGGTCAGGTTATCCGCGCCCGCGCCGATGTTGATGTACGGCGTCTTCTTCTCCGCCGCGACCTGCGCGCTGGAGAGCGCCGTCGCCGAGTTCGTGCCGCCGATGATCACGTTCACGCCATCGCGATCGATCCATTCGCGCGCACGCGACGCCGCGATATCGGCCTTGTTCTGGTGATCCGCATAGACGAGTTCGATGGGCTTGCCGTTCACCTTTCCGCCGAAATCCGCGATCGCCATGCGAATGGCTTCGAGGCCGCCCTGGCCGTCGATGTCCGCGTAGAGGCCCGACAAATCGGTGACGAAACCGATCTTCACGCTGTTGCTGTCGGCGGCGTATGCACTGCTGCTCATTACCGCCACACTCGCCGCCGCAGCCGCAAAGCAAAGAGTAGAGAGGCGCGCGAGGGTCTTCTTTTTCATTCCAGTCTCCATGAGTTTTGATTTGATGCGGTGTTACTGGTGATGTGCTGCGCTGACGTGCCGTGTTGACGTGCTGCGTTGAAGCGCCGATGAACGAATGCGATCGATTACACCCCGAGCAGTTCGTGCAGCACCGGCATCTTCGCTTCGAGTTCCCCCGCGCCGAAATGCTCGACGATGTTCCCGTGCTCCATCACGTAGAAGCGGTCCGCGAGCGGCGCCGCAAAGCGAAAATTCTGTTCGACCATGACGATGGTGTAGCCGCGCGACTTCAGCATGAGAATCATGCGCGCGAGTGTCTGCACGATGACCGGCGCGAGGCCTTCCGAAATTTCATCGAGCAGCAGCAGATTCGCGCCCGTGCGCAGGATGCGCGCAACGGCCAGCATCTGTTGCTCGCCGCCCGAAAGACGCGTGCCCTGGCTCGCGCGCCGCTCCTTCAGGTTGGGGAACATCGAATAGATTTCGTCGAGCGGCATGGCCTCTTTCGCGTCGCCGACGAGCGGCGGCAGAAGCAGGTTTTCCTCGCAGGACAAGCTCGAAAATATGCCGCGCTCCTCCGGACAATAGCCGACCCCGTAATGCGCGATCTTGTGTGTGGCGAGGCCGATGGTCTCGTGTCCGCTCACGCGGATCGAGCCCGTGCGACGCCCGGTCAATCCCATGATGGCGCGAAGCGTCGTCGTGCGGCCCGCGCCGTTGCGGCCGAGCAGCGTGACCACTTCGCCGCGGTTCACCTTGAGGTCCACGCCGTGCAGGATGTGGGATTCCCCGTACCACGCCTGCAGACCCGAAATTTCCAGCGCGGGCGCATTGTTCGCCCCGCCGTTCGCATTCAGCGAGCGGCGCTCCTCCACGATCGTACTCATGCATGCGCTCCGGTGAGCGCCGCATCGGCGCTGCCCATGTAGGCTTCCATCACGAGCGGATTCTTCGACACTTCCGCATAGCTGCCTTCGGCGAGCACTTCGCCGCGCTGAAGCACGGTGATGGTGTCGGAGATGCCCGCGATCACGTTCATGTTGTGTTCGACCATCAGGATCGTGCGGCCCGCCGATACTTTCTTGATCAGCGCCGTGACGCGATCGACATCCTCATGGCCCATGCCTTGCGTCGGCTCGTCGAGGAGCATGAGTTCGGGCTCCATCGACAACGTGGTGGCGATTTCCAGTGCGCGCTTGCGGCCGTAGGAAAGCTCGACCGTCTTCGCGTCCGCGAAATCGGTGAGGCCGACCTGCGTGAGCAGATCCATCGCGCGATCGTTGAGTTGATCGAGCGAGCGTTCGCTGCGCCAGAAATGAAACGACGTACCCAGTTGCCGCTGCAAACCGATGCGCACGTTTTGCAGCACCGTCAAATGCGGAAACACGGCGGAAATCTGAAACGAGCGGATAATGCCGCGCCGCGCGATATGCGCCGGGCGTTCGTTCGTAATGTCCGTACCGTTGAAAACGATCTGACCCGCAGTGGGTTCGAGAAATTTGGTGAGTAGGTTGAAGCAGGTGGTCTTGCCCGCGCCGTTCGGTCCGATCAGCGCATGGATCGAGCCGCGGCGAACGCGCAGGTTCACGCCATTCACGGCCGTGAAGCCTTTGAATTCCTTCGTGAGCCCTCGCGTTTCCAGAATGGTGTCGCCGAGAATCATGTCCCCTTCCATGCGAAGTGAGGCGCTGGACGAATGGGTCCGCCTGCGCTTTATTTTTGTTTCCGCGCACCCGAACGTGTCCATTCCGGCCTTTGTGCTTCATGCGCCGCATCGCTTCTGGCGATGACGTGCTGCACAAAGTGTGCGCGAGATATGCCGAGCATCACTTGATCCGGGGCCATTGTCGCGCCAATGATGCAGCGCACTTATCGGGATTTGCACTAACTAACGATTTGCTTGGAAGCCGCGCGCATGCACGCAATCAGGGCATGGACAGTGCCCGATCGTGCTTATTCCATGCGCTCATAACGATTGCTTCGCGCGTTGCCATCGGCGCGCCATGCACGCGTCATCTGCGCACGCAATGCGTGGCGTTCATCGCGCTGTGCATCGCGCCGTTCACCGATCTGTCACGCGAGCGCGGTTGCGATCACTTCCTGCGCTTCGATGCCGCGACGGTCCTCGCGAATCATTTCGCTGGCGCGCTCGGCGATCATCAGCGTCGGCGAGTTCGTGTTGCCCGATGTGATGGTCGGCATGACCGATGCATCGACAACGCGCAAGCCGCGCACACCGATCACGCGCAAGCGGCTGTCGACGACCGCGCCCGGATCGTTATCCGTGCCCATGCGGCAAGTGCCGACCGGATGGAAGATTGTCGTGCCGATATTGCCCGCTGCTTCGGCGAGTTCTTCCTGCGTCTGATATTGAATGCCGGGAAGAATCTCCTCGGGCGCATAGGGCGCCATCGCGGGCGCGCCGACGATGCGCCGCGTGAGACGCAACGCGTTCGCGGCAACTTCGCGGTCATGCTCGGTCGACAGATAATTCGGCGCGATCAACGGCGCCGCATGCGCATCCGGCGATTCGATATGCACGCTGCCGCGCGAAGTCGGCCGCAGATTGCATACCGACGCCGTGAACGCATTGAACGCATGCAGCGGTTCGCCGAAACGTTCGAGCGACAAAGGCTGGACGTGATACTGCACATCGGGCCGCGTGATGGATGCGTCGTCCGGATTGGACTTCGCGAAGGTGCCGAGTTGCGAAGGCGCCATCGACATCGGGCCGCTTCGCATCAACGCGTACTGCATGCCGATGAAAAGCTTGCCCCACCAATGCGCCGACAATGTGTTGAGCGTGCGCACGCCGTGCACTTTGTACGCCATGCGCAATTGCAAGTGATCCTGCAGATTCTCGCCGACGCCGCGCAGGCTCTTCACGACATCGATGCCCATGCGCTGCAGACGCGCGCCGTTGCCGATGCCCGACAATTCGAGAATCTGCGGCGAATTCACCGCGCCCGCGCTGAGCACGACTTCACAACGAGCACGCGCGACGTAATCCACATCGCCGCCGCGATATTCCACGCCGACGCAGCGCATGCCGTCGAACACGAGCCGTTGCGTGTGCGCGCCAGTGATTGTCGTCAGATTGGGGCGCTTCATGGCTTCGCGAAGAAACGCCTTCGCCGCGTTCCAGCGAATGCCGCCGCGCTGATTCACTTCGAAGTAACCGACGCCGGTGTTGTCGCCGCGATTGAAGTCGTCGGTTGCGGGAATGCCGCTTTGCTGCGCGGCTTGCGCAAAGGTTTCGAGAATCTTCCATTTGAGGCGCTGCTTTTCGACGCGCCATTCGCCGCCCGCGCCGTGCCATTGATTGCCGCCGCCGTGATGATCTTCGCTGCGCATGAAGATTGGCAGCACCGAGTCCCACGACCAGTTCGGATCGCCGCAGATATGCGCCCAGCCGTCGTAGTCTTCGCGCTGGCCGCGCATGTAGATCATGCCGTTGATCGACGAACATCCGCCGAGCACGCGTCCGCGCGGATACGCCAGCTTGCGGCCGTTGAGACCCGCTTCTTCCTGCGTTTTATAGAGCCAGTCCGTGCGCGGATTGCCGATGCAATACAGATAGCCGACCGGAATGTGAATCCAGTGATAGTCGTCCTTGCCGCCGGCTTCGAGCAGCAGCACGCTGACGTTCGGATCCTCGCTCAGGCGATTCGCGAGCACACAACCGGCCGTGCCCGCCCCGACGACGATGTAGTCGAATTCGCCTTCGAGCTTTCGCGCGTCCTGTTTCATCGATGTCTCCTGTCGCCGTCTGACGCGGCATATCCAATGGATAAGGCGAGCGTACTGCCGGAATCGCCAGCGAATCCAATGAGATATGTTCAACAGTGATATAAGTCGCGTTAATATCACATGATGGACTACACCCTCTTGCGCGCCTTCGTGACCGTCGCACGCGAAGGCAACCTGACGCGCGCCGCGGCTTATCTGCATCTGACGCAGCCCGCCGTCAGCCTGCAGATCAAGAGCCTGCAGGAAACGCTCGGCGTGGTGCTGTTCTCGCGCACCTCGCACGGCCTCCTGCTGACGCGCGACGGCGAAGCGCTGCTGCCCCACGCCGAACGCGCGCTCGTCGCCGCCGCCGATGTGCAACGCGCCGCGGCCGCGTTGCGTCACGAGGTGGGCGGCACGCTGCGCATCGGCACGATCCTCGATCCCGGCTTTCTGCGGCTCGGCGGCTTCCTGCGGCAACTGGTCGAAACGCATCCGCGCATCGAGACGTCGATGCGGCACGGCATGTCGGGCTGGGTGCTGGAACGCGTGCGGGCGCGCGAACTCGATGTCGGCTACTACATCGGCGATCCGGCCATCGACGGCACGCGCGACGGCGAGCGCTTTCACGTCGTCCGACTGATGCCGTTCATCTACCGCGTGCTCGCGCCGGCGGGATGGCACAACCGCGTGAACAAGGGCAAACGCAGTTGGGCGGCGCTCGCCAAGCTGCCGTGGATCTGGACGCCGCCCGAGTCCGCGCACAACCGGCTGCTGTCGCGGATTTTTCGCGAGGCGGGCGCGATGCCGGTGATCGTCGCGGAAGTGGATCAGGAGCCGTCGATGCTCGATCTCGTGAAATCGGGCGTCGGTTTGTCGCTCGCGCGAGATTCGATCGCGATCGGCGAGGCGCATGCGCACGCGCTGACGATCGTCGAAGGCGTCACCGTGCCGACTCAGGTTTCGTTCGTCGCGCTCGCGGAACGCCGCGAGGAACCGGCGATCGCGGCGGCGCTGCGGCTGATCGACGCGCAATGGGCCGTCTGATGGGCCGTCCGAACGCTGTTTGAGTGGAAATGCCGAGCGCGTTCGCAGGGACTTTCAAGCGCGCTTCATCGATTGTTTGCTAGGCTGAGCCCTCGCCGATCCATCCAACCCTTGTTCGAGGAGTCTTCATGGCACGCAACATCGAAATCAAGGCGCGCGCGCATCAGTTCGAGCAATTGCGCGAACGCGCGGCCGCGCTCGCCACCGACGCGCCGCTGGTGTTCCGCCAGCAAGATTTCTTCTACGACGTGCCCACCGGACGCCTGAAGTTGCGCCAGTTCGACGACGGCACGCCCTCCGAGCTGATCTTCTATCAGCGCGACGACCGCGACGGTCCGAAAGTCTCCTACTACTCGCGCAGCCCGGTAACCAATCCCGAAGCGATGCACGCGCTGCTCGCGCAGGCGCTGACGACGCGCGGCATCGTGTCGAAGGAACGTCACGTGTATCTGGTCGGACGCACGCGGATTCATCTGGACCGCGTGGACGGCCTGGGCGATTTCATCGAACTGGAAGTGCTGCTCGGCCAGGACGACGACGAAGCCGGCGGCGAACAGGAAGCCCACGCGATGTTCACGCGACTGGGCGTGGGCGAAGCGGACCTGGTGCCGCTCGCGTATGTCGATTTGCTGAATCCGTCTCAGGAAGCGTCGGCTGCCAGATGAGTGAGCGGCAGCGGACCGTTGCGCTTGAATGTCGTGAGCACGATGTTCGAGCGCACGCTGTCCACGCCCGGCACGCGCATCAGCTTCTTCATGACGAAGCCTGACAGCGCGTTCAGATCCGGCGCCACGATGCGCAGCAGATAGTCGGCGTCGCCCACCGTCGCGTGGCATTCGAGCACTTCGGGCAGCATTTCGATCTGCTGCTGGAACTGCTCGATGATCGAATCGCCGTGATGCTTGAGCTTCAGACTTGTGAACGCCGTGACGCCCAGGCCCAGCTTTTCGGGCCGCAAAACCACCCGATATCCTTCGATCACCCCTGCCGTTTCCAGCCGTTGGAGACGCCGACCGATCTGCGACGGCGAGAGCGGCACCTGCTCGCCCAATTGTTGATGCGTGGCCCGGCCGAAGCGCTGAAGCACGTCGATTAAGGCGAGGTCGAAATGATCGAGATCGAGCATGAGGCGGATTCGCGCAGAAACGAGAGTAGATGCGACTTTATCGCATTGACGCGCGCCCGCTCACATACCCCTTGCGTGAAAAGGCCGTTTCGCGCAAGGTTTAACGAAAGCTTACAGCGGCAAACAAGGTAACGTCCGTGTTACGAACAATGACAATGCCGAAAGCCGAAAATCGGGCAAATCCGGCTGAAAACAATCACCTGGAAGCAATTGCGAAGCAAAAAGAAAGGATGATGACGGCTTTTCTTTCAGCCGCGAATGCCGTTTTTGAAACGTTCGTAAGCTTCCCACGCGGCACGCGCGTCGTCGTCCAGTTGCTCGGGTAGAAGGACTGACTGACGCTGTACAATCAGCAGCGCATAGGGCCTGGACAGCGCGCTTGCCTCCTTGCAGAGGCGGAGTTCGTCGCCGCTGGACGGCGAGCGGCCGCGCCAGTAGTTGATCGCGGCTTCGAGTTCGTTGATCGGAATGACGGCCATGTCCGGGCAGAAAGACATTCGGTGTACGGCCGCTCGCGTCTGTTTCGGAAACGGTCGAGCACGCCGTGTGAAAAGTAAGTATTAACCGGCTCGAGCCCGCCGCCGCGTCGCGCATCTGGTGTGTCACCATAGAAGCGCCGCCCCGCCGGCCCGAGTTCAACCCATTGTACTTGAGCGACTCCATGCGAATCCTTCTGATCGAAGACGACCGCCCCATCGCGCGCGGCATTCAAAGCAGCCTCGAACAATCCGGCTTCACGGTCGACATGGTGCACGACGGCATCTTTGCCGAGCAGGCGCTCGCGCAGAATCGCCACGAGCTCGTCATTCTCGATCTCGGCTTGCCCGGCATCGACGGCATGACGCTGCTCTCGCGCTTCCGCCAGGGCAATCGGCACACGCCGGTGATCATCCTCACCGCGCGCGACGAACTGCACGATCGCGTGCAGGGCCTGAACAGCGGCGCCGACGACTACATGCTGAAGCCCTTCGAGCCGCAGGAGCTTGAAGCGCGCATCCGCGCCGTGATGCGCCGCAGCGGCCCGCACGGCGACGTGCCGCGCCCCGAAGTGTCGCTCGGCGGCCTGCGTCTGTCGGGTGTCGATCGCCGCATCTTCAACGACGAACGTCCGCTCGAACTCTCGCCGCGCGAATTCGCCGTACTCGAGATGCTGTTGCTGCGCCACGGCCGCGTCGTGAGCAAGGCGCAATTGCAGGATCACCTGACGCACTTCGGCGGCGATCTCGGCGATACGGCCATCGAAGTCTACGTGCATCGCGTGCGTAAAAAGCTGGAAAACACGCGCGTCGAAATCGTTACGGTGCGCGGCTTCGGCTATCTGCTTCAGGAGATTCGCCAGGCGGCGTGACGTTGTCGCGCCTGCCGCCGCGATAAGACGCCTTGCGATTTCCCACCCGGCGCGCGGGCGACCAGCGTTTCGCCCGCGAAGACTGGCTCGATCTGGCGCGATCGAAAGCCGCCCCAACCCCGGCCCCGCCGAGCCTGCGCCGCACGCTGCTGCGCCGGCTCGCCGCGCCGCTGTCCCTGCTCGCGCTGATGAGCGGCCTCATGGCGTACTGGCTCGCGTGGCAATACACGCAGCACGTCGTCGACCGCTCGCTCGCGGATCTCGCCACCGCCATCTCCAAGCAGATCCAGCTCGCGGGCGTCGATGCCCCCGTGACCGTGCCGCCGCTCGCGCAGGCGATGTTCTCCGATCCCGTCGAGCAGCTCATCTACCGCATCAGCACCGGCGACGAGGAAATCGCCGGCGAGCCCGGACTGCCGCTCACCGGCAGCAACGTGCGGCGCATCCACTACGCGTATGTCTTCGAGACGCACTTTCAGGGCGTCTCCGTGCGCGCGGCTCAGGTTCGCGTGCCGCAGCCGACCGGCAATCCGATCGTCGTGGAAGTGGCGCAGCGCGTCGGCTCGCGTTACCGCATCGCGGTGGAGTTTCTGATCGCGATCATGATGCCGCTCGCGCTGCTGCTGCTCGCCGGCTGGGTGATCGTGTGGCGCGTCGTGAATCAGCAGCTGAACCCGCTCACCGATCTCGCCGACGCGCTCAACCAGCAGACGCACATCTCGCTCGAACCCGTCGATGAAACGTATGTGCCGGGCGAAATCCGTCCGCTCACGAGCGCGATGAACGCCCTGCTCGTGCGCCTGCAGACGGCGCTCGATGCGCAACGCAAATTCATCGCCGATGCCGCGCATCAGTTGCGCACGCCGTTGACCGCCGTGAAGCTGCACGCCGAGCAGGCGCTCAGTTCACGCGACCCCGCGAAGGCCATCGAAGCGGTGAAGGAATTGCGTGCGTCGGCCGACCGCGCGGTGCGTCTGTCGAATCAGTTGCTTTCGCTTGCGCGCGCGGAGCCGGGCGAGCAGGTCGCGCGTTTCGCCGATTTCGACTTCGCCGCGCTCGCCTTCGAAACCGGCGCGGAGTGGGTGCCGCGCGCGCTCGCCGCGCATGTCGATCTCGGCTTTCAGCGCCTCGACGATCCCGAGAATGAGCATCCCCTGATCGTGCGCGGCAATATCGTGCTTACGCGCGAAGTGATCGCAAACCTGATCGACAACGCGCTCAAGTACGTTCCGCCGTCGCGCGTCGACGGGGCGCGCATCACGTTGACGGTCACCGAATGGCGCGATGCCGATTACCGCCGCTTCGGCGAAGTCGTCGTGGAAGACAACGGGCCGGGTGTGCCGCCCGATCAGCAACCGGATCTCTTCAAGCGCTTCTTCCGCGGCGACGGCCAGAGCGTCGAAGGCGGCGCGGGACTCGGTCTCGCGATCGTGCACGATATCGTCGTGCTGCACGGCGGCAGCGTGCATTACGAGGACGCGCCCGAAGGCGGCGCGCGCTTCATCGTGCGCATGCCGTTGAAGGAAGAGAAACACGCCTCGCAATGAAAAGAGCCACGGGTGCAATGCAGCCGTGGCTCTTTTTCAACGCCGCTCGGGCGACTTACTTCTTCTTCAAAGCGAGCATGGTTCCGCGGCACTTCTTCGCGCCGCAGCGGCACTCGTATTCCTTCTTGAGCTTTTTCGTGATGCGACCTTCGATCACGAGCCCGTAGTCGTAATTCAACTCTTCTTCCGGCTCGATATCGCGCAGCGCGTGGATGAACACGCGGCCTTCGACTTCCTCGGCTTCGCAGTTCGGCGCGCACGAGTGGTTGATGTACTTCGCGCTGTTGCCCTCGAGCTTGCCGTCGATCACGCGGCCGTCGTCGAGTGCGAAGTAGAACGTGTGATTGGGCTCGTCGGGATTGTGCGGATGGCGGCGCAACGCTTCCTTCCACGAGATGCGCTCGCCCTTGTATTCCATCACCTTCTCGCCCGCGGCGATGTGCTTCGTGGCAAACACGCCTTTGCCGTGCACGCCGGAGCGGCGAACGGTGACCCTGCGTGAACTCATCGAATGAATCCTTAAATAACGCTTCGCTCCCGCGCGATCGGGATGAACATCGGGATGAAAAAAAACGCGGTGGCTTCGATGCCGCCGCGTTCGCTCGGTCGGGCGCTGCCGCCCGACACACCGGTATCCTACACTCCCGCATCGATGCTGATCAACGTTGCCCGATCGTGATCTCACCGAACAGGTTCTTCTGCTCGCGCGGTTGCGAGCGCCAGTATTGCGGCGGCGCCGTGACGGTCGCGCCGAGTTCGGCGGCCGCGTGCCACGGCCAGCGCGGATCGTAGAGCATGGCGCGCGCCATCGCAACGAAATCCGCCTTGCCGCTCGCGACGATTTCTTCCGCTTCCGCAGCCTCCGTGATCAGGCCGACCGCAACGGTGTTCACGCCCGTCGCTTCCTTCACGGCCTGCGCGAACGGCACCTGATATCCCGACGACAACGGAATCTTCTGCAACGGCGATACGCCGCCCGAGGACACATCGACCCAGTCGACGCCGCGCTTTTTCAGCTCACCCGCGAACGCGATCGTGTCCTCGATGCCCCAGCCGCCTTCGATCCAATCCGTCGCGGAGACGCGCACGCCGACCGGCTTGTCGGCGGGAAACGCGGCGCGCACGGCATCGAAGATTTCGAGCGGATAACGCATGCGATTCTCGCGCGAACCGCCGTATTCGTCGGTGCGCTGATTGGCGAGCGGCGACAGGAACTGATGCAGCAGATAGCCATGCGCGCAATGTACTTCGATGCCGTCGATACCCAGCCGCGCCGCGCGCTTCGCCGACGCGACGAAGGCTTCTTTCACGCGCATGAGGCCGGCGGTATCGAGCGCGAGCGGCGGCGTTTCTTCCGGCTTATGCGGAATGGCCGACGGCGCGAAGGTCATCCAGCCGCCATCGGCGACGGAGATCAGCTGGCCGCCTTCCCACGGCTTGCGGCTCGATGCCTTGCGGCCCGCGTGCGACAGTTGCATCGTCACGGCGATCTTCGAATACTGGCGAATCGCCGCGAGCACGGGGCGCAGCGCCGCTTCGGTCGCGTCGTCCCACAGGCCGAGATCGCCGGGCGTGATGCGTCCGTCCGGCTCGACGGAAGTCGCCTCGATGAACAGCATGCCCGCGCCGGACAACGCGAGCTGGCCCAGATGGATCATGTGCCACGCCGTGGCCTCGCCGCGCTCGGCGGAGTACTGGCACATCGGCGAGACGAAAATGCGATTCGGAAGCTGAAGGCTGCGTAGGGTTGCGGGGGTGAAGAGCGCGCTCATGTCGGGATCTCGCTGCTGGAAAAGGTGCGATCGAGAATAGCACCGGGGTTTTTTCCATGCAGGAACGCCGGCCGTGGTCCGCGCGACGTGTCAAACGCGATGCGTCATACCATCACACATCAATTCATCAGCGTTCGCCGGATGCGAAGCGGTCGAGCCATTCGCCGAACATCGCGCGGGCGGCGCGTTCGAGCCCGGCGCCGTGCCGTGCGGTTTCCTTGCGCAATTGCGCGACCGTCTGACCGCTGCGCGCGATATCGCCCGGATAGGTCACAAGCCAGCTCTCGAAGCGCTCGGTCAGCACTTCCGGATGGCACTGCAGCGCGAGCACATGTTCGCCCCAGGTGAACGCCTGATGCGCGCACTTTTGCGTCGATGCGAGCAGCGTCGCGCCCTCGGGGAGATCGAAGGTATCGCCGTGCCAGTGGAAAACGGGAACGGGCGCGCCGTCGGCTTCGAGATGGCGCAGCGCGGACGCGCGCCCCGCGTCGGTCAGCGTGAGCGGCGCCCAGCCGAGTTCGAGTTCGCCCGACGAATACACGCGCGCACCGAGCGCCCGCGCGATCAGCTGCGAGCCCAGACAAATGCCGATGGTCGGCAGGCCCGCCGCGATGCGCTTCTCCAGCATGGAAAGCAGCGGCGCGAGATGCGGATAGTGCGCATCTTCGTATGCGCCGATCGGCCCGCCGAGCACGACGAGCAACGACGGATCGAGCGGATTGGGCGCATCGATGCGACCGCGCCCGACATCCAGATAGCGCACCAGATGGCCGCGATCGCCGAGCACGTGTTCGAGACTGCCCAGATCTTCGAAATAGACGTGGCGAATGGCCAGGACTTCATGTTTCATCGGCGGCTTTCCGTAGTTCGAATGCGCATTGCTCGGTCAGAATGAGCGACGAGCCGCGCCTCGCGGTGAGGCGCGACGGGCACAGTCTAACCGACTCGCCGCGGCCTCACAGCGTGGATGCCGCCGAATGGTCCGCCCTCTCTGCCTGAAATTCAGGCGATCTGGGCGAAGACCTTCCAGCTCTTCTTCTGCGTGGCGACGTCGGCTTCTTCGTATACCGAACAGTCGAGTCGCAAGTCAGTGTCCGCCATGTCGATCTGCAAGAGCGCGCAATGATGCGGCGCTTTCTTCGGATTCTTGCTGATTTCGAAATGCGAGCAGGAAAGGCACATGCGATGCGCCGGAATCTGCTGCTGCGATTCGAGCTGACGGATGGTCTTGAGCAGCGTGCGATAGAACGCCGCCTGCTCGTCCTCGCGCAGCGTGCCGACCGCCTTCGCGAGGAAGTCCGGCCATTGCAGCGCCTTCTTCGCCGCCGTTCGGCCTCGGCCTGTCAGCCGCACCGCGAGCGCGCGGCCGTCGTCGAGGGCGCGACGCTTTTCGACCAGACCTTTGCCTTCGAGCGTGCTCACCGCATCGCTCGTCGTGGCGGCGGTCAACGCCGTTTCACGCGCGATCTCGCCGAGCCGCAACGGCCCCTTGCGCTGCATCAGCAGTACGAGAATTTCACCCTGGGTCGGCGTGAGCCCCGCGCCCTCCGCCCATTCCCATGCCTGGCTGCGCATCGCGGTGCTCAGCCGCAGCAGGCCGTGGGTCACCCGCCCCGTCGCCCGCTCTCCGTAAACGCCTTCACTCATAGTCTTTCGCTTGTAGTTCCGCTTATGGGTTTAACGGCACGTTCGCGCGAACCGCCGCGAACACCGGTCCGAAACGCCGCCGCAAGAAGTACTCCGAACCCTTCGCAGCCTGCAGTTCCAGCCCGGTCCCCGCCGTCTCAAAATTCAGGCGTGCCAAGCCATATGGCATTCCTGAATGGGGACGTTGCAACACTCTTCGTTATGCGCCTTCTTTTGAACCGGCTTTTTGGTCCGGCTTCGTGGCGCTGTTTTCCTGCCGACTATCACGCTACGACGGCAGTTTCGTCATTCTAAGCGACATAGAACAAACGTACACCTTAATTATCCACGCAAAACTGTGGATAACCCGAGGGGAAAGCGCGTGGCTGTCATGTTCAAACGCTTGCTAATTCCGTGTGCTAGTCAGGCGCTTTCGCATTGCTAAAAGTTCCTGCCTCGATGGATGCATAAGCTGAATGGCTATCGCTCACCAAAGTGCTTGCCCAGAGCACTCACCCAAAGCATTGACTTTGCATCGCTTTTTGCGATCCGCCATAGCGGAAGCCGCACATTGCCGGCGACGATTACTTCGGTATGCGGACTCATCGAAGCAAACTTTGGACGCGCCGGATTGATTCATTTCAAACGTTGGCGCAAACGCTTTATTCCCGCCGCGCCTGATGCACGTATTTCATACGGACTAAAAAAAAAGCTGCTTCGATTTTCATCCAAGCAGCCTTTCGTCTTAGTTCGACGCCAATTGGCGACGTAAGCGCAGTGTTATTGGCGCCACTGCAGGCACTGCTGCCTGACCGCCTCGTGCAGCGACTTTTCCTTGTCGAAGACGCCGCGCAGCCAGGTTGCATCGTTCATGCCGCGCGCGATATCCGCGACCTGCGCGAGCGCCGCCTGCGATCCGAGCGCTTCGGCGTGCGGCGCGAGCACGTCGAGCGTGGCGAGAATGTCTTCGCCGATCGTGCGCCGCTCGCCCGTCTGCGGATGAATACACATGCCTTCCAGCCCGAAGCGGCACGCCTCGAAGCGGTTGAACGTGTAGACGAGGTAATCGTCTTCGGCCGGCATGAGCGGCTTGTCGAGCAGCAGATAACGCGAAAGCGTCTGGATATAGCAGGCGATCGCGGCCGCGCGATCGACCGACAGCGGCGTGTCCATCACGCGGACTTCGATAGTCCCGAAGCCGGGCTTCGGCCGGATATCCCAGTAGAAGTCCTTCATGCTGTTCACGACGCCCGTGTTCACCATCTTCGAGAAATACTCCTCGAAGCTGTCCCAGGTCAGCACGAACGGCGCGCGGCCCGACAGCGGAAACGCGAACACCGAGTTCAGACGCGCCGAGTGAAAGCCCGTATCGACGCCCTGAATGTACGGCGACGAAGCCGAAAGCGCGATGAAATGCGGGATATAGCGCGACATCGAGTGCAGCAGGAAGAGCGCGCTGTTCGGATCGGGACAACCGATATGCACGTGCTGGCCGAACACCGTGAACTGCTTCGCGAGATAGCCGTACAGCTCGGAGATGTACTGAAAGCGCGGTGCGTCATATATTTGCCGGTCGCTCCATTGCTGGAACGCGTGCGTGCCGCCGCCGGCGAGACCGACATTCAGCTGATCCGCCGCCGCGACGAGCGTGTCGCGGATCGTGCGCAGATCGGTCACGGCCTGCTCGTGCGTCGTGCAGATGCCGGTCGACAGCTCGATCATGCTTTCGGTGATTTCCGGCGTGATGTTGCCCGGAATCTTTTCGTCCTTGATGAGACGCATGAGGTCCGACGCCGCGCGCGTCAGATCGTAGTCGTGCGTATTGACGACCTGGATCTCCAGCTCGACGCCGAATGTGAACGGTTCGGAGTTGATGAAAGGTTCGAGTGCCATGGCGCCTCTTGAATGATCAATGCCTGAGCGGTCGGGGCGCGCTATTCGCGCCGCTCGCCCACCGCCGACAGGCTACGGTACACGACGAACGGCGTCACGATTTGCAGCACGACGATCGAACACATGATGATCGCGCGCAGCGTCGGATCGTAGTCGGGATAGAGCACGTACATGTCGTCGACGAGCAGATACGCCAGCGCCGACATCGGCGTGAGGGAAAGGCCGAGCGCCGCGCCCTGCTTCCAGTCGAGCCCGCTCGGCTTCGCGAAAATCAGCACGCCGGCGAGCTTGCCGACGAAACGCGCAACAATCAGCCCGAGCGCCGCCACGCCGCCGAGCACGATATCGCTCCAGCGGAACGACGTGAGCGTCAGCGCAAACAGAATGACGGTGAGCAGCCATCCGGCGGAGCCGAAGTGCGATGGCCACAACTGCGGCCGTTCGTCGGCGTTCTTCACGATGATGCCGGCGGCGAGCAGCGCGAGAATCGTCGAGAGCTTGAAGATATGCGCGACCGCGATCGCCAGCAGCACGAGTCCGAACAGCGCGACGAACGAGTGCTCGTCGTTGGTGGGCAGGCGTCGCACGAGCAGGTTGCAGGCGCGCGCGAGCAGGAACGCCAGCACGAGCGAGCCGATCAGCAGATACAGCGGCTGCAGGATTGTCGCGAGCGTGTTGCCGTAGATTTCCTGATGCAGCACGCCGGCCGCGAGTTTCTCGACGATCACCGCATACATGCTGTTGAGCGCGGTCAGCGTCAGCAGCCGCTGCGTCACCTGGCCTTCGGAGCGCAACTCCGTCTTCAATTGAATGACCATCGCGGGCGACGTGGCCATCGCGATGGCGGCGATCACAACCGAGGGCATCGTCGGCACTTTGGCCAGCATCAGCGCGATGAGCACGAGGCCGAAGGTGAGCGTCGACTCGGCGATGCTCGACAGAATCAGATACGGATTGCGGCGGATCCAGCGCAAGTCGAGCCGGCTGCCGAGTTCGAAGAGCAGCAGGCCGAGCGCGACATCGAGCAGCGGCCGGGACAGACCGCCCGCGCTGGAGTCGATCACGCCCAGGCCCGCGTTGCCCGCGATCAGCCCGATCACGGCGTAACCGGTGATGCGCGGCAGGCGCCAGGCGCGCCACAGCAGCTCTCCGGCAAGTCCCGCCGCGACAAGCGCGAGACCTGCCCACAGAATGGCGTCGGCTTCGAGCGGCCAGGCGGGCAGAAATGAAAATGCCGAATTCATCGTGTTGGCTTCTCCTTCGATGCTGCTAGCTACGGGTGCAGGTTCCGTTGCGTGACGTCGCGTATGCCGCGCGACGCCCGCAGGCGATGCGCATCCGCCCGCTCAGACAGGCGTTGGTTCATTCAGGCGAAACGAAATGCGAACGAACACGGCGGCGTCACGGTCGGGCCGTGCACGAATTAGACGACGCATCCGGCTGGCGGCGAAGCGCTTCGCGTGCTGCCAATGTCGCACCGGATCCGGCGGATCCATGTGACAAAGACGATGCATGCAACGCTCGCTCGACGGCCGAGCCGGACACAGCAAACGACGATGCGGCTTCGTTGATCAGATTCTTGGCGCGCACCCATCGTTCCATTGAAGCGGTCGCCGTCGGAACGGCGCGACGCAGGAAGAAGCGCGATTGTGCCATACCTCGATGCCCCTGACAGAAAGTCCAAGATCCTGATTCTTATGAAGTAAAAGCGACTGGCATGTTCGTGGCGAACTGGCAAGGCTGACCGGTTGGTTCATTTTCAATCCGACGGTTTTCCGCAGGTTTTCGCAGCCGGTGGCCTCGCCGTCAGGTGTTTACAGGTTTACTGTATATACATGTAGTAGTAGTTAACAAGCACGCGCCGAAACTGTGGATAACATCGATTTTGTCTTTCCATTCAAGTAATTGGATAAAGCAAAAGCGGGTCGTGAACATGTTCGTCCCGCGCGGTTAACCCGGAACAACTTTGGCGACGTTTACGCCGCGCATCGAGTTGTCCCGTTTACGTGCACAACACGTTCACAGGCCATTCGCTCGCAATTCGACGCGTTATCCACAACTCGCCGTGGACAACTACGCCGCCCCGATTTCGCCGTGCCGCAATGCGCGTAGCAAAAATCGCGCAGGGTCGATTGCATCGATCAGGTCGCGTTCGAGCGGCCACGGCTCGCCTTCTATTTGCGATGAGATCAGTTCGGCCGCGAGCGTCGCCCAGATCAGACCGCGCGAGCCGAATGCAAATGCGCCGAAGAGGCCTTCCATGCGCGGCAGATCGAGCGGCCACGCGCCCGATAGCCGATGCGCATCGCGGCGTGCGGCGGCTTCGTCGGCGAGCTGGCCGATCATGGGCATGCGGTCGCTCGTCACGCAGCGGAACGCGACGCGCCCCGTGCGAACCTCGTCGGGCGTCAGCGAAAGGTCGGGCAGCATGCCGGAAAGACGCGCCATGTTTTCCACGTGACCTGCGTCGCGAATCTCGCTGCCGGTGTCGTCGATGTCGTAAGTCGCGCCGATGAGCGTGCCGCGCGCGCCCATCGGCACCGCATAGCCTTCGCCGATCACCGGGACGCGCAGCGCGGCGAGCGCGGGCGCATCGAGCATGCTGAGCTGGCCGCGCACGATACGCGTCGGCTGGCCGTACAGGCCCGCGAGCCGCGCGGCATCGTGCGCGTTGGCGAGCACCATGACCGGCGCGCTCGCGATCTCGGCGCCGTGTGCATCGAAGGCTTGCCAGAGCTGGCCATCGTGCGCGATGCGCGCCACTTCGGTTTGCATGTGCGTCGCGATGTGCTCGGAAGCGTCCGCAAGCTGCGCCGCGCACAACGCCGCCGGCGAGATGGCGCCGCCGTGCGGAAAGAACCAGCCGCCACGCGCGAACTCGACACCCGCCATCGCCGATGCTTCGGCGCGCGTCACCGGCTGCACGTAGTCGCGCGGATACCCGAAGCGCTCGATGGCGACGGCGAGCGCGCGGGCGTCGTCGGGCGTATCGGCGATCTGCAGCAAGCCGGCATCGCTTCGATGCAAGTCGTGTCCTGCCGCTTCGAGCGCGCGCCAGCGATGCAGCGCATCGAGAAAGCCTGCGCGCGTGAGACGTGCGGCGATGCTGTCGTCGCGCCAGACGATCGGATGAAACACGCCTGCCGGATTGCCCGATGCATCGCGCGCGGGCAACGCGTGGCGATCGATCAGCGTCACGCGCCAGCCTCGGGCGGCTAGGCGCGCACTCAGCGCGCAACCCGCGAGACCCGCACCGATCACGATGGCTTCGCGCGCTCGCGCTTCACAAGCGCGCGGTGGTTCATGGCGGCGCACGCGCCAGCGCGGCGCGAAACGCGCGCTCATTGTGTCGGGTGATGCATCGGGCGCGGCGGCGTTCGTCGTGACTTCGAAGCCGGACGATTCGAGCGCGCGTTGCACCGGCGCGCGCATGTGTTCGCGCGCGCGGATGCTGACCGTCGCGCCGTCGCCCGCGAAACGCGCGAGCGCCTTGCATAGTTTGCGCGGATCGTCGGTTGGATCCGCGTGCGTCATGTCGATTCGAAAGGCATCTGCGCGCAGCCATAGGCTCGACAGCAACGCGTGCGCATCGTCGCCGACGGCGAGCGTGAGCACGACGCGGCCCGTATCGAATTCGAGCCGATGCACGCCGGGCACGCGCATCGGCCAGGCGCGCGCGAGTTCATCGGCGAGCGGCGACGCATGGTTCGATGGCGCTTCGCCCAATCGTTCGAGCGGCGCAATCGCGACGACATGCAGACGCTCGCAGCGGTCATCGTCGTCGTCGTCGTCATCGCGCCAGAGTTGCCAGAGAGCGAGAAACGCGCTGGCCGTGAAGTGCGTATCGACGAACGTAAAGACGCGCTTGTGCCGCCAGCGCGCGGGAAGATCGTGTGGCTCGAGCAGCAGAGATTCGGTCATTCAATAGGAAGGATAAGCCGCGAAATCATGCGGACGACGACTTCGCGACGGCCTGCGCCGCGGCGTTCGCAGTGCCGATAATCAGCGGGTCGAGCGCGTGGCCGGCGGCGCGCCAGGCGGCGAGTCCGCCGACGAGCGGCGCGACATCGGTGAAGCCGTGCGCGTTGAGTTCGCGGGCGGCAAGCGCGGCCGATACTTCGTTCGGACAGTCGCAATACGTGACGAGCTTGCGATCGCGCGCGATTCCCACAAGCCGGGACGCGATATCTTCATCGAGAAGCAGCGCGCCGGGAATCGCGAACGGGTCCATTGCACGGCGCTCGGGACGACGCACGTCGATGACGAGCGGCGGCGGCGGCGCGCCCGCGAGCAGCGCACGCAGCGTCGCGATATCGATGCGCGCCATGCGCAGCCTGCGCAACAGCGCGACGCGCTGCCACCAGCGCACCGCCAGATAGAGCGCGAGCGCAATGAGCGCGACCGCGATCACGCCGCGTCCGAGCCAGTCGAGCCAGGCGAGCGCCGTATCGACGAGATCGGCGAAGACCGCGCCGAACGCAACGCCGACGCCGGACCACAGCAGCGCACCGAGCAAGTCGTAGAAGAGAAAGCTGCCGAAGCCGATGCCGGTCGCGCCGGCGACGGGAATCGCGAGCGTCGAGAGCCCCGGTATGAACTTCGACACCGCGAGGATACGCACGCCGAAGCGTGTGAAGAAGCCGGCGCTACGGTTCACGCAGGTATCGCGCGAGATCGAGAGCTTGCACATGAAGGCGAGAATGCGGCTGCCATAGCGGCGCCCGAGCCAGAACCAGAGCGTGTCGCCGATGAGCGCGGCCACGCTCGCCGTTATGACGATAGCGACGAGCGGCCCGAATGCAGCGGACGGGAAGAACGAAGTCAACGCGGCAAACGAACCCGGAACGATGCTTGCGGAGACCGTGATCGCGCCCGTCAAAACCAATGTGGGCAAGGCTGGGAGCGGTAAGCCAAGGCATTCGAGGAGAACGTTGGCAAAAACCAACGGCAGCCCGTAATCGATGATGAGCTCGCGTAGCATGGATCGGACCCAGTTGTTCGATGCCAAAAAACCGGCCGGGAGCCCCAAAAATATAAGGGTAAATCTTTGAAACCCTTATCCTGATTGGGTTTGCGCTGCGCTATCATACCAAGCGCCGCGTGTAGAGGCGGCGTGGAGGCGAAGATGTGGAGCAACGCCGTTGAAGTGGCGTAACAGAGCGCCGGTTCGTCGGGCGGCCGCGCCAGAAGGCCGTCCCTACTCGACTGCACGGCTTGCGCACGTATAATCGGCGCGTTCGCGCTGTTCGTGTCAACCTAAACTGATAAAGGAACCTTAATGAACAAACAGGAATTGATCGACGCCGTAGCCGCTCAGACCGGCGCCAGCAAGGCTCAAACCGGCGAAACGCTGGACACGTTGCTCGAAGTGATCAAGAAGGCTGTCTCGAAAGGTGACGCAGTGCAGTTGATCGGCTTCGGCAGCTTCGGTTCGGGAAAGCGCGCAGCGCGCACCGGCCGCAACCCGAAGACCGGCGAGTCCATCAAGATTCCGGCCGCAAAGACGGTCAAGTTCACGGCTGGCAAGGCATTCAAGGACGCAGTGAACAAGCGGTAAGTGACTACCGATTGTCAGATTGTCAGGCTACCGAGGTAGCCCGTTGTACATGACCCGCCTCTGGCGGGTTTTTTTTCGCCCGCGCGCGACGGATCAGGCGAGTCAATGCCGATGGTCTTCGCAATCGCAATCGGGACCGTGGTCATGATCGTGGTCGTCGTCATGATCATGGTCGTGTTCTTCCACGTCCCATGCGGGGAACGGATCGGCCAGATGCGTCCACGCGTCTGCTCCGAGCGCCCATTCGTCGTCGTTCAACAGGCATGCATCGAACTTGTTCTGCCATAGCGCGGAGTCGAGGTTCAGTCCGATCAGCACCAGCTCCTGACGCCGGTCGCCGATGCTGTTGTCGTCCGGATCGCCGTACCATTCCGCGACGATCTCCGCTTCGAGCTCGGGATCGTCGGTCGGCCATTCGCTGCGATCCTGCGCCGCCCACCACACGCCCGCCGGACCATGCCGGCACGTGCCGCCCGCCTGCGACAACGAGCCGCCGACTTCGCTTCTCGTCGCGAGCCAGAAGAAGCCCTTTGCACGCAGCACGCCCGGCCACTCCTGATGCAGCAGGTTCCACAGACGTTCGGGATGAAACGGCCGGCGCGCGCGATACACGACATGCCCGACACCGTTCGCATCCGCTGCGTCGGCCGGCGGCGCGTCGCCGTTGAGGATCGCGAGCCAGCCGGGCGCGCTTGCGGTCGCATCGAAATCGAAGCGGCCGGTGTTCAGCATGGCCTCGGCCGGCACGTTGCCCGCCTGCGCGTTCAACTGAAGCGCGCGCGGATTGAGACCGTGCAGGATGCGCGCGATCTGCGCGAGTTCATCGGCGGCGACGAGATCGGTCTTGTTGATCACGATGACATCGCAGAACTCGATCTGCTCGACGAGCGTTTCGACGACGGTCTTGCCGTCCGCGTCGTCGTGAACGTGCAGGCCGCGTTCCGCCAGCGAATCGGACGATGCGTAGTCGCGCATGAAATTCGCGGCATCGATCACGGTGACGAAGGTATCGAGATGCGCGCGGCCGGCGAGCGTGGCGTCGTCGTCATCGCCGAAAGCGAGATGCTCGGCGATCGTCATCGGGTCCGTGATGCCCGATGACTCGACCACGAGCGCATCGAATTGCTGCTGTTCGGCAAGCCATGTGATCGCGCTTTCGAGCGCTTCCATCGATGCCTCGTTCAAGCTCAGCATCATGCAGCCGTTAGGCAGCGAAACCGTGTCCCGCTCGGCGCCCGATGCAGCGGGGCCGTACGTCACGGCGCCGATGCGCACGCCTTGCGTGTTGGCGAGCAAGGCATCGACGAGTGTGGTTTTACCCGCGCCGGCGAATCCCGACAGCACGGTGATGGGCAGTGGCGATTGGTTCATTGCAGTGGGCGTGAGGAAGGCGCAAGCGCGCGAGCGCGAACCCGCGCGGCCGAAGCGGCTATGCGGCGGCGCGGGTCATCGAATGTGGAATTGTGCATCAAATGCGCCGGGTGGCGCGTGCGGACAACAGATGCAACAGATACAAGCAGATTTGGCAGGCTCAGCGCGTGGCCTGAACCAGTTTCCAGCGGCGCAGAATCTCGATGATCTTTGCCGAGTACTGGTCGCGTAGCGCCGGCGTTTCGGAATGGTAAGCACCGACGGCCTGCCAAGAATTGCCGTACTTGTTCATTTTTTGGCGCAGATGCCAGGCGGCGACGTATACGCTCTTGCACGGCTCCATCAGCGTGCCGCTCGAAATGCCGTACTGCGAGAGCGTGTTCAGATGGATCGAGTTGATCTGCATCAGCCCGTAGTCGATCGAGCCGTTGGCGTTCTTGTTGATGGCGTCCGGCTTGTTGTGCGATTCCTGCCAGGCGATTGCGCGCAGGATGAGGGGATTGACCTTCTGGTACTTCGCTGCTTCGTCGAAGCAGTCTGCATGTGCGGAGGCGGCGCCCAACAGGGGCACGCAGATCGCAACTGATTGCAGGATTCTCTTCATCTTCTTTCTACTCCATCCGCCCACGCGGAACGTCGAGCCGCCGCCGCGGCAACGTTCGCCAGCGACGACACATAAACGTCCGCGGCCAGGCGCCATCGGGAAAACCCACCCGTTTTACAGCCGCCCGGAATGCGGAACCGACCGTATCATACCGGCTGACGTTTCAGACCATAAGTTGGCTATCAGACATACGTCGATGTGAACGCATGACGCACTGCCGGACAGAAGTGTGCCAGACGAGCCATCGGAGCTGTTCTAAACGTATGAATAATAAGAGTTCTGGACGGGTTACAATTCGGCTCCCGCGTACATCGACCGACCCTGGGAACGCACCCGGTTACGGTCTATCGGCAAGTTTTTTGAAAGCTTGAGAGCGCTGGAAATGTACTGACCGAAGCGGCGCAGGCTAACCTGATCCGGAACGAATTGGCACAAATTCGTTACACAAAGCTGCTATCGTCACGTTTTTTTAAATGACCGCAGGGGGCGCGCACGGCGTGCCGGACTGCGGTTGGCGGCGCTCTCGGCTTTCGAGCGATGCTGCCTCAGCCGGCCCCAATGAACCGGCTTTGACATCACATCCATGAGAAGACAACCTATGGCACTGCGTCGCATGGCGACGACACTGCTGGCGGCGGGACTTATCGTCGCGCAAGCCGCGCACGCGCAAGTGACGTTGAATTTCGTCAACGCGGACATCGATCAGGTCGCCAAGGCGATCGGCGCCGCCACCGGCAAAACCATCATCGTCGATCCCCGCGTCAAGGGGCAGCTCAACCTCGTCTCGGAAAATTCGGTTCCCGAGGATCAGGCGCTGAAGACGCTGCAGTCGTCGCTGCGCATGCAGGGCTTCGCGCTCGTGCAGGATCACGGCGTCCTGAAGGTCGTGCCCGAAGCCGACGCCAAGCTGCAGGGCGTGCCGACCTATGTCGGCAATGCGCCGTCCGCGCGCGGCGATCAGGTGATCACGCAGGTCTTTCAGCTGCACAACGAATCGGCGAACAACCTTCTGCCGGTGCTGCGCCCGCTGATCTCGCCGAACAACACGATCGCGGCCTACCCGGCGAACAACACGCTCGTCGTCACCGATTACGCCGACAACGTGCGCCGTATTGCAGGCATCATCGCGGGCGTCGATACCGCGGCGGGCCGCGAAGTCGATCTCGTGCCGCTGAAGAACGCGAACGCCATCGACGTTGCCGAGCAGATGAACAAGCTGCTCGATCCCGGCACGATCGGCAGCACGGACGCGACGCTCAAGGTGACCGTCACGCCCGACGCGCGCACCAACTCGCTGATGTTCCGCGCGTCCAGCAGTGCGCGCCTCGCCGCGGCGAAGGCGCTCGCGAAGAAGCTCGACGCGCCCACGCTGCAGCCCGGCAACATGCACGTCGTGGCGTTGCGCAACGCCGACGCGACGCGCCTCGCCAAGACGCTGCGCGCCATGCTCGGCAAGGGCGGCGGCTCGGACAACAGCTCGAGTTCCAACTCGAATTCGTTCGGACAAAGCGGCGGCGGCCTCGGCAATTCGTCGACGTCCACCGGCACGGCCGGCATGCCGCCGCTGCCGGGCGGTCTCGGCAGCAGTTCGGGCAGCGGCAACAACCCGCTCGGCGGCGGCGGCACCGGCAATCGCGATGCGAGCTTCTCGTCGAACAAGGACAACGACTCCGGCAGCGACCAGGGCGGCGGCATGATTCAGGCGGATTCGGCGACGAACTCGCTCATCGTCACCGCGCCCGAACCGGTCTATCGCAACCTGCGCTCGGTGATCGACCAGCTCGACGCCCGCCGCGCGCAGGTGTACATCGAAGCGCTGATCGTGGAACTCTCCGCGACGAGCGGCGCGAACCTCGGCATTCAGTGGCAGGGCCTGCTGCTGTCGAACGGCGGCAACAACGCGATCTACGGCAGTTCGAGCTTCGGCAGCGGCAATAGCAACATTGTCGATCTGACCTTGCAGGGCAACGCGATCGCGCAGAATCCGTCGGCCATCACGTCGACGGCGGGTCTGCTCGCGCCCGGCCTGAACATCGGCCTCCTGCACCGCTTCGGCAATCTGTTCGGTCTGGGCGGCCTGTTGCAGGCGCTGTCGACATCGGCGGATGCGAACATTCTCTCCACGCCGAATCTCATCACGCTCGACAACGAGGAAGCGAAGATCGTCGTCGGCCAGAACGTGCCGGTCGTGACGGGTTCCTACGCGACGCCGACCGCGAATGCCGCGACCTCGGTCACCGCGTTCAACACGTTCGACCGCCGCGACGTCGGCGTGACGCTGCACGTGAAGCCGCAGATCACGGACGGCGGCGTGCTCAAGATGCAGATCTATCAGGAAGATTCGAGCGTCGATGCCAGCACGAAGACCGATCCCGGCGGCGTGACGATCAACACGCGCTCGGTGCAGTCCACCATCCTGGCGGACGACGGCGAGATCGTCGTGCTGGGCGGCCTGATGCAGGACCAGTACAACAATAACAACAACAAGATTCCGCTGCTGGGCGACATCCCGTTCATCGGCGGCCTGTTCCGCAGCGAAAGCAAGACGCGCACGAAGACCAACCTGATGGTGTTCCTGCGCCCGGTGATCGTGCGCGATCAGGCGACGGCCTCGCAGATCACCAACACGCGCTACGACTATCTGCGCCAGCAGCAATACGGCTCGACCACGGACAACCGCATCGTCAAGGACCAGAACGTGCCGGTGATGCCGCCGAAGCCGCTCGGCCCGAGCGAAGGCGGCGGTGCGCCCGCGCAGAATCTGCTCGACTGGAGCGATACGACGCGCGGCCCCGGCCCGAGCACGACGCTGCCGCAGAATCCCGACGCAGGTCCCCTGCCCCAACCGACGCAGCGCGCGCCGCAGAGCACCTACCCGGCGCCCGCGAACGGCGCGACCAACGCGATGCCGGGCAACACTGCGACCAACGGCAACATGCAGCCGGGAGCGCGGCCGTGAACACGCTGAGCACGATCGGCACGGCCGGCGCGGCTGACGGCACGACGGAGCACGCGAGCGCGGCGGCATCGCCGCTGGCGGCGCGTCTCGTGCCGTACGGCTTCGCGCGCAGCGGCCAGATCCTGCTCGCGCATCAGCACGCGGACGGCATCGAGGTGTGGATCAGCGACCGCACGACGGACGCCGCGCTCGCCGAAGTCGCACGCAATTTCGGCGCGCTGTCGATCGTGCGCAAGCCCGCCGACGAACTCGCCGCCGCCATCAATTCGGCGTACGCGCGCAACGACGGCAGCGCGGCGCAGGTGGTCGGCGAGGTGGAAGGCGAAGTCGATCTGTCGCGCCTGATGCAGGACATTCCGGAAGTAGAGGACCTGCTCGAATCCGAAGACGACGCGCCGATCATCCGCATGATCAACGCGCTGCTCACGCAGGCGGCGCGCGAACAGGCGTCGGACATTCATATCGAGCCGTTCGAGAACGCGTCGGTTGTGCGCTTTCGCGTCGACGGCACGCTGCGCGACGTCGTGCGTCCGAAGAAGGCGCTGCACGGCGCGCTGATCTCGCGTATCAAGATCATGGCGCAGCTCGATATCGCCGAAAAGCGTTTGCCGCAAGACGGCCGTATCACGTTGCGCGTGGGCGGACGTCCCGTCGACGTGCGCGTCTCCACGCTGCCGACCGGCCACGGCGAGCGCGCGGTGCTGCGTCTGCTCGAAAAGGACGCGCAGCGGCTGAACCTCGAAAAGCTCGGCATGGCGCGCGACACGCTCGTCGATTTCGACAAGCTGATCGGCCGCCCGCACGGTATCGTGCTCGTGACCGGGCCGACCGGCTCCGGCAAGACGACCACCCTGTACGCGGCGATGTCGCGGCTCGAAACCACGACCACCAACATCATGACGGTGGAAGATCCGATCGAGTACGACCTGTCCGGCATCGGCCAGACGCAGGTGAACGAGCGCATCGGCATGACGTTCGCGCGTGCGCTGCGCTCGATTCTTCGTCAGGATCCGGACATCATCATGATCGGTGAAATCCGCGATCTCGAAACCGCGCAGATTGCGGTGCAGGCGTCGCTCACCGGCCACCTCGTGCTCGCGACGCTGCACACGAACGATGCCGCCTCCGCCGTCACACGTCTCACCGACATGGGCGTCGAGCCTTATCTGCTGGCGTCGTCGCTGCTCGGCGTGCTCGCGCAGCGGCTCGTGCGGCAACTGTGTCCGGTGTGCAAGGAAGAGCGCATCGAGGAAGACGGCACGAAGCGCTGGCATCCGGTCGGCTGCGACCGATGCGGCCAGTCGGGCTACTCGGGCCGTCGCGGCGTGTACGAACTGCTGCTGATCGACGATGCCATTCGTCCGCTGATCCACCGCAACGCGGCGGATGCGGAGATTCTGGAAGCCGGCCGCGCGCAAGGCATGCGCACGCTGCGCGAGGACGGCAACCGCTGGCTCGCCTCGGGCGTGACTTCGCTGGAAGAAGTCCTGCGCGTGACGGGCGGAGACTAAATGTATGCCGGCTTTTCGTTTCGAAGCGATCGACTCGGCGGGCAAGACGCAAACAGGCGTGCTCGATGCCGACAGCGCCCGCGCCGCGCGCAGTCAGCTGCGCACGCAGGGCCTGACGCCGCTCGTCGTCGAGGCGGCGGGCTCGCGCACGCGCGGCGAGCGTCAGCAGCGGCTTTCGCTCGGGCGGCGGCTGTCGCAGCGTGAACAGGCCATTCTCACGCGCCAGCTCGCGAGTCTGCTGATCGCGGGTTTGCCGCTCGGCGAGACGCTCGCGGTGCTCACCGAGCAGTCGGAGCGCGACTACATCCGCGAACTGATGGCCGCGATCCGTGCCGAAGTGCTCGGCGGCCATTCGTTCGCCAATGCGCTCGCGCAGCATCCGAAAGACTTTCCCGAGATCTACCGCGCGCTGGTTGCGGCGGGCGAGCACACCGGCAAGCTCGGGCTCGTGCTGTCGCGTCTCGCGGACTACATCGAGCAGCGTAACGCGCTCAAGCAGAAGATCATTCTGGCGTTCACGTATCCGGGCATCGTCACGCTGATCGCGTTCGGCATCGTCACGTTCCTGTTGAGCTATGTGGTGCCGCAGGTCGTCAACGTGTTCGCGAGCACGAAGCAGGCGCTGCCGTTCCTCACCGTGATGATGATGGCGCTCTCCGCCTTCGTGCGCAGCTACTGGTGGGCGGTGCTGATCGGTGTCGCGCTGTTTGCGTGGCTCGTGAAGAGCATTCTCGCGCGCCCCGGCCCGCGCATGTCGTTCGACCGCTGGCTCTTGACCGCGCCGCTCATCGGCAAGCTGGTGCGTGGCTATAACACGGTGCGCTTCGCCAGCACGCTCGCGATCCTGACCGCCGCCGGCGTGCCGATCCTGCGCGCGCTGCAGGCGGCCGGCGAAACGCTCAGCAACACGGCGATGCGCGATAACGTCGACGACGCCATCGTGCGCGTGCGCGAAGGCTCGTCGCTGTCGCGCGCGCTCGGCAACACGAAGACATTTCCGCCGGTGCTGGTTCACCTGATCCGCTCCGGCGAAGCGACCGGCGACGTCACCACGATGCTCGACCGCGCCTCCGAAGGCGAAGCGCGCGAACTCGAACGCCGCACGATGTTCCTGACGAGCCTGCTCGAGCCGCTGCTCATTCTGGCGATGGGCGGCGTCGTGCTGGTGATCGTGCTCGCGGTGATGCTGCCGATCATCGAACTGAACAATCTGGTGCAGTAATGAACGCCCTGCAAACTCGCTTGCTCACGCTCGCCGCCCTCGCGCTTTTTTGCGTGACGGTGACGTACTGGGTCGTCACGCTGACCTCGCGTCAGACGGCGCCGCTGCCCGCCGCGGCCGCGACGCGCACGCCCTCGGTCGAACTGGCGGCAACCATTTTCGGCGGAAGGCTGGAGCGCCAGGCCAATCAGGACGTGCATCTGTTCGGCATTCTGGCGTTGCAGGGCGGCGCGGCGGCTATCGTCAGCTATGGCGGCGAACCGGCGAAGGCGGTGTCGCTCGGCGGGCCGCTCACTCAGGGCGTGAAGCTCTCGGAAGTGCGTCCGCGCTCGATCATCATCGATCGCAACGGCGTGAAATCGGAGATTTTCCTGCCGCAGAATCCGCCCGGGCCGACGATCTGGGTACGCTGAGCGGGCACGCGACGCAATGCCTCGCACGAGGCCGAATCACGCGATGAAAGCAGATCGCTAGAATGACCGGCGGCTTCGGCAGGACGCGAAGCCGCGCGATTTTTCCAATCATCACCGGGCACGCGGCCCGGAAACGATATTTTCAATTCAAGAGGTAGCAGTCATGCAAATGTGGACACAACGCCGCATGCAAATTCAACAGGCTCAGGCACAGGGACGTCGCCAGCGCGGCTTCACGCTGATCGAAATCATGGTCGTGATCGCGATTCTCGGCATTCTCGCCGCGCTGATCGTGCCGAAGATCATGAGCCGTCCGGACGAAGCGCGCCGTGTCGCGGCGAAGCAGGACATCGGCACCATCATGCAGGCGATGAAGCTGTACCGCCTCGACAACGGCCGCTACCCGACGCAGGAGCAGGGCTTGCGCGCGCTGGTCGAGAAGCCGTCGACGGAACCGGTGCCGAACAACTGGAAGGACGGCGGCTATCTGGAACGCCTTCCCGCTGATCCGTGGGGTGGCCAGTATCAGTATCTGAATCCGGGCGTGCACGGCGAAATCGACGTGTTCAGCTACGGCGCGGACAACAAGGCGGGCGGCGAAGGCAACGATGCCGACGTCGGCTCCTGGCAATAGACGTTTCATCGGCAGAAGGCAATCGACGTGAACACGCACGGCAGGCACATCGGGACTCGACGCGAAGCGGGCTTCACGCTGCTCGAAATGCTCGTCGTGCTCGTGATCGCCGGCTTGCTCGTGTCGCTCGCGTCGTTGCAACTGACGCGCAATCCGCGCACCGATCTCAACGAGGAAGCGCAGCGGCTCGCGCTGCTGTTCGAATCCGCGGGCGAGGAAGCGCAGGTGCGCGCGCGGCCGATCGCGTGGCAGCCGCTCGACGGCGGCTTTCGCTTCGACGTGCGCACGGAAGACGGCTGGCGTCCGCTGCGCGACGATCTGCTGCGCGCGCGAAACTGGGAAGGCGGCGTGACCGGCGTGACGATCAATTTTCTCGATTCGGACAAGTCGGTGAGCCGGCTCGTGTTCGGCACCGAGGCGATCGACACGCCCATGGAAATCACCCTGATCTCGCCGGCGGGCCGCGCGACCATCATCGGCGGCGGCAATGGCCGCTTTCAGGTGCGCTGATGCAACGGGCCCGCCCGCAACGCGGCTTCACGATGATCGAAGTGCTCGTGGCGCTCGCGATCATCGCGGTGGCGCTCGCCGCGTCGCTGCGCGCGGTCGGCTCGCTCGCGACGGGCGAAGCGGATCTGCACCGGCGCTTGCTCGCGGGCTGGAGCGCCGACAACGAACTCGCGCAACTGCGGCTCACGCACACGTTTCCGGCGATCGGCTCGCGCACCTTCGAATGCTCGCAGGGCAATCTGAAGCTCACGTGCACGCAGCGCGTGAGCCAGACGCCGAATCCTATTTTCCGGCGCGTCGAGATGCTCGTCTCGACGCCGGGCCGCTCGGGCTATCTCGCGCAAATGGTCACGGTGGTGGCGAATGAAACCAATCGCTCGCTCTGACCGGCGCGCTCGTGGCCGTCACGGCACGCGCGGCTTCACGCTGCTGGAGATGCTGATCGCAATCGCGATTCTCGCGGTGATCGCGGTGCTGTCGTGGCGCGGGCTGGATTCCGTGATCCGCGCCCGCGCGACGATCACCAACGCAATGGAAGACGAGCGCGTGATCGCGCAATTGTTCGACCAGATGCGCATCGACGCGCGCCAGGCCGCCACCGACGACGAAGCGGGCCAGCCCGCCGTGCAGATCGGCAACGGCTCGCTGCAGATCGTGCGCGGCCTGTTCGCGCCGGGCACGCCGCCGCGTCTGCAAGTGGTGCGTTACCGGCTCTCGGACGGGCGTATCGTGCGTTATGCGTCGCCGCCGCTCGCCAATGTCGGCGAAGTGCGGCGCGCGCTGTCCTCCAGCGACACGACGGGCGGCTGGAGCGCGATTCCGCTGATGGGCGGCGTCGGGTCGCTCGCGACGCGCGTCTATATTCCGGAAAAGGGCTGGACGACGAGAATGAGCGACGTGCTCTCGCAGATCAACCAGAACGACAACAACCTGAAAGTGCCGCAACTGGGCAACGCGCCGCTGTCGCGCGCGGTGACGGGCGTTCAGGTCGCGGTCGGCGCGCGTAATCTGCAAGTGCCGATCACGCGCGTGTTCCTGGTCGGAGAGTGACGATGCCAATGCCCAGCCGAAGACCAAACCAGAAGCAGCGCGGCGTCGCGATCATCAGCGCGTTGCTGGTGGTGTCGCTCACGGCCATTCTGGTGTCGGGCATGCTGTGGCGCCAGCAGGTGCAGGTGCGCCGCATCGAGAATCAGCGGCTGCTCGCGCAGGCGCAGTGGATTTCGCGCAGCGCGCTCGACTGGACGCGCCTCATCCTGCGCTCGGAAGCCGATACCTCGCCCACCGTCACGTATCTCGGCGGCGTGTGGGGCGTGCCGATCGCGAAGACGAAGCTGTCGGACTTTCTCGGGCAGATCGGCGAAGTGCGCGCGCAGGAAGGCGCGTCGACGTATCTGTCCGGCTCGATCGAGGACGCGCAGGCGAAGTTCAACCTGCGCAATCTCGTCTCGACGCCGACGCCCGGCGTGCTGACCGTCAACGTCGAGCAGATTCAGTCGTTTCAGCGACTGCTCACGATGCTCGGCCTCAACGGCTCGCTCGCGAAGACGGTGGCGTTGCAGATGCGCGCGGGCCTCGGGCGCTCCGCGACGCGCTTCCAGACGCAGACCGGCAACAACATGAGCAGCGCCAACGGCACGAGCACGCAGGCGACGATCGCCGCGCTCGCGCAGGGCGGCGCGACGGGCGGCGGCACGTTCACCGACGATCCGGGCCTCAAGGACGCCGACGACAACGCGCCCGTCGCGCCCTTGCAGATGATCAGCGTGGATTCGCTGCTCGACGTGCCGGGCTTCTCGGCGGAAGCGGTCGCCAAGCTCCGGCCGTTCGTCACCGTGCTGCCGACGACGACCGCCGTCAACATGAACACCGCGCCCGCCGAAGTGGTGGCCGCCGTGGTGCCGGGCATGAATCTGTCGCAGGGGCAGGCGTTCGTCGCGCGCCGCGAGACGGTGTTCTTCCACGACGTCGGCAACGTGCAGCTCGCGCTCACGGGCGCGGGCGTCAAGGCGGCGACGTCGATCGATCCGAACGAACTCGACGTCACGACGAAGTATTTCGTGATCCGCGGGCGCGTCGAACATGAGCGCGCGCAACTCGAGCGCACGACGCTCGTCTATCGCGACCCGACGACGCACACGACGCGCATCGTCTACACGCGCGACACGCTTTGAGCTCGCGCGCATGTCATTGATGAGAGGAAGTGGTCTTTGAGCACACTGATCGTTTTATTACCGCCGCGCGATCCCGCGGTGCGCTCGGAAGAGTGGCATCTGCCGGATCTGCCGTTTCTGCTGCTCGACAAGCGCGGCGAGCCGCAACGCGTCGGCCGCGCGGCGCTCGGACTTCTGCCGCGTGCGAGCGCGACGGTGCTGATCGTCGCCGCGCGCGACACCTTGCTGCTCGCCGCCGCCGTGCCGCCGCTCAAGGGGCCGCGGATGCGTCAGGCATTGCCGAACGTCGTCGAGGATCAGCTGATTCAGGATCCGCAGACGTGTCATATCGCAGTCGACCCGGTGGCGCTCGCCGACGGACGGCGCGTGGTCGGCGTGATCGATCGCGGCTGGTTCCGCTTCGTGCTCGGCGCGTTTGCCGGCGCGGGGCATCGCAATGTGAAGGCCGTGCCCGCGACGCGTTGCCTGCCGGTTCCGGCTGCGGCGGTCGTCGAAGAAGGCGAAACGCCGGTCGCGCCGATTCCGTCTGCGCAGTCGACGCCGTTCGTCGCGGGCTTGCTCGGCCACGTCGTGTCGACCGCGCCCGCGTTGATCGGCGAGCTGGCCGCGCCCGCGCCCGCCACGCTCGGCGCGCCGCGTATCGAAATTGCGATTGCGCGCGGCGAACGTGCGGCGCTCGGCGAAGGCCTCGCGCTGCCGGCCGATTCCATTCCGGCCACGCTGGCGGCGCTCGCGGGCAATCATCCCGCGACGCTCTACACGCTCGTCGATCTGCCCGGCGATGAACCGCGCCTTGCCGGTTCGCGCAACCTGGGCGGCATTTCCGGCGCGCAGCCGCTCGCGTTCGAGGCACTCGCGCGCAATGCGCTCGCGAGCCGCTTCGATCTGTGCCAGTTCGAATTCGCCGCGCAACCGTGGCGGCTCGACCGCGCGACGATGCGGCGCCTGCGCGTGCCGATCGCGCTCGTGGCGGCGTCGATCCTCGTGTCGATCATCGGCGTGAACGTGCAATGGCTGCAGCTTGCGCGTCAGCGCGACGCGATCAGCGCGCAGATGACCGAGCTTCTGCTCAACGCGTTCCCGAAGACGACCGTCGTGCTCGACGCGCCGGATCAGATGACGCGTAATCTCGAACGTCTGCGCGTGGCATCGGGCGAACTGTCGCCGACCGATTTCCTCTCGCTCGCCGACGGACTCGCGCGCTCGCTCGGTCCGGTGCCGGTGAACGGCGTCGCGGGCCTCGACTATCGCGACCGGCATCTCGAAGTCACCTTCAAGCCGGAAACGACGGTCGATCCCGACCTCACGAAGCGCCTCGCCGCGAACGGCTTGAACGGTTCGATCGACAGCAACACAGGCAAATGGACGATCAGGAGCGGCCAATGAAAGCAGAAATCGGACGTTCGCTGACGGAATTCTGGGAAGGACGCACGCCGCGCGAAAAGGCGCTGCTGATGTGGGGCGGCCTCGTGCTCGGCCTGGCGCTCGTCTATCTCGTGCTGTGGGCGCCCGCGTACGACGGACGCCAGCGTCTGCGCGACACGCTCCCGACCATGCAGCGCCAGCTCGCGACGATGACCGCGCAAGCCAACGAAGCGCGTGCGCTCGCGGGCAGCGCGGAAAGCGTGACGCCGACCGGCGGCGCGTTGCGCGATGCGCTTGCGAAGTCGCTCGCGGACAACGGCATGCAGCCGACGCAGATTCAGGTGATCGGCGCAGCGGTGCAGATTCAGTTGAAAAATGCCTCGTTCCCCAGCTGGACGATATGGCTCGACGACGCCCGCAGGCAGTTCAAGGTGCAGGTGTCGGAGGCGCACGTCACGGCGCTCAAGCCCGACGGTCAGGTGGATCTGACGGCCTCGTTGCAACCGGCCGGCGTGAAATGAGTTACTGGACCCGGCGAATCCGGCTCGCGCTGCCCGCGCTTTTCGTGATGATCGTGTCGATCGGCGCGACTTTGCTGGTGATGATGCCCGCCGCGTGGATCGTGCCGCAGTTCACCAAGGCGACGGGCGGCCACGTCAATCTGGTCGATCCGGCGGGTTCGCTGTGGCGCGGCTCGGCCACGCTGATGCTGGCCGCCGGCAGCGACGGCGCGGGCGCGACGCTGCTGCCGGGGCGCATCGAATGGACGACGGCGTTCTGGCCGCTGTTCACCGGCCGCGTGCACATGACGATGCGCCAGACCGAGGCGATGCCCGACGCGGTGATCCTCGACGCCAGCACGCGCGGCGCGACGCTGACCGGCGGGCAGATCGCCGTGCCCGCGACGCTGCTGTCGGGGCTCGGCGCGCCGTTCAACACGCTGGACTTCGACGGCAGCGTGCGGCTCGCGTGGACGGAATTTCGCCTGCTGAACCGCAACGCCTACGGTCAGGTGGTCGTCACGCTCGACGACATGGCCTCGCGCGTGTCGCGCGTGAAGCCGCTCGGTTCGTATCGGGTGGCATTGCAGGCGCAGGGCGCATCGGCGACGATCGATCTGTCGACCAGCAAAGGCCCGCTGATGCTCACGGGCAATGGCTCGATCTCGCCGACATCCACGGCGTTTCAGGGGACCGCGACGGCCGCACCCGAGCAGCGCGAAAATCTGGCGGGCCTTCTGAACCTGCTGGGCCGGCACACCGATCCGGACACTGTCGCGCTGACTTTGATGCGCTGACTTTGATGCGCTGACGAAAACTCAGCGATTGGCGGTGGTTTGCGTGCCGCTCGAGTTCGACACAGCGCCGGACGCAGCGGCGGGCGCTTCCACCGCGCCCGTTTCGCGATCCATCTGCGCGACGTCCCAGCCGCCGCCGAGCGCCTTCACCAGTCCGACCGACGACACCATCCGCTGCCCCGCGATATTCGCGAGCTTTTGCTGCGCGGTAAATGCGGTCGTCTGTGCGGTCAGCACGTTGATATACGCGACCGTCCCGGCCTTGTACTGGTTGTTGATGATCGCGAGCGCCTGCTGCGCGGACTCGACCGCCTGCTGCTGCACGACGATTTCCTTCTCCAGAATGCGCAACGACGCGAGATTGTCCTCGACGTCCTGAAACGCCGTGAGCACCGTCTGCCGATAAGTGGCGACGTTCTGGTCGTACACGGCACGCGCGGCCTCGGTGCGTGCCGAACGCAGGCCGCCGTCGAAAATGGTTGCGGCGATGTCCGGCCCGAGCGTCCAAAAACGCGACGGCGCGCGCAGCAATTGCGACAGCACCGAGCTTTCGAAACCGCCTTGCGCCGAGAGCGTGAGCGTCGGGAAATACGCCGCCATTTCCACGCCGATCTGCTCGTTCGCCGCCGCGGCCTTGCGCTCCGCCGACGCAATGTCCGGACGCCGTTCGAGAATCGCGGACGGCATCTGCACGGGCACGGTGGGCGGGGTCGCGTCGAGCGGAATTTGCGGGAGCGAGAATGTCGAGGCCGGCTCGCCGACGAGCACCGCAATAGCGTGCTCGAACTGCGCGCGCGCGACGCCGTTGTCGATAGCCGAAGCCTGCGCCGATTGCAGCTGCGTCTGCGCCTGAATCACGTCCGAACGCGCGACGATGCCCTGCGCGTACTGATTCTGCGTGAGCTTGAGCGATTGCTGATAGGCCGCGACGGTGTCGTCGAGGAGGCGTTGCTGTGCGTCGAGCGAGCGCAACTGGAAGTAGGTCTGCGCGAGCGTGGCCTGCGCCGAAAGACGCGCGTTCGCGAGGTCGGCGGCGGCGCCTTCCTGGCCGGCCTTCTGCGCGTTGACCGTGCGCGAAACGCTGCCCCACAGGTCCGGCTCCCAGCTTGCGTCGAGCGCGAGGTTGAACTGGTTGTTCACCGAACCCTGCTGGCCGAAGCTGGAACTGTTGGTCGAGCGGTTGCCCGTGCCGGTGCCGGAACGCGACGCCGATGCCGTCGCGCCGATCGTCGGGAAATACGCCGCGCGTGCCTCGCCGACGAGCGCGCGCGCCTGCCGGTAAGCCGCCGCGAATTGCGCAATGCTTTGGTTCGACTGGTTCAGGCGCGTTTCGAGATCGTCGAGGCGCGGGTCGTGATAGACGCTCCACCAGTTGCCGCGGTCGCTCTGGTCGGCAGGTTGCGCGACTTTCCAGCCTTCGGGCGCTTCCTTGTAGCTGGCCGGAATCGTCGTGGACGGACGCTGATAGTCGGGCCCGACTGCGCAGCCGGCGACGAGCATCGCGAGCGTGACGGCGAGCGCCGCGGCGCTCAGGCGGCGCGTGACGACGGAAGCGGGGAAAGCGGGGTGATGCGGCATCTGCTTGTCGGAAGTCCTGTCGGCGCCGCTCCGTTCGATACGACGGACACGGCATGCCGGGATGGTAACGGAACGCGCGCGCGCTCGAAATGCGGCGCGCGCGTCAGGCAGACGTTAGCGTAACGGGTAAGCCGTAAGGCGGGTGTTACGCGACGGGAGGAATCGGTTACGACGCGTTACGGGCGCGGATCAGCGGCCTGTGGACCCGCAGCTTCCCGGACAAGGCGCGGGCAGCACCGGGCGCGCCACGGCGGGTGCAGGCCGGCCCGAAGCCGTCTTGCGCCGCTGCCGGTTCTCGAACCATCCCATGCCGAGCACCGCGAACGATCCGCCCGGCAGCAGAAAGACGATCAGATACAACGCGAGTCTCCACGAATTCAGCTTCGGCGGAACGAAGTGACGGGAAGCGTTGGCGATCATGCTGCTGACAGTGCCGAAACGTCGGCGGGCGGTGTGGGCGGTGCGGGAGAAGCGGGTCATCGGATGGTCCTTCGGTGCGTCGGCGTACGACGCGGCTGGCGATCAGAACATGGTCTCGGGCGGCGCAATGAGCGCGTAACTCGTTGCATAGAATAATATTGACTGTGCAACTACTTTTCAAGATACTGCTGATTGCTTTTTCGCGTTTGTTGTCTTTGTGAAACGCGACGCAGTGTCGCAACCCCGCTTCATCCGCGAGACCCGAGTCGCATGACCAGCGAACCGCTTTACGATCCGGCCACGATTCAGCTCGAAACGAGCCTTGGCTATTACCTCGCCCGTGCGCGCAACGCGCTCATCGCGCGGACCGACCAGGCGCTCAGGCCGCTCGATCTGACGTCGCAGCAAATCGGTGTGATGCTGATGCTCGCGTCGGGCCGGGCACGCACGCCGCTGGAGCTGTCGCGCGAGATGTCCTACGACAGCGGCTCCATGACGCGCATGCTCGACCGGCTCGAAAAGAAGGGCTTCGTGAACCGCACGAGGAGTGCCGCGGACCGGCGCATCGTGGAGTTGAGCCTGACGGAGCGCGGGCGCGACGCGGCCGGGCAGTTGCCGGTCATCGGCGCGGCGGTGCTCAACGAACAATTGCGCGGTTTTAGCCGCGCTGAACTGGATCTGCTGACCGGGATGCTGGCGCGGATCATCGACAATACGCCCGTGGCCGATTCCATCGGCTGCGCGCTGGACGACGAATAACGCTCATTAATCCGACGAAATCGGCATTTTTGCGTCGATTTCGCTGTCTGGGCAGAGAATGCCGCGACAAGAAAAAGCTTGCGCGCGATGCGAGGCTGACCGCTTCGAATCCGCGCCGGAGAACGAATGATGTCCACCACCGCGACCAACCCGCCGCCCGCCGCACCCATGCCGCTCACCGGCGGCATTCTCGCCCTGTTGACAATGGGCCTCGCGCTCGGCACCTTCATGGAGGTGCTCGACACGTCGATCGCGAACGTCGCCGTCCCGACCATCTCCGGCAATCTCGGCGTGGCGACGAGCGAAGGCACGTGGGTCATTTCGTCGTATTCGGTCGCGTCCGCGATTGCGGTGCCGCTGACCGGATGGCTCGCGCGGCGCGTCGGCGAAGTGAAGCTTTTCACGATCTCCGTGCTGCTGTTTTCGATTGCGTCGGCGCTCTGCGGCCTCGCTCACAACTTCGAGTCGCTGATCGCGTTCCGGCTGTTGCAGGGTCTCGTGTCCGGCCCGATGGTGCCGCTCTCGCAAACCATCCTGATGCGCAGTTATCCGCCGGAGAAGCGCGGTCTGGCGCTCGGTTTGTGGGCGATGACCGTGATCGTCGCGCCGATCTTCGGCCCCGTGATGGGCGGCTACATCACCGATAATTTCACCTGGCCGTGGATTTTCTATATCAACGTGCCGATCGGCGTGTTTTCGGCGGCGATCGCGTATTTTCTGCTGCGCGGCCACGAAACGAAGACGACGAAGCAGCGCATCGACGCCGTCGGGCTGTCGCTGCTGGTGATCGGCGTCGCGAGCCTGCAGATGATGCTCGACCTCGGCAAGGACCACGACTGGTTCAGCTCGAACTTCATCGTGACGCTGGCGATTGTCTCGGCGGTGTCGCTCGCGTTCATGTTCGCGTGGGAGTTGACGGAAAAGGAACCGGTCATCGACCTGTCGCTCTTTCGCGACCGCAATTTCGCGATGGGCGTGCTCATCACGTCGCTCGGTTTTCTGGCTTTTTTCGGCTCGGTCGTGGTGTTGCCACTGTGGCTCCAGACCGTGCTCGGCTACACGCCGTGGCTCGCGGGACTCGCCACCGCGCCCGTCGGCATTCTGGCGCTCGTGCTGTCGCCGCTGATCGGGCAGAACATGCATCGGATGAATCTGCGCGTGGTCGCGAGCTTCGCGTTTCTCACGTTCGCGTTCGTCTCGCACTGGAACTCGACCTTCACGCTCGATACGCCGTTCCACCAGATCATTTATCCGCGTCTGATTCAGGGCATCGGCGTCGCCTGCTTCTTCGTGCCGATGACGACGATCACGCTCTCCAGCGTCTCCGACGAACGGCTCGCCGGCGCCGCGGGTCTGTCGAATTTTCTGCGGACGTTATCGGGCGCGATCGGCACGGCGGTCAGCACGACGTTCTGGGAAAACGACATGATCCGGCATCACGCGCGGCTCACCGAATCGGTGACGCCGTACTCGGCGGGCACGACGGCTTATACGGATCTGCTCGCGGGACTCGGTTTGTCGGGACAGGCGCTCACGGCGCAACTGGATCGCGTGGTGTCGGCGCAGGCGTACATGATGTCGACCAACGACTTCTTCCGCATTTCCTACTACGCGTTTCTGGTGCTGGCCGTGATGGTCTGGCTGACGCGGCCGAAAAAAGGCGCGTCAGCCACGATGGGGCACTGAGGACGCAGACGTTACTGCGGCGTGAGCGGCGTCACCGATTGCCCCGGCTGGCTGTCGAGGTTGAGCGGCACCGGCTGAGGAATCGGATTCACCTGCACGCCCGACGGCGCGGGAGCCTGCGTCGCTTGCGGCGTTGCCATCTGCCTGAGCGGCGGACCGTTGCGCACGAACTGCTTGAAGTCCGCGCCGGCCTGCCACGGATTCGGCTCGCAGCCGAGCGGGTTGTCGCAGTGCGCCGCGAAACCGATGGTCGCGGTGCCTTCGTTGGTGGGCGTCTTGGTGATCTGATAGGCGAGCGCGCGCTTGCCGCTCGACGGTCCCGCCGTCTGGATGATCGAATCCGTGATGGTCTGCAGCTTGTATTCCGAGTGATTCGTGACCCAGACCTGCGCGCGCGCCCACCACGCGTCGCATTCCGCCCGGCTCATGCACGTGAGCGGTTGGGTGGCCTGCTCCATCGTCGTGCTGCTGACCTGATCCTGCGTGACGCATCCGCCCAAGCCGCCCAATAGCACGAGCGACGCAGCCCCCAGCGCGGCCGCGCCGACGAATTTCTTTGCCATTGTTCCCCCGATCGTCGCTAAGTTTGTCGCTACGTTTTGTCGATAAGTCGCTAATTTTTGACTCGCCGAATCGGGCGATGTTTCGGCGCGTTTCCCTCTGTTGCAAAAGCCGGTAAGGCTTGCCGGCGCTTCGTGGCGCCAGGAAGGAAAACCTTGCCTGCTCAGACGCTGGCGGCGTTCGCCTTGTAGACCTGATACGCGGCGACGAACGCGTCGAACGATTCGGAATCGCTGCGCTCGACTTCAGCCTGATCGACGAGCGATTTCGCCGCGAGCGCTTCCATCGTGCGTTCTTCTTCCGCCGACAGCGGCCGGGCGCGGAACGACTCGGCGTGCCGCGTGCTCAGTTCGAGCGCGAAATCATCGAAGGATTGGTGCTTCTCGCGCATGGTTTGCAGCACGCGCGCCGACGGCGTCAGCGACGCATCCGCAATACGCGGGCGCAGCGCGGCGAGCGTGCGCGTGTGATCGTCGCGGCCGTTGAGCGCATCGAGCGTTCGGGCGACGGGTTCGATCGCATCGAACAGTTCTTCGGCCCATTGCTGCAGCGACACGCTCGCGCCGTCGCGCCGCAGCGTGAGGCCCGGCTTGCGCCCTTCCTTGGCGACCGCGCTGAAGTTGCCGTTCGCTTCGATGTTCGCGTCGGGCGGCAAGAGCGGGCTGTCTTCGAGCGCGCAATAGAGCAGATAGGCGTCGAGAAAACGCGCGGTTTCGAGCGAAATGCCGGTCGGCTCGAACGGATCGATGTCGAGGCAGCGCACTTCGATGTACTGCACGCCGCGCTCGGACAACGCCTGTAGCGGACGCTCGCCCGAACGCGTAACGCGCTTCGGACGAATGGTCGAATAGAACTCGTTTTCGATCTGCAGGACGTTGGTGTTGATCTGCACCCATTCGCCGTCGCGCTGCGTGCCGATGGCCTCATACGGCGCATACGGCTGGCTCACGGCTTTCGCGAGGACGTCGAGATAGGCGTCGAGATTGTCGTAGCTCGGCAGCAGCGCCGCCTGCGCCGGATTGTTCGTGTAGCCGAGATCGCTCATGCGCAGGCTGGTCGCGTGCGGCAGATAGAACGTGTCGGCATCGAACGTTTCCAGCCGATGCGACTTGCCTTCCACAAAGCGCCTGTTCAAAGCCGGCGACGCGCCGAACAGATACATCAGGAGCCAGCTCGTGCGGCGGAAATTGCGGATAAGCGCGAAGTAACGTTCGGACTGAAATTCCGCGGCGCTCAGCGTGCTCGTGGGATCGAGCGCCTGCCACGCGCGCCAGACATCTTCGTGCAGCGAGTAGTTGAAGTGAATGCCCGCGATGCATTGCATCGTGCGCCCGTAGCGCAGCGCGAGCCCGCGCCGGTACACGTGCTTCAGCATGCCGATATTCGAGGTGCCATACACGCCGAGCGGAATTTCGTCCTCGGGCGGCAGCGTGTTGGGCATCGAATCGTTCCAGAGCACCTCGTCGCCCATATGCGAAGAAGCAAAGCGATGCAGCACGTCGAGACTCGCCAGCGTGAGCGCGACGTCGGTTTCGGCGGGCGTGATCAGTTCGACCAGCGCCTCGGAATAATCGGTCGTGATGAGCGGATGCGTGAGCGCCGAGCCGAACGCGCGCGGATGCGGCGTCATCGCGAGTTTGCCCTGCGGCGTCACGCGTAAGCTTTCTTTCTCGATGCCGCGCAAGCCTTGACGCAACGCGTCGGCGTGCGGGCCGGACGCGAGCGCGGCAAGCCGGCGCGCGAAGGCGCCGGACTTGGGGTGAGCGGAATTCGTGTTTGCCATTGAAGCGATCTGCGAGGAGCGCGAGCGATGTTCGGCCCGGTCGTATTTTTTAGGGTAGCGGGCACTTTAACATCTCGAAGTCACACGTGCTTGAGCCCAGAACCAGCAAGGTTTTGCGGGTTTTTCGGGGCATTCGCGGAAGGGGCGCGGATGGTTTGCAGGAAAGGAAACGGCGCGTCGGGCGGCGCGCCGGGCGTGATCGAAGACGACGCAACGCGCGCTATGCGACCTTATCGTCGGCGCGGCGCGTGCGCTCCGTGTCGAGCAGCGCTTCCTTGCGCGGCAGCCCCCAGCGATAGCCGGCGATCGCGCCATCCTTGCCGATCACGCGATGACACGGAATCGCGAGCGCCACCGGATTCGACGCACACGCGTTCGCCACGGCCCGCACCGCGCGCGGCGCGCCGAGCGATTCGGCGATCTCGCTGTAGCTGCGCGTCTGGCCGTACGGGATGCGCCGCAACGCGTCCCACACGCGCTGCTGGAAGGCGGTCGCGCCGATATCCAGCGGCAGGTCGAAGCGTTCGCGCGTGCCGTGCAGATACGCGCGAATCTGCGCGATGAACGGCTCCATCTTCGCGGCATCTTCGAGGCGCTCCGCCTGCGCGAAATCGGCGGCAAGCTCTTCGACGAGCGCGGCGGCATCGTCGCCGAAAGCGATCTTGCAGACGCCCTTGTCGGTCGCTGCGACGAGCACCGTGCCGAGCGGCGTCGCGGCGCACGCGTAGCGCACGGTCAGGCCCGCGCCTCGTCGCCTGAACGCCGACGGCGTCATGCCGAGTTCGGCGGGCACGGCTTCGTACATCCGCGACGGCGAGCCGAAACCGGCGTCGTGCGTCGCGCGCGTGACGTCGCGGCCGCGCTGCAACGCGTCGCGCAATGCGCCGGCGCGCCGGGCCGCCTGATACTGACGCGGCGAAATCCCGACGATCCGCGAGAACAGCCGCTGCAAATGGAACGGGCTGACGTGCACGGCGTCGCTCAATTGCGCGAGCGTCATGCGCTGCTGCGGATCGGCGTCGAGCACCTTGCAGGCGCGCTCGACGATCGCCAGTTCGCGCGGCAGGCTCGTCGGCTGGCAGCGCTTGCATGCGCGGTAGCCGGCTTGTTCGGCGGCATCGGTGGTGCCGAAAAATTCGACGTTCTCGCGACGCGGCGCCCGCGACGCACACGACGGCCGGCAGAACACGCCCGTCGTGCGCACGGCGAAGAAGAAGGCGCCGTCGGCACGCCCGTCGCGCTCGACAACGGCCTGCCAGCGGATTTCATCGGTGGTGAAAATGGGGTCTGCTTCGGTTTTCATGACGACCTCGACGGCTCGTGGGGATGCGACCAATGTAGAGCCGTGCAGACGAGGTTACGCGCCGTTTCTTGCGGTGTCATCGGCGAGAGCAATGCGAAAGGAAACGCACAGATGCGACAGAATCACGCCATAGGGGTTTTTACTAAAAAATCTATTGCGTCGCGTCAACAGGCTGAGTATTATAGGAACTGTCTCCTCCATGTCTCCTCCTGATATGGATTCAGCCCGCCAACTAGGCGGGCTTTTTTTTGGCCTTTTTTTTGGCGCTAAATCTACGCCGCGGACATAAAAAAACCGAGCCTCGCGGCCCGGTTCTTTATTGTGACGCCAACTTTTTCGGCCCGAAGCCCGAAAATCAGAGCACGTAGCGCGAAAGATCCTCGTCCTCGGCCACTTCGCCCAGCGCGCGATCCACATACGCCGCGTCAATCCGCACGGGCTGGCCCGTGTGATTGCCCGCCGCGAACGACACTTCCTCCAGCAACTTCTCGATGACGGTATAGAGCCGCCGCGCGCCGATATTCTCAGTCTTCTCGTTCACCGAGTAGGCGACTTCCGCGAGACGCCGGATGCCGTCGTCGGCGAAATCGAGTTCGACGCCTTCGGTCGCGAGCAGCGCCTTGTATTGCTTGACGAGGCTCGCGTCGGTGGAATTCAGGATCGCCTCGAAGTCTTCGACGGACAGCGAGTCGAGTTCCACGCGAATCGGGAAACGCCCTTGCAGCTCGGGAATCAGGTCGCTCGGCTTGGAGAGGTGAAACGCGCCGCTCGCGATGAACAGGATGTGATCGGTCTTGATCATCCCGTACTTCGTGTTGATGGTCGTGCCTTCGACCAGCGGCAGCAGATCGCGCTGCACGCCCGCGCGCGACACTTCGGCGCCGCCCGCCTCGCTGCGCGACGCGATCTTGTCGATTTCGTCCAGAAACACGATGCCGTTCTGCTCGACGTTCTGCACGGCCTTGGTCTTGACCTCTTCGTCGTTGAGCATCTTGCCGGCTTCTTCATCGGTGAGGAGCTTGAGCGCCTCCTTGACCTTCACCTTGCGATGCGTCTTCTTGCCGCCGCCGATGTTCGCGAACATCGAACGGATCTGCTCGGTCATGTCTTCCATGCCCGGCGGCCCCATGATGTCCATGCCGGACTGCGGCATTTCGATGTCGAGTTCGATGTCCTTGTCGTCCAGCGCGCCTTCGCGCAGACGCTTGCGGAAGGTCTGACGCGTGGCGTTGTCGCCGTCGCTGCCGCCCGCCTCGGACGCGCCGAAACCGACCGGACGCGCCGTCGGCAACAGGATGTCGAGAATGCGGTCTTCGGCGCGGTCTTCAGCCTTGGTGCGCACTTTCTTCATCTCGGATTCGCGCGTCTGCTTGACGGAAATCTCGATCAGATCGCGCACGATGCTGTCGACGTCGCGGCCCACGTAGCCCACTTCGGTGAACTTGGTCGCTTCGATCTTAATGAACGGCGCGTCCGCGAGCTTGGCGAGACGCCGCGCGATTTCGGTCTTGCCGACGCCCGTCGGCCCGATCATCAGAATGTTCTTCGGCGTGATTTCCTGACGCAGCGGCTCGGCAACCTGCTGACGGCGCCAGCGGTTGCGCAGCGCGACGGCCACAGCCTTTTTCGCGCGCTTCTGGCCGATGATGTGCTTGTCGAGTTCGGAGACGATCTCGGAGGGAGTCATGGTGGTCATCGCGGTTTCCTTTACTCGATCGTCTCGATGACGCGATTGTGGTTGGTGTAGATGCACATATCGCCGGCGATACTCAGTGACTTCTCGACGATCTCGCGCGGCGAAAGCGCGGTGTTTTCGACGAGCGCCTGCGCCGCGGCCTGCGCATACGCGCCGCCCGAGCCGATTGCGCAGATGCCGTTTTCGGGGTCGAGCACGTCGCCGTTGCCGGTGATGACGAGCGTTGCGTCCTTGTCGGCGGTAATCAGCATGGCTTCGAGCCGGCGCAACATGCGGTCGGTGCGCCAGTCTTTCGCGAGCTCGACGGCGGCGCGCGTCAGATTGCCCTGATGTTTCTCGAGCTTCGCCTCGAAGCGGTCGAGCAGCGAGAACGCGTCGGCCGTGCCGCCGGCGAAGCCGACCAGCACCTTGCCGCCATAGATACGGCGCACTTTTTTCGCGCCACCCTTCATGACGATGTTGCCGAGCGTCACCTGACCATCGCCGCCCAGCGCGACTTTGCCGTCGCGGCGCACGGAGACGATGGTCGTGCCGTGAAATTGTTCCATGTGCGTTCCTTAAGAAAACGAAGGACGCGGAGCGGGTTCGTCGTGCGAAACTCCGCCGCGCAGTCGAGAATTCGATGAGGTGCACGGCGCGGGGTTCCGCCCGGCCGGTGGCATCGGGCGGACGGCGCCGCGCGCGCGCCGGGCCGCAGTCATGCTTTTGCGGGGCGCGTCGGGTTCATTTTAGGGCGGCGGGAGATTTATCAAGGCGCGCGGTGTCGATCCGGCTGCGTTTTTACCTGTTCGAAAGCAAAAAAGGCACACGTTCGACGTGTGCCTTTTCCGTTGGCGCGTGCGCCAGTGCAGCTTTTCGAGGCGGCGTCTTCCCCGTTGCGGGCGGTCCCGCGACGTCGCCTCCGGCGGCGCGATCAGTCGCCGAAGAGTTTCTGGCGCAGTTCGCGGCGCTCTTGCGCTTCGAGGGAGAGCGTGGCCGTCGGACGCGCGAGCAGGCGCGGAATGCCGATCGGTTCGCCCGTTTCCTCGCACCAGCCGTAATCGCCGGAATCGATGCGCCCGAGCGATTGCTGCACCTTCTTCAGGAGCTTGCGTTCGCGGTCGCGCGTGCGCAGTTCCAGTGCATGCTCTTCCTCGATGGTCGCGCGATCCGCCGGGTCCGGCACGATCACCGTTTCCCGCAGATTTTCGGTCGTCTGGCCGGCATTCTTCAGAATGTCCGCCTGCAACTGTTCGAGCCGGTTCTTGAAGAAGGCGAGTTGATCCGCGTTCATGTAGTCCTTCTCGCTCATCTTCAGGATTTCGGCTTCGGTCAAGAGTTTCGTTGTCATCTGCTTGCTTCTTCAATGTAAGGCGACGTCTCGCGCGTCGCCCCCAACTGCGTTACCCGCATGCAGCGCACCGTGACGCTCAAGGCTCGCGCGACTGTCGATGCGGGGCCGAACTCCTCTGGAAACCGATATTGGATGATGCTCCGGACCGCCGGGCGCATTGAAATGGCCCGGGATTCCCGGCCCCGGTGCTTTGTCTTGATTTGCCTTCCCCCTGCAAATCGAGGCATCGTCCCGACGGGACATCCCTTCTCCTGATCCGTCGACCGGGCGCCAAAAAGACGCGCGTCCTACGGAGCAGCCCTTCTCCAGTGGGGCTGTATTGTAACTGAACCGCAATTTCCGACGACAACCGAGGAAAACCCTGTCGATTAGTGTCGGAATCTCAAAAATATAACGCCTGGTCGTGCAAAAAGCGATGTCGCTTCGTGGTCGCGGCTACACATCCGCAATGAAAGTCGACCATGAAAAACGCCGCACGAGGGCATTCCCGCGTGCGGCGCTTGTCAGTCAGCCTGTTTTCGCCCCGCCGGAATCGCGAAACTCAAGCGAGATGCGTGCCGACGTGCGCGTGGCTGCGTGCGTGATTATTTGACGAGGCACGCGTCGAGGCCGTCGGTGATCAGATCCTTCGGCAGTTCGATACCGATGAACACCATCTTGCTGTTCTTCTTCTCGACCGGCATCCATTTGCCCGCGAGGTCGCTGCCCATCATCTGGTGCACGCCCTGGAACACGACCTTGCGATCGACGCCCTTCATGTACAGCACGCCCTTGTAGCGCAACAGGCGCTCGCCGTAGATCTGCAGAATGCCGCCGAGAAAGTCTTCGAGGCGGTTCGGATCGAACGGCTTGTCGCTGCGGTACACGAACGATTTGATCTTGTCGTCGTGATGCGCGTGATGGTGATGATGGTGCTCGTGATCGTGGCTGTGGTCGTGACCGCAGGTGGCGTGGTCGTGATCGTCGTGCGCGTGATCGTGATCATGGGCGTGATCGTGCTCGTCTTCCGCGAGGAAATCCGGATCGATCTCGAGCTTCGCGTTCAGGTTGAAGCCGCGCAGATCGAAGATTTCCTTGATGTCCGCCTCGCCGAAATTCACGACTCTGATCGCCGCGCGCGGATTCATGTGCACGAGCCGATGCTTGAGCGCGTCGAGCGCGGCGGCGTCCACGAGATCGGACTTCGTGATGAACAGGCGATCCGCGAAACCGACCTGGCGCTGCACCACTTCCTGCTGATCGAGCTGCGTGTTCGCGTGCTTCGCGTCGACGAGCGTGATGATCGCGTCGAGCAGAAATTCGTCGGCGACCGTGTTGTCCATGAAGAACGTCTGCGCGACCGGGCCCGGATTCGCCAGGCCGGTGGTTTCGATCACGACGCGGTCGAAATCGAGCGTGCCGTCCTTCTTGCGGTTCGCCAGATCTTCGAGCGCGCGGGCCAGGTCGCCGCGAATCGTGCAGCAGATGCAGCCGTTGCTCATCTGAATGATCTGCTCGTTCGTTTCCTGCACGAGAATTTCGTTGTCGATGTTTTCTTCGCCGAACTCGTTCTCGATCACGGCGATCTTCATGCCGTGCTGCTCGTTCAGGATGCGCTTGAGCAGCGTGGTTTTGCCGCTGCCCAGAAAGCCGGTCAGGATGGTTACGGGAATCATGGTCTCGCCTGTGTCCTTGAAAGTTCGCTTGATCTACGCCGAATCGCGTCGAATCGGTTATTGAAACATATTCGTCAAGCCGGCGCTCCGGCGGCCCCTGCGGGCGTCGATCGCGCCTAGATTAGGGCGCTCAGGCAATTTGCAACAGTAGTCCTTTCAGGTATTCCCCTTCCGGGAACGCCGTGAGCAACGGATGATCGACGCCCGCGCCCAGCCGCTTCAGAATGCGCGCATCGACGCGAGCGTCCGCCGCCGCGCCCGCGACGATCTTCTGAAACAGCTCCGAATCGATCGCGCCCGAGCACGAATAGGTGAACAGCAGGCCGCCCGGACGCAGCAGCTTGAAGCCGCTCAGATTGATGTCCTTGTACGCGCGCGCGGCCCGGTCCACGGTTTCCTTCGATGGCGCGAACTTCGGCGGATCGAGCACGATCAGGTCGAAGCGCTGGCCTTCGTCGTAAAGGCGGCGCAGCGTCTTGAACGCGTCGGCGTCGAGCCATTCGGCTTTTTGCGCGTCGAAGCCGTTTGCCTCGACGTTCGCACGCGCCAGCGCGAGCGCCTCGCCGGACGAATCGACGGACACCACGCGCGTCGCACCGCCCTTCAGCGCCGCCAGCGAAAAGCCGCCGGTGTAGCAGAAGCAGTTCAGCACCTCGCGGCCCTGCGCGTGCTGCGCGACAAGCACGCGGTTGTCGCGCTGATCGACGTAGAAGCCGGTCTTGTGGCCATTGCGCACATCGACGTGATGCCGCACGCCGCATTCGTTCGTGATGAGCGTGTCGCGCGGCGCGTCGCCGGCGAGCACGCCCGTGATCTGTTCGAGCCCTTCCTTCTGGCGGATCGACACGTCCGAACGCTCATAGACGTTCGGACAACCCGTCGCGCTGATCAGCGCCTGCACGATGGCATCCTTCCACGCCTCGACGCCGGTCGCCATGAACTGGCAGACGAGCTGCGCGTGCGGTTCATCGTCGGCGACGTAGTAATCGACGATCAGCCCCGGCAAGCCGTCCGCCTCGCCGAAGATGAGACGCGTCGCGCCGGTGTCCTTGACCATCGTTTGCCGATGCGCGACCGCGCGCTGCACGCGGCGCTTGAAGAACGCGTGATCGACGGGCTCGCTTTCATCGAACGTCCACGCGCGCGCGCGGATCTGCGAATGCGGGCTGTACGACGCGCGCGCGAGAAAGCGGCCATCGGCGGCGCGCACGATGACGGTCGCGCCGGGCGCGGGATCGCCGTCGATGCGTGCAATGGCGTTCGCGTAAATCCACGGATGGCGGCGGACGAGCGATCGATCCTTCGCCGGTTTGAGCGTGATGGTGTTCATTGCAATGCGGATGAGCGCGCGGGCGCGCTGTCGAGGTTAGTCGCGTTTCTTCGCGCGCGGATGCGCCGAGTCGTACACGCGGGCGAGATGCTGAAAATCGAGTGACGTATAAACCTGCGTGGCCGTGATGCTCGCGTGGCCGAGCAGTTCCTGCACCGCGCGCAGATCGCCGCTCGACTGCAGGACGTGCGTCGCGAACGAATGGCGCAGCACGTGCGGATGCACGTTCGACGGAATGCCGGCTTTGAGCGCCAGCCGCTTCACGCGCTCGCGCACCACGCCGGGCGACATGCGGTTGCCGCGCACCGAAAGAAAGAGCGCGTGCGGATCGAGCTTGACGAACTCGCCGCGCACGTCGATCCATGCGCGCAATGCGTCGATGGCTTTGCGGCCGACCGGCACCGAGCGGCGCCGGTTGCCCTTGCCGAGCACGGTCACTTCGCCGTGCACAAGATCGAGCCAGCCAGCCGACTTGTGTTCCTTCGTATCGACGAAATAGACGTCGAGACCGACCAGCTCCGCGAGCCGCAGTCCCGACGAATAGAACAATTCGAGGATCGCGTGATCGCGCAGCGCTTCGGCCGTGCCGGATTGCGGCGCGTCCATGAGTGCCATGGCGTCGTCGACGGACAGCGCCTTCGGCAGCGTCTTCTCGCGCTTCGGCGCGCGCACCGTCGCGACCGGATTCGCGGGCATGTCGATGCGTTCGGCGAGCCATCGATAAAACGCGCGCCACGCCGACAACCGATGCGCAATCGAGCGCGACGACAACCCCGCCGCGTGCGAGCGCACCACCGCGCCGCGAATGTCGGCCGCGACGAGCGATTCGAGCGGACGGCCCTTTGCGAGCGCGCGCAGTTCGGCAAGCTCGTGCGTGTAGCCGCGCAGCGTGTGTTCGGAGAGATGCCGCTGATGCTCGAGCATCGCCAGATACTCGGCGATGGCGCCCGTCGGGGCTTCCTTCGGGACTTCGTCGGGCGCGGCGGCGGTTTTCATCTTCAGTGCGGTAGCAGGCGGGACAGCGCCGCGCTCGCCAGTGCGCCGATCTGCATGAGGAAGTCGGTTGCCATGCCGTCGTGGAAGCGCCGCGCGTCGGGCGAACCCATCACGAGCAGGCCGAAGGTCGGCGCATCGGGGCCGGCTTGCGGATCGCGCAGCGCGATCAGCGAAACGGATTCGACCTTGCGCTCCGTGTCTGACGGGCCGTCGTTCGGCGCGACCGTCGCGGATGCCGAATTCGGCGCGCCGAGCCATTGCGCGGCGGCGAAATCGGAATTCGCGCCGCAGTACGGCGAGGTCAGATTGTTGGCGAAAATGCGTACTTCCTCGCCGACCTGGCGCGCGAAATCCGCCTGCCGATAGGCTTCGTTGATGTCCCACAGGCGCAGCGCGGCGTGCGGCACGTCGAAGACTTCGCACAGGCCGTTGGTGATGGTCGCGGGCAGCACGTACGGGTCGCGCTGCGCGATCACGCGCACGGTCCAGCGGTTGAACTTGGTCGAGATGCTGTCGTTTTCGTGACCGTAGCGCAGCAGTTCGGCGAGACGCCGTTCGAGCTGCTTGTTCTTGTCGCGCAGCATTTCCATCTGGCGCTCTTGCAGCGACACGGCGGACTTGCCGTGCGGATTCGAGAGCCGGATGGTGCCAAGCACTTCCGCGTGCTCGACGAAGAAATCGGGATTGTCGAGCAGGTAGTCGGCGACGTCGCGTGGATTCATGATGATGTGGTTGCGTTAGACGAGGCGATCCAGCTCGATTTCGCCCTCGAAAACCGTCGCGGCCGGGCCCGCCATGAAGAGCGCGGCGGCTTCGTCGCGCGCACCGTCCCAACGGATCGTGAGCGTGCCGCCGTGCGTTTCGACGCACACGGGTGAATCCAGCAGGCCGCGCCGGATGCCGGCCGCCACCGCCGCGCAGGCGCCCGTGCCGCACGCGAGCGTCTCGCCGGCGCCGCGCTCGAATACGCGCAGTTTCACCGTATTACGATCGACGATCTGCATGAAGCCCGCGTTCACGCGTTTCGGAAAGCGCGCATGGCGCTCGATCAGCGGGCCTTCGCTCAGCACCGGATACGTCTCGACGTCGTCCACGATCTGCACCGCGTGCGGATTGCCCATCGACACCGTTGAAATCCAGCGCGTTTCGCCGTCGATGTCGAGCGGCCACAGCGTGTCGTTGCCTTCGCGGCGGCCGTGGAGCCCGAGCGCGTCGAACGGCACGCGCGGCGGATCGAAGACCGGCGTGCTCATGTCGACGACGACTTCGCCGTTCTCCTGCATCGTCAGCGTGATGACGCCTTGTTGCACCTGCACGCGCACGCTCGATGCATCCGTCAGGCCGCGATCGCGCACGAACTTCACGAAGCAGCGCGCGCCGTTGCCGCAATGCTCGACCTCGCCGCCATCGCAATTGAAGATGCGGTATTTGAAGTCGACGCCGTCGATCGTCGGCTTTTCGACGAGCAGCAACTGATCCGCGCCCACGCCGAAATGGCGGTTCGCGAGCGCGCGCACCTGGCTCGCTGTCAGATCGAGCGCCTGCGTATAGCCGTCGAGCACGACGAAGTCGTTGCCCGCGCCTTGCATCTTGGTGAATTTGAGGTTCATGGCCGCTATTGTATTTGACGCACGCCGCACCGCTCCGCGCCGCTCACGCCTCAATAAAAACCCGGCTCGCCCGGCGGCCGCGTCTTGAAGCGTTTGTGGACCCAATAATATTGCTCCGGCATGTGCGGAATCTGCTCTTCCAGAAACGCGTTCATGCGGCGGGCGTCGGCTTCGTCGTCGCCGGTCGGGTAGTTGTCCCACGGTTCGAAGATCTTGAGACGATACCCCTTGTAGTCCGGCAGCACCTCGCCGATAAACGGCACCACCTGCGCGCGGCCCGTCTTCGCGAGACGTCCGACGGCCGTCAGCGTGCACGTCGGGATGCCGAAGAACGGCACGAACGTGGAGTTGCGCATGCCGTAGTCCATGTCCGCGCCGAGCATCACGGGCTTGCGGTCGCGCAGCCAGCGCAGCACGATGCGCGCGCTGTCGGCGCGGCTCGCCATGTCCGCGCCGAAGCGGGCGCGCTGCGCTTTCGCGAGTTCCTCGATCTGCGGATTCGAGAACGGCTGATACAGCGACCCGCATCGCCGATGCAGCGAATAATTGAGGAAGATCGAGCCCGCCTCGATGCCGACGAAATGCAGCCCGAGAAAAAGCGTGGGCGGCAGATCCGGATCGGTGAGATCGACGGCGCTGTCCACCTGGATCAGCTTTTCGAGCTTCTTCGCCGAGCCGAACCACTGCACGCTGCGCTCCACATAGCTGCGAATGGCATGCCGGAAGTGCTTCTGCGCGATGTCCTCGCGCTTCTCGTCGGACCACTCCGGGAAGCACAGCTTCAGGTTCGTGTGGACGATGCGCTTGCGGCGGCTCGGGATCTGGTAGAGCAGCCAGCCGAGGCCGTCGCCGAAACGCGCCGTGATGCCGTAAGGGATGATCGCCAGAAACTTGAGAAACGCGATGGCGAGCGCCACGCCGATGCGCCCTAGCATGACGTGCTCCAGCGAACAGACGGGCGGCCGGGGTATGCGGATGATCGTTGTGGGGCGAATGGCGACAAGCGTTCGGCTCTGTGAAAATAGGGGAAACCGGTATAATAAAACCTTCGCCGAGTTAATGGACAACTTGCGGGGCGAAGCGGGCTGGAGCCTTCATGTGGTATGTGGAAGCTTCAGCCCGAAAATGACATCCGCTAAAGCGTCGCCGCTTCAGACTCCGAACGAAGACGGCTACGTGAATATCAACCGTACTCAATTGGAGTCTGAAGCGTGTCGAACGACTATCTCTTTACTTCCGAATCCGTTTCCGAAGGCCACCCGGACAAGGTCGCCGACCAAATTTCCGACGCCATCCTCGACGCCATCCTGGCGCAGGACAAGTATTCGCGCGTCGCGGCGGAAACGCTCTGCAACACCGGTCTCGTCGTCCTCGCGGGCGAAATCACGACCACGGCCAACGTCGACTATATCCAGGTCGCGCGTGACACGATCAAGCGCATCGGCTACGACAACACCGACTTCGGCATCGACTATCGCGGCTGCGCGGTGCTCGTCGCTTACGACAAGCAATCGCCGGACATCGCGCAAGGCGTGAACCGCGCGCATGACGACAACCTCGATCAAGGCGCCGGCGACCAGGGCCTGATGTTCGGCTACGCCTGCGACGAAACGCCCGAACTGATGCCGCTGCCGATCCACCTGTCGCACCGTCTGGTCGAGCGCCAGGCGAACCTGCGCCGCGACGGCCGTCTGCCTTGGCTGCGCCCGGACGCGAAGTCGCAGGTCACGGTGCGTTACGTCGACGGCAAGCCGCATTCGATCGACACCGTCGTGCTGTCCACGCAGCACTCGCCGGACATCGACCTGTCGCAACTGCGCGAAGCGGTGATCGAAGAAATCATCAAGCCGACCATGCCCAGGGAACTCATCAAGGGCGACATCAAGTTCCTGGTGAACCCGACGGGGCGTTTCGTTATCGGCGGTCCGCAAGGCGATTGCGGTCTGACGGGCCGCAAGATCATCGTCGATACGTACGGCGGCGCGGCGCCCCACGGCGGTGGCGCGTTCTCGGGCAAGGATCCGTCGAAGGTCGACCGCTCGGCGGCTTACGCCGGCCGTTATGTGGCGAAGAACATCGTCGCGGCGGGACTCGCATCGCGCGCGCTGATTCAGGTTTCGTACGCTATCGGCGTGTCGCGTCCGACTTCGGTAATGGTCAACACGTTCGGCACGGGCCGCGTGTCGGATGCCGAGATCACGAAGCTCGTGCTCGAACACTTCGATCTGCGTCCGAAGGGCATCATCCAGATGCTCGATCTGCTGCGCCCGATCTACGAAAAGACGGCAGCTTACGGCCACTTCGGCCGCGAAGAGCCGGAATTCTCGTGGGAAACCGCGGACAAGGCACTCGTGCTCGCCGAAGCGGCAGGCACGGAACCGGTCGCGAGCGTGGCATAAGGGCACTCGCTGCGGCATCGGCAGCATCAGCTGCATCGCAGGACAGAAACCGGCAGGCATCGCGCCTGCCGGTTTTTTTATGCGCGCGCGGCGCGTTTCTTGCGATTCGATGATGTGTCCAAACGCGTACAAGCGGATCACCCCGGAGCCTCCATGCCGTACGAAACGCTCCTTTCTGCCGTCGTCATCGGCAATCTCGAAGTGCCGAATCGCGTCGTGATGGCGCCGCTCGCGCGTCATCGCGCGGCGCAACCCGGCGACGTCCCCACGGAAACGAGCGCGCATTACTACGCGCAGCGCGCGGGCGCGGGTCTGATCGTCACCGAACCGGCGCACGTGTCGCCGGAAGGTCAGGGCGGGCTGGCCGCACCCGGCATCTGCTCGGATGCGCAGGAGGCCGGCTGGAAGAACGTGGCGGGTGCCGTGCACGCGCGGCAAGGACGCATCGCGGTGCAGTTGTCGCATGCGGGGCGCATGTCGCATCGTCGGTTGCAGGAAGGCGGTGCGCCGCCCGTCGCGCCCTCCGCTGTTCGCGCGCGCGGCGTGCAGGTGTTCGCGCCGCAGGATGACGGCACGCCCGGCTTCGTCGATGCAGACGATCCGCGTCCGCTCGAAAGTGCTGAAATCGCCGGAATCGTGCTGCAGTACGTCGATGCCGCGCATCGTGCGCATCGTGCCGGTTTCGACATGATCGAGATCGATGCGTCGAACGGTTATCTACTGCATCAGTTCATCGCGACCGGCACGAATCGCCGCACCGACGATTACGGCGGCAGCGTCGAGAATCGCGTGCGGATTGTGGTGGAGATTGTCGAGGCGGTGGCGAGCGTGATCGGCGCGCATCGCGTCGGCGTGCGGTTGTCGCCGGGATTCACGGGCGCGGATATCGAGGATGCCGAAGCGCAGGCGTCGTCGCTATATCTGGCGGGGGAACTGGCGCGCATCGGCATTGCGTATGTGCATCTCGCCGACGCGCATTTCATCGACGCATTCCGCGACATATTCAACGGCGCGATCATCGCTTGCGGCGACGACACCGCGCAGGACGCGAACGCGCGCATCGAACGTGGCGAAGCCGATGCCGTGGCATTCGGTCGCGCGTTCGTCGCGAATCCGGATCTGGTGGAACGTTTGAAGGCCGATGCGCCGCTCGCCGAACCCGACGCCGCGACGATTCACGGCGGCGGCGAGCAGGGCTACACGGACTACCCGACGCTGGGCGATGCCCGGCGCAGTGAAAACAACGAAAACAACGAAAGCAACTGAAGCCGTCAGCGGGCAGCGAACGCGTACCAGCCGGCGCTGCTCGTCGACAAACGTCGCGGACGGCGGCTCGTCAGCGCGGCGGCTTTCGGCTTGGGCGTGGGCGCGCGCAGCTGCATCGGGCGGCGCAGCAGCGCGCGCAACGACACGCGGCGCGATGCCGCGCGCACGCGAAGATTGAAGAACAGGCCGCGAAACCACGACCGGATGCCATCGACCGGATGCACGTTCTTCAACTGCTCGGCGAGCAGCTGGGTGCGGGCGGAATGGTGACGCAACGCGCGGATCATGCCGCGGCGCGCAGGACGCGCAGCGTGCGAAGCAGCACGAGTAAGGCCGATAGCGATTCGGTGGTTCATGTCAGGGAGAGGTCGGTTGCGTAGCGGCAAACTCGACGATAGTCGTCTCAAAAATAGCGTTCAAGGAATTCGATTCAACTCGCTTCGGCAAGTTGCACCGAATTGATGCAGCTCAATGTACAAGAGCTTCATTACTTGGTTAAGTCCGCGTTTTCCCTGCGTTTTTATGTAGCGCCTGCTGATGAACAAGCGCCCGCGCGTTGCGGTGCGGGCCTTTGCGCGGCGGCGGATTTACAATTCCCGGATTCGCCCCAATTCCGGATATAGCGTCGACGGCATGCGTTCTCTCTGAAAGCCGCCGCGCGTAGAAACTGAAATGTCTGATCAAAATTCGTTGCAATCGAAGAAAGAGCAAGTGCACGCGCTGCGCGAAAACGGCTTTGTCATCGTGAAGGGGCTTGTGAGCCGGGAACGGTGCGACGCCATGCGCGCGGTGGCGCGGCAGCAACTCGCCGAGGCGGCCGCGCCGGTCGAGTTCGAGGCCGATCTGAAATATCCCGGTGCGCCCGATTCGAAAGACGCGCCCGGCGGTCATACCGTGCGCCGTCTGCTCGACGCTTACGCGCGCCATGCGCTCTTCGCGGAGTTCGCGACCTCGCCCGAAGTTCGCGGATGGATGGAGCTTTACTTCGGCGAGACGCCGTATCTTTCGCGCGCGCATCACAACTGCATGATGACGAAGCACCCGGCGTACGGCAGCCTGACGGGCTGGCATCGCGACGTGCGTTACTGGGCGTTCGAGCGCGACGATCTCGTGTCGGCGTGGGTCGCGCTGGGCGATGAAAAAGTCGATAACGGCGCGTTGTGGTTCGTGCCGGCTTCGCACAAGCTGCCGTTCACATCCGATCGTTTCGACGACGCGAAATTCTTCCGCTCGGATCTGCCCGAGAACGCCGCGCTCATCCGCACGGCGGTGTCGCCCGAACTGGCGCCGGGCGACGTCGTGTTTTTCCACTGCAATACGCTGCACTCGGCCGGCAAGAACCTGACCGATCAGGTGAAGTTTTCGCTCGTCTTCACGTATCGCGGCGCGAGCAACGTGGCGCTGCCGGGCACGCGTTCGGCGTCGAAACCGGAAGTGGCGCTCGTCTGACGGACGGCCGTTGAGCCTTCAGCGTTTCGAAGGAATCGCGAGGCCGATCAGCCCCGCGAGCGACGCGACGATCCCGCCCGCGATCAGCCAGATGGTCTTGTTCGTGGGCGAACCCGTGAAGAAGCGCGCGACGTCATTCGACAGCGAATGAAACGACTGGCCGCCGAAGTACAGCAGCACGACGCCGCCGACAAGCAGCGCCACGGAAATCGCTCGGGTCATAGCGTGATCTCGACTGGAAAAGCGCGTCAGGTTATTCGGTTCGCGCGCACGCGTCCAGTCAGGCGACCACGACCTGCTCGCGCGTCAGCGGCTGAATCTTGCGCAGCAAGTCGGCCTGCACGCTCTGGTGATCGGTTCTGCTGGTCCACGCGCCGAGGTTGAACTTGACGCCGGTATCGGTGTAGTCGGTCACCGCGACCCACGGCGCCGACGGCCCGTCCTGCACGATGCGCGTATCTTCGCTTGTCAGCCTGCGCAGTTCCGCGAGCACGTTTTCCACCTTGAGCCCGTGCTGCGCCTGAAAGTTGATGACCACGCGCCGGCGGTCGTTTGCGCTGTAGTTGGTGATGGCGTTCGCCCAGATCAGGCTGTTCGGCACGAACATGACAATGCCGTCGGCTTTTGTGAGCCGCGTGGTGAACAGTCCGATTTCGTTGACAGTACCGGCCGTCGTGCCGACGCCTTCGATGTAATCGCCGACGCGAAACGGACGCAGCAGCAACAGCATCAGCCCGGCGGCGATGTTCTGCAGCGTGCCCTGCAACGCCAGACCGATGGCGAGACCGGCCGCGCCGAGCACGGTCAGGATGCTCGCCGCGGCGATGCCGAACTTGCCCAGCGCCGCGACGATCGCGACCACGCGGATCGCCCACATCGCGAGACTGGCGAGCACAGGCGTGAGCGTGGCGTCGACATTGGTGCGCGCGAGCGTGCGGCGCAGCGTGTTGGCGACGGCGTTCGAAATCCACCATCCGACGGCGAGAATAAGCAATGCCAGCACGAGATCGATGCCGTAGGTGACAGCAACGGCGGCAAAGGAATCGTAGGCCGGGCGCAGGCGGTCGATCGGGTCCATAGGTCAAGCTCCTCAAAACAGAATCTGCATTGGTCTGACTTCACGCGCAAACGTTCCCCTTGCTGACCATTCGGACAAGTGCCAAATAACGAGATGGAACGGGATGACGCGGCACGCCGTGCGCGCTTAGGCCCGATTGGCTTACCATTGACGCCCTTGGCAGGGTGCGCGCCCGCGCGCGGCGCACGCGTTCTCTGCCCTCGCAAGTTTGTTCAGCAAGTCCGTCCAATTCGCAATCCGCAGAGGAATTCCGTCATGGCTTACGAAGCAGCCTCCGAGCGCTACTCCCAGATGCAGTACCGCACCTGCGGCAGGAGCGGGTTGAAACTGCCCGCGCTGTCGCTCGGTTTGTGGCACAACTTCGGCGATACCACGCCGATTTCCACGCAACGCGACATCCTGCGCACCGCTTTCGATCTCGGCATCACACACTTCGATCTCGCGAACAACTACGGCCCGCCATACGGCAGCGCCGAAACGAACTTCGGGCGCATCTTCAAGGACGACTTCCGGCCGTACCGCGACGAGCTGCTGATTTCGTCGAAGGCCGGCTGGGACATGTGGCCCGGTCCGTATGGCCAGGGCGGCGGCTCGCGCAAATATGTGCTCGCGAGCCTCGATCAGAGCCTGAAGCGCATGGGCCTCGATTACGTCGATATTTTCTATTCGCATCGCTTCGATGCCGACACGCCGCTCGAAGAAACCGCCGGCGCGCTCGCAACCGCCGTGCATTCCGGCCGCGCGCTCTATGTGGGCATCTCGTCGTATTCGGCCGCGAAGACGCGCGAAATGGCCAAGCTGCTTGCCGAGCACAAGGTGCCGCTGCTGATCCATCAGCCGTCCTACAACATGCTGAACCGCTGGATCGAGACGGAACTGCTCGACACGCTCGACGATGTCGGCGCGGGCAGCATCGCGTTCACGCCGCTCGCGCAGGGGCTGCTGACGAGCAAGTATCTGAACGGCGTGCCGCAGGATGCGCGCGTCAACAAGCCGGGCGGCGGGTCGCTCAAGCAGGAACACCTGAGCGACGCCAATCTCGCGCATGTCCGTAAGCTCAACGATCTGGCCCAGAAACGCGGTCAGAGCCTCGCGCAGATGGCGCTCGCGTGGGCGCTGCGCGGCGGGCGCGTGACGTCGGTGCTGATCGGCGCGAGCCGCGCGGAGCAGGTCGCGGAAAACGTCGGCGCGCTGAAGAATCTCGAGTTCACGAAAGAGGAACTCGCGGAAATCGATCAGCACGCGCAGGAAGGCGGCGTGAATCTGTGGGAAAAGCCGTCGACGGATCAGCGCATCTGAGGCGTCCGGACGCGCGCAGGCCTTTCATCAGAAAGGGTTTTTTGGGATAGCGCGGCATCCGTTGCTATCATGCGGGCTCGGCGGCTTTTCGGCGACGTTTTCGATAATCGCCCGAAGCCGGCCGTAGCCAGCCTTTTTTGCCAGCTATCGCCAATACGCGTCCGCTAGCTTGGCCAGCCGAAGCGCCCTGTTCACGCGCACGTTCGCCCACGAGGCCCGCGTGCGCGCACTTGCCGCCGTGGCGGCTCACACGGCGCCCGACGTCGCCGGCGGCTATCGGGTTAAAATAGCCGATTGCGCCGGGCTGTCTGGTTAGCCGTCTGGTTTTTGCGCGCGACGTTCACGCAAGGCGCAGCGTGAATCGCTGCCTTCGCATCGAATAGGTGGCCGAATTAGGTGGCCAATTAGGTGACCATTAAGCGGCTGTCATCGTTCGATCGTTTGTCGCGCAGCAGCGCTTTCGTAGCGCGCTCTCCTTCCGGCATGAGACCCGGCGTGGCGATCATCGTCCGCGAGTCGGCCGCGATCGTCGGAGCGCCACCGCTTTCGCAAGTTCAAGCACAGTTCAAGAAGCCATGAGCAACCTTAATTCTCAAACCGTTCTGAGCGTCCACCACTGGACCGACACGCTTTTCAGTTTCACCTGCACCCGCGACGCCTCGTTCCGCTTCGAGAACGGCCAGTTCACGATGGTCGGCCTCGAAGTCGACGGCAAGCCGCTGCTGCGCGCCTACAGCCTCGCGAGCGCGAACTACGAAGAGCATCTCGAATTTTTGAGCATCAAGGTTCCGGACGGCCCGCTCACCTCGCGCCTGCAGCATCTGAAGGTCGGCGATTCGGTGCTGATCGGCAAGAAGCCGACGGGCACGCTCGTCGCCGACAATCTGCTGCCCGGCAAGACGCTCTGGCTGCTCTCGACCGGCACGGGTCTCGCGCCGTTCATGTCGATCATCAAGGATCCGGACGTCTACGACCGCTACGAGAAGATCGTGCTGACGCACACCTGCCGTTTCGTCGACGAACTCGCGTACAAGGACTTCATCACGGAGCACTTGCCGGCGCATGAGCACATCGGCGAGATCGTTGCGGAAAAGCTCGTCTACTATCCGACCGTCACGCGCGAGGAATTCGCGAACCGCGGCCGTATCACCGACCTGATCGAGACGAAGAAGCTGTTCGCGGATCTCTCGGTCGAGCCGTTCTCGGTCGAAAACGACCGCGTGATGCTCTGCGGCAGCCCGCACATGCTGCGCGACACGCGCCAGTTGCTCGACGAAATGGGCTTCCAGGAAGGCAGCAACAATCATCCTGGCCACTATGTCGTGGAGAAGGCGTTCGTCGGCTGATTACTGCCGGGCGTCGCGTCTCACCAGAAACCGGAGCTTGATGCTCCGGTTTTTTTTCGTCTCATCAACGCGCGAAGACGGCGCCGCTTGTTACAAATCAGGCGCTTGCGATGCGAGGTCGTAGGTGTTTTTCCTACGCATTATGTGCGCCGAACTTGGCAAAACACATGAAGTTCGTCCGGAGAAGCCTTGTCGGACATAGATTTATAATATTTTTGAGATATGATTCACGCACACTGAGACGACAAACGCGACCGCGTAGTCCGTCATCGATGTTACAGAGTGTAAATTCAGTTACGCCGCTCGTGGTCTGGCCGAGGACGTAGCTCCAGTTGCGCTCAACGCGAGGATAGTGAATGAACCCGTCGGCCGTGGTCACGCTCGATGAGAGCCCGATTGAGAGTCCGATGCGCCGCGCTTCGCTGCGCGGAGTTTCGTCGCCGGCGCCGGAATGCGCCGGCGCATCGTCCGCCCTTCCTTCCGCTTCACCCTGGTCCGCGCTGATCGACGCCAAACTCAAAGGCGATCGCCAGATTCAGCGTCTCGCCGCGCGCGTGCAGGAACTGGCGGCGCTGCTCGCCGCGACCGAAGAGCGCGCGCGCCGGGCACTTGCGCAGGATCTCCACGACGAAACCGGCGCGGCGCTCACCGTCGCCAATCTGGCGCTCGCGCGAGCCGCCCACTGGCTACCCGAGGACGCACCCGCCGCGCTCGGCGACGCGCTGCATCAGGCACGCGCCGCGCTCGCCGATGTCAGCGACACGAGCCACCGGATCGTCGAAGCGTTGCAGACGCCGGCGTTCGACGCGGGTATCGCCGCGACGCTCGACGCGTGGATCGACAGTTTCCGCGCGCGCACGGCGATATCCGTCGATTTCTCCTGCCCGCGCGATGCGCGGCTGCAACGCCTGTCGCACGACATGTCGCTTGCGCTTCTGCGCGTGATGCAGGAAGCGCTCGGCAACGTCGCGCGTCATGCGGACGCGGCGCGCGCGCGCGTAAGCATCGAGATCGACGGCGACGGCGTGACGCTCATCGTCGAGGACGATGGTGTCGGCATCAGCGCGGCGGCGCGTCGCAAGAGCGGGCGCTTTGGCCTTGCGGGCATGCGCGCGCGCTGCGAGGCGCTCGGCGGCAGCCTGCGCGTGGTCGCGGCGAAACCCGCCGGAACCTGCGTGCGCGCGCGCCTGCCGTGGGCGGCAGCGCGGCCCGGCCTGTTCGCGCTCAGCGTGATCCACGCGTGAGGCCATCGGCGATGCTCAAAGTGCTCCTCGCCGACGACCACGCCATCGTGCGCCGTGGCGTCGCGCAATTGCTGCTGGAGCGCGGCGTTGCGACCGAAGTGTCGGAGGCGGAAACCGGCATGCAGGCGCTCGCGCTCGCCGCGTGCCGCCCGTTCGACGTCGCGATGCTCGATATCTCGCTGCCGGATGTCAACGGAATCGATCTGCTCAAGCGCATCAAGCGCGAGACGCCGCGTCTGCCGGTGCTGATGTTTTCGATGTATCGGGAGGATCAATACGCGGTGCGGGCGCTGAAGGCGGGCGCGTCGGGCTATTTGTCGAAGACGGCGGACCCGGCGCTCATGATCGGCGCGATTCAGCAGGTCGCGGCGGGCCGCAAATACGTGAGCGCGGAAATGGCGCAGGCGCTGGCGACTTACGTTTCGCTCGATACCGAACGCATGCCGCACGAGAAACTGTCGGACCGCGAATATCAGACGCTTTGCATGCTTGCCTCAGGGAAGCGGCTGACGGATATCGCGCACGCGCTATCGCTTTCGGTCAAAACCGTGAGTGTTTATCGCGCGCGGTTGTTGGAGAAGATGAAGCTGGCGAACAACGCCGAGCTCACGTTCTACGTGATGAGCAACCGTCTCGTCGATATGAATCCGGCGATTGCCGGTTGAATATTTTATCTTGTATAAGATAAAAACGTAGACAATGTCATAAATCGCCGCATAGTGCGCCGCATGCCCCATTTTCGGGCAATCCTCGAGTCTCCGATAAAATGGCGGGTTTTTCCCGCAGAAGGGGCGCCCGCGCGCCAAGAAGGAGACTCATCGTAATGTCGTTGTTTCGCAAGAAAAATGTCGAGCACATGCTGGCCAGTGCGCGCGGCAGCTCGCTCAAGAAGACGCTCGGCGCTCTCGATCTCACATTCCTCGGCATCGGCGCCATCATCGGTACGGGAATTTTCGTGCTCACCGGAACCGGCGCCGTGCAGGCGGGTCCGGCGCTCATGGTCGCGTTCGTCATCGCGGCGATCGCGTGCTGCTTCGCCGCCCTGGCCTACGCCGAGTTCTCGTCGACCATTCCCGTGGCCGGTTCCATCTACACCTATACGTACGCGACGCTCGGCGAACTGGCCGCGTGGATCATCGGCTGGGATTTGATGCTCGAGTACGGGCTCGCGAGCTCCGCCGTGTCGGTCGGCTGGTCGGGCTATCTGCAATCGCTGCTGTCGGGCTTCGGCATTTCGCTGCCGACCGTGCTCTCGGCCGCACCCGGCGCGCTGCCCGGCCATGTCACCTGGTTCAACCTGCCCGCCTTCCTCGTGATGATGGCGATCACGGCGCTGCTTTCCGCCGGCGTGAAAGAATCGACGCGCGTGAACAACATCATGGTCGCGATCAAGGTGACGGTCGTGGTGCTGGTGATCGCGGTGGGCGTGTTCCACGTCAAGCCGGCGAATTGGCATCCGTTCATGCCGAACGGCTGGTCCGGCGTCTTCGGCGCGGCGGCCGTGATGTTCTTCGCGTTCATCGGCTTCGATTCGGTGTCGTCGGCGGCGGAGGAAGTGAAGAATCCGAAGCGCGATTTGCCGATCGGCATCATCTCGTCGCTCGCGGTGTGCACGGTGCTGTACGTGGCGGTGGCTGCGGTCGTGACGGGCATCGTGCCGTCGGCGCAGTTCGCGAACAATCCGCATCCGGTGTCGTTCGCGCTGCAGATGGCCGGGCAAAACTGGGTCGCGGGCTTCATCGATCTCGGCGCGGTGCTCGGCATGCTCACCGTGATTCTCGTGATGAGCTACGGCCAGACGCGCATCATCTACGCGATGTCGCGCGACGGCCTGCTGCCCGCGCGGCTCTCGAAAGTGCATCCGCGCTTTGCGACGCCCTTCTTCACGACCTGGCTCGTCGGCATTTTCTTCGGGCTGATCGGCGCGCTCGTGCCGCTCAATGTGCTGGCCGAGTTGATCAACATCGGCACGCTCGCCGCTTTCTCGATGGTGTCCATCGCCGTGCTGATCCTGCGCCGCACGCATCCGGACCTGCCGCGCGCGTTCCGCTGCCCGGGCGTGCCGGTCGTGCCGATTCTCGCGGTGGCGTCGTGCCTGTTCCTGATGGCCAATCTTCAGGCGATGACGTGGATCGCGTTCGCCATCTGGCTGGTGATCGGCCTGGCGATCTACTTCGTGTACTCGCGCCGTCACTCGGTGCTCGGGCGGCCGGCGGCCGATCCCGCGCATGCTCAGGCGGCCACGGCCACGCCCGCGAAGCGCGAGACCGTGACGCACTGAGCGACATCGACGCCTGATCGACTCGCCGCAAAGCGCCGCCCTTGAGGCGGCGCTTTGCATTGGCACGAAGCACGCGCGGCCATGGAACCCACGATTCGGACGGGCGTTCGCGCGGATGGCGACACCCGCCGATTTGTGTTTTACTCATCGTCACAATCACAACACCCAACCCAGCTGAACGCTCACGGCGGCAGTAAGGCAGGTGCAACGGCGTGAAGCTGGTCCGTCCTCACATGGAGACAGTGAAATGGCGCTCAGCATCAGCCTGACGGTCAACGGCAAACCCGTGACCGCCAGCGTCGAACCGCATCTTCTGCTCGTCCAGTTTCTGCGCGATCAATTGCGACTCACCGGCACGCATATCGGCTGCGACACCGCTCAGTGCGGCGCGTGCACCGTCCATCTCGACGGCCGCGCGATCAAGTCGTGCAACATCCTCGCCGCGCAGGCGGACGGCATGACGGTGACGACCATCGAAGGCATGGCGCATGACGGCCAGCTTCATCCGATGCAGGCGGCGTTCAAGGAATGTCACGGCCTGCAATGCGGTTTCTGCACGCCCGGGATGGTGATGAGCGCGAGCGCCCTTGCCGCGCAGTCGCCGGAACTCTCCGAGGAAGAGGTCCGCGAACAGCTCGACGGCAATCTCTGCCGCTGTACGGGCTATCACAACATCGTCAAGGCGGTCCTCGAAGGCGCAAGGAACATGAAGGCCGGCGCCTGAGCCGCCCGATCTTCCTCTCTCAAACGATGAATCGCGCCTTTCAACGAGGAGACCGCGATGAATGCCCCTGAGCAACAGAAATTGATCGGTGCCGGCGTCAAACGAAAGGAAGACTATCGCTTCCTGACGGGCGCGGGCCAGTACACGGACGACGTCGTCCTGCCGCAGCAAAGCTACGGCGTGTTCCTGCGTTCGCCGCACGCGCACGCGAAGATCAAGCGCATCGATATCGAAGCGGCGAAGGCGTCGCCGGGCGTGATCGGCATCTTCACCGGCCGCGACATGGCGGGCGAGAACGTCGGCGGCCTGCCGTGCGGCTGGCTGATCCACAGCACCGACGGCTCGCCGATGCACGAGCCGCCGCATCCCGTCATCGCGAACGAAAAGGTGCTGCATGTGGGCGATCAGGTGGCGCTCGTCGTCGCGGAATCGGTGAAAGAGGCGAAGGACGCGCTCGAACTGATCGAAGTCGATTACGACGTGCTGCCCGCCGTGGTCGATACCGGAAGCGCATCGAATGCGGGTCAGCCGCTCGTGCACGACAGCGTGCCGAACAACGTCTGCTACAACTGGGGCCACGGCGACAAAGCCAAGACCGAAGCCGCGTTCGCGCAGGCCGCGCACGTGACGACGCTCGATATCGTGAACCAGCGCCTCGTGCCGAACGCGATCGAACCGCGCGCCGTCAACGCGAGCTACGCGAGGCACGACGACAGCTACACGGTCTACGTCGCGAATCAGAATCCGCACGTCGAGCGCCTGCTGATGGCGGCGTTCGTGCTGCAACTGCCGGAATCGAAACTGCGCGTGATCGCGCCGGACGTCGGCGGCGGCTTCGGCTCGAAAATTTTCCTGTATCCCGAAGATGTCGCGCTGACGTGGGCATCGAAGAAAGTCGGGCGGCCGATCAAGTGGACCGCCGAGCGTTCCGAAGCATTCCTCTCCGATGCGCACGGCCGCGATCACGTGACCAAAGCCGAACTCGCGCTCGACAAAGACGGCAAGTTCATCGCCATGCGCGTGCACACGACGGCGAACATGGGCGCGTATCTGTCGACGTTCGCATCGTCGATTCCGACCGTGCTCTACGCGACGCTGCTCGCCGGCCAGTACACGACGCCCGCCATCTACGCCGAGGTCAAGGCGGTGTTCACGAACACGGTGCCCGTCGATGCGTATCGCGGCGCGGGCCGTCCGGAAGCCACTTACGTGGTCGAGCGTCTGGTCGAAACGGCGGCGCGCGAGCTGAACATCGATCCGGTCGAGCTGCGGCGGCGCAACTTCATCCGCGAGTTTCCGTATGCGACGCCCGTCGGCCTGACCTACGACACCGGCGATTACGACGCATGTCTCGACCGCGCGCTCGAACTCGCGGACGTGAAGGGCTTCGCCGCACGCAAGGACGAGTCGAAGCGGCGCGGCAAGCTGCGCGGCCTCGGCTATTCGTGCTACATCGAAGCGTGCGGGCTCGCGCCGTCGAACGTCGCGGGTGCGCTGGGCGCGCGCGCGGGCCTGTTCGAAGCGGGCGAAGTGCGCGTGCATCCGACCGGCTCGGTCACGGTCTTCACCGGCTCGCACAGTCACGGACAAGGGCACGAAACGACTTTCGCGCAGGTCGTCGCGGACCGGCTTGGCGTGGCGATCGACAACGTCGAGATCATCCACGGCGATACCGGACGCATTCCGTTCGGCATGGGCACTTACGGCTCGCGTTCGATCTCTGTCGGCGGCTCGGCGATCATGAAGGCGCTCGACAAGGTCGAAGCGAAGGCGAAGAAAATCGCCGCGCATCTGCTGGAGGCCGCGGCGGAAGACATCGAGTTCAAGAACGGCGTGTTCCGCGTGGCGGGCACGGATCGCACGAAGACTTTCGTCGATGTCTCGCTCGCCGCGTACGTGCCGCACAACTTCCCGCTCGATCAGATGGAGCCGGGCCTCAACGAAAACGCGTTCTACGATCCGACCAACTTCACGTATCCGTCCGGCGCGTACGTGTGCGAGGTCGAAGTGGATCAGGACACCGGCGAGACGCGCATCCAGAAGTTCACCGCGGTGGACGACTTCGGCAACGTGATCAATCCGATGATCGTCGAAGGACAGGTGCATGGCGGGCTGGGGCAGGGCATCGGCCAGGCGATGCTGGAACGCTGCGTCTACGACAACAGCACCTGCCAGTTGCTCTCCGGCTCGTTCATGGACTACGCGATGCCGCACGCGATCGACCTGCCGAACTTCACCGTGGAAACCGCGAAGGGCACGCCGTGCACGCACAATCCGCTCGGCGTGAAGGGCTGCGGCGAGGCGGGCGCGATCGGTTCGCCGCCTGCCGTGATCAACGCGATTCTGGATGCGCTTGCGCCGCTCGGCGTGAAGGATCTGCAGATGCCCGCCACGCCGCATCGCGTATGGACCGCGATGCGCAACGCTGCTCAAAACGCCTGAGGAGCCCGACATGTATTCATTCGATTATCAAAGGGCCGACGAAGCGAAAGCGGCAGTCGCGGCGCTGAGCACGAACGGCGACGCCAAGTTTCTTGCCGGCGGCCAAAGCCTCTTGCCGACGATGCGCCTGCGTCTCGCGCAGCCATCGGCGCTGATTGACGTGACGCGCATCGCGTCGATGAAAACCATCACGCTCGACGGCGGCAAGCTCACCATCGGCGGCGCGATGTGCCACGCCGAAGTCGCCGCGAACGCCGATGTAAAGCGCGCGCTGCCGGGTCTCGCCGATCTCGCGGGCCGCATCGGCGACCGGCAGGTGCGGGAGCGCGGCACGATCGGCGGCTCGCTCGCCAACGACGATCCGGCGGCGTGCTATCCGTCCGCCGTGCTCGCGTTGAACGCGACTGTCGTGACGGACCGGCGGCGCATCGCGGCGGACGACTTCTTCATCGACATGTATCAGACCGCGCTCGAACCCGACGAGCTGATCACGGCGGTCGAGTTTCCGCTCGCCGAACGCGCGGCGTACGAGAAGTTTCGCAATCCGGCGTCGCACTTCGCGCTCGTCGGCGTGTTCGTCGCGAAGTTCGGTGACGGCGTGCGCGTCGGCGTGACGGGCGCAGCGTCGTCGGTATTTCGTTCGGCCGAGCTGGAGGCGGCATTGTCGAAGGACTTTTCGGTGGCGTCGGCGCGCGGCGTGACGATTCTGCCCGACGAACTCAACGACGACATGCACGCCAGCGCCGACTATCGCGCGCATCTGATTCCGGTGCTCGCGGGCCGCGCGGTCGAACGCGCGCTGTCGTTTCCGGCGTGATGCTGGGCGAGCCCGCTTCCATCGACGAGACGCTCGCGCGCCTGCGCGAGCATCGCTACTTCGCGAACCGCGAGCTCGCGACGGCGCTTTTTCTCGCGCTGAAGATGCAGCGCCCGCTGTTTCTCGAAGGCGAGCCGGGCGTCGGCAAGACGGAACTTGCGAAGGCGGCGGCGGGGCTGTGCGGCACGACGCTGTTGCGCCTGCAATGCTACGAAGGTCTCGACACGGCGAGCGCGCTCTACGAGTGGGACTATCCGCGGCAGATCATGGCGCTGCGGCTCGCGGAAGCGTCGGGCGAGACGCCGTCGAACGATTCGCTGTATCGCAGCGAGTTTCTGCTGAAGCGGCCGTTGCTGCAGGCGTTGCTGCCCGATCCCGCGAATCCCGACGCGCGCCGCGTGCTGCTGATCGACGAAATCGATCGCGCCGACGAGCCGTTCGAAGCGTTTCTGCTCGAACTGCTGTCGGATTTTCAGGTGTCGATTCCGGAGTACGGCACGGTGCGCGCGCAGGTGCCGCCGCTCGTCGTGATGACGTCGAACCGCACGCGCGAAGTGCACGATGCGCTGAAGCGCCGCTGTCTCTACCAGTGGATCGGCTATCCTGCGCGCGACGTCGAACTGGAGATCGTCGCGGCGCGCGCGCCCGAGGCGGGGCAGGCGCTGCAGGCGCGCGCTGTCGCGTTCGTGCACGAACTGCGAACGATGGATCTGTTCAAGGCGCCGGGCGTCGCGGAGACGATCGACTGGTGCCGCGCGCTCGCGGCGCTGTCGGTGACGGAGCTCGATCCGCAGTCGGTGCATGACACGCTCGGCGTGCTGCTCAAGTATCAGGACGACCTCGCGCGCATGGACGCCGATACGCTCGCACGCTGTCTCGCGGCGACGCCATGAAACTGGAACCGCTCGCGCGCAACGTCGTGCATTTCGTGAGGCTGTTGCGCGGCGCGGGGCTCGGCATGTCGCCGGCACATGCTGTCGATGCGCTCGATGCGCTGCGCTTCGTCGATCTGAGCCGCCGCGACGATGTGCGCGCGACGCTCGCCTGCCTGCTCGTCCACGCGAGCGACGAGCGCGATATCTTCGACGCCGCATTCGATCTTTTCTGGCGCGATCCCGACTGGGAAGGCAAGCTGCGCGCGCTGTTGCTGCCGAAAGTGACGAACGGCATGCCGCCGCCGAAACGCAACAACCGTCTCGCCGATGCACTCGCCGCGCGCACCGCCGCACCGAAAGCGCCGCCGCCGGAAGCGAAGCCCGAGGCGACCCATGCGCGCATCACGTTCAGCTCGCAGGAGCGCCTGAGTCATCGCGATTTCGACACGCTCAACGCCGACGAATGGCGCACGCTGCGGCATCAGATTCGCGCGCATCGGCTGCCGCTCGCGACCGAGCCGACGCGCCGTCTGAAGGCGGCATCGCGCGGCACGCACGCGGACCTGAGGGCGAGCGCGCGCCACGCGGTGCGTTCGGGCGGCGACTGGACCGTGTGGAAATATCGCGCGGCGGTGGAGCGCAGGCCGCCGCTCGTGCTGCTGCTCGACATTTCCGGCTCGATGAGCGCCTACTCGCGCGCCGTGCTGTATTTCTGCCACGCGCTGTTGCAGTCGCGCGAACGTCTGCAAGTGTTTCTGTTCGGCACGCGGCTCACGAATGCGACGCGCGCGTTGCGCGAACGCGATCCCGATGTCGCGATTGCATCGCTCGGGCAGAGCGTGGCGGACTGGTCGGGCGGCACGCGCATCGGTGCGGCGCTCGCGGAGTTCAACCGGCGCTGGGCGCGCCGCGTGCTGAGCGGCCGGGCGACCGTGCTGCTCGTCACCGACGGCCTCGATCACGAAGCCATCGACGTGCTCGACGCCGAGATGCAAAGGCTCAGACGCTTTGCGCATCGGCTGGTGTGGCTCAATCCGCTGTTGCGTTTCCCCGATTTCACGCCGCGCGCGCGAGGCGTGCGCGCGATCCTGCCGCACGTCGATGCGATGCTCGCGGCCCATAACCTCGACAGCCTCGGGGCGGTCGGCCGGGAGCTTGCCGCCTTGTCGCAACACACGCCCTTTGGAGGCCCGCGATGGAACTGACCGAAACCCACGTCTTGCCCGTGCCGCAGTCGCGCGCATGGGAAGCGCTCAACGACACGGCGATCCTGAAGGCCTGCATTCCGGGCTGCGACAGCATCGACGCGGACGGCGAGAACGCCTACAACGTCACGATGACGGCCGCGGTCGGCCCGGTGAAAGCGCGCTTCAAGGGACGCATGGAACTCACCGAAATCGACGCGCCGCATACCTATACGATCGTGTTCGAAGGGCAGGGCGGCGCGGCCGGTTTCAGCAAGGGCAGCGCGACGGTGAACCTCGAACCCGGCGACGAGCCGGACACGACGAAGCTCGCCTACAGCGCGAACGCGCAGGTCGGCGGCAAACTTGCACAAATCGGCTCCCGGCTGGTCGACGGCGCGGCGCGTAAAATTGCGGCAGAGTTTTTCAAGCGATTTGGCGCTCAATTGCAGGGCGGACAGCAATCGCAGGACGACGCCGCCGCCGCTGAAACCGGCGAAGACGTGCAGGAAGCGCAGGAAGCGCAGGAAAAGGGAAAGAAATCATGGACAGCGTGGATCTCGAAGTCCTGAAACACAGCGCGCGATGGCTCGAAGACGGGCATCGCGCATTGCTCGTGACGGTAGTGAAGACGTGGGGCTCGTCGCCGCGGCCCGAGGGCGCGATGCTCGCCGTGCGCGACGACGGACACGTGATGGGCTCGGTGTCGGGCGGCTGCATCGAAGACGATCTGATCGACCGCGTGCGGCAGCGGGGCATCGAGCAGACGAAGCCCGAAGCGGTGAAATACGGCATCAGCGCCGAAGAGGCGCATCGCTTCGGCCTGCCGTGCGGCGGCACGATCCAGCTCGTGCTGGAGCCGTTGACGGCCGCAAGCGGCATCGCGGAACTGTGCGCGGCGGTGGAGAGCGGCAAGCTCGTCGCGCGCACGCTCGACATGGCGACGGGCGCGGCGCATCTCGAACCCGCACAGGCCACCGACGGCGTGCTCTTCGACGAAGCGCGGCTCCTCACGATCCACGGCCCGCGTTATCGCATGCTCGTGATCGGCGCGGGGCAGTTGTCGCGGTATCTGTGCAGCATTGCCGTCGGGCTCGATTATCAGGTGACGGTGTGCGATCCGCGCGTGGAATACACCGACGAGTGGGACGTGCCCGGCACGACGATCGTGCGCACCATGCCCGACGACACCGTCATGGACATGAAGCTCGACGAGCGCTGCGCCGTGATCGCGCTCACGCACGATCCGAAGCTCGACGATCTCGCGCTCATGGAAGCGCTGAAGACGCCGGCGTTTTACGTCGGCGCGCTCGGTTCGCGGCGCAACAACGCGGCGCGGCGCGAGCGTCTCAAGGAGTTCGATCTCAGCGATGCCGAACTCGCGCGGCTGCACGGGCCGGTGGGTATCTACATCGGCAGCCGGACGCCGCCGGAAATCGCGGTTTCGATTCTCGCGGAAGTGACGGCGGCTAAGAACGGCGTGTCGCTGCCGGAACTGCTGCAGGTCGAAGGCGCGAAGGCGGCGCGGGAAATCGCGGGAACGGGCGAAGTGTGCGGCGTTTGAACGCGATCGGCAGACAACGCGTGGCTATATAATAATCGTTCTCATTTGCGTGGCCGCTGCGATCGATGTCCGATCGACGTGCGGCTGACGCGAAGCCCATCTCGTTCAATCGAAGCTTCATCGAATGCCCGGCAAATTCCTGACCGGCGGCGACCGGCGTGCGTCCGCACGCGCTACTAAAGCCGCCGACGCCGACGCGCGCTCACCCGTGCAGAGTCGTCACACGAACCGTCACATGAGCCAGCGCGCGTTGCGTGTGTGGTCGATCGTGCATCGCTGGACGAGTCTCGTCTGCACGGCGTTCATGTTGCTTCTGTGCCTGACGGGCTTGCCGCTCGTGTTCGGCCACGAACTCGACATTCTCACCGGCGACGCAATCGAAGCGCCCACGCTGCCCGCCGCCCAGGCGAACGCGCGCGCGAGCTACGAAGCGGTGCTGGGCGCGGCGCTCAAGGAACATCCGGGGCATGTGCCGCAATACATGATCTGGGAGCCGGACGACTTGCTGTTGCCGATCGTCGTCACCGCGCCGCGCGCCGATACGCCGCCCGACGACACGCTCAGCACGACCGTCGACGCCCGCACGGCGCAGCCGCTCGGCATGCCGCCCGGCAAGGGCTCGCTCAAGTTCGTGCTGCTGAAACTGCACGTCGATATGTTCGCGGGGCTGTTCGGCAAGCTCTTTCTCGGCGCGATGGGCGTCGTGTTTCTTGCGGCGATCGTGTCGGGCGTCGTTGTGTATCTGCCGTTCTGGCGCAAGGTCGGGCTGGGACGCGTGCGGCTGAAGAAGAAGCGGCGCATCGTGTGGCTCGACTGGCATAACGCGATCGGCATGCTGACGCTCGCGTGGGCGCTGCTCGTCGGCACGACGGGCTCGATCAACACGCTCGCCGATCTGATGCTCGAAGCGTGGCGCAACGATCAGCTCGCGCAGATGCTCGCGCCGTATCACGGACAGCCGCCGGTGAGCGCGCGCGTATCCGTCGACGATGCCGTGAAGACTGCACGCGATGTCGCGCCGGACATGATTCCGTCGTTCGTCGCGTTTCCGGGGACGCGTTTCGCGAGTCCGCATCACTATGCCGTGTGGATGCGCGGCGACGGTATTCTCACGACGCGCATGCTGCGTCCGGTGCTCGTCGATGCAACGACGGGCGCGCTCACGGATTCACGCGAATTGCCGTGGTATCTGAAGATGCTGCTGGGCTCGCAGCCGCTGCATTTCGGCGATTTCGGCGGGATGCCGCTCAAGATTTTCTGGGCGGCGTTCGACGTGCTGACGATCGTCGTTTTGGGGAGCGGGCTTTATTTGTGGCTCACGCGGCATAATCCGGGCAAGCGGAAGAGCGGTTGACTTAGTCACGAGTAACAGCGCCATCGCGAGCCAACGGAGCCGCAGAAAAATTCGGATTCCTTCGCAAGAAATAAATGCTCTCAATGCATAAGCTGACGGTCGCCCTGCGAGGCCTCGCAGGGCTTCGATCGCGGCCTCAACCATTTGGGAGACAAAGGATGTCCGAGACCAGAACCATTGCTTCGAATCATCACCAAACGTTTGAAAGCATCAAGCAGACAAACGCGTCCGATGGCGAATTCTGGTTCGCGCGCGACCTTGCGCCATTGCTGGAATATCGGGACTGGCGAAACTTTCTGCAGGTGATCGACAAGGCGAAGGTAGCGTGCGCGCGCTCGGACCATCGAGTTGCCGACCATTTCGGTGAGGTCACCAAAATGGTCCAACTCGGCTCCGGCGCGAAGCGGCCTGTGCCTGATCTCACCTTGTCGCGATACGCATGCTATTTGATTGTTCAGAACGGCGATCCGTCGAAGCTCGTGATCGCAAATGGTCAGACGTACTTCGCGCTCCAAACTCGTCGTCAGGAACTTGGCGACGCGAAGGCGTTTTCAGGCATGTCGGAAGATCAGCGCCGCCTGATGCTTCGTGGCGAGCTCGCCCATCACAACAAGATACTGGGCGCGGCGGCGCGCACTGCCGGAGTGGAAAGCACACTGGACTACGCGATATTCCAGGACCACGGATACAAAGGGCTGTACGGCGGCCTGGGAGCCAAAGACATTCACGCCAGGAAATCGCTCAAGAAAAGCCAGAAAATCCTGGACCACATGGGCAGTACGGAGCTTGCCGCCAATCTGTTCCGCGCAACCCAGACAGAAGAGAAATTGCGACGCGATGAAGTAAGCGGAAAGCAGAGGGCGAACCAGACTCACTTCGACGTGGGAACGAAAGTGCGCGAAACCATTCGAGAGCTCGGCGGGACCATGCCAGAAGCTTTGCCGACGCCGGAAACGAGCATCCGGCAGATCGAGCGCGCCCATAACAAGTCGACCGATTGATACAGACGCGGTTCTCGGCGGACACGCCGAGAACCGCCAACACGTCGCTTTGTCTTCTGCGCTTCAAATCAACCCACAAACCACCGCCGCAACCAGCGACGCCGCTACGATCACCACGCCCGTCGTGCGGCGCTTATTGAGCTCGGTCCACAGCAGCACGCCCGTCAGCGAGAGCAGGATGATGCTGCCCGCGAACGTATCGATGAGCAGCACCCAGCCCACGCTCAGGCCCACACCTTTGTGCAGGTTGGTCATCATCGCGAGGAAGGTGTTCTCGGTGCGTTTCACCGAGACGAAGTTGTTGCCCACCCAATACTCCGCCATCACGCTGCCGCCCGGCGCGGCGACCATCACCGACCATTGCTCCGGCTGCATCGTGCTCTTGTCGCCCCAGCCGACCGGATGCGCCGGCTCGCGCTTCGCACGCCCGAGATTGCCTTCGATCTTCAATTCCTTCTTGAGCCACGCGCCCATGTCGCGCGGCGTCTTGAAGCCCTCGGCGGGCAGCGGCATCTGCATCTGCGTTACCTGCGGCTCACCGGTGGAAATCCGCAGCGGCGGCGCGCGGTGGTTCAGCAGAAATCCCGTCACGCCGAACAGCAGGCCGAGCAGCGCGCCCCACAAGCCGATCCAGCCGTGCACCTTGCGCAGCCACTTGAGGAACGTCGAGCGCCGCGAGCGGTTCTTGCGCACGAATTGCTCGGCGTCGTCGATCAGGCGGCCGTGCGGGCGGTAGTGCGAGCCGCTCGTCGCGGGCGGCTGCGGATTGAGGGTGTCAGGCGCGTTCACGCGTCTCTCCGGATTGAGATATTCGAAATTCGACAGACAAAGCCCCGCTCCGATCGGCCGGGCGCGGCCTTGGCGGCCCTAAGCGCGGCGATCGACGGGAAGCAGGCGAATGAGAATTGTTATCATTACACGCGGAAAATCGCTTTTCAATGGTTTGCGATTTCCTGACAGTTCGCGGATGTGACGAAAAATTTCAAACGGGCCAGAGCGGGCCTTCCTGCATCGCGCCGATCTGCTCGCGCAGTTCGAGGATGCGGTCTTCCCAATAGCGTTGCGAGTTGAACCACGGAAAGGCGGCTGGGAACGCCGGATCGTTCCAGCGGCGCGCGAGCCACGCCGAATAATGGATCAGCCGCAATGTGCGCAGCGCCTCGACGAGATGCAGTTCGCGCGGATCGAATTCGCAGAAGTCTTCGTATCCGGCGAGCAGATCGGCCAGAGCGTTCGACGCATCCGCGCGTCCGGCCGGCAGCAGCAGCCACAGATCCTGGATCGCGGGCGCCATGCGGCTGTCGTCGAAATCGACGAAATGCGGGCCTGCGTCCGTCCACAGCACGTTACTTGGATGACAGTCGCCGTGCAGGCGCAGATGGCGCACGTCGCCCGCACGGTCGAAACAATGCGCGACGCCCTCCAGCGCCATCGCGACGACGCTTTCCCAGGCCGCGCGCACATCGGCGGGAATGAAGCCGTGCGTCAGCAGATAATCGCGCGGCTCGTAGCCGAATGTGGCGATGTCGAGCGTCGGCCGTTCGCGATACGAGTCGATCGCGCCCACCGCGTGAATCCGCCCGATGAAGCGCCCGAGCCATTCGAGCGTGTCGCGGCGATCGAGATCGGGCGCGCGTCCGCCGCGCCGCTCGAAGATGGAAAAGCGGAAGCCGTCGAATTCGTGGAGCGTCGCGCCGTCGAGCGTGCGCGCGGGAACGGCCGGAATCTCCCGTTCGACGAGGCTCGCGACGAACGCGTGTTCTTCGAGAATCGCGGCGTTCGACCAGCGCTTCGGCCGATAAAACTTCGCGACGACCGGCGGGCCGTCTTCGACGCCCACCTGATACACGCGGTTTTCGTAACTGTTGAGCGGCAGCAGGCGGCCATCCGTGCGCGCGCCCGTGGGCATCAGGACGCTGTCGAGCGCATCGAGAACGCACTCGGGAGTGAGGCCGGCGAAGGGCGGTGCGTCGTCGGAGGGCGCGGCTGGCGAATCGGGATGGTTGGGGTTCATCCCGGCATTGTGCCCCCCTTGAGCGCGGAGGGCATCAGCGCATTGGCGCGGCGCGCCGCTTTCTCAGTGAACGACCGTATTCGCCGGACGCACGATGTCGCCGGTATCGATCAGGTCTTCGAGAAAAAACGGCTCGGTATTGAGCAGCTTGGTCACGCCGGGCTCGCCGGCATACCACGCGACCATTGCCATGTCGCCGAGAATGCGCATTACGATGCCGCGCGCACCCTGAGGCACGGCAATATGCACTGAGCGGACAATCGAACCGATTTGCATGATGAATCCCCGTTTCAACGCCGGCTGAGGATGAGACGCCGGTCAATTATTTCACCAAGCACAGGCTTTTCAGGGCTCGTGCACCAGACAATCAATCGCCGCGTCTTTGTTGCGGGTAGCGCGACGCGCGCGGCTTTCATGAACGATTGTGCTCTTACTTTAGCGCATCGTGGCGCGCCGGCGCGATGGCAATCGCCGCGTTATGTTGTCGATCGCAGACGGTTGACAGTAATTACTCGGTGATCGTCGCGCGGAGGCCTGGGTCGTATTAGGCAAAACCCTTAGACCGGCGTATCGTTGAGGACTTTGTCAGCGGAGACTTAAAAGTGACAGCATCACCCGCGCCGCAGCGCCCGAACGCCGCAGGCGACGCCGAGCACGCCGCCGCCGACGCGACGTATCTCGAACGCGGTTCACGTGCGTACTGGCGCGCGGCGCTCGCGCTGCTGTTCGCCGGCTATGCGACGTTCTCGCTACTGTATTGCGTGCAGCCGCTGCTTCCCGAGTTCACGAAGGCGTTCGGCGTGAGTCCGGCCGTCAGCGCGCTGTCCGTGTCGGTGAGCACGGCGGCGCTGGCGATTGCGATCTTCATCGCCGGATTCGTATCGGAAAGCTGGAGCCGTCACCGGTTGATGACGCTTTCGCTGCTGGCGTCGTCGGTGTTGACGGTCGTTGCGGCGATGCTGCCCGACTGGCACGCGCTGCTCGTCGTGCGCGCGCTCGAAGGCTTCGCGCTCGGCGGCGTGCCCGCGGTCGCGATGGCGTATCTCGCGGAGGAAGTGCATCCCGAAGGCCTCGGGCTCGCGATGGGTTTGTATGTCGGCGGCACGGCCATCGGCGGAATGGCGGGGCGCGTGATCAGCGGCATTCTCGCGGATCTGTTCGGCTGGCGTATCGCCATCGGCGGGATCGGGCTGCTCGGCCTGCTCGCGACGCTCGCGTTTCGCGCGCTGCTGCCGCCGTCGCGGCGCTTCAAGCCACGGCGCGGTGTGGGCTTTGCGCATCATCGGCGCTCGCTTGCCGGGCATTTGCGGCATGGCGGCCTGCCGTTTCTGTTTCTGATCGGCTTCGTGCTGATGGGCAGCTTCGTCACGCTCTACAACTATGTCGGCTACCGGCTGCTCGGCGCGCCGTTTCAGCTGAACCAGACGCAGATCGGCGCGATCTTCACCGTCTATCTGACCGGCGTGATCGCGTCGCCGTGGTCCGGCAAAATGGCCGATGCCTTCGGACGCGGCCGCGTGCTGATCGCAAGCCTCCTGCTGATGATGCTCGGCATCGCGCTCACGTTGTCGTATTCGCTGCCGGTGATCATCGCGGGCATCGCGTGCCTGACCTTCGGATTCTTTGCCGGGCACTCGGTCGCCAGCGGCTGGGTCGGGCGGCTCGCGGCGCAGGCCAAAGGGCAGGCCGCGGCGCTTTATCTGCTCGCGTATTACCTCGGCTCCAGTCTGATCGGATCGTATGGCGGCCATTTCTGGACCGCGTTCGGCTGGCCGGGCGTCGCCGGTTTGATCGGCACGTTGCTCGTGGTCGGCCTGGCGGGCGCGGCGTGGCTGAACCGGCGCGAGCGAGCCGCTATCACCTGATCAAACGAAAGCCGATTGAAATAAGCGGAATCTAAGGGTTTTTACGTGTCCGCTTAATAGCGAATCGCGCTGCGCCTTGTCGCGCAAGGCTTCGCTGAAGCAATCGTTTCCCGTCGCACGAAGATGGGCCTACGCTCGCTCGGGCGCGGCCTATACTCGAACTGTCGAGGCGGTTTTATCGCTGGACGACTAAAAGCTGCAGGCTGGATGATGGGAGACGCACTATGACGTACTTCACGATCGGCGACTTCATTCTGATCATCCCGATGGCGCTCGCCGGCGCACTGTTTCTCGGGGCTATTCCTTGCGCCACGCATTTCAAGAACAACGCGCTACGGGTATTCGGTGCGCTTCTTGGTGTGCTCGCCGCATTTCTACTCGTTGAAGGTCTGCCCGCGCTGATATAGCGGCCGCCCGCGCCTGATACCGTTTCAACGGCGCGCGTTTTGACGCGCGCGCCGCTTCGCTTCTATTACAGATGCTCGCCCAGGAAGGTCAGCGTGCGCCCGTGCGCGAGGCCTGACGCCTTCGCGCTATACGATGCGCGATCGCCGCAATTGAAGCCGTGATCGGCCTGCGGATACACGTACAGTTCGGCGTCCTTGCGGCCGGCGAACTTTTGACGGACAGCGTCCACGGCGTCGGCCGGAATGTGCGCGTCGAGTTCGCCGTAGTGGAACTGCATCGGCACCTTGATCTGATCGGCTTTGTCGAGCGCGTTCTGAATGCCGCCGCCGTAGTACGCCACGCCCAGATCCACTGAACCTTGCGCCGCCGCGAGATACGCGAGCCGGCCGCCGAAGCAATAGCCGATCGCCGCAACCTTGCCCGTCACTTCGGGCAACGCGCGCAATGCCATCGCCGCCGCGCCGACATCGGCGACCGCCGAATCGAGTTGGGTCTTCTGCAGCAGTTCCATCGCCTTTTCGCGGTCCGCGCCTTCGTAGCCCAACTCGACGCGCGGCTGCGTGCGCCAGAAGACATCGGGCGCGAGCGCGACATAGCCGTCGGCGGCGTACTGGTCCGCGACGCTGCGGATATGGCCGTTCACGCCGAAGATCTCCTGCAGGATGATCACGGCGGGACCGGTGCCCGTCTTCGGCAGCGCGAGATAGCCCTGGAAACTGCCGTCAGCGGTGGGAATGTCGATCCAGCGGGAAGTCACGGATACGGTCACGTCGAAGCTCCTTGTGCATGTGAAAAAGTCGTCCGGGGCGAGTGTGCCAGCTTTCCCTTTCAGTCGCCCTGGACGCTCGCGGCGGTCCAGGCACGCGCTTTGACGCGCGCGCCCATTTTTAGAGGCGCCGATCTAAACACAGACTAAAAGGCGCTTTAAAAAACAGGCTAATGATGCCGAAGGGCAGAGATTATCGGCGGGCTGCCGACAAACTTGAATGAGTCCCAAAGCCGGGTACGCCGATGTCGCGGAAACCCGCATGTACAGGGCATCTTCGCGCAAATGCCAGCACAAACGGCGGCGTATCACAACAGGCTGTTAATCGGTAGTGACACCACTATCTTAAAAAACTTCCCTAAATTAATTTGACAACCCTACACTTGCGCGCAGTGCGGATGGCGGCCGCCAAAAACGGCTGGCCAGAAGGACTTGCCAAGTGCATGACGATGCATCCGGCGTGGTCGTCCACGGGACTGAGCGATCGTGATGAAAGACGGGGCACAGGGCGATTACGTTGTTTTTGGGACCGAAACTGGAGACTTACATGAACACCAAGCTTCACAAACTGTTGCCGATCAGCGCCGCAGCCGTGCTGTTCGCTACGTTGGCAACGTCCGCAGCAGCCGACCAGGTCGTCAAGATCGGTCACGTCGCTCCGCTGACCGGCGGGATTGCTCACCTGGGCAAGGACAATGAGAACGGCGCGCGGCTCGCAGTCGAAGAGATCAATGCAAAGGGCCTCACGATCGGCGGCGAAAAGATCACGCTGCAACTGGACCCGCAAGACGACGCCGCTGACCCGCGTACCGCCACGCAAGTCGCGCAGAAACTCGTCGATGACAAGGTTGTCGCCGTCGTCGGTCACTTGAACTCCGGCACGTCGATCCCGGCATCGAAGATTTATAGCGATGCAGGCATCGTGCAGATTTCGCCGTCGGCAACGAACCCGGCCTACACGCAGCAAGGCTTCAAGACGACGTACCGCGTCGTCGCGACCGATGCGCAGCAAGGCCCGGCGCTCGCCAACTACGCAGCGAAGAACCTGAAGGTGAAGACGGTTGCCGTCGTCGACGACTCGACCGCTTACGGCCAGGGCCTCGCGAACGAGTTCGAGAAGACCGCCAAGTCGCTCGGCCTGAAGGTGATCTCGCATGACGCGACGAACGACAAGGCTGTCGACTTCCGCGCCATTCTGACGAAGATCAAGGGCGAAAACCCCGACGCCGTGATGTACGGCGGCATGGACGCCACCGGCGGCCCGTTCGCGAAGCAAGCGAAGCAGCTCGGCCTGCGCGCGAAGGTCCTCGCGGGCGACGGCGTCTGCACGGAGAAGCTGTCCGACCTGGCCGGCGACGCGACCGACAACATCGTGTGCTCGGAAGCAGGCATGGCGCTCGAGAAGATGGAAGGCGGCACGGCTTTCGCGGCCAAGTTCCAGAAGCGCTTCGGCCAGCCGATCCAGATCTACGCGCCGTTCACGTATGACGCGGTGTATATCATTGTCGACGCGATGAAGCGCGCGAACTCGGTCGATCCGGCCAAGATTCTCGCCGCGATGCCGAACACGGACTACAAGGGCGTGATCGGCCAGACCTCCTTCGATTCGAAGGGCGATCTGAAGCACGGCGTGATCTCGCTGTACGACTACAAGAAGGGCAAGAAGACGCTGCTGGACGTCGTGAAGATGTAAGTCACGCCGGACTCCGGTCCCGGAAAACGCGCGGATTCGCAAGATCCGCGCGTTTTTTTATGCGCGCCTAAATCTTGAGGCGCTTGAGAATTTTCGGCCCGATGAGCGTGATCGCCGCGCAGCACGCCGCGACGACGCACAGGCCGATCGGCAGATTGCTGATCTGCGCGACGCCGCCGATCAGCACCGGCCCGAGCAGCAAACCGAAGTACGCGAGGCCCGCGACCTGCGCGAGACCTTCAGCCGCCGTCACGCCTTCGACGCGCGCCGCCGCCGCGAACAGCACCGGCATCATGTTCGCGAGACCGAGGCCCATCAACGTGAAGCCGGTCATCGTGACGATGGTGTTGGGCACGACGAGCGCCATCACCATGCCGATGAACGCGAGTCCCGCGCTGCCGAAAATCAGCTGCGGCGCGCCGAAACGCGCGCGCACCGCGTCGCCGCCGAAGCGCCCGGCCGCCATGCCGCCGGAGAACGCGGCGTAGGCGGCGCTCGACACCGAAGGCGACGCCTCGACGATATCGCGCATATACACCGTGGCCCAGTCGTACATCGCGCCCTCGGCGATCAGCGCGACGAGCGCCAGTCCGCCGAGCGCCCACAGCGCGCCCGAACGCCAGCGATTCGACGACGACGCCTTCGCGTGTTCATCGTGATGCGGCACGTGCGGCAGCACGGCGGGCATCGACACGAGCAGGACCACGAGACTCACGCCCGAGGCGAGCGCGAGATGCGCCGCCGGCGCGAGTCCGTGCGCGAGCAGCGCGCCGCCCGCCGCCGCACCGGCCATGCCGCCGATGCTGAACATGCCATGCAGCGACGACATGATCGGCTTGCCCAGTGCCTGCTCGACGGCGCTCGCCTCGGCGTTCATCGCAACGTCGAGTGTGGCCATGCCGAAGCCGAACACCGCGAGCACGACAAGCAGCATCCAGAAATGAGGCGTCACGAGAATCAGCGCACCGCAGATCATCATGGTGATGCCGCCCGCCATGCACGCGGTGCGCGTGCCGGCGCGCGCGATCCACGATCCGGTGGTGAGCATGGCGAAGATCGAGCCGCCCGCGACCGCGAGCAGCGCGAACGACAGCATGCCCGGGCTCAGCGCGAACTTGTCGCGCACGGTCGGCACGTGCACGCCCCACGAGGCGTACATCATGCCCGCGATGAAAAAGACGGCCATCGTCGCGTAACGCGCACGGGCGCGGGTAGCGTGCGGAAGGCTGCGATGCAGTGCGAGCGTCGGATTGGGCTCGCAGGCGGAGGAGGCGGTAGTGGAGTCGGACACGGAAAAGCCGTTCGGGAGATTGCGCGAAACGAGAGGCAAATGAAGATGATGCCGCCGCACGCGAAGATTTTCGATTCTATCGAACGGCCAGGAGACACGCTCGATCACGCTGCATTAACATCATCCGACCTGATTGCCGTCGCCCGGAGCCGCGATGAATATCCCGCCGCAAGCACCGCTACATCTTTTGCACCGTGTGGCGGAAGGCACGCTCGCCACGCATTCGCGCGAGCCGAGCGGATTTCCTTATCCGACGGCGCTTCCATTTGCGCTGACCGCGAATCACATGCCGATGTTGCTCGTCAGCCATCTTGCCGAACACACGCGCAATCTGCAGGCCGACCCGCGCGCGGGCTTTCTGGTTGCGCATCCGGCGGAGGGCGGCGTGTTGGAGGGACAGCGTCTGACCATGCTCGGACATTTCGCGCCTGCGTCGGCGCAGGACAGCGTGCCTTTGGCGCGGCGTTATCTGCGTTATCACCCGGAAGCCGGACGATATCTCGAATTGGGCGATTTCTCTTTCTGGGTGATGTCGCTCACGCGCATGCGTTATATCGGCGGATTCGGTGCGATGGGCTGGCTCGCGGGCCCGGATCTCGAATCGCTGGAGCCGCTCTCGTACGACGAAGAGCTTTTGCTATGCGAATATTCTGAAAAATATCCCGGGCGCCCCGCGAATCTCAAATTATTGGGGATAGACCGATATGGCGTCGATTTGCTGCATGAAGGCAGGCGCAATCGTTTCACATTCGATAAGCCCAAACTGTCGACGGAAGAATTGAGGGCTGCGCTTATCGATTGCTTTGAAAGACAGCGTTGAGGTTGGCTCGCGCGCCGAATAAGCCTGTTGCGTCCCGAATTACCTTGAATTAGGCCGCCGCGCAAAGCGGGGCCGAAGTTGCCATTCTATGAAACGTTGCGGCGTAGAATTTTGCGTTTTTCCCATCCTATGCCAACCCCGACGTCGAGTTTGCGAATGAACGATGTCTTTCGGCCAGAATGGTCGCCCTTTGTCCTCGGATTATCGGAAAATGTTACGAAGAAAGCCCCAATGCTTTAATTACGTGGCAATACGCACATGCCCATATAATTGGAACTGTGTTAATCTGCGTGCCAGTCCGAGGCTATACTGAAATAGCAAGCGAGCGGCGACTCGCAATTCAGCAAACCACATAGGGAATTGCCATGCCTTCTTACAAAGAACTCCTCGCGCAGCGCGAGTCTCTCGAACGCCAGATTGAAGAAGCGAAGTCGCGTGAATACGCGGAAGTGCTTAATGAGATCAAGCAGAAAATGGCCGACTACGGCATCTCGCTTCAGGAACTCTCAAGCGGCCGAAGCGCGAAAGCGTCAAAGGCATCGCGCAGCCGTTCGGGCGTAGCCCCGAAATACCGCGACCCCGACAGCGGCAGCACCTGGTCGGGTCGCGGAAAGCCGCCGAAGTGGATTGCCGGACAAGATCGCGACAGCTTTCTGATCAGCCGGTAAGTCGGTACCGAATTCGTATTGAAAAGGCCGCGTCCTCAGACGCGGCTTTTTTACTTTGCACGCCTGCTCTTCGTTTTGAAAGCTTGTGATGGGCGTCAAAGTGTCGCATTGTGAAATGTCTGATTTAAAAGGTCTAACTCTGATTTCCCGCAGCAGAACACGCTTCGCGGTCAATTGGGCAGCGGTAACAATGGTCCGAGGCATATTACATGTCGCTTTCCACGACACGTGTAGCGGAGAAACAGGAGGTCGCGCGCAAAACCACCTGGACGAGCATTGCACTTAATAGCGTACTGACTGCCGCACAACTGATCGTCGGCTCGGTTGCGCATTCGCAGGCGCTCATCGCCGACGGCATTCACTCGCTCGCGGATATCGTGTCGGATTTTATTGTGCTGATCGCGAACCGGCAGGCGGCCGTCGCGCCCGACCTCGACCATAACTATGGCCACAACCGTTACGAAAACGTCGCGTCGTTATTCCTCGGCGGATTGTTGATCGCGGTAGGCGTGGGAATGTTGTGGCGCGCGGGCACGCGAATCATGAAACTTCAGGATATTCCAAGCGTACATGTCGCCGCGCTCGGGGTCGCGATAATCGTGCTCGTTTCGAAGGAAGCGCTTTTTCGCTATATGCTGCGTGCCGCGGAACGGGTTCGATCCGCGATGCTGGTCGCAAACGCATGGCATGCGCGTTCGGATGCGGCTTCTTCGCTTGTCGTCGCACTCGGGATAATCGGCAGCCTGGCGGGATTTCGAATTCTGGACCCGATCGCTGCGGCGCTCGTCGGTTTTATGATCGGAAAAATGGGTTGGACGTTTGCGTGGGATGCATTACAGGACCTTTCAGATCGCGCACTCGATCAGACGACCACCGAAAATCTGCGCGGCATTTTGCTGAACACACCCGGCGTTCGCGAAGTCCACGAATTGCGCACGCGGAAAATGGGCGATCTCGCCCTCGTCGATGCACACATTCTCGTCGATCCCCGAATTTCGGTTTCTGAGGGGCATTTCATCGCCGAATCGGCGCGTGCGCGGACGCTGGCCGATCCGCGCGTCCTCGACGCACTGATTCACGTCGATCCGGAAAGCGACGAACTCAATCCGTTGCCGGGCTCTTTTCCGCTGCGGCCCACCGTGAGTGATGCCATTCGAGACGCATTCGCGCGCCAGGGTTTATCGGTCGAGGCGCTGAATCTGCATTATCTGAGTAGCGGTTTCGACGTCGATGTCGTGTTGCCGGCGTCGAATGCGCGCGATGCAGCGGCGCAGCTGAAGGCAATCGACTTCGACGCGCTCAAGCGCCGCATTGGCGCGCGCGCGATTCGCGTGACGCAGGCGCTCGACGCTGCATCGCTGGGCGAACCGCCGCGCTGAACCGGCGTTTTAGAGCGGCAATTGCGTATCGAACTTGATTTCGCGCAGCACGACGCTCGTGCGCACCTGCGCCACCGCTGGAATCTTGAAGATGCGATCGTGCAGAAATGCGTCGTATGCCTTGATGTCCGGCGCGACGATTTTGAGGATGTAGTCGGACTCGCCCGTCGTGCTGTAGCACTCGGTGACTTCCGGACACGTGGCGATCTCGCGTTCGAATTGCTCGACGCCGCCTTCGGTGTGCCGCGTCAAATGGATATGCGCGAGTGCGCAGACGTGCAGGCCGAGTTTCTCGCGGTCGAGCAGCGCGGTATAGCGCTGAATCACGCCCGACTGCTCCATGTCCTTGATGCGACGCCAGCACGGCGTGCTCGACAGGCCGACCTGATCCGAGATTTCCTGAACGGAGCGGCGGGCGTCCAGTTGCAGAAGACGCAAGATTTTTTGTGAAAATGTATCGAGAGTCAACTGCGCCTCCATTCGGTCGCGATCTGACTCTAATGGTAGAGGCGCCGGAAAAGAAACGCAATGCAATGCGCCCGCACTGAGGGAGTTTCCCTAAGTCATTGGCCTGACTGCGAGTTTTTACCTTCGACGTCGTCGCCGGTTCCGGTCGCCTGCTGCGCCGATGCGGCTTGCGACGCCCGCAGTTCCGCCAGCATGTTGCAGAAGAGCGCGCCTTGCTCGATGGCATCGTCGAGCGCGACGTGCGTGTGCGGCAGTTCATCGAACCAGTGCTTCGGCAGGCGCGGCTTGATCGCCTTGCGATAGGGCAGGCCGGTCATCGCGAAGGCGAGCGTCTTGATGTCGAGCGCGGACCACGAAAACGGGCAGCGTCCGGCAAAACGCATCATGTACCAGAACATATAGGTGAAGTCGAAGCCCGCCGGATAGGCGACGAACACGGGCTTCCCCGGCAGCGCCTCCACCCATTCGACATAGGCCTGCAGCGCGGCTTCCGGCTGCTGCAAATCTTTGCGGCACGCGGTCCACGCGTCGGGTTGCGTCTTCCACCACGCGGCCTGCACCGGATGAGGCGCCGCGCCTTCGAGCGTCTCCAGATTTGCCGAGAACGTGGCGATGAGCTGCTTGTCGGCCGTGAACGCCGCCGACGCGAAGCTCAGCATCGAATGCGGCCCGGGAATCGGGCCATCGGCTTCGACGTCGGTGCTGACGTAGATTTCGGGAATCGCGTTCATGCCGTCACTCCGTCGCCGACGTACGGATTGGTGCGACGCTCTTCGCCGAACGTCGATGCAGGGCCGTGACCGGGCACGAAGGTGACGTCATCGCCGAGCGGCCAGAGCTTTTCGCGGATCGAGCGGACGAGGTCCGCATGATTGCCGCGCGGAAAATCGGTACGGCCGATGGAGCCGGCGAACAGCACGTCACCGACGAACGCAACTTCGTGCTTGCGGCTGAAGAAGATGACATGCCCGGGCGTGTGGCCGGGGCAGAAGCGGACTTCCATGGTTTCGTCGCCGAACTGCACGGTGTCGCCCTCGTCGAGCCAGCGTTCGGGCGTAAAGGCCTCGGCGTTCGCAAAGCCGAATCGTTCGGTTTGTGCGGGCAGTTGATCGATCCAGAACGCGTCTTCCCGATGCGGTCCCTCTATAGGAATGCCGTAGTGGTTCGCGAGCGCCTTCGCGCCGCCGCAGTGATCGAGATGGCCGTGCGTCAGAAGAATTTTTTCGACGGACACGCCCTGCCGCTCGACCTCCGCGATGATGCGCTCGATATCGCCGCCCGGATCGACGACCGCCGCGCGTTGAGTCGCCTCGCAGATGACGATGGAGCAGTTCTGCTGGAAGGGCGTCACGGGAACGAGAATGACTTTCATATGACTGTCGTCGGTGCAGGCGGCCTGTAAAAACGCTCATTGTACCGGTGCCAAATCAGTCGCGAGACGGCGCTTTTCGGGGCTCGGAAAGCAGCGAAAAGCGGCAATTCTTACGCTCATAGCGAAAATCAATGACTGTTTGCACAGTTCGACGAGTCGGACCCACGTTTTTTTGTATAATGGCACTACTTGTGCATGGAGTGAACCATGCCGTCAATGGGCGAAGGTCGAAACGCTAGTGCGTTTTTACAATCGCCATCAGTACGCTGTTGGGGGCCAAAAGCCTCGCAATTGCAACTCAAGCACCTTCAGTAGGTGCACACGTCTTGTCCGGCCAGACGCCGCGCGTCTGTCAGATGACTTTTGCAGTCATCAAGCCGGATGGGGCCTACGCCGCCGTTCCTGCGCCTGTATTCGAATTTCTGCGCACGAATGTGATGCCACGTTCGATGGCGGCATGTGGGGTCTGGTCAGGCTGCCGGGGACAGGTTGCGCCAGACGTGAACAATAACCGGGCATTTGCGGCACGAGCACGCCGCGTCCGAGCAAGGCTTGCCGTTCGCTAGATCGAGCGGCGTTGTGCTTTGTGCGGATAAAGCCTCGAGCAGCCTTGCGCGCGCCGACCAGCGCTGCGCGGCCGCTCCTTTATCGTTGGAAAACCTATGAAAGCTCGATTCATTCGACATGTCGGGAGCCTGCTAGCAGTTGGGGTGCTGGCGGGTTGCGCCGCGCCGGGTTCGGGCGATGTCGCATCCAATCCTCAGACAACAACCACAGTCAGCACGAGCAATGCCCGCTCGATGGCGCCGCTCGCCTTCGACTCGCATCTCTCCGCTGTTCCCGCCGACAGGCCCGCTCAGCCGGCCCAGTCGCTGTCGGACGCCGAGCCGATCACGGCCGGTCCGAACATCGGCAACTTCGAACAGAACGGCAAGGCGTCGTGGTACGGCCGCATGTTCCATGGCCGCAAGACCGCGAGCGGCGAGAAGTTCAACATGAACGCGATGACCGCGGCGCACCGCACGCTGCCGCTCGCGTCGTGGGTGCGCGTGACGAACGAGGCGAACCACAAGACCGTGGTCGTGAAGATCAACGACCGTGGTCCGTATGTGCGCGGCCGCGTGATCGATCTCTCGTATGCCGCTGCGGCCGTGCTCGGCATGCGCGGAGCCGGCACGCAGAAGGTGAAGATCGAAGGTCTCACGCAGCAGGAAGCGCGTGCGGCGCGCGAAGAGCAGGCTCAATCGCTCGCCGACGACAACGTGAACTGATCTCACGCTGCATGTCGCAGAACCAGGACGGGCCGTCTCGCGACGGCCCGTTTTCTATTCCGCTTGCGCTTCCGAATCGTCGTCGTGTTTTTCGTCGCGCTTGCCGAGCTTGAGCGCGCGTTCATAGAGCACGTTGCGCGATGCGCCCGTCAACGTCGCGGCGATGCGCGCCGCACTCTTCACCGACAACTCTTCCAGCAGCGTCGCGAGCAGCGCATCGTGCGCGTCGTCGGCTTGCTGCGCTTCGGGCGCGCCTTCCACGACCAGCACAAATTCCCCGCGCTGACGATTCGCATCGGCTTCGAGCCACGTTGGCCCTTCGGCCAGGGTGCAGCGATGCAGGCTCTCATGTAACTTCGTCAATTCGCGGGCGATCAACATTTGCCGCTCGCCGCCGAAAGCATCGGCGAGTGCGCGCGTCGTCTCGACAATGCGATGCGGCGCTTCGTAGAACACCAGCGCCATCGGATGATTCGCGAGCGTGCGCAAGTGCGTCGCGCGTTGCTTCGCCTTTGTGGGCAGAAAGCCGATGAACGAAAAGCCGCTCACCCATGCGCCCGCCGCGCTCAGCGCCGTGGTGAGCGCGCACGCGCCCGGCAGCGGAATGACGGGCAGGCCCGCGTCGCGCACGGCATCGACGAGACGCGCGCCGGGATCGGAAATGCCGGGCGTGCCCGCATCCGACACGCACGCAATGCGCTCGCCGTTTTGCAGATGCCCGATCACGCGCTCGGCGGCGCTCTTTTCGTTGTGCTCGTGTACCGCGATCGAAGGCTTCGAGATGCCGTAGCGCGCGAGCAGTTGCGAGGTGTTGCGCGTGTCTTCGGCGGCGATGCGGTCCACGAGTGCGAGCACGTGCAGCGCGCGCAATGTGATGTCCGCGACATTGCCGATGGGCGTCGCGACGACATACAGCGCGCCCGTCGGATAGTTCTGCCCGTCGGCGAGTTCGGAGAGCTGAAGCATGGGCGCGGGCGTCGAGAGAAAGGACGTCATTTTGCCACGCGCGAACGCCGTGGTCCGTCGACAACTTTTATGGAGAAGCCGTGTCCAAACCGCTCGGCGATGCATTCGAAGCGCGCGCGCTCGAGTTTTTGCGGCGACGGCGTCTGCGTCTCGTCGCGCGCAACGTGACGTGCCGCGGCGGCGAGATCGATCTCGTGATGATCGATGAACGCGGCGCGCTGGTGTTCGTCGAAGTGAGGGCGCGCAGCGGCAGACAGTTTGCGAACGCGGCGGCGAGCATCGATGCGAGAAAGCGCGCGCGGCTCGTGCGGGCCGCGCAGCAATTCCTCGCGACATGGCGTGGTGCGTTGCCCGCGTGCCGCTTCGATGTCGTGGCGTTCGATGCCGGCCGCATCCAATGGCTGCCCGATGCTTTTCGCGCCGACGAAGCCTGAACGCGCCGCGTGCCGCATGATGCATGCGGTAAACTGCGCAACAACCTGCGTCCGGACCTTGGCTTCGGGCGCTCACGTCATGGGCCACATAGTGCCGCACGCCGCGGCCGATAATCGAGAGTCGATGTCAGTCGAACGTATCCAACAGCATTTCCGCGACAACGCGGCGCTCACACTCGAAGCACTCGACGCGCTGGCGGTCCCGATCGCGGCCGCCGTCGACACGCTCTTCGGCGCACTGGCCAACGGCTCGAAGATTCTCGTCTGTGGTAACGGCGGATCGGCGGCCGACGCGCAACGTTTCGCCGCGCAACTGATCGGCCGTTTCGAGCGCGAGCGTCCGGGCTTGCCGGCTATCGCGTTGACTGTCGATACGTCGATCTTGACGGCCATCGGCAACGACTATGCGTTCGAGCAGATCTTCTCGAACCAGGTGCGCGCGCTGGGTCAGGCGGGCGACGTGTTGCTCGCGATCAGCACGTCGGGCAACTCGGTCAACGTGCTCGCGGCCATTCAGGAGGCGCACGAACGCGAGATGATCGTGATTGCGCTGTCCGGCAAGGGCGGCGGCGCGCTGTCGGATGTGCTCGCCGACACCGACATTCATATTTGCGTGCCGTCTGAACGGACGGCGCGTATCCAGGAAGTCCATCTGCTGGCTATTCATTGTCTGTGCGACGGCATCGACGCGATGCTGCTGGGCGACGATTGAAACTGAAAGGGGGAACGGAGTTGATGAACAAGACACGCGTCAAGGCGACGCTGGCCAATGCCACGCTCGTGGTGAGCATGTTGTCGGGAGTCGCGTTGACGTTGCAGGGCTGCGCGCTCGCGGTCGTCGGCGCGGCGGCTGGCGGCACGCTGATCGCCACGGATCGCCGTACGCTCGGCGCACAGACCGAAGACCGCGAGATTCAGGTGAAGGCGCTTTCGCGGATCAACGAGAATCTGCCCGATACCGCGCATGTCAACGTGACCGTCTTCAACCGGCGCGTGCTGCTGACCGGCGAAGTCCCCGACGACGCCGCGAAGCAGAAAGCCGAGGCCGTGGTGCGCGACATCAACAACGTCGGCAGTATCGTGAACGAACTGGCGGTCCAGGGCGCGAGCTCGATCTCGACGCGCGCGAACGACTCGTATCTCGAAACCCGCGTGAAGACGGCGATGGTCGGCGAGAAGGATTTGCGCGCGAACTACTACAAGGTGGTGTGCGAGCGGGGCGTGGTCTATTTGATGGGGCTCGTGACGCCGGACGAAGGCGCGCATGGCGCGGATGTAGCGGCGCGTGTGCCGGGCGTCGAGCAGGTCGTGAAGGTGTTCCAGTACATCAAGCCGGAAGATGTGCAGGCGGTGGAAGCGGCAGCGGCGGCCGCATCCGATGCGGGTACTGTGAGCGCGCCGGCGGCGCCCGAGGCGACTGTGGGCACGGTGCCGGATTCGAGCGTGACGTCGCGTCCGCTGGATTCGCAGACGCCTGCGCCGGTCAAGAACTCGGACGTGCATCCGGGGAGTGCTAAACCGGCGCCGGCGGGGAAATGAGCATGTTGCGGGTGATGTTGGGTGTGGCGCTGGCGATGGTTGCATCTGGCGGGGCGTTCGCTGCGGAGCAGGTCGGTTCTGCCGCGGACGCGATTGCCATCGCGCGAAGCAATGCGTGCATGGGATGCCATGCGGTCGATCGCAAGCTCGTGGGGCCGTCGTTTCAGCAGATCGCCGAGAAGTACAAGGGCGATTCGCAGGCGAGTGCCAGGCTGGAGAAGAAGGTGAAGAACGGCGGCGCGGGCGTATGGGGCTCGATTCCGATGCCCTCGCATCCGAAGATGAGCGATGGGGATATCAAGACCGTCGTAGCGTGGGTGCTGGCGGGTGCGCCAGCGTTGCAGAAGTAGGCGGAATCGCGGCAGACGGCTTGATTTCGGGCGCGGCGGCTGTGGTAGAATTTTGTCTCGTTGGGGGGGTAGCTCAGCTGGGAGAGCGTCGCGTTCGCAATGCGAAGGTCGGGAGTTCGATCCTCCTCCTCTCCACCACGAATTCAAAGGGCTTGGCGTCTGCGACGGCAAGCCCTTTTTCATTTCCGCCGCCGCCCGCCTCATTCCCTCATCGCGATAAACTGAGCCACCTCATCAAACATGAGACGCACCCCATGCCCATCAAAATCCGCGAAATCGATCACGTCGTGATCCGCTGCGCCGATCTCGACAACATGGTGCATTTCTACCGCGACGTACTAGCCTGTCCAATCGAGAAAGAACAACTCGACCTCGGTCTCGTGCAGATGCGCGCGGGCCGCTCGCTGATCGACTTGCTGGCCATCGGCGGAAAAATCGATCGCCCGGACAGTGGCCCGCCCGGCGCGGGCCGCAACATGGACCACTTGTGCGTGCGCGTCGAACCGTTCGACGCCCATGCATTACGCGCGCATCTCGAAAAGCATGGCGCGCGCATCGGCGAAGAGGCGCAACGCTACGGCGCTGAAGGCTTCGGCCCTTCGCTCTATCTATTCGACCCGGAAGGCAACATGATCGAGCTCAAAGGAGCGCCCGAAGCGTGACGATCAGGCCGCGCCGGCCTTCAGCACGTTCCAGCGTATCGCGACGGCATCGACCTTTTCGCTGCTCAACGAGACATCGCCGTCCTGCACCATCAGTTGCAAGCGCATCGTCCGTTCGGCCAGCTTGCCGAGCGCATCGGCGACGCCATCCGCGACCGACCAGACCGTCACGTTCTGCAGTCGCTCGACCTTACCCTTCACGCCCTGCCACCAGATGTCCGCCGTCCTGCCTGCATACGCGATCACGATCACGCGGTCCGAGCGGCCGCTCGCCTTCGAGATGCGCCGCTCGTCGGGCTGGCCTACGTCGATCCACGTCTGAATTTGCCCCGTGAGATCCTTCTGCCAGAGGTCCGGCTCGTCGGTGTCCGACAGTCCCTTGCAGAACTCCAGGCGCTCATCGGCGAAAAGGCCGAACGCGGCGACGCGCATCATCATCCGCTCGTCCGTCTCGGACGGATGGCGCGCGATAGTCAGGGAATGATCGCCGTAGTAGTGGCGATCCATGTCGGCAATCTGCAGGTCTGCCTTGTAAATCGTTGATTTAAGAGCCATTCAGCGTCGATGGCCGGCGCATCGGCCGGCGGATTGGAGAGTTGAGCGGTACGGCGGAAGGATCGATGCGGCGCCATCCGTCGCGCACGAAAGCGATATTGTGCGGCGAATCGATGCAGATAGGGAGACGAAGTGACGCTCGCCGACGCAAGGTCGGTCGCGCAGAAGAAAGTCCCGATTTTAGCGGCGATTAATTCCCGCGAAATCGCGACAAAATCGAGTCACCGGCGCGATTTAGATTCGCGCCGGATTAGACAAGACGAATTACGCGATAAACCGCGTTATTGATCGATGAATCGATCCGCGGTCCACATGCCTTGCGTGTCGCTGTTGGATGCATTGACGAATTCGACGTCATGTCCGACGACACGCACCACACGAAAATGCGATTCGACCGGAGTCGAAATGCATTCGAAGCCTTCGAAATACTGCTGCATTTTCTGATGCTCGCCGGCTCTCGCATGCTGGTCGGCCGAATCGAACTTGTCTTTGGACAAGCAGCCATACGAGTTGGGCCGGAAGGTGAACGTCTGCTGAGGCTGAATAACGCTGTCCTGGGCTTGTGCGGCGGATACGATTGCGAACAAACCCATCATCGCGAAGAGAGCACTGGCGCGTTTCTTCATGTATTTCGCCTCCAAACGAATATCGTTTCGGAATTAGCTACGTATTTAAAAGCGGCTGACCGCAAAACTCATGCTAGATGAGTGCTGCGAACTTGCAAGCATAAGTTGTGTGCGGCTGCAACACGTCAGAATGTCGCAGCGCCTTAAATCGATTAATAACACGCGTGCATTGAATGAATCGATTCGAAAATCCGGCTTGAGAGAAATGAAAGGCACGTTTCGAGTGCATTTGGCTGCGACAATTTGCCCGCTCGCGCGATTTGGTGCGGTGCATTAGCGCGCCTTGCGCGAGGCCGAACATTCATGCGCCGCGAGCGCGTCGTCAAGCTGGCTGAACGGCCTATTGCCATGTGCGCGCGTTCGTGGATAAATCGACGCATCGAATCCTGGAGAACAAGCATGACCCTCACTCAATGGCTGCCGTTCGCGATCGCGTCGGCGATTCTCGTCGCGATTCCCGGGCCGACCGTTCTGCTCGTCGTGTCGTACGCGCTCGGCCACGGCCGCAAATACGCGTTCGCGACGACTGCCGGCGTCGCGCTCGGCGATCTCACCGCGATGACCGCCTCCATGCTCGGACTCGGCGTGCTGCTCGCGGCATCGGCGGAATTGTTCATGATCGTGAAGTGGATCGGCGCGGCTTATCTCGTCTACCTCGGCATCAAGCTGTGGCGCGCGCCGGCCATCGACACGGACGCCGCCCAGCTTACGGACGAGCTGCGCACCGGACGCATCATGGCGCACGCGTATGCCGTCACGACGCTGAACCCGAAGAGCATCATTTTCTTCGTCGCGTTCGTGCCGCAATTCATCGATCCGCACGCTGCGAGCGTGTCGCAAATCGCGATTTTCGAAGCCACGTTCGTCGGACTGGCGGCCGCTAACGCCTTCGCGTACGCGCTCCTCGCGTCCGGCGCGCGCCGCGCGATCCGCAAGCCTTCCGTGCAGCGTGCAGTGAACCGCACCGGCGGGGCGCTCCTGATGGGCGCGGGCGTCTTCGCGGCGGCCTGGAAGAAAGCAACATGAGTCAGGCCGAAGACTGGAACGCGAACGCGCGGCGCGTGTATTTCGGCTTGCTCGAAGACTGGAACCGGCAGGACGCCGTTGCCATGGCGGAGCGTTTCGCCGAGCGCGGTAGTCTGATCGGCTTCGACGGAAGTACGGTCGACGGACGCGCATGCATCGAAGCGCATCTCCAGCCGATATTCGCGCAGCATGCCACGCCGCTTTTCGTCGCGAAGGTGCGCGAGGTCAGACGCATGGCGAATGGCCAGACGCTGCTCGTGCGTGCGGTCGCCGGAATGTGGCCGCGCGGCGCGAACGAACTCGATCCGCGCTTCAACGCGATCCAGACGACGCTGCTCTCGCTCTGCGACGGGGCTTATCGAATCGAGATGTTCCAGAACACGCCTGCCGCGCTTCACGGGCGGCCCGATGAAGGCGAGAAACTGAGCGCGGAGTTGCGTGAGATCGGCAGGCCGCCGGGCGTCTGAGCTTACTTCGATGCAGAAGCTATTGTTCAGGCTGAGAAGCCCTAAATCCGGGTCAATGAAGCCACGTGGGAATTTTTGTGTCCCAAAGTGTGTACCTAAAACCGAAGTCGTCTTTGTGAACGACCCCGGTTGGATGCTAGCTTGACATTCCCTGCGGTGCTGCGATCGAACTGCTGACCGCTGTGCCTTCGAACAACTTCCACACGCGATGAGTTTTACAATCCTGTTCGCACATTGTTCGGAGCAACCAGATGCGCTGCCAAAGATCATCCTCGGGCGGGAGGTGCGCGATCTTCAATCCCAAATCGGCTGCTTCTCGAGAGTCAATGACCGATCCATGCGAGTGGTAGTGATCGCGCGTCGAAATCTTATTCACGATTTCCTCGATCACCTTAGGTTCGGCGCCTTTGAGCATCCCACTTGTAAGGACGGCGGTGGCCAGCTTCTTCGTTTGCGCAACAGCCAATGAGGCGAACCCAGCGATAAGCGGCGGGTGCTTCTCGGCCGATTTGAGGATCAGGTCGGCAGGTACTACATTGCCCGGCCCGAGTACGACGTTAGGGTCGATGGGGCCCAATTCCGAATGCACCCCCATCACGATCTCGCGACCAGTTAGGGCAATCACGGTGCCATTGCTTTTTGCTCGCCGTGGCACGATGACACGCAGATCCGTGGTCATCGCAGTCAGGATTGACACGATTTTCTCGGTCGCATCGGTGTAGCCGCCGTTCGTTTCGAGCATCAGGTCGACCGGCTCGCCCTTGAGCGTGCTCAGCAACTCAGCGAGGTAGGTATCGTCGTTGGGATCTACCTGCGCATTCGTCGAGCAATCTGCGTAATACACGACAAAGCGCCGTTTCGTAACGGCCTCGATGTCTCGGATGAGCAGTTGCCGGAGATAACGGTCTTTGTTGTGGACCCAAAAAAGAGGGGACTGCTTCGGTAGAGCAGTCCCCCGTGGGAACAATTCGTTTGTGTCGGACATTGCCTAGAGGGTCACCATGTGCGCAGGTAAGCGTTGGCCGAAATGACGTTCGGTTCGTTGTTAGCCTGCTCCAACAACTTTGCGGCCTTCATGATGTCTACTTCGGACGTACCGCGAGCTTCATACACGTTGCTCCCGACGTAGTCCCCTTGGGGGGCCGGATTAAAGAGAGACGGGTAGTCCAGTTCCCGCAGTGGTAAGCCGAGCGAGGAAGCGAGGAAATTCATGTTTGACCTCAAAAATAGTTCGCACTGGGTCGAGCGACTAATTGGTGACTGCATTAACGGCACGGCGGCTAGAGACTTGAGGCCGCGTCTAGCCCACTTCTATACGGACCAAACTGTACGGCAAACGGTTCCCGCCAGCAATCCCGTAATGCCGTCGTCTGTTGTTCCGGTCTCAAAAAAATATCATACGAGTCATGCGGTTATGCACTTTTGCTGAGAGACTAGGCAAGCTTTACCGATAGCCAGAGTATTCGTCGCCTCATTTGTCTTGCCTCAGCTAAAAATCGGGCTCGGCTGACGATCATCGCCAAGACAGAGAGGGATCGCAAAGGTACCGGTGTATCTCGTCGTTCCTCCAGACTGTTACACGACTAGAAAGCCGGATTGGCCTTGGGGCGCGGCCAGACCGGTACATTTGGCGCCACGTTTCCCGGCACACGCCCACGAACGGCGCGATCTGGCTCCAGCGCGAATGGCCGACAAGCGGGAGCGTGTTCGCGTGCCTATGCATGGTCTGCTCCCGCCAATTCCTGTTTCGCGTACACCGTCTCAACCCAGATGCCCCGTCCGTCTCCATGGCCTAGCCACATAGACACGCCCGCGGCGGCTTCACGTCGACTGATGCCCGAGCCCTTGAGCCTTCGAAGGTGTTCGCAGGCGTATGCGTAGCGGAGGCTGTGGGGCGCAATCTCGCCGCGCATGCCCGCCTTGCGTACCACATAGTGATATCGCTCCATCGCTTTTTTCAGATCGGGCTTACGTACCAGGCGGCCGTTCGAGCGTCGGGCGAGATCCATTGCCTCCTGCACCAGCTCGGCGGCATGGGCACGATCCAGAGCCGGCGAACGCCGCGTCTTGCCGCCCTTCGTGCCGTGAATGACGATCACCATGCCGTCGCCGACCGCATTGGTCAGTACACGACTCCAATCCGGCAACGACGGCACGCAGCGAACCGCTTCCTGTGCGCGAAGACCGAATTCCATTTGAAGCCTTAGGACCATGGCGACACCTTCGTCGATCATTTCGGCGCAGGCGATGTATCGCTGCGCTTCCTCAGGTGCGAGGGGCCGCTTGGTGCCGCTCCGGCTTGCTCCAGCGACGCCTACAACAGCGTTGCTCATACGGTCGGCGAACGGGCGCCGGCCTATTCCCTCAAGCGCCGTGCGGATGTGCGCCATGTTGTTGGCGATCGTTCTCGGCGTCAGCGAGCGCTCCATCATGTTCGCTACCCATGCCTCGATGTGCTTCTCTTGAATCTGGCCCGTCGCATGAATCTGGAACCCTGTCTGCCAGAGAAAGCCGGCGAACCGCGCAAGGGAAGATTCCCTGGCGACACGCGTCAGATGACCTTGTTTGCCCCTCGCTTTGCGAGCTGCGCGGCTCAGGTCGGCCGCAAGCGATTTGTGAGACATCTCCACCCCATCAGCCATGCGCGAGACTCGACCCCAGTTGCCTCCCTGCGAAGTCACTTTGAGCCGCAGGAGCGGCCGGGAGGCAACAACGGGGGCGCGAGCCTCCGAATGGTGAGTTTGTGAGTGTTCTGCCTCGGCAAGCCGGTGCAGCCCGTGTGCGCGAGCGATGAGGCTCGGGCACTCGGGAGATCACTTCATCCCCGTTGTTGTGTGACTTGCGGCTGTGCGATCAACCGGGTCGCCAATCCCGGAAGCGCGAAGAGTTGAGGCCGGGGTCGGCCGTAGGCAGTTGGAGGCCCGAAATCGGGCGGACGACAAAAGGACAGTTGCGTATGAGGGATGACGGTCGAACGACCGGGATGAGGAATTGCAAGATGGGGCCTGCGCGGCCGCAGCAGAAGACGCGCGCACGAATGCACGGAAGGGGGGGCGAGCTTTGGAGAACAGGGGAAACAAACAAGATAGCCACAGTGCAGGGCGGAGCTCGCATCCCTTCAGGATGCAAGAGCCCCTACCCCAGTAGCCCGAGTTTGTAGGTCGATGCGTCATAGACGCGAGAGTGCGGCTAGATTAGTTCCCGATCAGCCGACTTGCAAGCGACATCCGACGCCAGTCCCAGAGTGGCTGTCAAGATTCCAGAGTGACGCAACTGACTTTTCAAAATGCGTGAAGGCGGGACGGTCATTTTGCAGAGTGATGCCGATAAAGCCACACGTAGAGGCCATGCTCTAAACAACGGGTAGTCGATACGGTTCGGTGATCGAGTCCGCGGTTTTTTCAGAGGCGGAAGTCAGGTTTAAGTTTTTTAAGCACATTCCGATAAATCAACGAAAGACGGGCTGCGGTTCTCGGCCCACAACTATGCCGCCCTGCCAAAAAAAAGGAATGTGTCTATGGCGAAACGAAGGCAACACCGATTTGGACTCACACGTCACGCATCGAAAAAAAGCATGTCCGAGCTTTCCAGTCATCACTCGGTCACCGTCAGCGATACGATCCAGGCGCCGCACGACGAGGAGTCCAGCAGTCTTCCGCGCGTTGCGCCGCCGCAGGCTCGCCAAGATTCTCAGACCGTGAAAAGAGCAGAATGAGTTCCAGCATCAGGATCAACCACGCCTTATACGCGCCGAACTGGGTTTTCGACGCCGAGAACCGGGTTCGCCCTAACGAGGCCGAGACAGTAACTCCGCTGGATTATGCGGAGGACATGGCCGACCGGATTTATTGTCCCGAGTGCTACACGCCGATCTCTCGCTCGCCCAGAGAAAAGAATTTCTTCTCCAATGGCCGCTCGTGTTGCTTCACGCATCGCTCTACGTATCGCCATGTTTTCTGCTCGCTTCGCACACCAGTCGCAGACGGCAAGAAATATCTGTCGGAAGAAGATGCGAAGCAGGCCATCGCACATGATCAGCTTGCGATCGTTCATTCCTTCATGCAAGGGAAGCCTGTCGCACCAGATACGCCGGCAGAGCCTTACGATCAAAGTGCAGTCGAGGAGCAAGACGGGCCGATTGCCGCGGTCCCGATCGGACGGCACCGCGGCGAGACGTTCGCACTTCCGAGCAAGATAACGACGGTGGCCGGGCTCTGCCGACGCTTCGACGTCAATCTATTTAAATATCTCGTGCTTCCTGGCGTCGATGTCGCCCGGAAACTAAGTGACGTGCTGGTAAACATTGCGACCGTTACCGAGGAGTGTGACGTTCCGCGACTGTATTACGGGACCATTCAACGGTCATGGAACGCTGGCCAGTTTTCGAGGCCCGACAATATCAGAATGACGCGATTGCGATCCCATCCGCAGATCCCAGACTTCACGATCAAAGTGCGGGCTGGTGAGCAGGAAGAGAAAGGAATCGACGATCAATCGGTGGGGCGCCTCGTTCTGTTCTGGGGGAAAATTACCGCGAACGGCGTGGGCTTGGCGGCTTCACGGCTGGCGTGGGGCGAGTTTGCGTTGCTTCCTCGGAAGTACGAGAAGTTGTTGGCCGTCCAGTAAGCGCAGACGGTGATTTCGACTTTTCCGGCGAACTCGGCCGCTCGTGAGGTGACTTGCTGGTTCGTTTCGCTCAGCGCAAATAGCCGGCGCACGTAATTGCGCGTGCGCCTTGTCCTTGATGTCACGGCGCCGGGATTGCAATACAAAAAAAGCCCGTCGCGCGGACGGGCCAATTTTTGAGAGGGTGAGCGCGATGCGCTGCGCTCCTGCGTATGTTCACCATATACCCCCTGTTCGGCAACGCCGGTTTCTGATTTTCTGTATTTCAATCGGAGAAACGAACTATCGCCTGCCGCGCCATGCATCAGTGCCGTTTCTCGTAGTGGTCGCCCGTGCGCGCGTTTTTGTAGTGGCCGCCTTTGTGCGATGAGCCGTGTCCACCCACGTAATGGCCGCCGCGTGCTTCAGCGACGACCGGAACGATGAACGAAGCGCAGATCAGCACGGCGATGATTTTCTTCATGAGTTCTCCCCTGTTAGGCGATCGCGTCGCTGGTATCAGCGACAGACGCGATGTCGGCACGTCGCGGAAACAAATTGATCGGGGGAAACCACGAATCCCAATCGATATGAAGTCGGAGCGCTCCGAGACACTGGCCTCACAATCGACGAGAATTAATAAAAGCGCGCTGAGCAGTGGCCGTAAACTGCATATTCCGATACCAGAAAGAAGAGCCCCGCGCGTGGCGGGGCTGGAGAACTCCATGAACCTGCAGTTTGCAATTGTCGCGCTCGGTCCGATTGGCTCGATCGCCATCTATCACGCATTACGGGGAGCCGTTGGCGCCATTCGTCGCCTGCGCACGCGCAAGAGCGTTCGCTAGAGCCGCAGTCGGGATCGGATAACTCGGCGTCGGGGTCGCAGGCGCATTGCTCAGCGCTGCGGCAAGCGCCCGCGTGACGAACATCCGGTTCTGCGCGCCTTGAATTAGCGGCCCGACGTACGGGATTTTCTTCACGCCTGCACCGAGAACAGAAGCGAGCGCCGAAGCCGTATTCGACGTATTGACCGGCGCCGCACTCGGGAAACTGTTCATGTAGCCGCCGACCCGACCTATCGTATGCAGTTGCGCGATCTCGTCGGGCGAGTAAAAGGCCCCGAGCTTCGTGTCGCCCATATTGCGTAGCGCGTTCGCATAGGGCACCGGGCCAAATTTCGCGTCGCCGGCTGGGTTTGCGCCAAATCCCGCCTGGGACAGTTGGCCGCCGACTTGATTGCGCAACTCCTGAAACGTATTCGACTGATTATGCTGCTTCAGCAGGTCTGCGAGCGACATCACGTCGTTTGTCTTTCCATTGAGCACAAAGCGACGCACAAAGTCATCAGGCGCGACAGAGCCGTTCGACGCAGCTTCCAAAGCGGGTATCGAATCCTGCAGGGCGAATCGCTGCGCAGCGAGTTGACGGGCCGGAGCGTAGACGCCGCCTTGGTCATCCGCCGAAAGAACCGCGTTCTTCACGCTGGTTCGCAGCGTCGCGAGGGCCGCGTTGGTCGCCGGATCATTGCTTTGGTTCGCGTTGATCACCTTCAGCAGATTCTCGGCGTTCTCGATGGTGAATGTCTTCTGCTGCGTGCCGCCCATTAGACCGATCTGGTTGAAGTTGTTGCGCACGCCGCTCGGTACCTTGTCGCCGAAGTCGTTCAGAACCTGAGCGTAGTCCTGCGCGACGCCCGAGAGCGGGACGTCTAGATTCTTGCCGCTCGATGCGCGAGCTGCGTCATACGCGGCCCGGACGTTCGATGCCATCTGCTCGTCGATGGATTTCAGCGTCGTCTGAAGCTGCGTCCCGGCCGTGTAGGCATCGGACGGCCGCCCGGAGAGCCCGAACAAATTCTGTTGAAGCTGCGTATTCTGCGTGTTGAAACGCTGCGTAAGAGGTGCCCCCACCTCCGGGATGCCTCGAATATTCATTTCCTGCGCATACTGCATCGGATCGCGCGTGATCTGCCCGAGCGTCGGCTGCATGCCGAGATTCCGGAAGTCTTGCGAGCGCACCGCAGCAACCGGACTCACGCCCGGATTCTGTTGAATCTGCGCCGCGACCTGTTGCTTCAAGGGATCGATCTCGGTCGGGGTAAAGAGTGCGCCGCCTTGCGGGCCGAGGTCCGACACGGCGCGATCGACACCGATATCAGCCTTAGTTGCCGCAGCAGAAGGACTCATCGGCGGCGTGGTAAACCGGCCGGCCACGTTGCCAAATGCGCGTGCCGTTGCGGTCAATGCAGATCCTGCGCCAACACCTGTTGCGCCGCCGAGAACGCTGCCAGCGACTTGCCATGCGGGATTCAGACCCAGCTCCGCAGCCCCTTGCGAACCGGCGCCGGCGCCAGCGGAACCGAACAGTTGCATGCCGGGAGAGATTTGGAGCCCGCTTCCGATTGCCGACGCCACCGGTGACGCGGACCGGGACAGCACACCGCCCATCCCCATCGAGGTCGGCACACTCGCCATGCCAGCCGCAGCGTTTTGAACAATGCGTTCGGTCGGCGTCTGCGGTTGTGGCAAGCCAACCGCATTCATTCCCTGATGGATCGCGTCGGAAGGCATCGAGAGTTCAGGTATATGCGCCCCGAGCGCATTCACACCGCGAATCCCTAAATTGACGCCCGAGTTCAGAGCATTCCCGACCATCGCCGGAAGCGCTGTGATGCCGCTCACGCCCGCGCGCGCGGTCAGTCCGAGTTGTCGGCCGAGTTGATCCACGAACGAAGGCTGCGACGTCTGCGATTGCGGCCCGGCAACTGGCGTCGTGGGCGTGGCATCCCATTGCGACGCGAGGCCCTGCGACGGAGCGCCGGGGGCGCTCTTCACTTGGATAGCATCGAATTCGTCTGCAAGGCTCATTTCAGCACCCCCAAGGACGTCAGCGCGCGAATCTGCTTCCCGAACTGTTGCTGTTCGTCGGACGTCATGCTCGCCTTGAATGCCTGCCGCTGCTGCGGATTCATGTTCTGGAATTGCCAGATGCGTGGATCAGCGTTTTGATCGAAGGTCATTTCCTTCTGGTTGTACGTCTGCGGGTTGCGCGAGTTGTAATCGCTTTGCAACAAACGCGCTTTCGCCTGCGTCATTTGGCTCGCGCCGACGAGATTGTCGACCGCCTCACCGATCGCGCCTTGAGTCATGTGAGCGTTCGGATAGGCCGACTGGAGAATCGAGCGCGCAGCGTCAGTTCCGAGGCCACCAGTCCCGAGACGCGCGACGATCTGATTGCTGTACTTGTCGAGCAGGTTGTTTGCCGTGACTGCATCGATGGCTTTTTCGCTGCCAGCCAGCGAAAGCAGGCCATTGACGTAATTGATCCGATCGGACTGCTGGCCGAGCGCCGCCTTCGACGCCAGTCCACGGATGTTCTGCAGGTACGAGATCGTGTTCTGCGCTTGCGAATTCGCTTCGTTCAGCGTCCCCCATTTCTTCGTCAGGTCGGTCTGAAGATCGGTCTGACCTTGATTGAACCCCGGTTGAGGCTGCGCGTAGATCGCGCCGCTCGTTGATTGCGACGACGCCACCGGAGCCTGCGACGGCTGTGATGCGTTGCCCTTCTGCGACGGTGCGAAGACGTTCGACGGACCGTTCTCGTGAAGCATAATGGCTGTGGCGATCGCTTGGCGCTGAGCCGGATTCGTCAGGTCGACAGGCGTGTTCGGTCCGATGCCAAGGCGCGTCGACACGTCCTTGATATACGCGGGCGCGTTCGGTGGCGAGCCGACCCACTTGGTAATGACGCCGCCGAGCGTGCCCGTTCCGGTCTGACCGGCGTAACTCGCGAGGTTCTTGTCCATCGCGACAAGGCCGGTCTGCATGTCCGGATATTGAGCGACCGAGCCGCCTGGAGAAACTGCACCTGGATTATTGCTGCGCAATGGAAGCGGCGCAGATCCATTGCCTTGGGTCGCAGCCGCGGTCCGATTCGTAACGGGCAACGGATTGCCTTGAGCGTCGACGCCCGCATACGGAATCGCTCCGCCTTCTCCCGCGGTTTTGGCGAACGCCATGCCGCCCTCAAGGTCCGCCGCCCCGCCGATGCCAATCTGATAAGGCTGGCCGGCCTGATTGAGCTTCAACGAGCCATCCGAGTTCGTCGCCCACATACCCCCAGCCTGAGGCGCGGGCAACGTGTAGCGCGTGCTGCCGTCCGGCATCATCAGCGCGCCGCCAGGGCGTGCGGAGATGGGCGCGATGTAGTTCGCTTTGGCAAGAGACTGCTGAGCGACTTGCCGGCCAAGCATGCTGTTCGGGTCAATGCCGGCCGCGCGAATTTGCGAGACGATCTCGGCCGGTTTGTATGCTTGCGACTGCAGATCCCAATACTTGCCTTGATTGCCGAAGAACATCATCGCGGCCTGCTGAATCGGAATGCCGAGCGGATTCAACGGACCTCCAGGGGCAAGCGCTCCTTGCCTCCGAGGTTGCTGGCTCAACTGGTCAGAAACCCCTGCATCCCCAGAAACGGCGTCATACCCCCCAGCAGTCCCGGCTGTTGTGCCGGGTTGGCCTGCTGGGGCTGACTGAAGAGGGGAGGAACTACCTCCGTTCAAGTCTCCCAGAGCATTACTCAAAGCCCCAAGACGCAGTTGTTGCGGCGCATTGTCGCCGGTTGCCCAATCCATTTGCTGCTGGCCGAGCTGGTTTTGGCCCTGCGCCGCGCGTTGCGCCAACGCATGCGCCAAGAATCCTTGTGCGACCTGCGCAACGGGTGCGAGAGCTGACGTATGCGGCATGACCTGATAGTTCTGCGATCCACCAGAGCCAACCATCTGCGGCTGTGGCTGCCCCTGCATCGCATTTTGTGCGAGGGCATTGGCAAGCGCCTGCTGCCGCTGAATCAGATAGGCGTTCCCCTGAAACTGGGGCGCCACAAATGGATAGGACGAGTCGGCCATGCTCCCTCCCGATTAGTGTTTGACGTGGGAAATTTCGATCGGCTCAGGAATGCCCATCGCAACAATCTGCGCAGCCCCAGAGGCAGACGCAAGGGGCGTGTCAGACATCGCCTCCGCCAATTGACTGCTCATCCAGTCATGGATTTGAACGATATCGGCGCCAACGAGCCGGAGATCGGCTTCGACCTGATGGCCTGCTGCCGCTCGTTCCGCCGATTGGACGATCGTGGCAAACATAGAGCGCAAGCGCGCGCCGGCCATGTCGATGATGTTGAGCAACTGCTGCTGACGCGCTTCTTCGACGGTTTGCATGAAGAAATCCTCGTTGGTGAATGGTGAATTCAGTTTACGAGGGCGCCGCGAGATGATCTTGGCAGAAAACCAATGGCGAGTTTTCTGCCTCGCGTCTAACGTTTTATGGCATCCGAAAATTCAGAGCAGGCGCTCCCGGTTGCGCATTGCGATTTTATGGACTAGGCAAACTTAGGAAGCTTCAACCCAACAAATCAACAACCCCCGCTGATGGCGAGATCGGAGAATATTCACCGCGCTTCAGGATGGCGCGGCCAGCCTTTGCGTAGTTGTTGAGCTTCGTCGTGATCTGCTCTCGCCGGCCCAACGAGACCGAAATTCCAGTCTGCCTTTCGTGAGTATCGAAGGAGGCAAATACGAAGGTCCGAATGCGAGAGTGCGCGCTATCTCGAACCCGGCCCACCGGCCTCATTACGATGCAATTCGCGTCGATCCATAGATCAATCGAGCCGCCTGGAGCTGACGCAAGCGCCCACGCGACCCATTTTCCGCGTAGATCCGGGTCGGCCGGACGCCCAACGCGTGGTGCAGGCGTCGACCGTCGCAACATCAGCGCGTTTGACAACGAAGCCACGCGCTCGAATCGCTCGAGCTTCGCTTCCAACGATCGAATACGACCGACGAGTTGTTCAGCGTTGAGAGAAAGGAGTGGATCGTCAGCGGAATTCCCCTCTCGCGCGCGTGCGCGCGTACTGGTGTCATCAAGCGATCGCCCGCTTGTCATGTCTCGCCTCTCAGAAAGACAGATCGTCATCGGCCATCGCGGTTTCGCGCGGCATTCGGTTTGAGCCGTCGGACATCATCGCTGCAGCTTTCCGCTTACGTGTCACCTGATAAGCCGTCAGAACCGTCTGCGCGATCATGCTGACCTTCGGCCTCACAGAGCCGTCGCGAGCCTCGTACGTGCCGATCTTGAGCGTTCCAGTGAGCGAGACGCTATCGCCGTCTTCCAACGCGAGCAGAGTCGCCTTCGCCGAATCACTGAATGCCACCACGTTGACGAACAAGCTCTCGCCATCACCGTCGGCGGCGCGGACGTTGTCCGTCACGAACGTCTTGCCGGAGTTCGAGCGTCGCTCTTCCGCCGTCTTGAACAACTTTCCACCAACCAACGCGTCAATCATCGTCACCTCCCCAAGAAAATGCCAAACCCACGACGAATTCTGTATGCGCAATCGTCGCCTCGATTCGCCCCACCGGCTTTGTGCGGTTTCCCTTCATTTCGGATCTCCCGCCTGCATAAGCCGCCAGAGTTCACGGCGTTGCGATTCGGCCGCTCGATCCCCGAACTTCCCGCGAACCCGCTCGACAATCGCTTTCGCAGGCTGATAGTCGCCACGTTTCCCGGCGTGCACAGCTTTCGTGAATTCGCCCCAAGACTTGAGTCGATCGTCTACATTCGCCATTTTTCCGTCACTCCGATCGCGGGCTCAGACACCCAAAATTCAGACCCCGGACACCCCAGACCCCAGACCCCACCCCTATAGGGGTGTGGGGTCTCTGGGGTTTCGGGGTTTTTGTGTCCCCGGAGCACTGGGGTTTGCTGGGGTCTGCTGGGGTTTCTGGTGTCACCGAAGCCATATGAACTCCCCATCGAAGGCGTAGATTTCGCGGGCGATCATCCGCTGGATTGCCCGCCTGGCGCGGTTCTTACGGCGATTCACCTCGCAAGTAAGGACGTTGCTGGCTGCCTCCACTGCTTCTTCCAAAAAAACCCCAGGGCGGCTTGGGTGGCTGGGGTCTTTCCCGAAGACTTTAGACCCCAGCAGCAATTTTCCGATGGCCTCAAAAACGAGGATTTGTTCATCGCCTTTTGGCTTTTCCGGGGCCCAGTTCGGGGGCGCGGCAGACGGGTTAATTACGCAACTCGTGACTGGATTGCCGTCTTCATCGTCGTCGAGTTCGATCCGATCCAGTTGGAATTCGCAGCTCTCGCCATCGGCGTCGTCCTTTGATTTGGCAACCGACCAATTGCGTTCAACGCCATTGCGGCAGACCTCGATCGAACTATCCAGCGCAGCGAGCAGGCTGCTATGGCCGCGCAGCCCTTTACCGTCCGTTTTGCCGGTGTGGTGAACGAGGATCACGAGGCCGCCGAGAGTTGCCTGAATCGCCTTTGACGCAGTGAGTACCTCGCTCATGTCCTGACCACTGTTTTCGTCAAACCCGGGGGTGGCTTGCGCCAGCGTGTCGATCGCGACCACGCCGTCTTGAACGCCGGCAAGTATCAGCGCTTCGCAAAGCCGCTGAACGTCGCTTAGCGATCTAAGATCGACTGGCTGAGACATGACAACGTGCAGCGCATCAGGAAGAGCGCGGCCATTGTGAATTGACCAAGCTTTCAACCTCTTGCTGATGCCGCCTTCACCCTCCAGGCAGACGTACGCCACTGGCGCGGCTTTCACGCGCCTCCCGAACCAATGGCCTGCGCCTTCTGCAATGGCGATACAAATGTCGAGCAGCAAGAACGATTTGCCGCCTCCAGAAGGCCCATAAAACGCGGCAAGACCGGATTCAGGGAGGACTCCGTGAACCCTCCATCGCATTGGTTTGGTCGAGAGAACATCGGAAGCTCGACGCACAACGTAAGGAGGCTCGTGATGTCCACCCGCTCCGTCGACACTTTCCAACTGAGCGACGCTTGTAGGCACGCTGTTGCGCTCAGAAATCTTGGGGACACGACGGCCGTTCGCGACAGCCAAAAGAATCGCGTCGGCGCCGCCTTCCATCGCAAGATCATTGATGTCACGCCCCATTCGGCACCTCCACGAGCGTAACGTCACGATCCGCAAGCGCCCATCGTTCGCCGCACGCCTCGGCGGCGCGCTGACCGGCGAGATCAGCGTCGACGGCGATTGATAGAGCGTCGATTCCAGGCAGCGGAGGCAGCTTGGCGAGATTGCCGGCGTCGATCAAAGCCCAGACTGGCCGAATCGCTCTAGCAAGGCTCAGAGCTGACTCGATGCCTTCCGCGATTGCTAGACTTTGGGTGACAGCTTCGTCCGGCCAGAGACGAATGGCGCCGCCTGCCTTCCGGTGCCCGCCGAGCAACATCCGCGGTGGTTCAACATCGGCCTTCGTGCCGTCATCTCTTATCCACGTGCGATGCAGGCTGATGGGGGACCCGGAAATAGCGTCTGTCACCAGTGCCACGAGACAAGGGCCCGTTACGCCCACCGGGTGTCGCGCGGCCGGATCGAATCTCAAATCACCATCGGAAGGCGGCACCTCGCATGCGCGGGCTTCGAGATATTCAAGCCCGGCTTCGCGAATTGGGCCGAGGGATTCCCAGTAAGCCAGCCAGCGCGGATCAAGCGTCTCTCGAATTTGCCGCTCTCTATTCGCCTCTAATTTAGAGGGCAACGCTTTGATATCGCGAACCATTTTCGAGCTGACTTGCCAGCCGTCGTCAAGCGCCAAGCGAAACAGCGTCGCGGCACCGATACCGCCCGAAGCCTTGAACGAGCGCCAAACTGCGCGCGTTTCGCGTTCGCCGCCGTAATTGGCACCGGACGAGCACCAGTCGATCCAATCCAAGATTTCGAGCCCGGCGCACTTGGCGGCCATTCCGATTCGAACCCAAGTTGCGCGATCACAGCCGGCGTCGAGATGAAAGAGCGCGGATCGAGCACGATCGATTTCGTTGAGCATTAGACGGCCTCCCGCATCAAGTGATAGCGCGCGACACGGTGTTCGCCGCCCTCGGGAGTGATTTCGTGCGACCAGACAGTTGCAATCTCGTGACCATGGCGGCGCAGTTCCATGACGCGCGCCGCCGGGTGCATGACGTCGATCAGATGCCGAGCGTCGAGAGTGGACAGAGAGCCGTGATGACGAAGGAATGCGAGGATTCGTACACGCTGAGCTGCCGCACCATCGCTATACTTCTGCTTGAGGATTTCTTTGGCCGCGCTCTTTGGAGTCGCGGCTTTTTGTTTTTGGGCCATGTTGAGCCCCTTACGCAGCGATCGACTGCGCTTGATATCCTGCCGGATCTTTCATCCAGCGATGGACTTCCTCATTGCTGTAGACCGTGCAACGCTCGGTCCAGCGCTGAGGCTGCGGGGCGCGGCCGGATTTGACCAGTTTGCGCCACGTTTCGCGGCTCACCGGAATGAATCGCTGAAGTTGGCTCCAGCGCGAGAATCCAACGGCGGGAAGAGTTTCCCCGGCTTGGCTAACTTCGTTATTGGCACGCATGCTTTGCCGCTCCTTGGCGTCGTTTTGCATGCGTCCATTAAATCTTTCGGCGGTCCCGTTCGTAATTTGCAATCACGCAGGAAATTCGCTCAAGATTGCAAACCCTTCACTCGAGAGGCTCTTATCAACAGGTTTCGGACATCCGAGTCGGCGTAAGCCGTGCCATAGAGGGCATTGGTTGCGGTTGCGATGACCGCGTTGAGGACTTCGCCATATACCAGTTGATTCCGCTTCGCCATAAGGCGGATAAAGCGAACCGCGTCGGCGTTTGCGCCTTGCTTTGCGTGGGCGACGGTCTCCACCTGTTCGATACTTCGTTGGAGAATATTTCGCACGAGATCGGAAGCCGGCAAAAGCGAATCACCTGCGGCCGCGATGCGCGCCTGATTGCTCTCTCCGAAGTCCTCGAATACATAGAGGCCGTCGAAGACTGCACCGTTTAGCTGGACGAGATTGAAGTCGAGATCATAGGCGGCAAAGATCCGCGAGATCTCATCACTGATCTTTCTTAATCGTTCGGCGATGTTTTTGCGGTCGGCCGAAGATGCGGATTGGTGACGCGGCAAGCTCAATGCTTCGGCGACCCCCGCTAAGAACGCCAATACCCAAAGGCCGTCGTCAAACTCAGGCGCGTCAGCGGCGTAGGATCGTCTTTCGAGCGCCACCCACATCTTCACGCACGCCTCGTTTGTCGTCAGGCGTTCGAGAAGTTCAAGCGTATTGATTTCGTTGGCGCGCGCGAGGCGGTCGCGCTCCAACAGCACGCCTCTCGGAAGGTCCATCGCAGCGATCCCTTTTCGCTACCCTAATTTGGAAGCCGCGCCAACGGAGTAGGGTGCTCCGCTTTTGCCCCGTCGAGCTAGGCGCGGCTGTCTTGGCGTAGTGCGCTTATTGACAGATGCGCTGCCACTGATACTGTCGAGCGTACGGGTTCCAGACCTGTCGCATCTGGCAGTTCGTCGTTCCGAGAGGGGGCAATTGCGGCGACATGAGCGGCTGAATAGAGGGAGACTCGATCGGGCATATCGCCGGGCCACACAGGGGCGGAAGTTCCATCGCGCTCGAGCAGATCGGCCTATTTTGACCGCCCATACATCGACACTCGCACTCTGCATGCGCCCCGCCTGTCTGAATCCCGAGCAGCAACAGGAGCAGCAGACTCCGTCTCATGAAGTCCTCCGGACGATTGCAAACCCGGTAACGACCCAGCCTATGGCGCCAAGGATCGCCGAACCAATTGCTGCGAAGATCAAGTAGGCCTGAACGTCGCCCCAATGCCTTAATCGAACAGTCGCTGGATGGCTTGAAAAGTAACCGTCGAGAATGCGCTGGCGCTCTTCGAAGCGGGCCAAAATTTCCCCGGTGGGGACGTTGATATCCTTGGGCTCACGCCCAGCATCCGCAAGCAGTTCATCAAGCGCCGAATATTGACGAGGCGTCACAGATGGATGCTTAAGGCTCTCGAGAGCGAGCTTCTTCCCTGTGTCACGCTCAAAAGCAGTCGCTTTCTGCTCGTCAGTGAGCGGCACGTCCGTTCCGATTGCCGCCGCGGCTGCAAGCCATAGAAAAACAGCCACCCACAATATCGCCACTACGTTGATCAAGACCCCGATTCGCCTGATTCCTTCCATGTCAGCCTCCCTCAAAAGCTGTCATCGTTCGCGGCGGCGCGTGGCTCGAAGCGACGCATCTGCCAGCCGCGGATCTGCACCAGCGCGCGAGCCCATTCACTTGGCGAAAGAATGCGCCAACTAGGCTCCGGCTGCGGCCATAGCCGCTTCACGCGGAAACTCTGGATATCGTCCCAGTTCGGCGCCGTTGGATTGGCGGCCTCAGATGGTGTATAGAGCGCCACGTACCCTGGAACATTAGCCAGCATCGCAAGCTGTTGAAGGACGCCAGCAGCCTTCTCCTGCCCGATGTCGCGTGCGACTTCAACGAGAGCAAGAGGCGTCTTTCTGCCGTAGTCGTACTCCGTAAACAGGACCGAATCCAGATCGGCCATCGTCAACGATTCCGCGTCGCTGGCATTCAAGTAACGGCCGATCGATTTTGCGCGGTGCCATACCCCGTAGGCACGATCCCGCGTGTCGTAGCGCTCAGTTCGCATGAGCGGCTCCAGAAAAAAAGTGCGGTCGCAGCCAAAGCGATCGCGAAGGTTGGTCTGTGGTTATCTTTTGTGTTTTTGAGCGGCGATAGCTCGAGCGGCCATCACAAGGTGGTGGCTCACCTCATTCAGGACGCGATTCGCTTCCGATAATTGCTCTTCGAGCGTGAGCAGACTCTGATCCTGTTGCTGGGTTCGCTGTTTCCGCTCCCAGCGCTCGCGATTGAGCATCGGAATTTCACGCGGAGTTGGGCCGTGTCGCCTGGCATTTATCACGGGCTTGCAGTCAAAGGCAGGATGCTGAAGAATTTTGGCGTTATTCATGACTCGGCTCCAGCTTCTCCGCGTATGGTGCGACGCGCAGTCCCATCGATTCGATATGCTCGTCGAAGGAACCCGTTCTCATCTCCCCTAGATTCGCAAGTATTCGGTCCATCTGCGCACCGATGATTGGCAGCATATTCGTGGCCAACACTGCAAGCTGACGTTCGGCTTCACATCCAGGCATCGAGATAGCCTCGGTCGCTAGGGCGCACAGACATTGAATTGAACCCTGTGCGGTGTCTGCCATACGTGCAACTTCCCTGAGATCGACGGGGAAGGTCTGTTTCGGCAGAGTGGTGTCGTTGCTTGCTGAGCCGCTTTTATTTATCCGCGATCTATCGCTGGCTTGCTGTAGATCTTCGGCAAGCTTTTCCGCCGACCCACGCAAATCGACCAATGTGCATTTGATTGGCTGGCCGCCAGGCTCATCTTCGTCCATGGCTTCGGTCATGAACGAGAGGACGTTATAGAGCGAGTACGCGCGCCCTGAGAAATCCATAAGTTCCCGAGTGTTGGCGTTCGCGGGTACGAGCGGGATGGACCCTGTAAAATTGATCTCAGCCATGATTCAAGCTCCTTAACAGCTTGGTTTGTGGTCAGGCGGCCTTGGTGCTCGAACACCTTGGCCGCCGCTATTCCTGATTCCGTCAGGCACGGGTAGTGAAAATCTATGCGGCCGACTGGCCGAAGTTCCCAATCACGACCTTCCGGCCGCCTTCAATCTGTGCGTCAACAAAATTTGCCCACACCTGAAGGATCTTCTGACGCTCTTCCGCGTACTCGGCTCGGTTGTAGATTCCTTTGATGCCTTTGATCGTATGGGCGAGCGCCTTTTCAATGGCGTCAGACGAATGACCCATTTCATGCAAATGCGTTGAAGCTGTGCGGCGGAGGTCGTGCAAAACGAAATGCTGCACGTCGAGGCTGAGAGCGCGAACTGCTTGGTTCAGCGTGCTCTTCGAGATCGGTTTTTCGGAGCTGCCGCGCGTTGACGGAAATACGAATTCGCCATCCCCGCTCAAAACTCGGAGTTCGCGCAACATCTCCACGGCTTGGGTCGATAGAAAGACCCAGTGTTCCTTTTCTTTCTTCATGCGATCGGCCGGGATTTTCCACATGCCGGCGTCGAGATCGAACTCGGGCCACGTCGCCTCGGTCAGTTCGCTCTTACGAACCATGGTCAACACGAGGAGATGAACGGCGAGTTTCAGTTGGCGGCGGATATCTGAAGCGTAGACGGCCCGCAGAACGGTCCCGATCTCATCCGGTGACAGAACGCGTGTGCGGCTGTCCTGCGTCGCAATAAAGCGCGCCACGACGGCTTGAGCGGGGTTCGTTTGCGCGAATTGTCGCGCGATCGCGAATTCATACATGCGTTTCGCGACATTCCGTGTGAACAGCGCCATCTTTGGCGCCCCCCGAGATTTGATGCGATCACATAGGGCCAGAATGTCCCCCGGCGTGACATCTCCGAGGGGCTTATTGCCGATCGAGGGGTAGAGATCTTTCTCCAAGGCCCGTTTCACGTTTCGCCGGTAGGACTCCGACATCGGGGCGATCTGGGCTGTGTACCAATCTCCCCCGAATGCCTTGACCGTATCGAGCCGCTTCACCGCGCCTCGGTCCTTTTTTGCATCGGCTACGGGAGACACGCCTCGGGCTACGATCTCTGTGTACCGCCTGGCTTTCTCTCGAGCGTCCTGAAGGCTGATTGCCGGATAGTCACCGATCGTCACCATTGGCTGGCGCTCGCCGTGCAACGTGTATCTGTATCGCCATACCTTCGAGCCGGACGTCATGACCTCCAGCACCAAGCCGCCACCATCGGCGACGCGGTAGCGCGACGCCTTCGGCTTCAGAGCTTTGATGCGGGTGTCATTCAGCGGAACGGCAGTTTTCGGCATAACGTTGGTACACGGATTTTGGGACACACTGACTCGGTGTCCCTAAATGTGTACCAAAAAACATCGGGCGTCAATAGGCAACGTTAGCCAACGTTAGGTGGCCAACTCTAGCTGTGGCGGGGAAGAGACGGGGTGTCTGGGAATGGTTAGGCGCTGCTGGGCAATACGCTACTTTCCGATGCAAAAGCGGCTGAAAATCACGCCGAGCAGATCGTCGGAGGTGAATTCGCCCGTGATCGAGTTGAGTTCGTCCTGAGCGAGCCGGAGCTCTTCGGCGAACAGATCGAGCACCTGAGACTGGTGTTCCGCGTGTGCGGCAGCAAGCGCAAGATGTTCGCGGGCCGCGCGCAATGCGATCAGATGCCGCTCCCGCGCGAGGTACACGCTCTCCGCGCCCGCTTGCCAGCCGGCGATCCTGAGCAACTCGTCGCGCAAGAGCGCGATGCCGTCGCCGCTTTTCGCCGACAGATTCACTTCGCGCGTATCGCCGTCACCGTCGCGGACCGCCGCCGGTTCGCCTGCCAGATCGGTCTTGTTCATGACCCGCACGACCGGCACGCCTTGCGGGAAACGCGCGGCGATCACATGGTCCTCGGGCGTCGCTCCGGCGCGCGCGTCGAGCAGATGCAGCACGACATCGGCGCGTTCGATCTCGCCCCACGTGCGCTCGATGCCGATGCGCTCCACTTCGTCCTGCGTCTCGCGCAACCCGGCTGTGTCGATGATATGCAGCGGAATGCCTTCGACCTGAATGGTCTGCGCGACCTTGTCGCGAGTCGTGCCGGCGATCGGCGTGACGATCGCCAGTTCCGCGCCCGCCAACGCATTCAACAGTGACGACTTGCCGACGTTCGGCTGACCCGCCAGCACAACCGACAAGCCTTCGCGCAGGAGCGCGCCCTGGCGTGCATCGGCGAGAACCGTATCGAGACGTTGACGGATGCGCGTGAGCTTGCCGCGCGCGTCGGCGGCTTCGAGAAAGTCGATTTCTTCCTCGGGAAAATCCAGCGTGGCCTCGACGAGCATGCGCAGGTTGATCACGTCCTCGACGAGCGTGTGAATCTCGCGCGAGAACGCGCCTTCCAGCGAGCGGCCGGCCGAACGCGCCGCCGCCTCGGTGCTGGCCTCGATCAGGTCGGCGACGGCTTCCGCCTGCGCGAGATCGAGCTTGTCGTTGAGAAATGCCCGGCGCGTGAATTCGCCCGGCTCGGCAAGACGCAGACCGAAGTCGCGGCCCGCTTCGATCGCCCGTTGCAAAACCAACTGCAACACGATCGGGCCGCCGTGCCCCTGCAACTCCAGCACATGCTCGCCCGTGTAGGAATGGGGCGCCGGAAAGTAGAGCGCGATGCCGCGATCGAGCGCTTCGCCCGTGCCGTCGACGAACGGCACATAACTGGCGTGTCGCGGCGCGAGCGCCTGCGCGCACAGCGCGTGCATCGCCTTTTGCGCGGCTGCTTCGCCGGCTCGACCGAACGACAGACGCACGACTCCGATTCCGCCACGCCCGGGCGCGGTGGCGATTGCGACGATCGGATCGGTGTCGTTGCTCAACATGTCGGCGGGGCGAAAAGGGTGATTTCGGAGTGCGGGCATTGTATCGCGGCGAGCAACGCGCGGCTTCAAGGGCTGCGGTTAGGAAGATTCTTGCGTTATCTTGTTCGAGATATACGATTAAATCGATCTTCGAGAAGATGCCGCGCAGAGAAGCTACTGGAACGCCATTGGGTATGGGAAAATCGATCGGATTTCGCTTGCCTGTAAGCAATTACTTTAAACACTTGCACAAGATAAACGACGACAGGATCAAGCCAAATCTAGCGCAGTTGGTTGACTTGTAAGCAGCGATTGCCTCGCACAATCGAGCCCATGCCTACACCACAAGAAAAGGCCGATTTCTCCGAGCGGCTCAAATTCTCGATGTCCCGTGCGCCCGAAAAGATGCGTGGCGCGACCGATCTCGCATTGCGTTTCAATCTTCGCTATCAAGGCGAGCCGGTTTCGCCGCAGACGGCGCACAAGTGGCTCACCGCGCGTTCGATTCCGACCGTCGACAAGCTGCAGACGCTCGCCGACTGGTTCAAGGTCGATCAGCACTGGCTGCACTATGGCCCGTCGCCGAGCGGGAATCCGCAAGCGACGCCGAAGCCGCTCGCGCGCGACGAGCACTATCCGGCATCGGAGGAGACGCTCGAACTGGCGACGAAGATCGAGGCGCTGTCGCCGCATCATCGGTATCTGCTCGAAGAGTTGGTCGAGCAGTTTTACGGATCGATGAAGCGCTGAACGGCGCGCCCTCGGCAGCACATAGCAACCACCAAAGCAAAACGCCCGGCTAGGCCGGGCGTTTCACGTTTACATCGAGTGGCAAGAACGAGGCTTACGTAACCTTCTTCTTGCTCTTACCCATCATGCGCGTGATGTAGTACTGCTGCGCGATCGACAGCACGTTGTTCACCACGTAATACAGCACGAGACCTGCCGGGAAGAAGAAGAACATGACCGAGAACGCGATCGGCATGAACATCATCATCTTTGCCTGGACGGGGTCGGGCGGCGTCGGGTTCAGCTTGGTCTGCACGAACATCGAGACGGCCATCAACACCGGCAGGATGAAGTACGGGTCCTGCTGCGACAGATCGTGAATCCAGCCGATCCATGGTGCGCCGCGCATTTCCACCGACGACAGCAGTACCCAGTACAGCGAGATGAACACCGGAATCTGCACGACCACCGGCAGACAGCCGCCGAACGGATTGACCTTTTCGGTCTTGTAGAGCGACATCAACTCGGCGTTCATCTTCTGCGGATCGCTCTTGAAGCGCTCGCGGATCTGCTGCATGCGCGGCGTGATTTCCTTCATGCGCGCCATCGACTTGTAGCTCGCCGCCGACAGCGGGAAGAACACCGCCTTGATGAGCAGCGTCAGCAGCACGATCGCCCAGCCCCAGTTGCCGACATAACTATGAATCTTCTCGAGCAGCCAGAACAGCGGCTTGGCGATGATCGTCACCATGCCGTAGTCCTTCACGAGCTCAAGCCCCGGCGCGATGCCTTCGAGCATGCGCTCCTCTTCCGGACCGGCGAAGAGACGGGCATCGACATTCACGGTCTGTCCCGGCGCGATGGTCTGCGCAGGCAGCGTCACGCCGACGCGATACAGCTCGGGATCGATCTTCTGCACATAGATGTCGCGCTTGACGCCCTGCTGCGGAATCCACGCCGACGCGAAGTAATGCTGCACCATCGCGATCCAGCCGTTATCCGACGACGGTTCGAACGACGCCTTGTTCTTGTCGATGTCGGAGAAGTCGATCTTCTGGAAGTGCTTCTGGTCCGTATAGACCGCCGGCCCGATGAACGTGTGCGAGAAGCGCGGCGTTTCGACCGGCGTGTTGTCGCGCACGAGCTCCACATAGAGCTTGGGCGACACCGGCGCCGTGCCGACGTTCTCGATCTTCGTATCGACGTTGATCACGTAGCTGCCGCGCGTGAACGTGTAGGTCTTGATGACCTTCACGCCACCCTTCACCGGCGACTCGAACGCGATCTTCAGCGTTTTTTCATCGCCCGTGAGCGAGGTCTGGCCGGGCACCGGCGTGAAGACGTCGTTGTGATTCGGGAAGTCGCCGCCGAGCAGGCCCGTGCGCGCGAGGTACGTGTGGTTCGCCGTGTGATCGAACAGCGTGATGTAGAGATCAGGCTGCTTGCCGTCGCCTTCCTTGATCAGCGAGAGCTTGGACAGCGTGCCGCCGCGCGTATCGATCTCGCCGGAGTACACGTCCGTCGTGAACTTGACGAGCTGCGCCTGCGCCGTGACAGGCGGTGTCGTCGAGCCCGGAGCGGCGGTGCCGGCCGGCGCGTTCGGCAATTCGGACGGCTGCGAGCCCGGCGTGGCCGAACCCGGTGCGGGATTGCTGGCGGTCTTCGCCGGCTGCGTCGCGCCGGGGAAGAACATCGACGGGCGCCCGTGGTCGCGTTGCCAGTTGTCGAACAGCAAGACAACTGACACGAAGAAGATGACCCATAGGACGGTGCGTTTGATATCCATGCGTTGTCTCAGTGTCGATCGGAAAGCGCTTCAGCGCCGTTTAGTGTTGAAAGCTTGTCTTGCGCAGAATCCGCGCGCGATCGGCTCGCGTCGTCAGGGTCGGCACAACCCTTGGGAGGCGGCACGAGATCGACGCCGCCCGCCGAAAAAGGATGACAGCGGCAGAGCCGTTTCGCGGCGAGATACGTGCCATGCGCGGCGCCATGATACTGGATTGCCTCGCGCGCGTAGTCGGAACAGGAAGGATAAAAGCGGCACCGGTTGCCGAGCAGGGGGCTCACAGCAACCTTGTAGAAGCGCAACAACGCGATGAGTGCCGTTTGCATAAGCTTCGCGCCGCACGCCCGGTTCGTCACGAGGGACTCACCTGACGCAGCTTGCGCTTCATGACCCTGATCAAGACTCCGGGGAGCCGGTCGGGCCGGATGAATCGTCGACGGCGGGCGCGATGTGCGGCGCCGCCACGGATTCGGCCGAGCGGCGCGCTGCTTCGCGCACGGCACGGTCGAGCAATGTTTCCAGCTCGCTGCTGACGAGCGCCCGAAGCGGCGGGGAGCTCGCGCTCGGCAACGCGCGACGGTCGATCTTCGCGTGCAGCCGCACGAGAATGTCGAAGCCGCTCAACTGTTCGCGACGCAGCCGGAACGCATCGCGCGCAAGCCGCTTGATCAGATTGCGCGTTACCGCGCGCGGCGCCTGCTTCTTGCCGATCACCAGCCCGAGCCGCGCAGCATTTCCTGTCGGCTTGCCGTACAGGACGAAGTGCGGCGAGCGTCGCCAGGGGCGCAAACGAAAAACGGATGAGAACTCATCCGTTTTCAGCAGCCTTGCGGCCTTGGGGAACGCGGCCTGCGCCGGCAACTGAATGATGTCCTGTTTCAAGACTTCTGTGCGGCGCATGAGTGGCTCGCGGGCGGCTGTTGCGCGTTCGATTGTCGATGCAACGAACGAGACCTCGCCGCGAGCGGCCACTTCAGCGCACTCAGATTGCGAGGCGCTTGCGGCCCTTCGCGCGGCGGGCGTTGATGACCTTGCGGCCGCCGGCGGTCTTCATGCGAACGCGGAAGCCATGGGTGCGCTTGCGGCGCGTCACGGAAGGTTGGTAAGTACGTTTCATGTTGCTCTCACTTGAGTTGAATGACCGCGCGGGCTTGGTCCCACCCTGCTCCAGTGTGGTCACT